>CAZYWZ010000006.1:0-100975 GCA_964651705.1 uncultured Verrucomicrobiales bacterium
CGGCGCGCACCACGATGTCGTGGGCGAGCCAGTCCGGCACGCGCGCCTCGCGGTAGGTCGTCGGGCCGTCGGCATTCCAGCTCGATCTCCGATGGCCCGTCGGTTACGCTCCGTCGCCAAGGAGATTCTGACGATGAAATCATGCCGAGTGTTGGTCACCATGTTTGCTGCGGCTTGTTGGGTGGGGCTACTGCTGCCCGACGCCCGGGCAGAATTCGAGTACACGACCAATGGTGGTGCGATCACCATCACGAACTACACCGGTCCCGGCGGGGATGTGACGATCCCGGGCATGATCGATGGTTTGCCGGTCACCGGCATCGGGAAATCTGCGTTCCTTGGCTGCGGCAGCCTGACGAGCGTGACGATCCCGGGCAGCGTCACCAGCATCGAGATTCCGCGGTTCGGTGACTGCGTCGGCCTGACCACTATCAGCGTGGACCCGGCCAGCCCGCGCTATAGCAGCGTGGACGGGGTCCTGTTCGACAAGGGCCAGACCTCACTGATTCGATGCCCGGCCGGCAAATCTGGAAGTTATGCGATCCCGGGCGGCGTCATCGGGATCGGGGTCAATGCGTTCTGGGGCTGCTTTCGTCTGACAAACGTAGCTATTCCCGACACCGTCACCAGCATCGGGGGTTGTGCGTTCTCTGGTTGCAGCAACCTGACGGGCGTGGCGATTCCGGGCAGCGTCACCTTCATCGGGGGTGGTGCGTTCGTTAATTGCGGCAGCCTGACGGGCGTGACGATTCCCAGCAGTGTCACAAAGATCTACGACTCGGCATTCGACGACTGCCGCAAGTTGACCACTATCAGTGTCGACCCAGCCAACCCCAGCTACAGCAGCGCGGACGGGGTCCTGTTCGACAAGGGCCGGACCACGCTCATCCGATGCCCCGCCGGCAAAGTTGGTGCCTATACGATCCCCGATGGGGTCACCAGCATCGGGGATTCTGCGTTCGTTAACTGCGGCAGTCTGACGATCGTGACGATCCCGGGCAGCGTCACCAGCATAGGAGATTCTGCGTTCCGCGGTTGCAGCGGCCTTACGAGCGTGACGATACCCGCCAGCGGTACCAAGATCGATCGGTTCGCGTTCTATGGCTGCACCGCCCTGACCAATGCCTATTTCAAGGCATACGGCGGAGGCGATGCCGGCGACGCCCGCAGGCGCCCGCGCGTGTTGCCGTCAAAGCGGCAGTAGCGGGCCGCGATGACTTGGGATGCGGCTATGTCTCGTGCCATCTAAAGGAAGAGCCCTGCGCCATGCGGCGCAGAGGCTCTCCTCCTCTCACGACAGCCCGACGACCGCGTCGAAGAGGCCGTGGAGGGCCTCGCTGCGGCGCAGGGCCGCGTGGGGGTTGATCTCGCGGTACACGCCGGTGAACGCGTTGAACAGGCTCCAGGCGTTGCGGGGCCGGAAGCTCTCGTGCTCCGGGTGCCTCCAGCCTTGCAGCACGTCGGGGATCTGCGAGGCGGTGATGGCGCGGCAGTCGGCGGCGCGCACGACGATGTCGTGCGCCAACCAGTCCGGCACCCGCGCCTCGCGGTACGCGGCCACCCGGGCGTCGAGCGACCGGAAGCGGTCGCCCAGTTGCCCGACGGCGCGGGCCACGAGGTGGCGGAGGTCGCGCAGCGCGAAGCGGGTGTGCTTGCGGCTGATCTTCACCTCGCCCGCAAACGCCTTATTGTCGCAAACTAGGACGCGTGTCCCGGCGACGAGGCCCGCGGGATACGACTGTTCGTGGCTGTTGCGCAGCCCGACGATCCACTCGTACTCCTCCTCGGTCCTGCCGGGCAGGCTGACGCTCAGCACGCCGAAGTAGCGCGCCCCGGCGTGGGATAGCGCGTGCCTCTGGCCCTCCAGCGTGAATCCGGTGGCCGAGAGCTGTCCCTCGACCTCCTCCAGGATCGCGCCGTGGTCCAGCGGGTACCACGTCTGGGTTCCGAGCGGCGTCGGCACCGCCAGCAGCTCCTCGCGTTCCACGACCCGGCCGCCGCAATGCAGCAGGAGGCCCGCGGGTTGTCTTGTTGCCACCGGACGCGCCGGCGGCCCGAATATCACACTCATGCCTATTGTCTCCTTCTGTTGTTGGTTTGGTCTCATTGTGTCTTGCGGCCGGGCGCGAACTCGTCGCGCTCGGCCTCGAGGTATCCGGCCTCCGCGAACCGCCTCACGATCTGCCGGTAGCGCGGGTCCGGGCTGTCCACCGAATCCCGGAAGAGCCAGCGGTCGCCGACGGGTGTCTCGAGCAGCTCCCGCCCGCCGATGTCCCGCAGGACCGCCGGGTACCGGGCGAAGCCGAAGACCGTCTCCCGCCCGCGTTCGTCGGTCACCACCACGATGACGGCCCGCTCGGGCGCCAGCCGGCAGTGGCCCAGCCCCGGGCTGAAATCCCACGCCAGCCCCGGCGCGGGCTGGGCGGCGCCCCGGAGCCGGTCGTCCGCGACGTGGATGCCGCGCACGACCCGCCGGGCGAACCGTCGGCGCGCCGGGGTGTCGAAGGCGGCGTCCAGCACGAGCGTGGGGCCAAAGCCCATCCGCCGCGCCTCGGCCTCCACCGACCGCAGGAAGGCGAGCAGCGCCTCCGCCGGCGCGTCCCCCGGGGCCGAGAAGGCGAAGTGGTAGCTCAGGCCCATCGCGGCGCCTCCGGCGGGATGACCCGCAGCAGCGTCGCGGCGGGCAGCGCCTCGGTCACCCGGGGCGCGTGGCACAGCGGGGTGGGTGCAGGCCGCGCGCGATACTCGACCCGGCAGCCGGGGCGGAGGCCCGCGAGCGCCGGGTCCCGGTAGTCGAACCACGTGACGAACCGCCGCCCGTCGATGGTGGCGTACTGCTGGCCGAAGGAACCGAGGGTCAGCTCGATGGCGTCGACCGTCCCGGTCGTGGTGTCTGTCATGGGATCTCCTTTCTGTTGGTGTTCTTGGTCGTGGGCGGCACATGCCATTACTCAGCAGGCCGTGATCCCACTACCCGTGTTGGTATGGATGGCGGGGAGATCTCCCGCCGAAGTCTTCGGGGCCGATGGGATCGCTCCCACCGGCCCCATGCGCCTCACAGGTACCCGGCCGCCTTGAAGCTGAACCACCCTTCTGGATACGCCACCGATGGCGCGCCCAGGATGACGTGGTCCAGCAGCGGGATGTCGAGCACCTTGGCGGACTCGCGCAGCGCGCGGGTGATGCGGATGTCGGCCTCCGAGGGCGTCGGATCCCCGGACGGATGGTTGTGCGCCAGCACCACCGCGTAGGCCCTGCGCGCGATCGCCGGGGAGAAGACCTCCCTCGCGTGCACCAGCGCCTGGTCCACCAGCCCCTCGGAGACCGGCTCGACGCCGATGAGGTGCAGCTTGGCGTTGAGCAATACGACCCGGGCGCTTTCCTGCGCGAGCAGCCGCATCTCCGGCCCCAGCAGGTCCGCGATCCGCGACGCGTCGTCCAGCTTCACGGCGCTGGCGTTGCGCCGCGCCAGCCGGACGCCCAGTTCGACCGCGGCCCGGATCCCGGCGGCACCGGCCTCGCCGATCCCGGCGACCTGGGCCAGCTCCGCCACCGGGGCGCGGGCGACGCCAGCCAGCCCGCCGAAGCGCGCCAGCGTCTGCTGGGACACGGCCAGCGGGCACGCGCGGCCCGTTCCCCCGGCGAGCATGCAGCAGAGCAATTCCTCGTCGCGCAGCGCGCCCGCGCCCCGCTCGATCAGTCGGCCGCGAGGCCGCTGGTCGGGGGGCATCTCGCGCAGCGTCATGCCGGCGTGTTGTCCGTCCATGCGTGAGCCTCCTTTCCGTGTCTGGTGTTTGCGTTGCAGGTGGGTGCGGCATGCCGCCCCACGAAATGGATCGGGGCCGGGCCCATCCCGATAGGCCCGGCCCCATTCTGGTTTCCCCTCTCTCGTTCCCTCAGTACCCGCCTATCTGGGTCCTCGCTATCTCCTTGCCCGCGGCGTCCAGCGCGCGGAACTCGCAGAAGTCGTCGCCGGGGTCCCCGAACCCCGACGCCCAGACCTCGACGGTCTCCACCCTCGCGACCACATCGTCCCGGAACCCCGGGCCGAAGGGCGGGGGAGATGCCGCCAGGGCGCGTGCCTCCTTGCCGGTGCTTTTCTGGTGCAGGTGCATGGCGCTCACTCCTTCCCGGATCGGGTCCGGATGATGATCGGCCCCCGCAGGAACGTGTGGGCAATGAGGGCCGTTGCACCGATCAGCGCCAGGGGGAGGACCGCCTTGCCGACGATCATCACCAGCAGCACGGCGGAGGTGGCGATCAGGAGGCCCAGGATCACGAGGATCCCGAGCCGCAGCATGCGCGCCATGTCAGCCACGGCGACCACCCCCCTTCCCGGGTCCGCGGAGGGCCTCGCCCAGCGCGATCACGGCGGCCGCGATCACGATGCCCAGGCCGATCACGGACAATCCGCCTCCCACCGGGGTCATGTCCGGGGATGGCGGTGCCTTGGTGGCCGCATCCTGGCATGCGGCCAGGAGGACCATGGGCAGCATGAGTAGGGCACGCCTCATATCGCACCTCCCGTCCAAGCCGCGCACTCGTCGCGGTAGGCGCACCAGGAGCACTGCATGCCCGGGGCGGGATTGAAGCGCCCCTCCGCGATGCCGGTCACCGCGGCGTCCAGCATCGCGACCGCGCGATCCTTTCTGGTGCCATTGGGCGGCGGCACCGAGACCCGGACGACCTGGGGCGTCTTGGTCTTGACCAGGTGGATCAGCTCCAGCCCGGGCGGGCCCTGGCCGATGGCGGCCTCCAGCAGCAGCGCGTAGCTGACCAGCTGCAACTCCGCATCGAACGCGGCGCCATCCGGGTCGGGCCGGCCCGATGCGGTCTTGAAGTCCACGACCCGCAGATCGTGTCCGACCAGATCGATGGTGCCACAGAGCGGCACGTCGAGACCGGGCACGCGCTCCTCCAGCGTGACCTCGACGCCGCGGGGGCGCTCCCCGGGAACCTCCCCGCTATCGAGGTACGCGGCGATGAGGCGCAGGCCATCGGCCTTCGCCCTGTCGCGCCCCCCGGGCCCATCGAAGGCCACCGGGCCCTCCTCGGCCTCCAGCGCGTAGAAGGCCTCGGCGTAGGCGTCGGATACCGCGGCCGGCGAGGTGTCGAGGCCGCGCCACAGCGCGACGTGGAGATACCTCAGCCCGGCGTGGACCGCCTTGCCCAGGTGCAGCGCCGCGGCCACCGGCTTGGCGATGCACGCCACCCTCTCGAAGTAGAACCGCAGCCCGCAGGACAGATAGCCGCGGGCCGCGGTGGCCGAGATGTGGCGCGGGATCGCGCCGGTGTCCCCGGTGGACGCGCGCGCCGGTGGTGCCGTTCTGGCGGGGGCGATCATGCGGCACCCCTTGCGTACGCGTTGCGGCGTGGCCGACGGTTGCCGTTGGGGCGCCCGCCGTTGCCGCCGTGGCGCTCGATCAGCTCGTCGATGAGGCCGCTGGCCTCCAATTTCGAGAGCAGCTTCACGCCCTTGCCGAACCGCTCCCGGGAGAGCGCCTCGACCTCGCCCTTGTCCAGGTTGTGCTCGTCGACCAGCTTCAGGATCAGGTCCCGCTGCTTGTCGCTGCACTTCCAGGGGGCCTCCGTCGGCTCGTCGCCGTTGGGCGCATCGTTGTTGTCTCCGTTCATCCCGTATCCGTGGGGCGGGACGAATCCCGTCTCGGTGATCTGGGAGTCGACGGACTGCTGGAGCAACCTGTAGAGCCGCTCCGACTCCCCGGCCGCGTCCGCCACGTTCGCGATCTCGCACTCGACCGAGACGGCGAACTGGTGGCTCGAGTAGCCGGGCAGGCCCAGCCGCTTGCTGTAGTTGGCGATCAATTTCACCGCCATGTGTTGGATTCCTTTCTGTTGAGGGTTGCCGCGGGTAAACGGCGCGGCCCCGGACCGCCACATGGGCAGACTCAGGGCCGTGGTGCCGAAACCCGCGGGTGATGGGGGACACGAAGGGTCCCCTTCAGAGGTATATAGCGCGGGGAGGGGGGCGGTTGCGGTTAGGCTTTAGAAGAGATAGCCGATCAATGGCGGCCCGTACTACCGAGGCTTCCAGATCCCGGTCGAATCATAGTTCGGGGACTGAGAATAGCCGAACGCATTCCACATGGTGCTGAACAGGGGGAAGAGCGCGTTCGCCATGGACTGCGGGGGCACATCCAGAATCGATTCGGGCAGGTACACGTGGTCGCGCTTGATCGGATGGGCCCCGATTGGGGGCACGTCCATTGACATGCGGTAGTCGCGAACATTGAGCAAGCTGAGGAATACGGCGGCAGGAAACTCGACCTCAAGGCCGATGAGGGTCTTGGCACACGACTCCGCACACGAGATCAGGGCCTCTTCCAGACCGCGCCCGGGCATTCGCTTTTCTGAGTTGTCGCCCAGCCCACCGAGGATCACTGCATCTGCTGCTTCGATGGCCCCGCTCCTAAAAACCAGAGAATACCCGACGGCGGCATCCGCGCCGTGGTGCTGGAAGAATAGAAGCCCGTCGAGATCAAATGCGCGGGAATATCCACCATCGCAAATGGGCTGTAGGTCCTTGCAGCGGCCGAATAGTTCGTGCGCGCTGAAACGGTATGGGCGGACCATCATGGCATATGGCAGCACGTGCAAGACGACGCGGGCGTGGCCGGTCAACTGTCGCGGGGTATCGCCGTTCAGGATCGCGGCGCACCGCTCCATGCGAAAATTTCGGAGTCGTGGGCCGATGGCCTCCCGCGACAGAAACGACTCCTCGACCTCCTCGAATTCCATCGCCCGTTTCCCGGCATCATCGCGGATGTAGAATCGGCGGTCGTTGCCGTAGGTAAGGATGTGGGGACCGGCCCAGCTCTTGGGCGTGCGTACGACGACGATGGGTTTGCCGCCGGCAAGAATCACTGACTCAGTCTGGACGCCACCCAGCGGTGGACGGATATGGGAACGAATGAGGTCACGAATCTGAATTGCGGCCTGATCAGGATCATCTAGGTCAAGGGGGGCCAGCTCAGCAGCAATACCTTTGACCGCCTTCATGCCGAGGACAAGATCCCCGCCGCGTGAGTTGGCGAACGCCGAGACGGCCTTCAGGAACTCGCGCTTGCCCTTGTCGTCTGCTAGGACCCAGATGCGCTTGAATTCCAAGTAGCGATCCTCCCTGGCACCGGAGGTGACGAGGGCGGCAAGGTCCGCCTCGGTTAGGGGTCTGTCTTGGGGGAGAGGGCTGCCGGTCATGATGGATATCCTACGCCGCCCTATCCTCGTAGGTGAGCCGGAACATGGTGTCGGTGAGCCAGCGGCGGAAGGACTCGTTGTCGCTGAACTGGCGGAACAGCTCGGTGTCGTCCTTGAGCAGGGCGGTCATGACGCGGGCCAGGGCCTTGTCGTGCTCGATGCGGGCGTTCTGGCGGTCGGAGTTCTTCTTGGCGTTCTGGTAGGCGGTGTCGGCGGACACCTTGTCCGGGATCTCGTGGGTGATGAGGCGGTGGATCCTGTCCGCGTCGGTCCAGGGGATGTTGCCGAAATGGTCGTTGAACGACCTCACGATGTTGCTGAGCCGGTCCATCTCGGGCTCGGGCACGTGGCCGCCGCCGCTGGCCGGCACCGGCTCGATCTCGGCGTTCTCGTCGGGCAGGGCGATCCTCATGGCCGCCTTCTTCTCGACGCGGTAGCTGTCCATGTCGATGGTCTCAAGGATCCCCCGGGCGAGGTCCTCCTCCTGGGGGGCGGGCAGCTTGGGTATGAGCAGGTTCAGGAGGATGGAGAGCTTCTCCCAGGCGGCGTTGGTGTAGGGCAGGATGGAGGCCAGGAAGCTGTAGGTGCGCACGAAGGCCTTGGCCTTGCCCTTGAAATCGACCTGGCCGTCCTCGTCGAGGCCGTCCTTGTACGCCGCCACGCAGGCGTCGAGGACCGGGTCCAGCGCCTCCCGCTCGGCCCCGCCCAGGTACAGCGACACGACCTGCTCCATCCGCGCGGGAGAATAGACCTGCCGCGCGTCGAGGTCGGCCTTGAGGTCGTGGAGCTTGTTGGGGTCGGTCTCCTCCCCGAGGATCGTGGTGCGGTAGTAGTCGGAGAACGCCTCGCGGATCGCGTCGGCGTCGTTCATGAAATCCAGCACGAAGGTGTCGTGCTTCTTGGGGTGGGCGCGGTTGAGCCTGGAGAGGGTCTGCACCGCCTTGATGCCGCTGAGCATCTTGTCCACGTACATGGTGTGGAGCAGCGGTTCGTCGTAGCCGGTCTGGAACTTGTCGGCGCAGATCAGGAACCGGTAGGGGTCCTCCCGGATCCTGTCGGCGATCTTGGAGGACGGGAAGCCGTTGAGGGAGGCCTCGCTGACCCTGGCCCCCCCGTAGTCGTGCTCCCCGGAGAAGGCCACGATGGCGCGGTACGGGCTCTTGCGTTCAATCAGGTACTCGCTGAACGCGTGGTAGTACTGGATGGCCCGCCTGATGCTGCCGGTTATGACCATGGCGCGGGCCTGGCCGCCGACCTTGTTGAGGCCGAGCACGTGCTCGTGGAAGTGGTCGACCATGATCTCGGCCTTGAGCCGGATGGCGTGGTCGTGGCCCTCGACGTATCGGCGCAGCTTCTTGCGCGCCCTGCGGGTGTCGAACTCCGGGTCGGCCTCGATGGTCTTGATCAGCCTGTAGTAGCTGTTGACCGGGGTGTAGTGGGCCACCACGTCGAGGATGAAGCCCTCCTGGATGGCCTGCTTCATCGTGTAGGCGTGGAAGGGGCGGTGCTTGGTCTGGTCGCCCTCCCTGTAGGCGTCCCCGAAGATCTCCAGCGTCTTGTTCTTTGGGGTGGCGGTGAAGGCGAAGTAGCTGGCGTTGGGCAGCATCTTCCGGGCCTCCATGATCCGGTTGATCTTGTCCTCGGTCGTCTCCTCCTCTTCCTCGGCGCCGGCCTCCGAGAGCGCCATGCTCATGGCCGCGGCGGTCCGGCCCCCCTGGCTGGAGTGGGCCTCGTCGATGATGATGCCGAAGCGCCGATCCCGGTGCGCGGAGCCGATCTCGTCCAGGATGAAGGGGAACTTCTGCACCGTGCTGATGATGATCTTCTTGCCCTCCTGGATGAACTTCCGCAGGTCCCCCGAGTCCTCCGCGTGGCCCACGGTGGCCCCCACCTGGGCGTACTGCCTGATCGTGTCCCGGATCTGCTGGTCCAGGATCCGGCGGTCGGTCACCACGATGATCGAGTCAAAGATCGGGGCGCCGTCCCGGGACAGGCCGATGAGCTGGTGTGCCAGCCACGCGATGGAGTTGGACTTGCCGCTGCCCGCCGAGTGCTGGATCAGGTAGCGGCGGCCGGCGCCATGTTTGGCGGCGTCGGCCAGGAGGCGGCGCACCACGTCGAGCTGGTGGTAGCGGGGGAAGATCTGGTCCCGCTTCTTCTTGCCGGTCCTCTCGTCCTTGCGCTCCACGACCTGGGCGTAGTTCTCGATGATGTCCGTCAGGCCCGCCGGGGAGAGGATCCGCCGCCACAGGTAGTCGGTCTTGATCCCACCGGGGTTGGGCGGGTTGCCGGCCCCGTCGTTCCACCCCCGGTTCAGGGGCAGGAACCAGGACTCCTTGCCCCTGAGGTGCGCGCACATGCGCACCTCGGCGTCGTCAACGGCCAGGTGGACCATGCAGCGGCCGAATTCGAAGAGGCGCTCCCGGGGATCCCGGTCCAGGCGGTACTGCTGCACCGCGTCGTCCGCGGTCTGCTTGGTGAGGCTGTTCTTCAGCTCGAAGGTGACCACCGGCAGCCCGTTGATGAAGAGGCACAGGTCCAGCGCCCTCTGGGTCTCGTCGCGGCTGTAGCGGAGCTGGCGGGTGACGCTGAAGCGGTTCTGGGCGTGGCGGGCCTGCGCCTTCTGGTTGCCGGGGGAGGGGGTGCCGTAGAACAGGTCGATGGAGTGGGCCCCGTGCTTGACCCCGTGGCGCAGCACGTCGATCACGCCCCGCTTGGCGATCTCCCCCTGGAGGCGTGACAGGAACGCCCGGCGGGTGGGGGCGTCGTTGCCGAGATCCAGCGCCGGGGCCACCGCCTCCTGCGTGGCATCGACGAAGGCCCGGAGTTGGGCCAGATCCACGCAATACTCGCGGTCGTAGTCCTTCGGGTCGCCCGGGATCCAGCCGCCGCCCGCATAGGTGCCGATGGCCTCGTTCACCGCGGCCCCGGTGCCGGAGGGCGGCGCCGTCATGGCCGACACGATCAGGCTCTCCAATCCCTTCTCGCTGGTGTCGGTGTGGGGCATGGTGGGCATCCCATCAAGTACCCATCAAGTACCCCTGGTCCCCGCAACTGACTGAAATTAGCGGGGATGGCTTCATCAGACGGGTCGAGTGTGGCCGATTCATCAAGTTCCCGTCAAGTGGCGTAGGTGTGGTGTAGGACATGCGCGATGCCTTTCACTGGCCGGTGATGCCCCGGGTACCGCCGCGGTCCGATAGCAGCACCCGACTGAACTCGGGCACGCTCTTTCCCAAGTGTAACAGGATGTCCTCGATATCGGTGCTCTTCTGGCGGGCGATGTCGCCGAGTTTGCCGAGCACGGTCTCCGGCTCCATGGCGTAGAGGTTGAGTAGGAAATCCTGCGGGTGCTCGGCATGGATGTGGTGCGGCGTGAGGGCAGGGGCCGGGAAATGTTTCAGGTTGAAGGTCACGATGACCTGCGCACCGGCGCCGACTGCCGCCGCCATCACGTGGCGGTCCTTGGCGTGCACACCGGGGAACGCCGCGGGGTCGGGGCAGCCGCCCACGATGGCCTCCGGGAAGTGTCCCCGGACCTCCCGCCTCCAGGATTCGACAAGATGCACGGGCCACGGGGGCTTCAGGGACATGATCTGCGTGCGGGCCACCTCAGCGAGGATCTCCTCGGACCAGAATGGGAGGTAGAGGCGCGGCGGCTCCGCCAGCCGCAGCAAAAGGTCGCACACGCCAAAGTTGGCCAGCACGCAGGCGTCGAGCAGCGCTGGGAAATCAGCCCTCATCCTCGCCGGTGTAGGATGCGTCGTAGAGGCCCGCCTTGTCCACCTCGTCGAACAGGCCCCTGAGCCCGGCCCTGCGCGCCGAATCCCTCTTCCTCTCGTAGTCGAGCAGGTCCTTAAAGTAGACCCGCCGGTGGGTGCCGACCCGGTGAAAGGGGATCTTACCGGACTCCAGCAGGGTCACGAAGAACTGGCGTGACATGCCCAGATAGTTTGCCGCGGCCTGCGTGGTGAAGGTCTCGTCCTCAGGCACCAGCACCACCGCACGGCCCCGGCGCAGGTCCTGGAGCACGCGCATCAGAAGCTGGTGTACCGCCTGAGGCAGGGGCACCTCGGTGCCGTCCGCGGCCTTCAGGCACGGGCGCTTTTCCCTCCGGGCCATGTCGATCAGCCGACCCACGAGGCCGCGCTCCTCCTCGGTCAGCAGGGAGGCGTCGAAGCGATTCTCCATCAGTTTCATGGCCATACTATGGTCCCGATGGGAACCACCGTCAACGCTATAAACGCTACAGACGCAATAGACGCAATCACCCGGTGTCCTCCGCAGCGATTGCGTCACCCGACTCGTCGGCGGACTCGGTGAGTTCCTCCGCCTCGGGCTCGTCAAGGATCCCCTGGGCAGCGAAATCCTCGGGCAACCCTAGCGCCGCATCCCGCACGTCGAGCTTGCCCGTCACCACGTCGGCGATCAGCCGGGTGCGGTACTCACGGAGGAGGGAAATCTCGCGGCCGCCTTGCGCAATCACTGACATCAGGTGCTTTGTTTCCTGGGAGATCGTCTGAATGATGTGGTCCTGTTCGCGTGGGGGAGGGACCACGATAGTGATGGACATCAAGCGGTCTTGCGTGAGCTTGGGCTGGGCCGCGCCAGAAATCCAGGGCTGGTAGTTCAGCGTCTCCAAGAGATTGGCAAGATACGCGATGTTCCCGCGTTTTGGCTTCAGGATGTGCGCGTGGTTGTTTACCCAAAACTGGCCCTTAGCGATGATTGCGAGGGGGAGATTCCGCAGGACGAGGTTGGCCCCGTCCTCGGCGATCAGCAGGAGTTCATCATCGAAAATGTACTGATCGACTCGATCGATTACCCCAGAGGCCCCATAGTAGTCGTACATTTTGGACGACATTCTGCCGCGCTCCTCAGAACTGAGAGGGATGCGCCTTGAATTGAGACAATGAAACTCGTTCTTGATCCTAGACACCTCCCAATGCTCTGGCACATCCCCCAGCCACTCCACGCCGGAGGGCTTGAGGCGGACGTTGGGGTCGAGGCCGCGGGTGACGGCGCGGTGGATGATGGCCTGCCGCTGCTCCTCCAGCAGCTTGACCAGCCTCTGCTTGGCCCGGATGTAGCGCCGGATCTTGCCGTCGGCGTGGTCGAGGAAGCGGACGATGGCGGATTGGTCGGCGAGGGGAGGGAACGTCAGCCCAAGGGTCCCGACGAATTGCCAATCCGCACGGGGCATCTTCGCGCCGAATGTCGAACTGTTGATGATGTCGATGACCGGCTGCGAGCGGAGTAGGTGTTCGAGGTAGGAGGCGGAAAGAACGGAAAATCTCGGGCGGAGCACGAAAAACTCGCCTGCGCACACACCACCGGATTTCGGGCGGGTGACCTTAGCGAGATACGGGCGCAGCTTGCCAAAAAGAACGTCGTCCGCCCGGAACCGCTTGACTTGGCTCTCGAACGTGGCGGTCGATCCTGCGTTGCGGAGGCGGCCGGTCCAGCTCTCAACGTGTTCCAGTGCGATGTAGAGGTCTCCGTCCTGACGTTCGGCGGTTTGCTGAACCACGTGAGCGACGCGTGATTTTAGGCGTTCAATTTCCCACTGCTCCGGCACCTGCCCGAGCCACGGCACGCCCGAAACCTTGTACGCGGGGTAGGGCTTGAGGCCACCAATCATGCGTCGGCATCCTCCGGCACCAGCATCCAGGCCCGCTTGAGCGGCAGCTCCGCCTGGATCTCGGCCGGCAGCCGTTCGTAGGTCCGGTAGATCGCCTCGACGAGGTCTCGACTGTCCCAGAGTCGCACGGTGAAGTGTCCCTGCCTCGCCTCGGCGAGCGCGGCCTTGTTGAAGCCGCCCCAACACACGAGCAGTCCCTGCTCGGCCTTGAACGTCTGCATCGTGCCCTGAAGCGTCCGGTAGATCGTGACATCGGCGGGGCTGTTCTGCGATTTCACCTGTACGCACAGCCGCGGATCGTCGAGGCCCAGGGGGCCGCGGCCGCCGAGGATGTCGACGCCCCCGTCCGCGCCCGGCGGCGAGACCTTGGTCGCCCATCCGTCGGCACGCAGCACCGCGTCCACGAGGGACGCAAGCGCATGGCCGGCGAAGTGAGCCTGGACGTGCGCGACGATCTGATCGTGTGCGAGTTGTGCGAGATCGGTCACCTCCTCGGGCTGTACCTCGGGCGGGGCGTTGCCGGGCCTCTTCGGCTTGTCGACCGCCAGCACGGGACCGGGGTCCGATTTGCCCCCCATCACCTCAGCGACGCGCCGCGCGGCTTCATTGCGGGAGATGCTGCATACCGTCATGAACGCCCCGAAAGAGTGGAGCAGGTCCTGCTCGAATGCGGTGCGGGGAACGTCGGGGCGTACCCACTCCACCGGCCGCGTATGGCGCCCGACGTTGCCCACCTTCTGGAAAGCGTAGGGCCCCGTCACCCGTCCGATGGCGACCTGCGACGTAAGTTTGCGCGGCAGCACCACGATATCGTCCTCCTTCATCGCCAGGGCGAACGCCCACAGCTGGCCGGCGAAATTGCCGATCGCGCGTGGCTTGGCACCGGGGTAGCTGGTTTCGACGATCTTGTAGATGCCCTGATAATCACGGGCGTCGGCCAAGGACGGCACTTCGCGAAAGCCGATGACTGCCAGATTGTTTTCCAGAACGAACTCCTCGTCCTCGCCCAATTTTCCGGCGCGGGTGAGGTAGACCTTGTGATGGCTTGTCATGGCTTGGCTCCAGCAGTGCCGATGATCTCTCCGAGCAACCCCTCGGTCTCCCTCTCGACGGCGAGGATGTCGGCCCGGATCTCCTCCAGGGACCGGAGGGGCTGGGGCTTGTAGAAGTGGCGGGTGAAGGAGATCTCGTAGCCGACCTGGGTCTTGGAGGCGTCCACCCAGGCGTCGGGCACGTGGGGCAGGACCTCGCGCTTGATGAAGGCCTCGATGCCGCCGGGTTCGAGCAGGGGGATCTGCTCGGTGTCGCGGAGGTCGGCGTCGGGCTCGTACTCGACCACGGTGGGCTTGCCGCCGATGGTGGCCTCGAACAGGCCATTGAGGGGATCGGGGGCGGTGCCCTTCTTGTGGATCTTGCGGATGACCGGCGGCGCGCCGGGATCGGTCCCGGCGGACTCCCTGAGGGCCTTGATCTCCTTCGGGCTGTAGGCGCGCTCCGGGTCGGCGCCCCTGAGCCGCAGGGGCCGCTCGACGGTGACCTTGTGGTAGCCGAAGGCCTCGTTGGGGAAGATCTTGGACTGGCCGGTTTCCTCGAACTTCAGGAAGGTGTCGCAGATCCGGGCGATGTCCTCCTCGGACAGCTCGCAGTTCTTCTTGCCCATGTTCTTGCGCAGGGGGCGGGACCACCCGCTGGCGTCGATGAGCTGGACCTTGCCCTTGCGGTGGGCGGGTTTGCGGTTGGAGAGCACCCAGATGTAGGTCGCGATGCCGGTGTTGTAGAACATGTTCAGGGGCAGCGCGACGATGGCCTCCAGCCAGTCGCTCTCGATGATCCAGCGGCGGATGTTGCTCTCGCCCTGGCCGGCGTCCCCGGTGAAGAGGGAGGAGCCGTTGTGGACCTCCGCGATGCGGCTGCCCAGCGGGGTGCCGCCCTTCATCTTGGAGAGCATGTTCGCGAGGAAGAGCATCTGGCCGTCGCTGGACCGGGTCAGCAGCGAGTACTCCGGGTCCCCGGCGTGGGTGATGACAAAGCGAGGGTCCTTGATGCCGTCCTTGCCGCCGAGCCGCTCCAGGTCGCCCTTCCAGCTCTTGCCGTAGGGCGGGTTGGAGAGCATGAAGTCGAATTCCCGGGAGGGGAACGCGTCGTTGGACAGGGTGGAGTGCTCCGGGCCGCCGATGATGTTGTCGGCGGCGTCGCCCTCGCCCTTGAGCAGGAGGTCGGCCTTGCAGATGGCGTAGGTCTCGGCGTTGATCTCCTGGCCGAAGAGGTGGGTGGCCACCTGCTTGCCGTGCGCC
The DNA here is from genome assembly GCA_964651705.1 of uncultured Verrucomicrobiales bacterium. Classification (GTDB taxonomy): domain Bacteria; phylum Verrucomicrobiota; class Verrucomicrobiia; order JADLBR01; family JADLBR01; genus JADLBR01. The sequence continues at coordinate 15,154 of CAZYWZ010000006.1, forward strand.
GTGGCTAGGTCCTTGAGCGTCTCCTCCGCCACGGTGAGCATGCCCCCGGTGCCGCAGGCGCCGTCGTAGAGGAGGTAGGTGCCCGATTCGATGCGGTCGGCCACCGGGAGGAAGATGAGGTTGGCCATGAGCTTGACCGCGTCTCTTGGGGTCCAGTGCTCGCCGGCCTCCTCGTTGTTCTCCTCGTTGAAGCGGCGCACCAGTTCCTCGAAGATTGTGCCCATCCCGTGGTTATCGAGGCCGGGTTGGCGCTCCGAGCCGTCGGTGTCCCGGACGGGATCGGGGCCGAGGTTGATGTCCGGGGAGAGGAACCTCTCGATGAGGGTGCCCAGGGCGTCGGCCTTGGAGAGCCGGGGGATCTGGTTGCGGAACTCGAAGCTGTTGAGGATGTCCTGCACGTTGGGGGAGAAGCCGTCCAGGTACGCCTCGAAATCCGCCCTGAGCTGCTGCTGGCTGGCCCGGGACTTGAGGTCCCGCAGCGTGAACTTCGAGGTGTTGTAGAACGCCTGCTTGGCGGCGCCCCTGAGGGCCTGGTCTTGGTTGGCGATCCTGGCCTTGTCCAGGCTGGCCTTCATGTCCAGCACCGCCTTCTTGGTCGGCTCCAGCACCGCGTCCAGCCGCCGCAGCACCGTCATGGGCAGGATCACGTCCCGGTACTTGCCCCGCACGTAGAGGTCCCGGAGCACGTCGTCGGCGATGCCCCAGATGAAATTCGCTATCCAGCTCAGCTTCGTGGCGTCCATGTCATTCCTGTCTGAAGAGGGCCGCGCGCCCCGCGGATGCCGGGGCTCGCCCCGTGGGGGTAATCTGCCGGGGGAGGGCGGACATCCGCGGTACCAGACCCCGAGAATCCGCCTGCGCCCGAAACCATGGCGGGAGCCTATGCGGGCGGCGCCGCCGGGTGAAGAGAAAGGTTTTTCGGGGAGAAGCAGGCCGCCCATCTGTGGGCGGGGGAAGACAAGGGGGTTTTTGAGGAGCGATGGTTTCTGCGATGGGCGGCTATCTCGCCGACTGGATGTTGCGGGCTTACATCGGGGCGAGGTGACGGTCGTGCACCGCGAAGATCTCCGCGACGACGGCGCTCAGCAGGCCATCGGCATCGTCCTCGTCGAGCCACGCGAACTGGCCGTTGGGGTTGAGCTCCAGGAACCACAGCCGCCCCCCGGCGCGCAGGAAGTCCAGCCTGCCGAAGGAGAAACCGGTCTCGGCCATGAAGGCGCGGGCCGCGGCCCCCTCGGCAACGGACAGGTCGGCCTTCTCCCAGACGAGATCCGCCGCGGTGTCCGGCCGGCGGCAGTCCACCCCGGAGAGCGGGGCGCGGGAGGCCTCGTAGGCGAAAAGCCGACCGTTGACGTAGACGACCGTCACGTCGTGGCTGGCCGCGTCCAGGCACTCCTGCAGGAACCACGGGAAGGCGGGGTCCAGCCGCGCGACGGGAACCCGGTTGACCAGCATGAGGGCGCCACCCCCGACGGGGGGATGCCCGAACGATTTGGCCACGGCGAATTCGGGCAGGCCGTCGGGGCGGACGGGATGGAGCACCCACCACGGCGGCACAGGGAAGTGGCGTGCGGCGACGCGCATCTGGCGCATCTTGTTCCACCGGCCGGTGGGCGCGGGGTGGACCAGGGCGAGCCTGCCGTCCTGTTGGGCCATGTCCCGGATGCCCTCCCAGACCTCGCGCACCTCGTCGCGGACCCAGGATTCCTGCGAGCCGCCGGCGGGCACGTCGATGTAGGCCGGATCCGGGATGAGCTTGCGCAAGTAGACGGCCCCGACCATCTCCTGGCGGCAGACGCGCCCCGTCGGATCGAGCAGCTGGTAGCCGTCGGCGTCGATCCGCCAGCGATAGTCACGCCATAGGTCGATGTTGAACCGGAAGACTCCCCGGCCGGAGAGCATCGGCACGAGCAGGTCGGTCGTGGCGTCGCTGGCGCTGGAGAGGACGAGGATCACGGCCGACACGGGTCACGGGCCCGCCGGATCGCTCGCGCGACCCGGCGCCGGCGGGGACCCGGGGCTGGCGTGGGCTAGTCGCTGAAGCTGTCGTCGAGCACGTACTGGTTCGCGACGATCGACGTGGTTCCGCGGATGGTCCCGACCAGGGGGCGCACATCTTGGCCGGAGCACTCGCGGATGGCGGTCTGGTGGGCCCAGTCATAGGCCGCCTTGGCCGCGGGGGTGGCCGGGGGCGGTGTCGCCAGCGATCCGGGCGTGAGCAGTGTGGCGAGGGCGATCTCTATCATGTCCTGTTCCTCCTGTTGCGCTATTGCCGTGGATGGCCATTAGATTGTTCCATCCTCGGAACAAACTTGGGTGAGCGGGCCTGATTGTCAACGCCTTTTTGTTCCATCGGCAGAACAACAACGGGTGCGCACGGCGGCGACAATGGGCCATCGGTACTGGCCCTATGCGTCGGCTCAACGTCATCGGCTCCGCGGTGCGCAGGTTGCGCGTGGGCCGCGGCCTCACCCAGGAGGCCCTCACCGCCCGGTGCCAGCTCGCGGGCTGGGACCTCTCGCGCCCCACCATAGGCAAGATCGAGGCCGGGCTCCGGCAGGTCACCGACGCGGAGCTGTGGCTGCTGGCGCGGGTGCTGGATTGCGAGGTGGCCGAGCTGCTGCCGAGGAACGCCCGCTCGGTCGTGCCGGTCCTGCGCCAGGGCGAGGGCTGAGAAGCGCGGCGCGTGTGGTCGGCGCTCCCTGCCGGTCAGCGCGGCGAGGAGGCAACGGCAACCGGGCAACGCGTCGCCGCGCCCGGTCACCGCTGCGAGTACCGGAATATGCCACCCTCGCACCACCCGTGGGCCGGGCGCTGGCCGAACGGGTACTGGTGCCTGACGGTCACCCGCCGGGGCACGATGCTGCGCGAGGCGGGGATGCCCCTCTGCTGCTCCAGCATCCGGATCGCGCCCTCGCGGCCGCCGACGGCGATGACCTCCTCGGGCGTGATGTGGGGGACGGCCTGCGCCGCGGGCCGGCGGGCCAGCTGGGCCTCCAGCGCGGCGATGCGCTCCATGAGGGCGAGTTCCGTCGCGGTCTGGCCGATGGCCAGGGACGGGAGGGCGAGCAAGACGGATAGCAATGTGGTTCTCATGCCGATCCTATACGCGCGAGGGCCCCCGGCGTAAGCGCCGGTTTTTGATGGAATCGTCCGGGCGGTTTGTGGTTTTGGGCGATGCGGCCGGGTTCCAGCGAGAGTCGGCACACCGCGCGGAGCCGGGGAGGATACCTCGGTGCTCTTGCGCGGGGCGGAGACGCGTTGCCTGGAGAGGCTAACGAGGTCTTAATACCGGTGGTCGAGGTCTTAATTATGCGGGTCCGCGACAGCCCCCAGACTTCATGCGGTGGAATGGAACACTTTTTCGCGCGTCAGGATCCGATGCGCGCGGCGATGGCCGTGCCGATCATTGGCCGCGGCCGGGGTGCTGGCCGGTCTCGGCCCCGGCGCTGGAATGGCGACGATCATCAATCTGACCGGCACCGCCATCGACGGGAACCCGGTGTCGACCAATCTCGGGGTGCGGGGGGGGTTCATCGGGGACGTCTTCTACAGGTTCGCCATCGACGGCTTCGATCCGGAGAAGGCCGGCAGCGGGGACTTCCGGCGCCTGTACGACGTCAAGGACAGCTCAACCAGCAACAACGCGGAGAATGGCTACAACCGGAACAGGGTCTTTGACGCCTCGGTGCCCGGCGGCTTCGACCCCCTCATCTCGGTGTCGGACCTCCCTGCCACCAGGGATGGCGACTACTACGTCTTCGCGCTGGACATCAACGAGAGCGTCCAGAAGTACCTCTCGTTGGATGACGTGCGGATATACACGCGGGCGCCGCCCGACCCGAGCCCGCTGCCCGAGACGGTGGCGGGGCTGAGCAACCTCGGGACGCTGCGGTACCAGATGAACCCAGGGGGCACTCAGAGCCACGTGCTGATGGACTACAGCTTCCACAGCGGGAGCGGGGATCTCGACCTGTTCATGTTCGTCAAGAAGAGCCTCTTCACCGGCGCGGCGGCGGGCGACTACGTCTACCTGTACAGCTCCTTCGGGCAATACAGTTTCATGGGGCCGGGGCGGACGGACTTCTCCTCCGACAACGGTTTCGAGGAGTGGGCCATCCCGATCAAGTTCGACGGCGGGACCTCGCTGGTGCCGGAGCACGGGGCCTGGGGGTTGGCGGCGGCGGGCGCCGGGCTCGGCTTGGCGCTTGCCCTGAGGAGCGGTTGGCGGGTGCGGGCATGAGAAGCCTGCGGAGCGTGTGTGCTGCCTGTACTCGCTTGTTTGGCGCCGTGCGACTGGATATCGTAGGTGCCGGTATGGGTGAGGTCTCTTGGGCCCCCGGCCGGGGAGGGTCGCGCGGCGGGTCGCGCGATCGGGCGGGCCGATAATTCGTATTGAAGGGTCGCGCCGGGTCGGGCATGCTGCCCGCAAGAGGAGGCCCGCATGAGGGGACACGGTTCCTTCGGCTTGTCCGTCGGGTTTGGCATCGCGCTTCTTTTGGCGCCGGGTCCCGGGCCGGCGCATGGCGGGGACATCACCACCCGATCCGGCAGGAGGTACGCCAACGCCACCGTCACGCGCGTCGAGGCCGACCGGATAACGGTCGCCCACGACGCTGGCATCGCGAGGATCCCCATGGCCGAGCTGCCGCCCGATCTCCAGGCGAAATACGGCCGGGTGACGGCGGCACCCGCCCCGTCGGGCCCCGGGGCGGGGACCGCCGGGGTGGCCGGGGGTCAGGGGTCGCCCGGCCCGGAGCCGCGGGATGCCCGGGTTGTCCCGACCGGCGATGCGGGCGGTGACGGGGGCATGCTCTACCCGATCCGCGCGGGAACGAAGTACGGCTATATCGACGCGCGCGGGGAGGTGGTGGTCCCGCCGCAGTACGGCATGGCCTGGGACTTCGCCGACGGGAGGGGGCGGGTCCTGGTCGGGGAGGTGCAGGCCGGGCGGCTGGGCGCGGCGGCCGCCGGCAGGTTCGGTTTCGTCGATGCCGACGGGAGGCTCGTGATCCCGGCGACCCACGCGGCGGCCAGGGATTTCTCCGAGGGATTGGCCGCGGTGTCCGGGGGCTACATCGACACGGGCGGCAGGCTCGCCTTCGCCTCCGACAGCCTGGACCGGGAGGGGCGCCTAGGCCCGGAGGCCCTGCTGGCGGCGGCGATGGCGCCGATCTGGCCGGGGGATTTCTCGGAGGGCCTGGCGGTGGGGCACCACCGTTCCGCGTCGCCGGGCGAGCGGAGGGCCGGGTCGGCGGTGGTGTACGTCGATCGGACGGGCCGGCCGGTCATCAGGCTGGGCAACCCCAGGGCGATGCCGTTCCGGGAGGGGCTGGCGGCGGTGCAGGTGGGCAAGTGGTGGGGCTTCATCGACCGGACCGGCAGGGACGCGGTGCCGACGCGGTTCGTCTCGGCGGGCTCATTCGGCTCGGGGCTGGCGCCGGTGCAGGTGGAGGCATCCGGGGATTTTCGTTCGTGGGGCTACATCGACAGGGGCGGGGCGATGGCCATCCCGGTGCGCTTCACCGCAGCGCGGGAGTTCCGCGGGGGGCGCGCGTGGGTGCAGACCGACGTCAACAGCAACCGGTGGATCTGCATCGACCCGACGGGCCGGGAGGTCTTCACTCTGCCGCCCTCGGCCGGGGCGCGGGTGGGGGATTTTCACGAGGGGCTGGCCTGGGTGAGCGCTCGCGGCTCGTGCCACTTCGTGGACGAGGGCGGGAACAGGGCATCGCCGGATCTCGAGGGGGAGGCCGGCGATTTTCGCGGGGGGCTGGCGCGGGTCGTCCGGGCCGCCGGGGGCGAGGAGGTCTGGAGCTACATCGATCGCGGCGGGCGGGTGGTCTGGGCCTCGGACCGCCAGGCGCCGGTGGCGCGACAGGGGCCGGGTGCCTCGGCCGGTGGCGATTGGGAGGTGTGGGTCCAGCCCCCCGGGGGTGCGGTGGTGGAGATCTACCCCGACGAGCCGCTGGGCGGGCCCGTCGATGACGCGCAGTTCGTCCGCACGAGGAGGCCGCTGGCGCGCCATACGTCCGCGGAGCGGCAGAATCCCTCCGATGCCATGACGGCCATCCTGCGATTCCCGTGCCCGGAGCCGCCCTTCGTCCTCAGGTTGGCCGCGGAGGGTCACCGGACGCACCTGGCGCGGATCACGTCGATCGGCGCGCCGTACAAGAGGACGCTGCTGCCGCGGGGCGAGGAGGAGACCGAGGAGGAGATGCGTGCCCCGGCGCCGGGGCACGCACCCCCGGCGCCGGGGCCGGGCGACGGGTCGCCGCCGCGGCGCGGTGAGACGTTCGCGCCGGGAGACCTGCTTTCGGAGGACGCGGGGCGGGCGGCCGCGGCGATGCGCTCCATGATGGCCGGGGCGCAGCCCGAGTGGGATGGGGTCATAGGCCTGCTGCACGACAGGCCCGAGCGGTACACGGAGCTGATGCGACGGATCCTGGATGAGGATAGGGCGAAGGGTCTGCCGCACCAGTATGGCGCGTACAGCGAGTACCTGCACCGCAAGGTGGAGGAGAGCGAGGAGTTCGCGCGAAAGAACGCCCGCTCGTGGAAGATTGGTTTGGGCCTGACCCTCGCGGACATGCCGGCGAGGCTCAGGCAGCGCGGGTTCCCCGGCACGCGACGTGTCGCCCTGGAGTTCCTCAAGATGGAGAGCGGGGGCGAGACGTTCGGGTATGACTGGAGGGCGGAGCCCGAGGCGAACGAGGGGGCGATCCGGCGATGGGAGGCGTGGATCAGGGAGCGGGGAAACAACGCCCCGGCCCCGAACCCCGGAGGGGGGCGCTGACATGATTGCTCCGGTGGCGAGGGATCCATCAAGGTCGGGGCCGGTCGGCCTGCCCGGCACCGTGACCATGCCGCAGCGCGCTTCGCCCTGGTGCGCCCTGGGCCTGGCAATCGTTCTCCCCGGCATGTGCGCGGGGGCCGCCGAGGTACCGCCCCTGGTGCGCGAGCGCATCGAGGATCTCCGCGTCACCCGCGGCGCGGCCTGGGTCGAGACGCACCAGATGGTCCCGGGGACGCTGGTCGTCCTGGGGCTGGAGCCCGACGTGCCCGAACCGGGCGTGGGGCCCGACGGGACCAGGCGGTACCCGAGGGTGGAGCTCTACTGGGCCGACGGGCTGGACCCGGACGCCCCGTGCCACCACGGGCGCATGCTGGACGCCTACATCGCGTGGCGGGAGACGAGGCACCGGCACTTCCATCGGCAGTTCTCGATGGCGCTGGCCGGGCTGCCGGAGTACGCGGGGCGCAACATCGATGACACACTGAAACTGATCGGGCGGGCCTACATGCTGCAGGTGCCCAGGGCCTTGGCGGCACTGCTCGCCGTCGCGGGCTCCGGGGTCGGCGGCGCGTCGCTCGCCGCGGCCGGCCTGACGGTGATCGCGGCCGAGGCCACCGCGATCGAATTCATGCGGGGCGATGCCGAGGGCCGGCTCAGGTACGGGGAGATCGTCGGCGCTCTGGACGGGGGCACGGTGGCCCTCGGCGAGCTCTTCGGGTCCAACCGTGTCCTGCTGGAGGCGCCCTCGCTGGAGAAGGGCGGCGTGCTGCTGGTCTGCGGGAAACTCAAGGACGCCTACGCGCACCTCAGCGGGGCGAAGCTGGAGCGGTGGGCCGCGCTGCGCGACGCCCTGCTCCAGAGCGGGGTCGAGGAGCAGATGCTCGGTCACAACGGCTGGGCGTCGCTCTACGCGACCGCCGCCCGCAAGCTGCCGTACGGGATCCTCATGGGCGGGCTGCTCCGACTCGGCGCCGATTGCGCCTCGACCAAGACCCGGACGGCGATGGGGGTGGTGCAAACGCAGATCCTGGTGCACCTCTGCAACGCCCACGCCCTGGGTGCCGAGGCCCGCAAGGGGCTGGAGGAACTTTCCGCGGGGCCCTCGGCCGCCCTGATGGACAAGATTGCCGGCCTGACGACCCGGGCCTACCAGGATCTGGAGATCGCGTTTTTCCTGATGGCGGTGGTGATGCGATACGGGACCAACGACGATATCTTCGGCATCGCCTCGACCTTCTTCCACGATCTGGTGTCCCCCTCCGACCCCGCGGGGGCCAAGGTGGGTCGGCTGCTGGAGTCGGCGAAGAACTGGGAGGAGAAGTGGAGGTGGGCCGCGCAGTGGGTGTCCCAAGTGCCGGCGGTCGGCGAGAGCGTCGTGCGCTACGGGCGGCTGCTGGACGCGCCCGTGCCCAGATACCGGGTGGAGGACCTGGGCCTGGCACCGGCGAATCTCGTGGGCGGCGCGGGGAAACTGCCCGCGATCACCCGCGACGGGCGGGTGCTCATGCGGGTCGACGGCGATGGGTACGTGCTCTGGGAGCGGGGGCGGCCCAGCCCGGTCCCGTTCCATCCGACCGCCATCAGCGGCGGCGGCCGGATGTGCGGTTCCGGTGAGGGGCGGCGGATCTCGGTGGTCGCCGACGAACGGACGTACGCGAGCAACACGACCATGGCCCACGCGTGGAACGCGGGCCTGGGCTACAGGCTGCCGCCGGGCGGTTTCAACACGACGTTCGCGGCGGACATCAACGACGACGGACACGTCGTGGGGGCCGGGGGCAACCGCGACCCGCGAAGGCCGGGACCGGGGAGCCAGCGTGCCGTGCTGTGGGCCGGCGGGGAACGCGGGAGTCCACTGGATCTCGGGCCTGGCGAGGCCACGGCCATCAACGGGGTCGGACAGGTCGTCGGCAACACGGTGGGAAGGGTCCGGGCAGGGCCGGGCAAGCCCCAGGGATTCATCTGGGAGCGCGGCCAGGCGCGGCTTTTCGACGGGCCGCTGGGCGCGCCCTGCGAGCCGCAGGACATCAGCGACCGGGGCGTCGTGGTGGGTCTGTTCCACGACCCGGGCGGCAACCGCCGCGCTTTCCTGTGGGACGGGAGGGGCAGCACCGAACTTGCCGTGCCCGGCGCCGGGGAGTCCTTCGCCTGGGCGATCAACGGCGACGGTCTGGTCGTCGGCGAGGCCAAGATGAACGACGGGCGGCGGCGTGCGCAGCTCTGGGTGGAGGGCCGGGCCTCTGACATCACCGCCCTGATCGGGACCCAGTCGGACCACTGGGCGCTGGAGACGGCCACCGCGATCAACGACGCCGGGCAGATCGTCGGGACGGGCACCGCGGACGGCAGGCCCCGGTATTATCTCGCGTCGCCGATCCGCTGAGCGCGCCGGTGCGGCGGTCCCCCGACGCGCCGGGGCACCATGGCCCGCTTGCTCGGGTCCGCGGTGATCGAGCCCGCGCTGCACGAGATGGATGCCTTCCTGCGCTCCTCGGACTGGCGCGGCCGGGAGAACGAGGCCGTGAACCTCTTCGCCCACCGCTTCCTCGCGGCCCGGGTGTCGCCATCGGGTCCGCTGCGCTCGCTGCGTCAGGTGGGCATCGAGGTGGCGGTGCCTCAGGTGACCGGGGGCGGGAAGCGACACGTCCGCAAGGATCTGGTCATCTGGCCGCAGGAGGACATGACGGCGTGGTTGGGCGAGGGGATACCCGCCGTGGTGATCGAGTGGAAGAGGGGAGGGCCGGAGCGGTGCGCGGGCGACGTGGCTTGGCTGGGGGCGTTCTGCGACAGGTACCCCGGGGTGATCGGCTACGCGGCTTGGGTGCGGGCGTCGGGGCAGAGGGGCTGCGGGTTCATGCGGGTCGGCGCGTGAGACTGTCGTAGCGGACGGTCGGATGCGGGCCACTGTGCGATAGCGCGGATATTCCCGAGGATCGCACCACGCTGCCCTCTGGCGCGTTCGGTCCCCCAAACGGCCCCTTGGTCCCGTCCGCCCCGCGCGACGCGCCACGGGCCATCCTCGCGCGTTCCTGGAGCATCGTGACGCGGATACGGGCGCGCGGTGCCTGGTGCCCGGGCATTGGACATGGGACGTATGAGGCCACCTTGGGACTGCTTGGGACGGGCCGCGACACGTTGGGACAACACGGAAAACGACGGGTGACATTGAATCTTTCACGTGAAAGGATCCCCGGCGGCTCGAAAACTGTCACGGTTGGCAGATTCCGGGCCGGTCGAGTCGCCCGGCCGTGACGGATGTGACGCTGTGACGCCGATCCTGGTAAAAGTCCCCATATCAGTCTCCCGAGGGACTTTACCCATTTTGCCGTCACTCCGTCACCAGCGTCACCTGGCGGTGGCCGGCCGGCATGCCCGGCGCCCGGGGTGGCGCGGACCCATGGCCCATTCGAATCCGTCACGGGTGGCGTGAAGTCAGGGCATCCCCACCGTGGCCCGGAAGAAGGCTCGCTCAGCGGCGTTGGATATCGATAGCGACAGGAGCCCGCTCGCGTCGCCGGGCATATCCGTCATACCCACGACCGGCGACCAGCCGAGCAGGTCCTCACTCCACTCCACCGAGTAGACCCGGGCGGTGGAGCAGGGGAAGGATAGCGTGCAGAGGCCGCTGCAATTGGCGTCGAGAGCCAGGATGCGGAAAAACGAGCCGCGGTCGGTTGGGTCGGTGTCCGCCACGACCTCCCGGCCATCGGGCTCTGGGTCTCCGTCGGTGTTGGGGTTCAGCGGGTCGGTGTGATGGACGCCGATCTCGTCGGCATCGACCAGCCCGTCGCGGTCGGAGTCGCCGGTGGGACTGACGAACTCGTAGGCGCCCATATCGGCGACTGGTGTCCCGTCGTTGTCCCCGTCCAGGGGCCGCGGGATCCCGTCGATGTCTGCGCCCGCGGCCGGGGTGTTGGTCCCCGCGTCGATGCAGGGGGAGCCTTGCAGTAGGTGATAATCGCCCGACGCCATATCCGCGAACATGGGGGCGTTAGTGATGTTGCCGTTGGGGCCGTGTGCCAGATCCGGGCTACAGCTGTGCAGGATCGATGCCGCGGACACGGCCGTGAAGATGTTGCTGCCAGCCTCCCGCGAGGAGTTCCCAAAGACGATGCAATTGATTTGGCTGCTACCGTCCTTCGCGTACGCGCCGCCGCCTTTCCCCATGGAGGAATTGCCCACGAGGGTGCAGTTCATCAGGGTGGCGCCGGCCTGGCAGTAGGCCCCTCCCCCGCCGTTGTCCTTGAACAGGCCAGAGTTATCCGCCAAGGACAGGTTGCTCACCAGCCGACAAGATCGAAGGGTGCCCCCGCCCAAGCAATGCGCGCCGCCGCCGCGCGCAGCGGCATTGCCGATCAGGGTACATCGGTCGAGCATCCCGGCGACCGTGGCGCCTCCGCCCTGCATTCCCCACGAGGTAGAGTTGCTGGAGATGAGGCATTGAATGAGGATGCCCGTGGGACCGACATCGACGCCCGTGTCAGAGTTCCGGAGGATCGTGCAGCGGGTCATCCGGCCGTCACAAGAGATCGCACCGAGACCGCCTCCGGAATTCTCTGCGATCAGACTATCCTCGATTGCGGAGCCGATGGCGCAAAAGGCGCCGCTTACGTAGCTGACCCCATTCGCCCTATTGCCGAGGATCCGGCAGCGCGCAACTCGGGTCCCCGCGCTGAGGTACACCCCTCCGACGATAAAGCCGCCTCGGTTCGCGGTGACAACGCAGTTCGTGATAACGGCGCCGCCGGTCAAGAGTGCGCCACCCGCTTTGCGATCGGGTTCGTTGGGATCGAGATAGAAATGCTGATCGGGCCAGGTGTGCCCATTGGTCAACATGAACCCGCTCAGCGTTGCGGTTCCCGTCAGATAGGCGCACCGCACCGCGTTGGAACCCAGCCCGCCCGTCGCGGGATCGGTCGCCCCCACGATGAGGGTCGCGTCCGGCCCGTTGACGCTCTGCAGCACAATCGCGTTGGTCACGCAGACCCGGTTGGAGAGGCCGTAGCCTGGGGTGAGCGCGCCGCCGGTGTCGTAGTAGCCATTGGTCACCAGAACGGTATCCCCATCGGCCGACGCATCGACTGCGGCCTGGATCGTGTGGAAGGCGCTGGCCCAGTTTGTGCCGGGGCCGTCGGAGGGGCTGTTGGTCCAGACGTGGAGGGTGGCCGAGGGCAGGGGTCGGGCTGCGGCGATCTGGAGCAGGAGGGCGAGCGGCGGTGCGGCGCGGAGGTGGCACCCGTGCCGCATGGCCCCGCGGGCAATTCCCCGCGTTTCGGTGGCCCCTGCGGCCGGGGATCCGCACGGTATTGTGCGCGTCCTGTCCAAGCGGGAAAGAGGTTACGCTGCAGGCGGGCGGGGGGCGATCAAATAGTGTGTGAGGCGCCCTTGGCGGCCGGGCGCGGCTCAGCCCGGCACATCGATGTGCGGGCCGAGCGCGTCGCGCAGCAGGTCGATGAGGTCGGGGTCCATGAACCCGAATTCGTCGGGGATGCCCAGGCAGATGGCGCGCTTGCCCGACATGGCCTCCGGGAATTTCTGCCGGAGCTGGGCGAGGTGCCGCTTCTCCATGCAGAAGATGATGTCGGCCCAGCCGACGTGGCCTTCCGTCACGACGATCCGGGCGCCGGGGCTGGTGCCGGCCGAGCGGGCGTGGTAGCGGGTCGAGCCCCCGAACAATCTTTCGGCGGTCGGGCTGCGGAGCCGGTTCTGGCTGCACACGAATAGCAGGTTGGTGGGGTGGGGAATGGACGGCATCGGATGAGGCGCATCCTGGAGCCGAGACACGCGCTCAGTCAAATGTGTGGAAGTCCCACTCCCCGGAGAAGCCGGCGACGCCGCACTTCCCCGCGGGCCGGGTGGCGATGGGGGGGGGGGGAGCCTGCCGGCCGCGGCGGCGCTCAGGAGCCGGTGGAGCCCGAGGTCCTTGGCGAGCTTCTCCATGCGGAAGGCGAAGTTGACCTCCGGGCCGATGACCACCTCGCCGCTGAGCTGGCCGGAGAAGGTGGCCACGCCGTGGTGGAGGATGAAGCGGAAGGCGGGCTCCCCATCTTGCAGGCCCCGCAGGCCCAGCGCGGCGCGGGCGACTTTCTCGGCGCTCTCCTCCCGGCTGGGCCAGTAGGCGAAGAAGCCGTCGCCCAGGAACTTGTTCAGCGTGCCGCCCTCGCCCTCCACCGCGGCGCGGCAGGCCGAGATCCAGGAGCCGACCATCCGGCCCAGCGGGGCGGGCTCCATGGCGCGGCTCATGGCGCTGTAGCCCTCGATGTCGGCCACCAGGAACCAGCAGGTGCGCTGGCGGATGTCGATGGCGGTGCGGCCCGGCGGCGGCGCGCCGGCCAGCGGCGTGCCCGAGACCCCGCCCTGGCGGAAGAGGAAGGACTCGTCGCCGACCCCGATGCGGTCCCCGTCGTGGAGCGGGGCGGGGTGGGCCAGCGGCTGGCCGTTGAGGTAGGTGCCGTTGGAGCTGCCCATGTCGGCGATCCAGAACTCCGAGGGGCCCTGCCGGTGGATGGAGGCGTGGTGGCGCGAAATTCTCGCGCGTCTGCGGGTGGGCCCGGAGGCTCGCGCGCAGGTCCAATGCGGTCATTTTTCACGTAAGTCCCTTTCTATCAACCAACAAGCCCACTCGTCAAAACGATGGAGGGGTCCATCTGGGGTCCATCTTCGACGAGAATGCCTGCGGCGCAACGGGTTACGCGAAATTCCACCCCGGCCTAGGCATGCCGACCAGTGCCACGTCAGGCGCCGGGCCGCGTCGTTCAGGGCCCGGACCGCCGGGTGGCCGGGATCGTCGGGTGGCCGGGCGCCGGTTCCGTGGACGGGGAATTAGGGCCCTGCGGTCACCGCAGCGCCGCGGAGACGGCCAGCCAGCGGGCCCATTGACGGAAGAGGTTATCGCGGTGCCCGTTCGCCCGCTGGAGGATGTCGTCCGGGGTGAGGCCGACGCGGATTCGGAGAAATTCGGGGTCCATCTCTAGGACCACCTCCCGGATCCGCCCGGAGACCGCGCAGGATTCGAGGATCGACTCCCGCACCCTGTCGGCGTCGGAGGTCTCCACCGGGAGCACCATGCTGGGGTGCAACCTGGCAATGCTGAGGAGCAGGGCGTCGCGGTGCTGGATCTGAGAGAACCCGTTGTGCTCCAGCAGCCCATCCACCGGGTGCTTTTCCAATATTGTGTGCTCCGACATGGCCAGACTTCGCTCCTCTCGTTCCCGCCACTGGTCGGCCTCCTGGGCGAGGTCACCGAGGAGATCCCGGGCGTCCGGCTGGGCCAAGAGGACCTTCTCGGCGACGATGGCCCGTTCCTCGAGGAAGTGGACCCGCTCGGTCATGCCCTCGCACGGGAATTCATCGTTCAGAAACCGCATCGGCTCGAGGACCGGGGTGCGGGCCAGCAGGCAGGCCAGCAGCCGGGCGACGGTGACGCGGCCATTCTTGACCCGTTTCGCGAAGCTCCGGGCGAGGGCCGGGGTCCATCCCGGGAACCGCCGATATAATGCCGGGAAGATCCGGGCCACCGGGGCCTGCCGGACGAAATCCATGGAGGCCTGCCCGGAGCAGCGGGTCGGGAGCAGGGCCGTCGATTCGGCCTGCCACTGGGCCACGTCCGCCGGGTCGAAGGAGGACGGGTCGAAAGAAGAAGAAGAAGATTCCCCCCCTGGGGGTAGGGGGTTTTCTATATGAGATATAACCGTCTCTGTCTGTATATTGATCTGCGTGTGGCGCGAATCTACATCCGCGTCCGGCGCGGATCGATCCCCGGCAGGCGTCGAATGGCGCGGGGCCGATTTCAGGTCGGGGTGACCGGCCGGAGCCAGGCTCCATTCGGTTGGGAACACGATGCCCAGCTCGAACCAGCGCGTCTCGGGTAGGCGGCCCACCTTCGCCAGCAGCTCGGCCAGCCGGACCAGGTCGAGGCGCAGCTCCATGGCCCGGTGGAACCGGTTGCCGCGTCCCTGGCGCCGGTGGACGATGCCCTTTTTCCTGAGGCGGTCCATGGCATCCCGGAGGGCGGTTTCCGACCACATGCCGAACAGGTCCTCGGCCAGCTCGCGGACCGAGCGCTTGAACCACCCGCGGGCGAAAGCCTGCGGCACCGGTGGGAACATCGAGGCCCGTAGCTCCTCCTCCTCGATGTAGGCGGCCCGTTCCTCTTGGTCTTTCTCCAGATGCCGCTGCTGGAGGTATTGGACCTGTTGCAGCACCAGGGCCTCGATGGGGTTGCCGCAGACCACGGCGAGCTCCTGGCGCAACGGCACGGCCCTGTCCTTGCCGGGAGCCGCCTTGGTCGGGACCCGGTTGCCCGTTTGAGCCGAGGCGCCCTTGCGCCGTCGCGGCTCTTTCTTGGCCTTGGTC
Source organism: uncultured Verrucomicrobiales bacterium (assembly GCA_964651705.1). Taxonomy (GTDB): domain Bacteria; phylum Verrucomicrobiota; class Verrucomicrobiia; order JADLBR01; family JADLBR01; genus JADLBR01. The sequence goes on from CAZYWZ010000006.1 coordinate 30,305, forward strand.
GGCTCCGCGTCCGCCACTCGTGCCCCACCTGTTCCCGCCGCGATCTTCCCGCCATCATCTGTATCGGTCGTCATCTTCGTATCTCCTGTCTGGTCGCCCCGGCACGCGCGGCGCCGGTTCCGCGCCATCGCGCGGGGCCTCGGGCGGGGGGAGCGCTCCCCCCGCCGTTGGCTGCATCCCTATCGGTTTGTTTCCATCGACTCCACCCTCATCGCGCGGAAGGCCCCCGGCATCTCGCGCACGCGGAGATCGTCGGGCCATTCCGACCAGTCCCCGCCGTGGCCGTCGCGCAGTCTGATCTCGCGACCGTTTTCGACGGGCCGCCTGCCCAGCTGCTTGCAGAAGAAGGCGACTCCCTCCTCACGGCACTGGTCCCGCAGCCCGCGGGCCCACGCGAGATCGAATGGCCTCGCGTGCTTGCCCGATTCGCCGCCGACGATCAGCCAGTCGATCCCGGCTAGGTCGATCTCGACCGGCTCGACCAGCGGCTCCACGCTGAGGCCCCGCACCTTCGCGGGCACCTCGCGCAGCTTGTCCGCCGCCCCGGCCATCCGCTGGTCGATGACGCTGGTCATCGCGATCAGGTTGTCCGGCCACGCGATACCGTGCTCGTCACGAAGCCACAGGGCGAAGGCCGCCATCCTGCTTGGCCGTTTCGAAAGCCAGAGCCAGAAGTGTTGCTGGCCCTCTGGGCTCGACACCACGTCGATGATCTCGGACTTCAGGTAGTCGAAGTCCACGCAACTTGAGAGCGCGTCGCCCATGTCGCTGACGAATACCAGCCGGGGCAGGCTGTCGAGCCACGGCTTGGCTGGCACGACCCTGGACTTGCCCTTCCTCGTCTCAACCCTGCTTGGCCTTGGCTTGCCGGCAAGGTTGGGTCTCTTCGCCATCTTGGCCATGCGGCCCGGGAAGCACGTCACCTGCTCGAATGTCGGCGCGTAGCCCTTGTTCGTTTTCTTCTCCGGCTTCGTGGCATCCGTGCCCTTGTTGCAATGCAGATGCCCAGCATAGCACGAGAAGCGCCGCTCGATCGCCGCCACGAGTTCAGCCTGCATGGGCCACCTCCTTTCGCTCCCGGCATCCCGCCTTCAGTGCGAGATCGCGGGCTATGGCCTTGCGGTGCTGGTAGGCGTCGGTGGCCGTCAGGCCGTCGAGCGCACCGGCCGCGAGCCGCTTCGCATCTCTTGTGCTCACGCCCATGCTGGCAAGTGCTTCGGCGAGCGCTTTTGTCAGCGCCGCCGGGGTCGGCCACAGTGGGCAGCCCTCGCAGCCCATCACGGGGTTGCACGTCGAATCGCACCACTGGATCTTCGTGTGGTCACTCATTGCTAATCCCTCCCTCGTTTGCCAGCCGCAGCAACGTGTCCGCATGGCATGGACCGTCCAGCCGGCACCAGCACGCCAGGTCCTTGCCGCGCAATTCACCGATCCGGGCCAGCACGTCCTGTGCGGACCCGCCGCCCGGCGCGTCGCCGCGCTCGCCCGCGAGCCACTCCTCGTGCATCCGCACGCACGTCGCCTGATCTCCGTGTACGCCGACCCTCCACGGGTTGCCCCAGCGGGTCGGCCTCGCCACCGCCACCGCATCGTGCGGTTTCCGGTGGCCCCGCTTGCGCGATAGCCGGATGCGGCGTGGGCCGCGCGTGCCCTGCGCCTCCTTCTCGTGACCCTTTCGGGTCGTCTCTGACACGCACTTCATAGGTGCACTACCTCCATATGGCGCTTTGTTGCCGTCCTCGGGGCGCGCCGACCCCGGGGTGGTGTTTTCCGCCCGACGTGGGCGAGAATCGTGTGGGAATATTGGCGATGTCTTTGGGTCGGGCGGGGACGGGGCGCAGGCGCGCCCCTCTCCCCCGACCTCCTCGCTGATCGGGGCGGTCCTCATTCTGCCGCCGCCTCTCCGTTGGTTCCCGCGTTGGCCGATGCCCCGTCCCGCCCGGCATGCCGCCCTGCGGGCATCGCCGGACCCGGCGCGAACATCAGTTCGCCGAACTGGTCGGCCACCATCTGGAGGGTGTCCCGCACGACGGTGGCATCGTGCTCGTCTGGCCCGCGGGGCACATCATCTCCCGTCCCCATGCCGAGCATGGGATAAAGCCAGGCGGGCGCGAGGCTCGGCCTACCCGCAAGCTCGATGCGGGCCGCCCCCGCGAGCCGGGCCGTCTCCTCCGGGAAGCGGTGGAGCGCCTCCGGTCCGCGCACCCAGAGGAGGAATGCGAGTCGCGGCCACGCCGCGGTCGAGCCGAGGGCCGGCTCATCGTCGATCTCGCGCATCAGCGCCCGCACCGCATCGGGTTGGTCTTCGGCCCACCGGAGTGCCGCGGCGAGCCCCGCCAAGGCGCGGGCGGCGTCGTGCTCGATCCGGTCGCGCATGACGAGCAGGCCCTCGAGCCGTTCGGCGAGGCACGAGAGGGAGCAGTCCCTCAATTCCTCGGCGCGCTCGGCCAGATCCGACAGGTCCCGGGGCATCCGGGGCCCGAACGGATCGCCGGGCCTGAGGAGCCGCAGCGAGCGGACCAGTTCGGGGCCGAGGACTCCCCTGTCGAAGCGCGAGCGCAGCTTCTTCCAGATGTCGGGATCCTCGCGGCCCGGGAACATGGCCCGGAGCGCGGCCTCGAGCTCATCCCAGCGCGGGTCCCGTTGCCGGTGGGCGGGCGTGCCCTGTCGGCGATCCCCGCCTCCCTTGCGGCGCGGGCGATGCTTGGTCGCACCGCGCCGACTGTTCATACGATGACCGTCCCGCTTTTGGCGGGCGGCCGGTTGTCTGCGTTTGTTTTTCGTGGTCATAGATCTCGATCTCCCGTGACGCGTTTTCACCGGGCCTCCTCGGCACCGTTCCCAGGAGCCGCCCCAGGCGGCATGTCGAACTGCTCGATCTGCGGCGCGGCATCTTCCTTGGGCCGCTTGCCCCGGGATGGTCTCGTTCTGGCGCCGGCCGCGCCATCGGTGGGTGGCCCGTCCTCCCGGAGGAACTCGTCGAGGACCCGCCGGGTCTCCATCAGATCGGAGCGATGCCTGCGCGACGGCGCGAGGCGCCGCCCCATGGCGTCAACCAGCTGCGCCCGGAACCTCGCCGCGGTCTCGAGCAGGTCCACGAGCGTGGTGGGCCCGCATTCCTCGGGCCCGTCGCCGGCATCGTCGGCCGTGATGGAACCGCTTGCCGCAGGTGCCGGGCTGTCCGACTTCCTGGGCGCGCGCGCGGGTGCGGCATCGACCGCTTCACCTTCAACCTCGGGCGATGCACCGGCGACTCTTCCGACGTCTGGTCCCGGGGTCTCCGCGGGTTCCTGTTCCCCCTTCGACTTCGGTGGTCGGCCACGGCGCGCCTTGTCCCCGTCCCCCGCCATCACCCGATTCTGGGAGCGGTCGGGCAAGATGCCGACTGCCCTGTAGAGGGCGCTCAGCGAGCCGAAGGCCTCCAAATCTTTCACGTGCAAGATTTGCTTGGCCAACTCCATGTACCGCCAGACGGTCGCCTTGCTGAGGCCTGGGACATGCTCCCCGATCCAGCGCTCCCAATTCCCGTGCCCGACCCGCTCCCTGGCCTCAAGGAACAGCTCCCCTCCCCGGACGGCCCTGCCTATCGTTGCCGCCGCGGCCTGCTTGGCCCTGGAGGCGAGCCGGTCCTTTTCCGCAAGGACGGCGATGGCCTCGGCGACCAGTTCCTCCGGCGTGGCGAAGTCCTTTGGGGACCTGTCGCCAGGCACCGCCGGAGAGCCATCATCCACCACGTTCACGGCGATCGCCTCGGCCTCCGCGGTTTTTGTCATGGCCGACTTGGCCTTGCGTGCCTTCCTGCTTTTCCGTCCCGTTATCTCGGCATTGGCCGGGGCGCTGGCCCCTGCGGTCTCTGTGTCGTTGATCATCCCTGCCTCCTTTCATTGAATTGCCGCGCGGTGACGGCGGTGGTGTGTTTCGGGTTCGCCGCGCGCGACGCCGCGGCGATTGGCGTGCTGGCAATTGACCGGCCAGCCCAGTTTCGGTTGCGTTGCTGCATATCGTTGGTCCGCCGTAGGGCGGTTAAAGGGATCGCCGGGAATCGGCGCGCGGTCACCGGGCGATGGCCCGGTTCGGCCGGCGCGGTCCGCGTCTGGCGTTCATTCATCGAGGCACCCCAGGGGATTGCGATGAATGAATGGCGATGGGGCAGGGGGAGAGGGGGATATATCTCTTCTTCATTCATCGCACCCCCTCCCGCCCCGGAGGAATTTTCGATGAATGAATCCTTTTCATTCATCCAACTTCCCTGGGCCCACTGGATGAATGAACGGGGACCGGTCGCCGGCCGGATGGTGGCCATCATTTGAGGCATATCTTCCCCCCCTGGTCGCGGATCAGGACCGCCAGCCGACCTTTCAGGGCATTGTACGCGGCGCCCGTGCCGACCCCGGCCATGGCGGCCAACTTTTCTACGACCTCCTGCCGGGGCAGCGGCCCGCCTTTCAGGACCTCCTTCAGGTGCGCCTCGGTGATGGTCTTCCGGCCCGCGGCACGCGCGTCGAACCCGGACCAGTCGAAGTCCGGACTGGGCCTGTAGATGAAGCCGTCGCGCCTCCAGGCCGACCGCCTGAGCTGCGGGCCGTTGGAGGTCTTCGGGTTGAAGAACACCACGCCGTCGTCGTCCTCGTCGTCGCTCGCGCGCACCAGGATGAAGACGCAGCGGGGGACGCTCGTGAGCACGTACGAACCCGACAGCAGATGCATCATCCCGGTCCCGCCGGTGCGCTTTTCCTCCGGCTTCGGTTTCCGCGTGTGGGCCACCACCAGCAGGGCCGGCCGGTCGGCGCCGGTGGGAAGCAGGCGGCGGATCGCGTCGAAGGTCTCCACGTAGTCCCGCTGCTTGTCATCGCGGGCCGCCGCGTTCCAAGGGTCCAGCACGACGAGGTCGGGCCGGAACTCCCCGAGCGCCGCCGTGAGGTCCGCCTGAAAATCCGGGTGGTTCAGGGCGAGGCCGTACGGCGGGGGCTCGCTCACCCGGATCATGGACTCGATCGTCTGGGAGTCGCGGGCGGGGAGGGCCGAGTACTCCTGCTTGAGCCGGTAGCGACCGTTCTCCGTCTGGATCACCAACGTCTTGAAGGGCCTTGGGATCTGCAGCCCGAACCACGGCTGGGCGATGGCGCCCGCGTGGGCCAGGTTCGTCGCGGCGATGCTCTTTCCCGCCGCCGGCGGTCCGCCCAGCACCGCCACCTCGCCACGCATGATGTGGCCCTTGCCCACCAGCACCTCGTCGGGCCGCGGCTCATAGGCCCGCAGCTCCCCCGGCGTATAGAAGCGGATGCGGGGCTCACGGGGTTCGGTGCCCCCGGCGGGCGCGGACCCATTCCGCGCGGCGGGTCCGACCAGTTCCTCGATCGGTCGCACCGCGCTCATGCGGCACCTCCATCCAGCAGCGATTTGGCGAACCGGGCGATCTCGCCGGCGTTCACCTCATGGCCACCGGGCCCGCGCGACATCAGGTCGCAGAGGTCCTTGACGGGCTGGCCATCGGCGCGCCTTAGGCCCGCGAGGTCGATCCACGACATCGACAGCGCCACGGCGCGCAACTGGATGGCCCATCGCCTGGCCGCCTCCAGCCCGTGGCCGTTGGCGTCGAGGTGGGGGCATAGAGTGACCCGGCGGTTGCGGAACCGCTCGATCGTCGCCTCGGTCATCCGGAGCGAGGCGCCCAACATGGCGACCGGGGCGATGCGGCCGACGGCGTTGCCCTCTAGTATCAGCTGGTGGGCGGCGAGGAGGTCTGGCCCTCCTTCTGTCAGGATGATGTCTTCGAAGGATCCGACGTTCGCCAGCCCGACCGGCCAGGCGGCCTCGCTGCCCGGCATGGTCCAGGCCTTTGGCTCGCCGGGCAGGTGGCGCCAGTGTTGACCATCCAGGCGCCTCGCCTGCGCGTTGACGCGGAGCCTGTCGCTCAGGACCCAGGCCACGTCCCCGCCACGAATCTCCGTCGCGTGCAGGATCCCCCGCTCGCAGGCAAGTTCGATGGCCGCGAAGTCTAGGCAACGCAGGTCTGCCAGTTGCCGCCGTTCGTCGTCGCGCAGATCGCGGATGACCGGCCACGAGGCACGCTTGCGCGTCCGCTCCTCGCGGGCATCGGCGCTGGAGGTATTATCCGTGTCGGCGCACCGCACCATGGCATTGCCCCCGTGTCCGCGGGCAAGCTCGCCCCGGTGCAGGGCGATCAGGCGCCTGGCCGCCGCGCCCTTGTCCAGTCCCTCGACCCTCCCGACGAAGTCGGCGGCATCGCCGCCCTCATCGGTCCCGAAGTCCTTCCAGCGCCGGCCGTCGTCGTACACGGAGAACGAGGGGTTCTCGTCCGGCCTCAGCGGTGAACGACAGCTGGTGCCGGGGTGACCCGGCAGGCCGTAGAACTCCCAGAGCCGGGGGATCCGCAACGCTTCTTTGGCGAGCATTAGCGGCGACGCCCTCCGGCGTTGGGGTTCAGCCACGTCGCATTCATCGGCGATCAAGCGGCACCGCCGTGGTTGGCCTTGCTGGCCAGCAGCCGGGTCGCCTCGCTGCTGGGGATCAGGATGCGACCGGGCAGGTCCAGTTTCTGGAGCAACCCGGCGTACAGGAGCCGGTAGGTCCAGCTCCGGTGTCGGCCGAACAGCGAGGCGAACTCCGTCGGATTGAACGCCTGCTTGTCGGGCCTCGCCGCCGGCCTGCCGTTGCCCTCGTTGCCATGTAGCGGCGCCTCGTTCTCACGATGCGCAGTATTTCTCGTACTCATGGCGCAAGGTGGCGCCATTCCTATGGCAAGCACTGCGGCTATAAGGGGGGAGGGGGTTTTAGCCGAAACTGGGTCCGGGCTACCCGACGCCCTCCCAAGCCGATCCCGGAAAATCCGCCCGGATAGCGGTGATGAAATCACCCGCCAGCAGCTTCTTGGCCTTGCCGACGGCCTCGGACCACTCGCGCTGGTTATCGAATCGGGGTAATTCCACTTCCTGTGACGCCATGCGCCGCGACGAGAAGTACCGGTCCAGCGCGGTCTTCAATTCAGCGTACTCCCAATCGGATTGCCGGAGCCGGTAGGCGGCGAGCCATTGGAGCCTGAGGGCTCGGGCTCGTCTGCCTCTCCGCGAGTCTGGGTGGTGTTTCTTCACCCACGAGGCGAATGCCTTTCCCAGGGTCTCCCCGGGCGCGGACCAGTCCACGAGGAACTCATGGTGACGGAGGCTCGGAACAACGCCGAGGAGGTCGTAGTAGCTGACTGGGTGTTTCGTGATGTCCAGGATCGGTTGCTTAACCGGGAGCGGGAATGCCGTGCGGGCATCCAGATAACCGTCGCCGGCCGAGCGGAGTATTTCCATGAAGGGATCCGGGAACCTGTCAAACAGGACGGCGACACGCGCCAGTCTCTTTTTCTTTATGCGATCGGGCAGGATGGCCTCGAGGTACCTTAGCACGACGGCGCGCGATTCGGGGTCCGGCAGGCGGTCGAATGCCCTAGCGATCGCACCACTGACGGTTAGCTGGATCCACTTCAGGTTGGGCATGGCACTAATCACACCTGCCCCCAAGGCCGCCAAACGTCCCGGGGCATGTTTGCCGCTTTGGTGGAACGCAACCCATCGCCCGAATGGAGACGTTTTGGAGAACGCCACCAGCCCGGCCTCTCGCAGATGCTTTAGTGGGGGCAGATTAGGATGGTCAGTGAGGGCAGACCTGAGGTTCTGCCGGTGCCACTCCTCGATGTCCCGCCTGTACTCGCTTGACAGCGCGTACTCGTACTCGGACGCAAGCAGGACGTACTTGTCGGGGAGGGTGCGAAAATCCCACTCCTCCGGGGGCAGCGGCAGCCCGCACGCGAGGGGCGGCATCCGCTGCTTTGGGGCCCGCTTCTTGGCCATGGGACGATGCTGGGCACTATCGGGCACTGGCGCAACACCAAGCGGACTCAGGTGACAATCGGGTCGTCGCCCCCGAAGTTGACCTTGGCGATCATCTCGCGCTCATGTTGAGCGCGGACGTGCGAGTATGTTTTCAGCAGCAGTGCTCCATGGTCCTTATGCCCGAGCCACTCGGCGACCGTGCGCACGTCGATACTGGCCTCGAGGCATGTGGTGCCGAACATCGCGCGCAGGGCATGGTGGGTGAAACGGGGTGCGCCGAGCCTTGCGCATGCCGCGTCGATGGACCCTTGGGCTGCGGCGATTTTGAAGAGGGGTGAGGTTGGCGTTATGTCGTCGCGTTCGCTCCGCATGCGTTCAAGCAGCGCGCGCATCTCGGAGAACATTGGCACAACCCGCGAGTCTCCGGTCTTCGTCTTCCTAAGGGTGATGTTGGCGCGGTCGAAATCCACGTCGGCCCATGTGGCGTTGGCGGCCTCGCTCTTCCTGGCCCCGCTGTAGGCAATGAAGCTCAAGAAGTCGGCAGCCTCCCGGGCATCTGCGGTGCCGGCAGATCGGATCTCGGCAATAACGCTGCTGAACTCGTTCCTTGTCGGCACATGGGCCGGCCCGCGCTCTGCCCGCTGGCGCCGGGCGGCCCTCAGCACTTGGGCGGCCAGCCTCCGGACGGCACCATCCCGCGCAGGATTGGCGTGCAGGTGTCCCGCCTCGAACGCGACATCGAGCACCAGCCTCACCGCGTCCAAGGCGCACTTGAGCGTGGTGAGGCTCGCGCCGGTTGAATTTCGGGCTGGGGACTTTGCTCCCTTCGGCACGTAGGGCACGGCGGACTCCCTGAAGCGGCGGAACCATGCGCACACCGAGTCGGGCGTGATCCGGCGTACGCCGAGATCCTCGATCCCAGGCCAACTGCGCAGCACGAGCTTGAGCCCGGCCTCGCGATACGCCTTCGTGTTGGGGCGGACGACGGATGACTTGAGGCGCCGCCGGTATTCGGCCAAGGCCTGCCCGAACGTCATCTTTTTTCCCGCGGACACGGCGGGACCGGTCGTGCGCTCGCGCTGGGCCGCCTCGACGTGCGGCTTCATGCGATTGCGGGCCACGGACATCAGGGTTGTTCGTAGGCTGGTCCATTTCTCCTTGCCGCGGGCAAAGGTGCGCACATAATACCTCCCGTTCTTGTGGCGATAGAGAAACTGCACCTGAGTCGGCGTCCAGTCCGGATCCTTGGGAACACCGGGTTTCGGGTTTTTTCGTGCGGCCATGGTAGTGACCGTATAAACCGACCGTATAAAGTTTCAAGCGGTTGTTTTTGCTATCGTCGTAAGTCACTTTTTTAGAGACAGTTGCTGATTTAGGCCCGAGTGGCGGAATGGCAGACGCGCTCGACTCAAAATCGAGTGCCCAAAAGGCATGTGGGTTCGAGTCCCTCCTCGGGCAGTTGATCGCGGGCTGGCGCCCGGGGACTTCGGAGAGAGAAAACATGCTGATTCAGGGCCATAAGCGATTCAAGGGGGAACCGTACGCCGGGGTGCAAGAGCTGCGGGATTTCGTGGCCGATCACCGGGACGTGATCCTGGGCAAGCCGACGGTGTTGCTGGAGCCGGGGGAGTTGGAGAAGCTGGGGTGTTTTGAGAGGACGCCAGATTTCGTGGCGATCGACGTGGTGTCGCGTCACTGGGCGGTGGTGGTGATCGAGCCGCGCGGGCTGTTGCCCGAGAGCCTGGCATTTCGCTCGCTGGTGAAGCAGGAGCAGATCGCGCGGCGCTCGGGGACGAGGCAGAGCATCTCGGATCTGATCATCGGGCAGGTGAAGACGCGCCCGGCGGTGCTGAAGAATTTCGAGGCGGCGGGGGTGCACGCGATCGACGTGCGGGAGACGCTGGGCGAGGTGTTTGCGCAGGATCCGTATTTTGACCTGATCGCGGAAGAGCCGAGCGACGCGGCGCTGGAGGCGATCACGTCGGCGGCGCCGTCATTTCGGGTCTGGGTGGTGAGAAAATTTGTTCAAGAGGGTGCGCGTGAGAACGTGATTTACGAGGTGCCCGAGGCCCCGCGCACAAGCGGGAGGATCCCGCATCGAGACGTGCCGCCGGCCGCCCGGGAGGCGGCGCCCGCGCTCCCGATGGCCGTGGCGCTGGTGCCAGCGAAATCCGAGCCGCCGCCCGTACCGGTGGCGCCTCCTCCTCCGCCGCCTGTCCTCCCGGAATCGCCGCCGCCGGCCGCCCCGATTCCGGTGCCGGTCGCGCCGCCTGCGGCCGAGCCGCCCGTCCCCCCGCCGGCTGTTGTGGAGAAAGAGCGCCCGGCCGCATTGCGGAAATCGGAACCACTGGACCGGAGGATAGGGTTTGCCGCGCCGGGGCCCGCGGAACCCGCCTACCTCCAGGTTGCCGACGATGAGAATGAGGTCTCGCTGGAGGCTCTCGTCAAGCGAGGGTTCCTCCGGGCCGGGGAAAGGCTGATCAAGCGGTATCGCTGGGCGACGGGCGAGATCTCTCAGTTCGAGGGCGTCGTGGCTCCCGATGGGACATTCCAGGCCCGCGAGGTGAAGAATCCGCCCCAAGATAGCCAGGGACGACCCGAAGACGGGATGTGGCGGACCGAGGCGGGAGTCACCCTGGCCGACCTCAAGCAGAAGTACCTGCAAGAGGGCGCGCGCTGACCTGCTCGGCCGTGCACCAGCGGGGCGGAAAAGGGTAGGCTGCGCCTGGGCGCACGCGGCCGAATCGACCGTCCGCGTGCGCCACGGCGCAGCCTACATCGCGACCCGATTTTCGAGTCAGTCAGACATCATGCCCCGCAGGCGGTGCACCGCCGTGGGTGAAAATGTAGCCCCTCCGGCCACGGAGGGGCCACGCGGCGGGGTCCACGGCCTCACGGCCGTGGCTACACCTGGAATTTTCGAGTCAGTCAGGAATCCGGCCGGGCGACGGCGGCCGCAGGCGGGCGCCCCGGGGGCATGAGGGCAGATTCGATGCCGTTAGGGGATCTCATAATGTGACGCGATCCTTGATAAGGCGAATTGGGGCATTAGGCTGGTTTTGGTGTGGGTGCTGACGCGCGCTGGCCTCGACCGATCGGAGATGAAATTGGGCGCGGGATAGGTTAGGTTATAAGCAATGGTGAGGGCGATCGAGACAATGCTTGGGGAGAACGCCGACGGGCTGGCGCGGGCGTGGCGGGAGCGTCTGGAGCGGGAGCCGGCGGTGCTGGGGGCGTTGTCGGGTCCGATAGATGACGGCCTGCTGCTCGCGCTGGTGGAGGAATTTGTTCGGGCGATGTGCCGGCAGGATCCTCCGGAAATGGGACCGCTATTGCCGGAGCGGACGTCGGCGGTCTCCGTCTTCGTCGATCCGCGCGATGATGCGGCGCTGTGGTTGGAGATTCTCTCGGCGGGCCGTTCCGTGATCGAGTCATTCCTCATGGACAGCGTGGTTCCGGCATTTCGTCTGGAGCCGGATGCGTGCGAGGCGCTGCTGGACGAGTTGGAGAGGGCGTTTCACATGGTGGCGCACCGGCGTCTCCAGGTGCTCTGCGAGTGCTGCCTGACGCCGCGGTGAGCCGTTGATGGGCGCGACATCTCGACTCACGGAATCCCGGTGGCGGGAGCTGGTGCGGCCCGGGGACCGCATATTCATCGGATCGGGGGCGGGCTGTCCGCACGGGCTGGTCCGGTCCCTGCTCGAATCCGGTTCCGTGCTCCAGGATGTCGAGGTCGTGCACATCATGACGCTGGGGCCGACGCCATGGTGCGACCCGAAGTGGTCGGACGTGCTCCGGGTCAACTCGTTCTTTCTCGGTCCCGGATCGCGGGAGGCGGTGGTCGAGGGGCGGGCGGATTACACGCCGTGCTTTCTGTCCGAGGTGCCGCACCTGTTCTCCGAGGGGGTGATCCCGATCGATCTGGCCCTGATCTCTGTCTCGCCGCCGGACCGGTCGGGATTTTGCAGTTTTGGGGTGAGCGTGGACGTGGTGGCTGGGGCGTGCCGCAACGCGGAACGGGTGGTGGCGCAGATCAATCCCCGCATGCCAAGGACGCGCGGGGGACAGGGCATCCGGCTCGATGCCCTCGCGGCTTCGATCGAACTGGATGAGGAACTCCCGGAGCTCGAGGCGACGCCGGTGGACGGGGTGGCGGAACGGATCGGGCGGTACGTGGCACAGCTCATCGAGGATGGCAGCACCTTGCAACTGGGGATCGGGACGCTGCCGCACGCGATCCTCAAGTCCCTATCCGGCCACCGGGGGCTGGGCCTTCACACCGAGATGATGAGCGACGGGGTGATGCAATGCATGAAGTCCGGGGTGATCGACAATTCGCGCAAGGTCTCGCACCCCGGCAAGGGGGTGGTCTCCTTCTGCATGGGCGGGCGCGCGCTGTACGATTTCGTCCACGAGAATGACGACCTCGAGTTCCTCCCCAGCGAGTACGTGAACAATCCGATCCACATCGCGCGCAACGACGGGATGGTCTCGGTGAACAGCGCGCTGGAGGTGGATTTGACGGGACAGGTTGCGGCGGACTCGGTGGGGTGGCGTTTTTACAGCGGGATCGGGGGGCAGGTGGATTTCGTTCGGGGCGCGGCCATGAGCCGCGGGGGGCGGCCCATCATCGCGCTCCCGGCCACGGCGATGGGGGGGAAGGCATCGCGGATCGTGTCCCGGCTGGGTGAGGGCGCTGGCGTCGTGACGAGCCGTGGGGACGTGCACTATGTCGTGACCGAATACGGGGTGGCGACGCTGAGGGGCAGGAGCGTGCGGGAGCGGGCCCTCGAACTGATCCAGGTGGCCCATCCGGATTTCCGGGAGGGTCTGCTCGAGGACGCGCATCGCCATGGCCTGTTGCCCTCGTACGAGCGCGTTGCGCCAACCACGCCGGAGGACATCGGGGGGGTGGAGTCCTCGGTGTTCGTTTCGGGAGGCGCCCGGTACACCCTGCGGCCATTGCATCCCTCGGACGAGCGGCGGCTCCAGGAGTTTTTCTACTCCCACACCCCGGAGACCATCGTCCAACGATACGGCCATCCGGTCAAGCGGATGGGAAAGCAGCGGGCACACGAATTGGTGAGCGTGGACCAGAGGAAGGATCTGGCGCTCGCCGTGTTCGAGGTGCAGGGGCCGAGGCAGGTGATCCACGCGGTCGGCAGGTACTTCCAGGACGAGGGAGGCAAGACCGCCGAGGTGGCATTTGTCGTGGGGGAGGGGGTGCGGCGCCGGGGATTGGCCAGCCGGTTGCTGGATGCGATGGCGGGGGTCGGGCGGGCGCGGGGGTTGGCGGGGCTCTGGGCGCTGGTGCTTGCCGACAACCAGGCGATGCTGAATCTATTCCGGAAGGCGGGGGCGACCGTCAAGCGCTCGGGCGAGCCCAACATGATGCGGGTGGATCTGCCCCTGCGGGTGGGACGGGGCAAGTCGCGGCGTTGACTCCCGGGCCACATGGCCACACGCTGGCGCGGCCAGCGGGCATCGTGACACGGCAATGGAAGGTTTCTTTAGGCTCGAGGGAATCCGCAAGGCGTTTGGCGGTCGCGAGGCGGTGACGGGCGTGACGCTCGATCTCCGGCGCGGGGAGGTGTTCTCCCTTCTCGGGCCCAGCGGCTGCGGCAAGACAACGCTGCTGCGTATCGCGGCGGGCCTGGAGGCGCCGGACTCGGGACGGGTCTTTCTCGATGGGCATGACATCACGGCGCAACCCCCGGAACGGCGGCGGATCAACACCGTTTTTCAGAGCTATGCACTTTTCCCGCACATGACGGTCAGGGAGAACATCGCCTTCGGGCCACGGGTGGCGGGGAGGCGTGGGCCCGAGGTGGGGGCCGAGGTCGACAGGATGCTCGGGCTCGTGGGTCTGGAGGGCCACGCCGATGCGCGTCCGAAACAGATGAGTGGCGGGGAACGACAGCGGGTCGCGCTGGCGCGGGCGCTGATCAATCGGCCGGAGGTGCTGCTCCTCGACGAGCCGCTCGCGGCGCTCGACCGCAAGCTGCGCCAGCGCATGCTGCTCGAGCTGGACCGGATCCACGAGGAGGTCGGGATCACGTTCCTGTACGTGACCCACGACCAGGAGGAGGCCATGAGCCTCAGCGACCGGATCGCGGTGATGAGCGCCGGGCGCGTCGAGCAAGTCGGTGCCCCGGGGGAGGTGTACGAGCGCCCGGCCTCGCGCTTCGTCGCCGAGTTCATCGGCGACACGAATCTGGTCGAGGCCACCGTGGGCGCCGATGCCCCCGGCGGCTTCGTTCGCCTGGACAGCTTTTCTCTGGGCGAGGTCTTTGCCTCGGAAGGGCGGGGCAGGTCGCGCGGGGAGCGGGTGTTGTTGAGCGTGCGGCCCGAGAAGTTGCATGTCTCGCGGGAGCGGCCGAACGGGGGAGAGGGGCGAAACGTGCGGCGGGGCAAGGTCGAGGACGTCAGCTATCTTGGCGCCGAGACGAGGTACTGGGTGCGGGTGGGATCCCTGAGGCTGGCCGTCGTCGAGCAGAACGCCCGATTTCAGAGCGGGGGCCGGGCGCCCACCTGGGATGAGGATGTGTGGGTGGGATGGCATGCCGACGACGTCGTGGTGATCCCCGGCGGGCGGGGCGCCGGGACCTGAGGAGCGGGGGGAAGGCGTGCGCCCGCGGAAGCTTGCAGCCGAGTGGCTTTTGAGTGGCCCGAGCGTCGCGTGGCTCGCGATCTTCTTCGTGGCGCCGACGATCATGGTCTTCGCGATGGCGTTTCGCCCGGCCGATCCATACGGTGGCCTCGGGGACGGCTGGAGCCTGGAGGCCATGGGGGCACTGTTTCGCCGCACCCATCAGATCGCTCTCTGGCGCACCCTGTGGATCAGCGCGCTGTCCACCATGGCATGCCTGATCATGGCGCTGCCGGTCGCCTACTGGATCGCCAGATTGCCGCGCCGCACGGGGGGCTGGGTCCTGGCGGTCATCATCGTCCCATTCTGGACAAATTTCCTGATCCGGATCTATGCGTGGAAGACCGTCCTTCACGTCGACGGCCCGCTCAAGCAGGCGCTGGTGGCCGTCGGCCTGGTCGACCCCGGCACCAGCCTTCTCTTCAACCCGGCGGCGGTCATCGTGGTGCTGGTCTACAACTACCTGCCTTTTGCGATACTTCCCCTCTATGCCGCGGCAGAACGGTTCGACTTTGGGCTCCTCGAGGCCGCCCGCGACCTCGGGGCGGGCCGCTGGCGGGCCCTCGCTTCCGTATTCGTGCCGGGGATCTCGCGCGGCGTGCTGACGGCATTCCTGGTCACCTTCATCCCGATGCTGGGATCCTATGCGATACCCGACATCGTGGGGGGAGCCTCGGCGGAGATGATCGGCAACAAGATCGCGCAGCGGGTATTCGCCGACCGGAATCTGCCGCTGGCCAGCGCGCTGGCGTCGGTGCTGGCATTGCTGGTGCTGCTGCCCGGGCTCGCGCTGATGTGCGCGCCGCGATCGCGCCCCGGGGCGGGGGAGGGGTCATGAGACGCAGCCGCCTGCCGCTGGCCGCCGGGATCGGGGTGCTGCTGTTCCTATACGTGCCGATGCTCGTGCTGGTGGCGGAGTCCTTCAACGCCTCGCGGTTCGGGGGCGGCTGGGAGGGCTTCTCCCTGAAATGGTACGGCCTGCTCTTCCATAATCGTCCGATCTGGGACGCCTTGCGCAACAGCGTTTTCGTGGGCGGGGTGGCGACGCTCGTGTCCGTGGTGCTGGGGACGCTATCCGCGTGGGCGCTCCACCGGTATCGGGGACCGCTGCAGCGGGCGCACTACGCCCTGGTCTACGCGCCCCTGGTCTTGCCCGATGTGCTCATGGGAATATCGCTCCTGCTCCTCTTCATCAATGCGGGTGTCCCGCTCGGGCTGGGGAGCATCTGCCTGGCGCATATCACATTCTGCATCAGCTACGTGGCCTTCGTGGTGCTCGGCCGCCTGCAGGAGTTCGACGATTCCGTGCTGGATGCCGCGCGTGATCTGGGGGCGGGTTGGTGGACGACCTGCCGGCTGGTCGTGCTTCCCATGCTCGCCCCGGGGATCATCTCGGGTGGCCTCCTGGCATTCACGCTCTCTTTGGATGACTTCGTCGTCACGTTCTTCGTCGCGGGCCCCGGGAGCACCACCCTGCCGGTGCACGTCTACAGCATGATCCGCCACGGGACGCCCACGCTGATCAACGCCCTGAGCGCCCTACTCATGGCGGCAACATTCGGTCTTGTTTTGGTCGGGCAGCGGGTTATTAGGCAATGGCGATGAGAAACTTGTTCTATGCAGGCGCGGCGATGGCGATGGCCATCGCCTTGATCGGCTGCGGCGCCCCGCGTGAAAAGCTGCACCTGTTCACCTGGGCGGACTATATCGACGCGGATCTCATCGAAGCGTTCGAGGAGGCGCACTCCTGCCGCGTGGTGATCGACACGTTCGATTCCAACGAGTCGATGTATGCGAAATTGAAGGCGGGGGCGCGGGGATACGACATCGTTTTCCCGAGCAGCTACATGGCGTCGGTCATGCAAAAGGAGGGCCTCTTGGCCCCGATGGATCACGCGCTCCTGCCAAACCTGAAGCACGTCGACCGCGACTATCTCCGGGACCTGGCGCTGGACAAGGAGATGCAATACAGCGTCCCGTATATGCTGGCGAATTCCGGGATCGCCTACCGGAAGTCGCGGGTCGAGGGCTTCCGGCCATCGTGGGCGATGTTTGACCGGGCGGACCTCGCGGGGCGCATGACGATGATGAACGACATGCGCGAGACGATGGGCGCGGCATTGAAGAGCCTGGGCCACAGCCTGAATACCAGGGACGAGGCCCAGATCTCTCAGGCCAAGGAGGTCGTCAGGCGCTGGAAGAAGAACCTGGCGAAGTTCGACAGCGAACAGTACAAGCCGGGCATCGCGTCCGCCGAGTTTCTCGTGGTGCATGGCTACAACGGGGACCTGCTGCAGGTGATGGAGGAAGAGGGGGACGTGGGTTACGCGGTGCCTGTGGAGGGGACGTCGGTGGCCTGCGACGATCTCGTGATCCTGGCCGATGCGGGGCAGAAGGCCCTGGCGCACGCGTTCATCAACTTCCTGCACGAGCCGGAGAACGCGGCGAAGAACACCGAGTGCGTGCAATTCCTCTGCCCGAATGGCGCGTCATACCCCCTTCTCTCGGAAGAGACCCGGGGCAACCCGGCGATCTTTCTTTCCGAGGACGTGCGCAAGAAGTGCGAGGTCATCGTGGATCTGGGAGAGGACAACGCGAAGTACGTGCGGGCGTGGGACGAGGTGAAGGGGGAGTGAGGGGAGACCCCGTCGCGGATCCGGCGGAGGTGGGCAGGATCCTGCTCGTGAAGCTGACGTCGCTCGGCGACGTCATCCACGGCACCGCCGCGGTCGCCCCGATCCACCGGGCATTCCCGCGCGCCGAGATCGCCTGGGCCGTCGATGAGCGATTCGCCGACGTGCCGCGCCATCATCCGGGCGTGACGCGGGTGATCGAGGGAAAGCGGTTTCGTTCCGACCCCCTGCACGAGGTGCGCGAACTGGGGTCGGCGACGGCGACCTTGAGGCGGGAGGGGGTGGATCTGGCGATCGATCTGCAGGGCACGATCCGCAGCGCGGCATGGGCATACGCGAGCGGGGCGCCGGCCAAGGCCGGGCGGGGCGTATTTCGCCCGGGATGGGCCCGGAGAGTCCGGCCGGACCTCTCCCGTCACGCGGTGCTCGTGATCGCCGAGATTTTGGAGTCGCTGGGAATTGCCGCCCCCGATCCGTGCCCGGCACTACACTGGCCCGCGAGCGCCGAGGAGAAGGTCTCGGGCCTTCTCGCCGAGGCGGGGATCGGCCCGGGGCCATTCGCGGTGTTCAATCCTTTCAGCCGCTGGGCATCCAAGGAGTGGCCGATTGCCCGATTCCAAGAGCTGGCGCGACGATTTCATCGGGAATCTGGCGCGCCGGTCATCGTGACCGGGAGCCCGGCCGAGGCGGATAGGGCCGCGGCCTTTGCCGCTGGCTCGGGGCCCGCGGGGGTCATCCCCATGGCGGGCCGGTTGGACCTCGTGGATCTGTTTTGCCTGCTGAAGCGGGCGCGGGTGATGGTGAGCGTGGATTCTGGCCCGATGCACGCGGCGGCGGCGGTTGGCACGCCCGTCGTGGCGCTTTTTGGCCCGACGCTGGCGGAACGGACGGGACCTTGGGGTCCGGGGCACGTCGTGCTTCGCGCGACGACCCCGGACTCGCACCACGCGTATCGCCGGAAGGGGGCGGGGGAACTGATGGCGAGGCTGGGGTCGGACGAGGTGGAGACGGCGTTGCTCGCGAAGTGGAAGGCGGGCGAGGCCAGAGGCTGAGCAGAAACTCCGAGGCTCGTATCGGGTCCAGCGCACGGAGTATCCTCTGACGCGCGGGCTGTTGCGCGGATGGGCCGTGAGGCAGACATTCGTGTCTGCCCCGAATGGCGCTAAGTTGAAGGGGGTTTGGGACGTTTCCCCGCCAGTGGAGGCTGTATCGGTCGGCCACGCATCATTCACTGGTCCGTCATGCGTCCGCTTGGGAGGGACGCCGGCCCCGGCGTCCGCGTCTGACCCGAAGAGGGGGCCGTGGCCGACCCGGCCCGCGAGGCCGCGGGCCCTCCCAAACATCGCTTAACTTAGCGCCACTCGTGTCTGCCCCCGCTGGTCCAGGGCCGCTGACGCAGGCGACCTGCCCGCCTCTGGCGGGGGAATGCCTGCGGCACGGGTTGCCTTTTCCCTGAGACCCGACAAACTCACGCCATGGTCAAGAAGCTCCTGCACACGCGATATCGGGTGAACGACCTCGACAAATCGGTGGCATTCTACCGGGACGTCCTCGGGTGCCATGAGATCCGCCGCCGCGAGTCGCCACGCGGTTCCAAGCTGGCCTTCATGGGTGTCCCGAACAGTGAGGAACAGATCGAGCTGACGTATTTTCCCGGGAGCGGGCCGGTGCGGGTCCAGCCGGATCTCACCCACCTCGCCTTCGAGGTGGCCGACCTCGCCGCATTCGCCAGACATGCGGGATCCCTGGGGTACCCCCTGACCGATGGCCCCACCAAGACCTCATCGGGCAGCATCATCGCGTTCATCGATGCGCCGGACGGCTACGAGATCGAGCTGATCCAACACTGAGATACCGCACACGCACGACACCCATGCGCCCGATCATCATCGCTCCATCCCTCTTGGCCGCGGACCCAGGATCCCTTGGCGATGAGGCGAGGCGGGCCGGGGAGTCGGGCGCGGATTGGCTACACATGGACATCATGGATGGCCATTTCGTCCCGAACCTGTCCTTTGGGCCATCCGTCGTCGCGGCCGCAAAGCGGCACACGCACCTACCCCTGGATGTCCATCTGATGCTAACGCACCCCGATCGCTACATCGAGGCGTTCGCCAAGGCGGGTGCCTCGCTGATCTCCGTGCATGTCGAGGCCCAGCACGATGTCGCCGCCACCCTGCAGGGCATCCGCGCCCTCGGCTGCAAACCCGCCATCGCCCTGAACCCGGATACCCCCATGGAAAGGGCGGAACCTTTCTTGCCGGACGTTGAACTCGTCCTCGCCATGACCGTCTACCCGGGCTTCGGGGGGCAATCATTGATCTCGGAGGTGCTTGGCAAGTGCCTGAAATTGAAGGAGATGCGGGATAGGGTCGGCCACGATTTTGACATCGAGGTCGATGGGGGCGTTGGCTTGGACAACGTGGGGGCATGTGCGGCGGCGGGGGCGAACGTCTTCGTCGCCGGCACGGCGCTGTACGCGCCGGGCGACATGGCGGTGCGGATCCGGCGAATGCGCGCAGTCGCCGAGGCCGCTGTCAGCTCCGGCTCACCTTGATCAGGGCCACGAGCCCCAAGACCTGGAATAGTACATTTGGCGCCCAGATGATCAACTCCGGGAACGCGCCTGGGGTGGCCTTGTAGGTCTCGGCCACCATGATCAGGAAGTAGTAGGCGAAGACGATCGCGAAGCTGAGGGCCACCCCGATGGAAGTCTCCCGCCGATGGGAACGGATCGCCAGGGGTATTCCGATCAGGGTGAAGGTGATGCAGGAGAAGGAGGCCGCCACCCGCTTCTGGATCTCGGTCAGCGTCCCGCTCCAGACATAGTCGGAGGGCTTCTCCCGCCCCCGGGCGAGACGCCCTATGAGATGGCTGAGCGGCAGCGCGCTATCGCTCTTGGCGCGGTTGGCCTTCTCCATCAGTTCCGAGAGCGAGATACGGAGGGGAAACTCGTCGAACCGCCTGCCCAGATTGATCATCGGGAGCTCGAAGGGCTTGCCCTCATTGCGCTGCTCCATCCGCGCGTCATACAGCTTGAGGATGATCGCGTTGTTGCCCTCGTCGGGCGTGATCTCGCCCCTCGCCGCCCGAAAGCTGCGCAGGGGGCGCTTCCGATCATCGAGGTCCCAGACATGGAGGTTGTAGACCACGTTGCCCTCCTTGCGGGCAACGTAGATCCGCTTGTCCGGAAACTGGTCGATCACCGTGTCGTCGTCGAAGAGCGAACCCGGGGCCTCCCGGGCGAGATTGTAGACCATGCTCTTGATGCGATCCATGGCGAATGGCGCCAGATAGGAGTTCATCATGAAGCAGACCCCGCTCGCCGCCACGGAGAGCAGCAGCACCGGCGCGATCAGGGCGCTCAGGCTGATGCCGCTGGCCCGGATCGCCACGAGCTCGCTGTCGGCCGACATCCGCCCGAACACGATGATGATCGCGGTCAGGAGGCCCCACGGGAGGGTGAATACCAGAGAGAAGGGGATCAGCATCACGATGAACTCCCAGATGAACCAGGCCGGGACGTCGTGGTTGACCATCAGGTCAAAGAGGCGGGTGAAGATATTCCCCAGGACCAGGACGAACGTCAGGATCCCGATCGCGATGAGGGTCGTGGCGAGAATCTCTCGCAAAAGGTGGCGGTATAGCGTGAACATGGCAGGCTTGCGGCAGGCGATCCCAAGGATACTATGGCAGTCTCACGGACCCGCAAGCTGTTCGGTGACGGAAAATGCCGCGCCGTCGGGGACCGGGCCGATGGCGGTTTTTCGTGAAGCATCCCATGGCCGACAACGTCAAAAGCTCGGTGGCAGGCGAGGAGGACCCCGCGGGTCGGCACCGCGAATGGGTCGCGCGTGCCCGAGAGGGCGAAGAGGAGGCGTTTCGGATGCTATTCGACGAGTTTTTTCCGAAGATCTACGGCACGATTTTCCACATGGTCGGCCAGGTGGAGACGGCCGAGGATCTCGCCCAGGCGACCATGGTGCAGGCGTGGCGTCGCCTCGGCCAGTTCGACGGGCGCTCCGCCTTCGGGACATGGCTCTACCGGATCGGCGTCAACACCGCCCTGGACCACCTCCGCCGCCGGAAAAACCGCCCCATGGAATCCCTGGAGGTGGCGGCAGAAATCGGGATAGAGCCCTCCGCCGACCCCGACCCCCCGGGACGCGCGCTCGACGACAGGGCCCTCGGCGATGCCATCGGACGCGCCCTCCAGAAGCTGACGCCAGAGCACCGCACCGTTTTCATCCTTGGGGAAATCGAGGGCATGCCCTATGAGGAGATCGGCAGGGTGCTGAAGGTCAAGCGGGGCACCATCATGTCGCGGATGCACTATGCCCGGCGACACCTGCAACGCCTGCTGAAGCCATTTTATGAGCGAGCTCAGTCCTAACGACAAGCGGTTATTCGCCACGGAGTTTTTCGACGGGGCGCTGCCCCCGGAGGAGCTGGCGTGGTTCCGGGAGCACGAGATGGCGTCGGATCCGGTGGTGCGGGACACGCTGGCCGAGGCGGAGGCCCTGCGGCGGCTGGTGCGCGGGGCGCGGCGGCCGGAGCCTCCGGCGGCTCTGGAATATTATTGGGGGCGGGTGAGGCAAGCGGCGGGTGGCGCGAGGGCGCGGTCGGCGGGCGGGTCTTGGCTGGGGTGGCTGACCCCGGTGCGGGGGCTGGCGGCGGTGGCGGCGGCACTGTTGGTGGCCGGCGTCCTGATGGTGCCGAGGGGGGAGGGAAGCACCCCGACGGTGGAGAGGGTGGATTCGGGCCAGCCGGATCTTTACGCCTCGATCATTCCGGCCAAGCAGGCGAGCGTGGTTTGGATCTCTGGGCTCGAGTACCTGCCAGAGGGATACGTGCTGCGATGAGGATCTTGGCGAGCGCGCTTCTGGCGTGCGTGGCGCTCGGGGCGAGCCGCTGCGCGGCCGAGCCGTGGCCTTGGGGGGCGCTGGTGTTGGCGCGCATGGATGAGGGCCCGAACGACCCCCGGCTGGAGCGGTATTTGCCCGACCTCAAGCGGGTTTTTGGCTATCGCCGCTACGAGATCTACGGGGAGGCATGGGGCACCGGGCCGGCCAGCGGCGAAAGCACCGTCCTGCCAACCCATGAGTTTTTTGTCAGATTGGAACCGCGGGGCGATGGCGGTAACCGCCTGAGATTTCGATTCTTCCGCAAGGAGCGCCTGCTGGTAGACGGGGAGGCCGTGATGCCGATCTCTGCGCCCCTTTTCATCACCGGACCCGAATATGGCAACGGCAAGCTGGTGATGATCATCGAGATACGGGAAGCTGCCCCGAAAGGGCGCTGACGCAATGCGGATTTGCCAGAAGGCGGGGGTTGTTGCATCTTAATGGCCTTGGCGGGCCAATTGGGGTCCGCGAAAGAAAGGATCTTGTGCAGCCAGTGGCGATCAGGGGTTTCTGTCGGGTAGCGGCCGTCGCATGCGTAGCGGCCATCGGTGCCGCGCTGGAATCGGCATCACATGCCCAGTTGGGTGCCCCGGCCAAGACGGATGACGTCGTCCAGATGACGGCCCGCCTGCTGGAGAAGAACCATTTTCTTCAGCAGAATATCGACGACGAGGTGTCGCGGCGCCTGCTGACCCGATATACCGACACGCTGGACTATTTTCACATCCTCTTCACCGAGGGCGACATGGCGGAGTTCGATCGGTACGCGACGACGCTCGATGACGCCCTCAATGCCGGCGACTCTAGCCCGGCCTTTGAGATCTATGCGCGCTTCCTCAAACGCCAAGAGGAACGGTTGGCGCATGTCGGGCAACTGCTGGCCTCTCCAGATAGCTTCGACTTCACTCGCGATGAGACCTTCGTGGCAGATCGCCATAAGTTACCTCGGCCAAAGGACTTGGAAGAGGCCAAGGCCCTGTGGCGCCTCCGCCTAAAATACGACATTCTCCAGGAGAGGCTCGGGGAGAAGAAGAAGAAGCCCGAACCCCAGGAGGTGGCCGATTTGCTGCGTCGCCGGTACGAGCGCAACCTGCGCTACGACAAAGAGCGGACTCCCGAGGAGATCACGGCCATTTTCCTGACATCGCTCGCCCACGTCTACGATCCCCATTCGGACTACATGTCGAGCGAGGAGCTGGAGAATTTTGCGATCAACATGCAACTCAAGCTGTTTGGGATCGGGGCGGTGCTCGCGTCCGAGGACGGGTATTGCACCATCAAGAAGCTGATTCCCGGTGGGCCGGCGGAGCGGAGCAAGCAGGTTCGGCCCAACGACCGCATCATCCGGGTGGCGCAAGGCGACGGCGAGGCGGTGGACGTGGTTGAGATGAGCCTCAACAAGGTGGTCGACATGATCCGCGGGCCCAAGGATACCGAGGTGCGGCTCACGATACTCCCGGAGGATTCGGCCGATGGGGAACGCAAGGAGGTCGCCCTCATACGCGACGAGATCAAGCTGGAGGACCAGCGGGCGAGCGCGAAAGTCATCGATGTGCCTGGGGCGGGGGGATCGGCATGCCGGATGGCGCTGATCGATCTGCCGTCATTCTATTCTCCCATGGACGTGGGGGACAACGGTGGCTCGGGCGAGAGCACCACGGCTGACGTAGCCCGGCTGCTGGGAAAACTCCAGATGGAAGGGGTGGAGGGGGTCGTGCTTGACCTGCGCCGCAACGGGGGAGGCTCGCTCGACGAGGCGATCAATCTGGCGGGCCTGTTCATCCCGGAGGGTCCCGTGGTGCAGGTCCGCGATGTCCGGGGGCGCAGGATCGTCCACGCCGATGAGGATGGCGAGGTCTGCTATCCGGGGCCGCTGTTGGTGTTGACGAGCCGGTTCAGCGCCTCGGCGTCGGAGATCGTGGCGGGTGCCCTCCAGGATTACGGCAGGGCGGTGATCGTCGGGGATTCCTCGACCCATGGAAAGGGCACCGTGCAGTCGCTGATCGAACTGGGCCCCCTGATGCGCCGCGCCATCCAGTTCTGGTCGCGCCCGCTCCCGTCGCGGCCGGGTGCCCTCAAGCTCACGGTCCAGAAATATTACCGCGCCAGCGGTTCCTCAACGCAGCTCAACGGCGTCCGCCCCGACGTCATCCTCCCCTCGATCACCGACTTTTCGGAGTTTGGCGAGGCATCCTTGGACAATCCGTTGCCGTGGGACGAGATCAGCCCCGCGCCCTATACCCCGACGGGCTCGGTCGACCAGATCGTGCCCCTGCTGCGCGCCAAATCCGAGAACCGCGTCGCCACGGATCCGGAGTTCGCCTATATCGCGAACGATATCGAGCGCCGCAAGAAACTGCTCGAGGACAAGAACGTCTCGCTCAACGAGGCGGTCCGCAGGGCCGAGCGCGACGAGATCGACAGGGAACTCAAGGCGCGCAAAGAAGAGCGCGCGGCGCGGCGCGCGAAAGCGCCCCAGGAGGCCGTGCGCCTGTTGCCGATGACCAAGGTGGACTCTCCCGGGCTGCCGGATGCGGAGGCGTATCAGGAACCCAAGGAGGACGTGGCGGTCTCCGGGCTGGTGGAAGAAGATGAGGAGGAGACCGACGGGGGGAAGGGACCGCACCTTGATCCCTCCGCCCGCGAGTCGCTCTACATCCTACGCGATTTCATCCAGCTCCGTGCCGCGGCCCAGCACAAAGAGTCGATCGCCGCTGCCGCCCGCGAGGGTTCCCAGCCATTGACACCCGCGCAGTCACGCTGACTCGAAAATTGGGTCGCGATGTAGGCTGCGCCTTGGCGCACGCGGACGGTGGATTCGGCAGCGTGCGCCAAGGCGCAGCCTACCTTTCCGCCCCGGTGGTGTTCGCCGCGCGGGGCCACGGGATCTGGTTTGATCAAGATTTCAGACGTGGCCACGGCCGTGAGGCCGTGGATCCCCACCGCGTGGCCCCTCCGTGACCGGAGGGGCTACAATTTCACCCGCGGTGGTGCCCAGCCTGCGGGACACGGCAGCTGACGGTTCTCGGCGCCGTGCCTCAGACCCGCTTAAGCACCAGGCAGCAGTTGTGTCCGCCGAACCCGAACGAATTGCTCATCGCGACATCCACGCGGGCCTGGCGTGCCACATTGGGCACGTAATCCAGGTCGCACTGGGGGTCGGGTTCCGCGAGGTTAATCGTCGGATGGATCGTGCCGCTCTCGATGGTCTTGACGCAGGCGATGGTCTCGACCGCGCCCGCCGCACCCAAGAGGTGGCCCACCATGGACTTGCTTGAGGAAACCGGGATCCTCTTGGCGCCGTCGCCGAAGACCCGCTTGATGGCCAGCGTCTCGCAGATGTCGCCGAGCGGGGTGGAGGTGCCATGGGCATTGATGTAGCCGACATCCCCGAGGGCGACGCCCGAGCGCTTCAAGGCGAGGCTCATGGCCTTGGCCGCGCCGGCGCCCTCTGGATCGGGCGCCGAGAGATGGTGCGCGTCCGCGCTGAGGCCGTAGCCGACCAATTCACAGTAGATCTTTGCGCCGCGCTTCTTGGCGTGCTCCAGGGTCTCGATGACGACGATGCCGGCGCCTTCGCCCATGAGGAACCCGTCGCGGTCCTTGTCCCAGGGGCGCGAGGCCGCCTGCGGATCGTCATTGCGGAAGCTCACGGCCCGCATGGAGGCAAATCCGCCGATCCCCATCGGGCATATGGCCGCCTCGCTGCCGCCGGCGATGATCATGTCCGCGTCGCCATCGCGGATGACCCTCCAGCCTTCGCCGATGCACTGCGCCGAGGTGGCGCACGCGGTCACGACCGCAAAATTCGGTCCCCGAAACCCGTGCTCCATCGCCACGATGCCCGAGGCGATGTTGCTGATCAGCATCGGGATCAGGAAGGGCGAGAGCCGCCCGGGACCCTTCTCCAGGTATATGGCGTGCTGGTTCTCCAGGGTGATCAGGCCTCCGATCCCGGAGCCGATCATCACGCCGATGCGGTCCAGATCCAGCCCGCTCGCATCGGCGACCCCCGCGTCGATCACGGCCTGCTTGGCCGCGGCCACGGCCAACTGCGTGTAGCGGTCGGCCCGGCGCGCATCCTTCGGATTCTTGAAACCGGAGGCCGGCTCGAAGCCTTTGACCTCCGCGGCGATCCGGCACTCGAATGCCGAGGCGTCGAAGGCCGTGATCGGCCCGGCGCCGCTCCGGCCCGCGACCAGCGAGTCCCAGAAAGAGTTGACATCGTTGCCCACGGGGGTGATGGCACCCATCCCCGTGACCACTATCCGCCTGTCAGAGTTCATCACAGATCGACATCGCCCCGGCCGGAATTCCCCGAAGGGGGTGGTTCCGGCGGGGCAGGATGCCTACTTGTCGGCCTTGTCCTTGAGGTACTCGATGACCGTCCCGACGGTCTGGAGCTTCTCGGCATCCTCGTCGGGCACCTCGACCCCGAATTCCTCTTCGAACGCCATGACCAGCTCGACGGTGTCGAGCGAATCGGCGCCCAGATCCTCGATGAACCGGGCCTCCGGTGTCACCTGCTCGGCGTTGACTCCGAGCTGTTCTACGATGATCTCTTTGACCCTCTCTTCGAGTGTTTTATCCGCCATTAGTGTCCTCCTTTGACTGTAGTGGGCGTTCTTTGCGTGGTTCGCGGAGATTTGGCAATCACTTTCTTACGGTGGCTGCCGGCCCCCGGGAACTCTCCCTACATGACCATCCCGCCGTCGACTGTCAAGACCTGCCCGGTGATGTACCTTCCGGAATCTCCCGCCAGGAAGGACACCGCCCCGGCGATGTCGTCGGGCTCGCCGAAACGCCCGAGCGGGATGACCGCCAGCAGGCGCTCGCGCTGCTCGTCGTTGAGTGCGGCCGTCATGTCAGTCGTGATAAAGCCGGGGGCGATCGCGTTGCAGGTGACCCCGCGGCCCGCGACCTCTTTGGCCACGGCCTTCGTGAAACCGATCAGGCCCGCCTTGGACGCGGCGTAGTTCGCCTGCCCGGCGTTGCCGATGAGGCCGACGACCGAGGCGATGTTCACGATCCGGCCGGAGCGCTGTTTGATCATGGCGCGCACGGCGGGGCGGGTGAAATGGAAGGCGCCCTTGAGGTTGGTTGATAGCACCGCGTCCCAGTCGGCCTCGCTCATCCGCATCAGCAGGCCATCCCGGGTGACCCCGGCGTTGTTCACGAGGATATCGATCCGGCCAAACTCTTTGATCGCGGCCATGACCGCGGCCTCCGATGCCGCGCCGTCGGCGACGTCCACCGCGAGGGCCATGCTGCGCGCGCCCAGGGCCGCGACCTGATCGGCGGCTCGCATGGCGTTGGCCTCCGTCCGGCTGACGCAGGCGACTGCCGCCCCCTGTGAAGCGAGCTTCAGGGCGACGGCGGCACCGATCCCTCGGCCGGCGCCGGTGACAATGGCGACCTTATCCTTGAGCATGGTGCGCGACTCCCGGTTCAAGCCAGCGCCTCGGCAGAGGCGAATTCCAGGGCCTTCTCCAGCGAGGGGACGTCGCTGACGCTCGCCACCCGCGATTCCCCATCGATGCGCTTCGCCAGGCCGGCGAGCACCTCGCCAGGGCCGAACTCGATGAAGTGTCGGACGCCCTGGGCGACCAGCCAGCGAATGCTATCCTCCCAGCGGACCGTGCCGGTCACCTGCTGGAGCAGCAGGGTCCGGATCTCGTCGGGGCTGCCCCCGGGCAGGGCGGAATAGTTGGCCACCACGGGGCAGCGGGGCATCTGGATCGGCGCGTCGCGGAGCGCCGCCTCGAGCGTGATCCGCGCTGGCTCCATCAGGCGAGAGTGGTAGGCGCCGGCGACCTTGAGCGGGATGGCGCGCTTGATGCCCTCCTTCTTTGCGATGTCCGGCACTCTCTCCAAGCACTCCTGCAGCCCCGACAGCACGACCTGCCCGGGGCAGTTCAGGTTTGCGATATCCACATCCACCTCGGCGGCGATCGTCTGGGCCTTCTCGACCGTCGCCCCGATCAGGGAGAGCATGCCCCCGGGGCTGGCATCGCACGCCTCCTGCATCGCGGCGCCGCGCGTGGCCACCAGCCGCAGGCCATCCGCCAGCGAAAAACTCCCGGCCGCGGCATGCGCCGTGAATTCCCCGAGCGACAAGCCGGCAACGAAGTCGGGCTCCATCGGCATCCGCTCCAAGAAGGCGGCCAGGCCCGCGAGGCCATGGACGTAGAGGGCCGGCTGGCAGTGCCGGGTCTCGGTGAGCTTCGATTCGGGCCCCGAGAACGACAGCTCCGATAGTGAGTAGCCCAGGGCCTGGTCCGCGTCCCGATAGACCTTCCCGCTGGCGGCCAACTGGACGAGGTCGGCGCCCATGCCCACGTGCTGCGCGCCCTGGCCCGAAAACAAGAATGCAACCTTTGGTTTCATGCGATGAGATTCTCGTCGGCACCCTCCGGTGCCGTCACCACGAGGACAATGATTGGGCGCCGGTGGTTTTTCAAGCGTTTTCCGAGAACTTCTCTGTTGCGGCGGTGCCCCCACCTGACGTAGACAGATTCTCCCGGACAAAGCGCCATGATCGAACGCGATTGGAACATCCAGCCCCCCACCGGCAAGTGCGCCGCGACCGGCAGGGCCTTCGCCGACGGCGAGGCCTACTATGCCATCCTCGTCCCGGGGGAGGGGGGGTTGCTCCTGAGACGGGACTTCTCCGAAGAGGCCTGGGCCGGGCGGCCCAAGGAGCCCCGGCCCGTGTCCTTCTGGAAGAGCGAGTTCAAGGTCGCCCCGCCAGAGCCGGAGCGCACGATCGCGCAAGATGACGCCGAGTCCCTCTTGCGGCGCATGATCGAGCAGGCAGATCCCTCCACCGAGAACGCGCGGTATATCCTCGCCGTCATGCTCGAGCGAAAGAAGAAATTCTACCATCGGGACACCGTCGAGCACGAGGGGCGCCCCTGCCTCGTCTACGAACACAAGGAGACCGGCGAGACGTTCCTGATCACCGACCCCCGGCTCAGGCTCGCCGAGCTGCACCTGGTCCAGATGGAGGTCGCCGACCTGCTGCGGCCCAGGTCGACCCCGTCGGCGACCGCGGAGCCGTCGGCCCCTAACGCTACGGACCCGCCGGGGCAGGGCACCTGAGCCGATAGCCGATGCTGCAAACTTCTCGGATCGGGGTGGAAACTTCCCCTCGTGAGGCAGGCATTCCTGCCTGCGGCGGCGGCCCTGAGCGCACGGGGGCAGACGACCTGCCCGCCTCTGGCGGACCCAAATCCTCGCGTAAGGATCGCTCCCCGAGTGACGTGCCCTAAACGAACCGTATAGGACACAGGCACGTCACCGTGCCAAGTTTTGGGGCGCGGATTCCTATCCGCGCCACGCACGGTCCTGCCGGTTGCCCGTGGCGCGAAAGGGATTTCGCGCCCTACATTCCCAAGTGTTGCGCCTCCGGGTAGTGCCTTACGCGAGGATTTGGGGCGGATTTTGGGCGTTGATCTGGCCCGTTACCGCGCCATAGTGCGCGGTCACACGATTTTCGGAATGGACAGGTCCCTCACGCGCAACTTTTGCATCATCGCGCACGTCGATCACGGAAAGACCACGCTCTCCGACCGCCTGCTGGAGAGCACGGGCACCGTCGAGCGGCGCGAGATGCAGGACCAGCTGCTGGACTCCATGTCGCTGGAGCGCGAGCGGGGGATCACGATCAAGGCGCACCCGGTCACGATGAACTACCGCGCCAAGGACGGGAAAGAGTATCGCCTCAACCTCATCGACACCCCGGGGCATGTCGACTTCAGCTACGAGGTGTCCCGCAGCCTGGCGGCCTGCGAGGGCGCCCTGCTCATCATCGATGCGGCCCAGGGCGTCGAGGCCCAGACCGTCGCCAACGTCCACCTCGCCTTCCAGGGCGGGCTCACCATCATCCCCGTCATCAACAAGATTGACCTCCCCGCCGCCGATGTCCCTTCGGTCATCCACCAGATCGAGGACATCCTCCAGATCCCGGGGGAGGAGGCGATCCTCGCCAGCGCGAAGAGCGGCATCGGGATCGGGGAGATCCTCGAGGCGATCGTCACCCGCCTCCCGGCCCCCGCGACGCCCGCGACGAAGGGCCTCCAGGCGCTGGTCTACGACTCGGTGTACGACCCGTACCGCGGCGTGGTGACCTACGTCCGGATCTACGCCGGGGAACTTCGCCCCGGCAGCCAGATCCAGATGATGCACAGCCGCCTGAAGTACGAGGTCAAGGAGGTCGGCATCTTCACCCCGAAGCCAAAGAAGCAGGGGCATCTCCTCGAGGGCGACGTCGGCTACGTGATCGCCAACATCAAGACGACCGCCGAGGTCAAGGTGGGCGACACGATCACCGACGCGCAGCGGCCGGCGGAACGGCCGCTCCCGGGCTTCAAGGAGCTGCACCCGATGGTATTCAGCGGGATCTACCCCGTGGACACCTCGGACTTCGAGCACCTCAAGGCCGCGATGGCCAAGCTCCAGCTCAACGACAGCGCCTTCATCTATACGACGGAAACCTCCGCCGCGCTGGGCTTCGGTTTCCGCTGCGGCTTCCTCGGGCTGCTCCACATGGAGATCGTCCAGGAGCGCCTGCGGCGCGAGTACGACATGGACATCATCGCGACATACCCGAGCGTGGTGTACGAGGTCGTGAAGACCGACGGTGAGACCATCGAGATCAGCAACCCTGCCGAGCTGCCGAATCCCTCGCTGCTCGACGAGATCCGCGAGCCGACGGTCCAGGCCTTCCTGATGATCCCCAACGATTGCATGGGCGACATACTCCAGCTGATCATGGATCGCCGCGGCATCGTCAACACGACGGAGTCCCTCGACGCCCGCCGCGTCATGCTCACCTGCGACCTGCCCCTCAACGAGATCCTCGTCGATTTCAACGACCGCATCAAGAGCCTCACCCGCGGCTACGGCTCGATGGACTACGAGCCGGGACCGTATCGAGCCAGCGACATGGTCAAGATGGACATCCTGGTCAACAGCGAGCCCATCGACGCCTTCTCCAGCATCGTCCACCGGGACAAGGCCGAGGCCCGCGGCCGCGCGCTCGCCACCCGCCTCAAGGAGATCATCCCCCCTCAGCTTTTCTCCGTGCCGATCCAGGCCGCCATCGGCGGCAAGATCATCGCCCGCGAGACCATCCGCTCCGTCGGCAAGGACGTCACCGCCAAGTGCTACGGCGGCGACATCACCCGGAAGCGGAAACTCTGGGAGAAGCAGAAGGAGGGAAAGAAGCGCATGAAAATGATCGGAAAAGTCAATATCCCACAGGAGGCCTTCATCAAGGTGCTGAAGGCAGATTGAGCCATGTTGTTCTCGAGAAAGAAAGACCCCGCCCACCGCCTCAAGGAGGCGGCCAAAGAACTCGCGAAGCTGCGCCGCCACGAGCGCGACCGGCTGTCGCCCGAAAGCCTCGCCCGCCTGGAGGAGATGATCGCGGAGTTGAAACGGGAGGGCGGGGGACGCCCGGGGGAGGAGGAGGCCTCCAAGATCATGGGCCGCGCCGAGAAGCTCTACGCGGAGCTGGCGCCACGCGTGCGGCATCCCGGCATCGCCGAGAACGTGGACGTGATACTGGTGGCGGTCGTCGTGGCCCTCGGGGTGCGCTCGTATTTCCTCCAGCCGTTCAAGATCCCGACGAACTCGATGTTCCCGACGCTGCGGGGCGTGGTCGTCACGAAGCTGGACTCGGAGAAGGCGCTGCCCAACCCGGTGCAGCGGGCCGCCGAGGCGATCTTCTGCGGGAGGGCGTATCTGGATTTCGACCTGCCTGGCGGCGCCCTCGTGATGCCGCACCACAGCCGATCCACGGGGATCTTTTTCCTGAAGCGGCTGCACCTGGTGTACGAGGCGGGCGGCGCGATCCAGACCAAGGTGCTTTGGACGGAGGCGACATTCGATGACCTGGACCGCGGGGTCGGGCTGCTGCCGCGCTCGCTGGAGGAGCGCGCGGCGCAGGAGCGGGGCCCGCGCCGGATCCTGGCGAAGGTCGATACGGGCGATCACCTCTTCGTGAACAAGATCGCCTACCATTTCTCCCGGCCGGCCCGCGGCGATTCGTTCGTGTTCCGCACCACGGGCCTGAAGACATCGTACAACCTGGGCCGCGATCCGAGGGAGGGTTCGCAATACTACATCAAGCGATGCGTCGGCACCCCGGGGGATGTCATGCGCGTCGACCCACCCAGGCTGCTTATCGGCGGCGAGGAGGCCAAGGAACGGCAGCTGCGCCGCGTCTTCTCCGACGCGCCCGGGTATAAGGGCTACAGCAACCATCCCGAGAATGGCCCGCCATTCCGGTTTCTCGGATCCCCCGGGGACACCTACGCGATCCCCGAGGACGGCTACTGGGCCATGGGGGACAACAGCTACAATTCCCAGGACAGCCGGCAGTGGGGCCACGTGCCGCTGGAGAACGTCGTCGGAAAGGCCTTCATCATCTACTACCCGTTCAGCCGCAAATTCTGGCTGATCGATTGACCCGGGGATCCCGCGACGATGATCCCGAGGAATTGGCTCGGCTGCCTCGCGGCATGCCTTTTCGCCGGCGGCGCCGGGTGCGCCGCTCAGGAGACATCCGCCGGGGCGGGGGAGGCGGAGGCGCTCGTCCAAGAGGGGCTGGCGCTGGCTAAGAAAAAGGGTGACGCCAACAATCTGGCCGAGGCCGCGCGGCGCTTCCTGCGGGCGGCGGAGGCCGGGCATCCGGTTGCCTCCGCAGCGCTCGAGGGGGTCTGGAATGGCCTGCCGCCCGAGTTGCGCGTGCCGATGCTCGGCGTGTTCGGCGAGGAATGCCGAGGTTTTCGGACGATGATACGCCTGTACCCCTGGGCGCCAGACGGCGGTGGCCGCACGCTCGCGAGCGCCATCGGCCAACTCGCCCAGCCCGCGGCCAAGGAGGGCACCGAACGCCGCGCGCTCCTCGCGGCCCTCGCCGCCAGCGACCCCGAGATCATCGCCGCCGCCAGGCGCGCCCTGGCCCAGGCCTTTGGCGATGCCGCCGCCGACGCATTCGCCAAGATCTACGGCGCGACCGACGAGGCATTCCCCGGGGCCGTCGGCCAGGTCGCCAATGACGCCCGGCAGGGCAATCGCGGCGCCACCGAGGCCCTCGTGATCACCGCCCGCGACCCCGACCCCGACACCCGCACCAAGGCCGCCGAATGGCTCGGCGCAAACGCCGGCACAGACCCCGCCGCCCTCGCCGCCATCCAATCCATGGCCGCCGACCCAGACCCACATATTCGCCAATCCGCTGCCTTCGCCCTCCACGCCATCTCTTCGCGCCGCCCAGAATTGCTCCAGATCCTCCTCGATGCCTCCAAAGATCCCGACGACTCCGTCCGCCTCACCGCCGTCATCGGACTCGCCGCCGATGCCATCCGCCATAACACCGCCGCCACCGATGCCCTCGTCGCCGCATCCAAAGA
This sequence comes from uncultured Verrucomicrobiales bacterium, assembly GCA_964651705.1. Taxonomy (GTDB): domain Bacteria; phylum Verrucomicrobiota; class Verrucomicrobiia; order JADLBR01; family JADLBR01; genus JADLBR01. The sequence continues at coordinate 63,752 of CAZYWZ010000006.1, forward strand.
CCCCAACCCAACCATCCGCGCCAAGGCCGTCGAAGGCCTCGGCAATGCCATCGCCTCCGGTAACGACAGGGCCCGCGCCTTCCTCAAAAACCTCGCCACCGCCAAAGATCCCCAACTCGCCCCAATTGCCAGAGATTATCTCAAGAAATACCCACTTCGGAAGTGATTGGGCACAAATGGCTTGCGGTATTTATAACTTTATATAATATATGTCATATCAAATATAGCCTCGCCGGGTGGCAGAAAGGAATGTCAGCCTCACGCGGATGGATCCGGGATTTTCGAGCCAGATCCCGTGCCCAGCACGCGGGGCACCACCGGTGCGGAAAATGGTAGGCAGGGCCTTGGCGCACGCTGCCGAACCGAATGTCCGCGTGCGCCAAGGCGCAGCCTACATCTCGATCCAATTTTCGAGTCAGCAAGTAGTGGACAGGTTTGGGATGCGGGGCAATCTCTTGCGGTATGTTTCGAGCTTGGGTTGTTTTGGTGGCGATGGCGTCGGTGCTGCTCGTGTCCTGTGGGCGCCGCGGGGCTGACGAGCCATCGGCTGCCCAGTTGCCCCCCGTCCGTGACGCGGCGGTCGAGGTCGAGGCCGATGGCGAGGTGGACCCGATTGCGTCGCCGGAGGCGAGGCGTGGCGGCATCATCAACATCTGGGGCGGGCCGTTCCCGAAGTCATTGAACGCCTTCCTGGATTACAACTCCTTCAGCATCGAGATCACCGGGCTTTTGTTCGAGGGCCTGGTGGGCCTGCATCCCACGGAGGACCGCCCGATCGGCGGCCTGGCGAAGTCGTGGGAGATCTCGGAGGACAAGCGGACCTTCACTTTCCATCTCGACCCGAGGGCCAGATGGAGCGACGGGCGCCCCATCACGGCGGCCGACCTAAAGTTCTATTATGACACCATCATGGACCCGAAGAACCTGACGTCGCTGTTCCGGGTCGACCTGTCGCGTTTCGAGCCGCCCGAGATCGTCGACGACCACACCATCCGCTTCACCGCCCGCGAGGCGCACTGGATGAATTTCTGGACCGCCGGGCAGACCTTCGCTTTTCCGAAACACGCCTGGGGGGGAAAGAACTTCAACGACATCAATTTCGATTTCGGCGTGGTCAGCGGCCCCTACGAGATCGGCGACGTGAAGATGAACCGCTACATCCTGCTGCGGCGCCGCGGCGACTGGTGGGGCCGCGCCAAGCGGATCAGCACCGGGCGGTACAACTTCGATTATATCCGCTACCGCCCCACGGACGATCGGAACAAGGTCCTAGAGCTGCTCAAGAAGGGCGACATCGACCTCTACGCCATCTACACCTCGGAGATCTGGGCGAGGCAGACGGATTTTCCCGCCGCGCGCAACAACTGGATCGTGCGGCAGACGGTATTCAACCGCGAGCCGAAGGGCTTTCAGGGCATGGCCTTCAACCTCCGGCGACCCCTCTTCCAGGACGTCCGCCTCCGCCAGGCACTCTCCCTTCTCTTCAATCGCGAGGAGATGAACGAGAAGCTGATGTACAACAGCTACTTCCTGCTGAACTGCTATTATCCCGACCTCTACCCGGACAACAGGAACCCGGACGCGCCGTTCTACGGCTTCGATCCCGACCGGGCGCGCGCGCTGCTGGCGGAAGCAGGCTGGAAGGCCAACGCCCAGGGGCTCCTGGAGAAGGATGGCGCCCCCCTGAGGATCACCATCCTCCATCACGGCGACGACCTGCGCCACCTCAGCATCTTCCAGCAGGACCTGCGGCGCGTCGGCATCGAGGCGACCATCGACCTCGTCTCGTACGCCACATTCACCAAGAGGGTCCAGGGCCACGACTTCGACCTCATCTGGCGCAACTGGGGCTCCGTCCGCCTGACCGACCCCGAGGCGAGCTGGTCCTCGAAGCAGGCCGACGAGATCGCGACCAATAACATCACCGGGCTCCGGGACCCCGAGATCGACGCGCTCATCGAGTCCCAGAAGACCGAGATGGATGCCGGGAAGCGCAAGGAGATCCTCCGCAAGATCGATGACCGCCTGGTCCAGATCGTGCCGTATATCCTCATGTGGCAGGCCGACCGGCACCGCCTCCTCTACTGGAATCGGTTCGGGACCCCGCGCACCGTCTTGGACAAGTTCAATCGGGAGGATTGTGTCGGCACCTATTGGTGGTTCGACCCCGAACGATCCCGCGCCCTCGACGAGGCCATGCGCGCCGGGACCCCCCTGCCCCGCCTCCCCGAGGAAGTCCGCTATTCGGAGTGACGAGCTACATCATCAGGCGCCTGTTGCTGATGATCCCGACGCTGCTCGGGATCACGGTGGTCTGTTTCGTGCTCGTGCAGGCCGTCCCGGGCGGCCCCGTCGAACAGGCGATCTCCAAGATGCAGGCGCAGAGCGCCGCGCGCGGCGGGGACGCCTCGAAGCGGCTGTCCGCCGAGGAGATCGAGAACATCCGCGCCTATTTCGGTTTCGATAAACCCGCCCACGTCCGCTATTTCACCTGGCTCGGGAACATGCTCCGGCTCGAGATGGGCCGCTCCTACGTGTTCCAGGAGCCGGTGTGGGACGTGATCGCCCGGCGGTTCCCGATCTCGCTCTTCTTTGGGATCACCTCCCTGGTGCTCGCCTATGGGATCTCGGTGCCCCTGGGCGTGGTCAAGGCGCTGCGCCACGGCGGGAAGTTCGACGCGTCGACATCGGCCCTGATGTTCGCGGGATACGTCATGCCCGGCTACGCCCTCGGCATCCTCCTGATCCTCCTCTTCGGCGGCGGCTCGTTCCTGAATTGGTTCCCCATCACCGGCATCGTGTCGGACAACTGGGAGCTCCTTTCGCCGGCGGGGAAAGTCTTGGATTTCCTGCACCACATGTGCCTGCCGCTCGTATGCTACATGATCGGGCAGTTCGCCTTCCTCACCCTGCTCATGAAGAACACGGTGCTGGAGGAGTTGAACAAGGATTATGTCCGCACCGCGATGGCCAAGGGCGTGGATTTCCGCACCGCCGTCTGGCGCCACGCGTTCCGCAATTCCCTCATCCCCCTCGTCACGGGACTCGCGGAGCTATTCCTGGTGTTCTTCGCCGGGTCGCTCCTGATCGAGAAGGTCTTCGACATCCCCGGCATGGGGCTGCTCTTCTACGAGGCCATCGAGGGCCGCGACTACAACGTCGTTCTGGCCATCATCGTTTTCACCTCGCTGCTCGGCATGCTCGGGCGGCTCTTCTCGGACATCATGTACGCTGCGGTCGACCCGCGCATCCGATTCGACTGACCGATGATGAGAGGCATCTTCAGGCTCTCCCCCCTCGCGCGCGACCGCTGGCGGCGCTTCCGGCGGATCCCGCGTGCCTACTGGTCGCTCTGGGTCCTGGCCGGGGCCTTCGCACTCTCGCTCTTCAGCGACCTGATCGCCAACGACCGCCCCCTCTACCTCTCGTATCGCGGCGGCCACTACTTCCCCGCGTTCCAATTCTATCCGGAGACGACCTTCGGGGGCCGATACGGCACCGAGCCGGACTATCACACCCTCGAGGGGGATCCCGCCTTCCGGGAGGGCGGTGGCTGGATGCTGTTCCCGCCGATCCCTTATGGCCCCATCCGCAGCAACCTCGATCGGCCCGAGCCCCCGCCCCACGGACCCTCGTGGAAACACTGGCTCGGCACCGATTCCATCGGGCGGGATGTCCTCGCCAGGCTCATCCACGGTTTCCGGGTGTGCATGCTGTTCGCCCTGGGGCTCGTGCTGGCATCGGCGGCCCTGGGCATCGTCATCGGCGGCGTCCAGGGCTACGCGGGCGGGAAGATCGACATCCTCTTCCAGCGCGTGATCGAGGTCTGGGCCGCCCTGCCCTTCCTGTACGTCTTGATCCTCCTCGGCTCGATCTACGGGCGAAACTTCGCCATCCTGCTCGGCGTCACCGCCGCTTTCCAGTGGATCGGGCTGTCCTATTACATGCGCGGCGAATTCTACCGCCTCCGCGACCAGACCTTCGTGCTCGCCTCCCGGGCCCTCGGCGCCGGGCACCGCAGGCTCATCTTCCGGCAGATCTTCCCGAACGCCATGGGGCCGGTGATCACCATCCTGCCCTTCACGCTCATCGCGGGCATCGGCACGCTCACGGCACTGGATTTCCTCGGCTTTGGCCTCCCGCCCCCCGCCCCTTCTTGGGGCGAGCTGCTGCAGCAGGGGCTCAAGCAGCTCTATTGTCCCTGGATCGCGTTCTCCGCGGTCGGCGCCCTCTTCACGACTCTGATGCTCGCCAGTTTTATCGGCGAGGGCGTCCGCGAGGTATTCGACCCGCGGGCGAAAAGCCGCTATCATTGAGGCACCATGGAAAAGGCGACCCCGCTGCTCGAAGTCGAGGACCTCACGATCGCCTTCCCCGGCGACGGCGGCACCGTCGAGGCCACGAGGGATGTCTCTTTCGCGATCGCCAAGGGCGAGACGATCGCCGTGGTCGGCGAGAGCGGCTCCGGCAAGAGCGTCACGGCCCTCTCCCTGGCCCGGCTCCTGCCCAGCCCGCCCGCCGAGTACCGCTCCGGCAAGATCCGCTTCGACGGGCGCGATGTCTTCGCCCTCTCCCCCGCCGAACTGAGATCTTTGCGGGGCGGCGGGATCGCCTACATCTTCCAGGAACCGGGCACTTCGCTCAACCCCGTCTTCCGCATCCAGACCCAGATCGCCGAGGCGATCCGCCTGCATCGTCCCGACGTCGCCGACATCGACGAGGAGATCGTCCGCTCCCTCGACCTGGTCGGCATACGCGACCCCCGCCAGCGGATGCGGGACTACCCCCACCAGCTCTCCGGCGGCATGCAGCAGCGCGTCATGATCGCCATGGCCCTCGCCTGCCACCCCAAGCTCCTCGTCGCCGACGAGCCCACCACCGCCCTCGACGTGACCATCCAGAAGCAGGTCATGTCCCTCCTGAAGGACCTGCGCGAACGCCTCGAGATGACGATCCTCCTGATAACCCACAACTTTGGCATCGTCTCGGATTTCGCCGACAGGGTGCTCGTGATGTACCGCGGCCAGATCGTCGAGCAGGGGCCGACCCGCGATGTGCTCCGCCAGGCCCGGCACCCTTACACGCGCGCCCTCATCGATTGCATCCCGAAATTGGGAGCGAGGCCCGCCCGCCTCAGAACCATCGACCACGCGGCCATCGAGGCCGCCATCCCCCATGCCTGAAGCCCCGCTCATCGAAGTCCGCGACCTCCAGGTCCATTTCCCCATCGTCGCCGGTGTCCTGCGGCGCCGCGTCGGCGCGGTCCGCGCCGTGGACGGCGTCTCTTTCTCGATCCCTCGCGGCATCACCATGGGCCTCGTCGGCGAATCCGGCAGCGGCAAGACGACGCTCGGCCGCGCCATCCTCAACCTCGTCCACGTCACCGGGGGCAACGTCCTCATGGGCGACCGCGACATCACCAACCTCTCCGCCTCCGCCGCCCGCCCGCTCCGCCGCAAGATGCAGGCGATCTTCCAGGACCCCTTCAATTCCCTGAACCCGCGCCTCACCATCGCCCAGATCGTCGGCGAGGCCTTCGAGATCCATTTTCCCCATATGAACCGGACCGAGAGGCGCGACGGGGTCGCCACGCTCCTGGAAACCGTCGGCCTCGAGGCCTCCCACCTCGACCGCTACCCGCACGAGTTCTCCGGCGGGCAGCGCCAGCGCATCGGCATCGCCCGCGCCCTCGCCGTCAAACCCGACTTCATCGTCTGCGACGAGCCCGTCTCCGCACTCGATGTCTCCGTCCAGGCCCAGATCATCAACCTCCTCCAAGACCTCCAGAAGGAGTTCGGCCTGACCTACCTCTTCATCGCCCACGACCTCGCCGTCGTCGAGCACATCTCCGACCACGTCCTCGTGATGTACCAGGGCAAGATCGTCGAGTCCGCGCCCGCCGACGAACTGTACCGCAAGCCCACCCACGAATACACCCGCAAGCTCCTGGATGCCGTGCCCTCGCTCGCCAGCGTCGGTTAAGGCGAAGCTCGCCAACACGCTGCCGTCGACCCGGGATAATCTGACGGCAATCCTCCCGCCGGGTGGCCCGCCCGCCCCGTTCGATGACCGTTATCGGGATAAGGGCTTCTTATAGTATGTGTAATCGCGTTGAATAGAGCAATCTTTCGGGCATGTTCATGTGTGTCCTTCTCTCTGCTATCCGCAGCCCCCCGCACGCCAGAGAGCCCCTCGCCCTTCCTGCATCCACACCTCGACTCGCTCTTCCAGAATGCCCCCACACCCATGCTCATTGTCGATCGCCAGCGCGTCGTGCGCGGCGTGAACCGAAGCGCGTCGCTTCTCGGTGGCGCTTCGGTTGGTGGGGCGATCGGGCAACCTTCCGGCCTCGCGCTGCGCTGTGTCCACCACCTCGCCAGAAGCGCCGGCTGCGGATTCAGCTCCGACTGCGGCGCGTGTTCTTTGCGCAACGCGATCCTCGAGACGTTCCGCACCGGAAACCCGCAATACCGCGTTGAAGCGATACTCGAGCAGGGCGACGGCCAAACGGACCTGTCTCTCTTGGTCTCCGTCGTGCCCTTTGGGCCCCCGCAAGACGGTCTCGTGCTGGTCACCCTCGAGGACGTGACAGAACGAAAGCGGGCGGAACGCGCACTAAAGTCCAGCCGCGCCAACTTCCATAATGTGGTGGAGCGCATGGAGATTGGGATCATTGTCGCGGATGCCGAAGGGATCACCCGCTACGTCAACCCCGCGACCGAAGCCCTCCTCAACCGCCCCTACCTCGAACTCGTCGGCAAACGGCTGGACTTTCCGCTCGCCGATGGTGCCGCCACCGAGGTCGAACTGCTCGATGGCCCGCGCCATCACCGTTTTGTCGATGTCCGCACGGTCACGAGCCACTGGGAGGGAAGGCCCGCATCCCTCATCTCGCTCTGGGACAACACCGAGCGCCGCCTGTCCGAGGAGGCCGTGCGGGAGCACCGCGAGCGCCTCGCCTTGGTCATCGAGGGCAGCAATGACGGCATCTGGGACTGGAACGTTCAGACCGGCGAAGTCTATTTCTCCCACCGTTGGAAGAGCATGCTCGGCTTCGCCGACCATGAGATCCGGAATGAATTCGACAGCTGGAAGCGCCTGCTGCACCCGGAGGACCGGGAGCGCGCGCTGGCCACCATCCAGGATTACTTCGAGGGTCGATTGCCCACCTACGAGCTGGAGCATCGCCTTCGCCACAAGGATGGCGACTACCGCTGGATCTTGGCCCGCGGCACCACCCTGAGGGATGAGGAGGGCAGGCCCATCCGGATGGTCGGGACCCACGTCGACCTCACCGATCGAAGACGGGCCGAAGAGGAACTCCGGGAGATGGTCCGGCGTCTTGAGGAGTCCCACGGGCAACTGAAACAGGTGCAGCTCACGCTCATACAGGCCGCGAAAATCGAGTCGGTTGGCACCCTTGCCGCAGGCGTCGCCCACGAGGTGAAAAACCCCCTCCAGACCCTCCTCATGGGGCTCCGCTATCTCGACCGGCACCTGCCACCCGACCTGCCCGAGGTGCATACGACCCTCGATGACATGCGGGCCGCCACCCAGCGGGCCGATGCCATCGTCAGGGGACTGTTGGACTTTTCCGCCAGCCAGCAGCTGGACTTGCGCGACGAGTCGCTGGGCCCCGTCGTCGAGAATTCGCTGAAGCTCGTGCAGTACGAGCTCGTCAGACACCATATTCGCCTCTTGAAGGACATCCCCACCGACATCCCGCCACTGCCGATGGATCGCATCAAGATCGAGCAGGTTCTGGTGAACCTCGTCCTCAATGCGATCAGCGCAATGCCCGAGAAGGGCACGCTTTCGATCCGGGTGTTTGTCCGGCCGGATGCGCCCCCTAAGCATGACCCGGCGTCCTCGGCCGGACAGGTCGTCATCGTCGAGGTTGCCGACACCGGCCCAGGGATCCCGGACGATCGGCTCGCCAGGGTCTTCGATCCGTTCTTCACGACGAAAGATGTCGGCACAGGCACGGGCCTCGGCCTAACGGTGGCCAAGAACATCATCGAGTTGCACAACGGCAGCATCGATCTTCGAAACCGGCCGGGAGGCGGCCTGGTCGTGACCCTGACCTTCCGCGATATAACCCGCGCCGGAGAGTCCATCCACCAAGGAGAAGTGATGATATGAACGCCATGAAAAAGATCCTGATCGTGGATGACGACAAGAGGCTCACCCGACTGCTGCGCCTCAACCTCGAGGAGACGGGCCGCTTCCTCGTGCAGGAGGAGACCGTGGCGACTTCCGCGCTGCAGACCGCCTTGTCCTTCCTGCCGGACCTGATCCTGCTGGACGTGATGATGCCGGACATGGACGGCGGGGATGTCGCGGCCCAGATCCGCGCCCACCCGAGGCTCTGCCACGTCCCTATCGTCTTCCTGACCGCCGCCGCCAAGAAGGCCGAGATCACCGACCATCAGGGCCGCATCGGGGGCATGCCGTTCCTTGCGAAACCCGTCGATATCGACGAGCTCACCGAATGCCTCGCCCGGAATCTTCAGATAGGGAGCGAACAATCCGCACAGAATGCCGGCACGAGTTCTGGGGGTTAGCCTCGGACCGCACACGGGCACCACCGCAGGTGACAATGTGGCCCCCAGTCACGGAGGGGCCGCGCGATGGGGGCCCACGGCACCACGGCCGTGGCTACGCCTAGAATTTTCGAGCCGGGCCCCTACGGGAACCTCGCCCGCAGCCGGCGGTATTCGGCCAGCGCGAGCAGCGGCCAATTGTTCCGGTACATGTCGTACCGGAGATAGAAGACCTTCGGGAAGCCGGTGCCGGTGACCTCCTCCTCGGTCCAGCTCCCGTCGCGGTTCTGCGTGGTGAGGAGGTGATCGACGCCGCGCTGGATGCTCGGGCGGAAGGGATCGCCGCAGGCCACCAGACCCATGAGCGCCCAGGCGGTTTGCGAGGCGGTGCTCGGGCCCTTCCCCTTCAGGTGCGGGTCGTCATAGCTGGCGCAGGTCTCGCCCCAGCCGCCATCCGGGTTCTGGCAGGACTCCAGCCAGTCGCGGGCGCGAACGATCCAGTCCTGGTTCATGTCGAGCCGCAGGGCCGACAGACCGCGGAGCACCTGCCACGTGCCGTAGATGTAGTTGACGCCCCATCGCCCCCACCATGAGCCGTCCGGCTCCTGGGTCGCCCGCACCATCTTCAGCGCCCGCCGGACCGCCGGATGCTGCGCCCCGTAGCCCAGCTTGCCCAACAGCTCGAGGCATCGCGCGGTGATGTCGCTGCACGTCGGATCGAGGATCGCGTTGTGGTCCGCGAAGGGCACGTCTTCCAGCCAGCGCTTCGTGACATCCTTGTCAAAGGCCGCCCACCCGCCGTCTTTGCATTGGAAACTCAGCACCCACCCCAGCGCCCGGTCCATGACCTCCTTCTTCTGGTCCTCGTTCTCGGTGTGGGTCAGCCGGAGTGCCAGGAGCACCTTCAGGGTGTCATCGACATCCGGGTAGTACTCGTTGTTGAACTCGAATGCCCAGCCGCTGGCCTCCGGATGCGGGTTCTTGACCGCCCAGTCGCCGCGGATCCGCACCTCCTTCGACAGGAGCCAGTCCGCCGCCTTCCTCAGCGCCGGGTGATCCGCGGGCAGACCGGACTCCGCCAGCGCCACGCTGGTGATCGCGGTGTCCCAAATCGGCGACAGGCACGGCTGGATCCGAAAATCGTTGTTCGCGACGTCGTCCACCTCGAGGCCCGCAAAATCCCGCAGCGTCTTCTCCACCAGTGGGTGCTCGTCCGAGTAGCCCAGCGCCTTCAGCGCGATGAAGGTGTTCAGCATGCCCGGGAATATCGCCGCCAGCCCGTCGCTGCCCCCGCCGATCCGCTCGACGAGCCACGCCTCGCAACGCCTAAGCGCCAGCGTCCGGAACGGCTTGTACGGCAGCCGATCCAGCAGCTTCAGCACCCCGTCCCAGTACAGGAAGAAGTTCCTCCACGTCAGGAGCTGGGAGTCCTTCGGCAGCGTGAAATCGCTGTGCTCCGTCCCATAGGGAAATAGCTCGTGCAACTGCTTCTCGGGAGGCAGCCGCTTCGTCGGCCGAAAATGGTTGATGATCGCCAGCGGGATCAGCATCGCCCGGCTCCACGACGACATCTCGCAGATGTTGAAATACATCCAGTTGGGCAGCAGGATCATCTCCGGCGGGATGATCGGCAGGTACTTCCACGAAAACTGCCCCAGCAGCGCGAGGTACAGCTTCGCGTAGGTGTTCATCTTCGGGATGCCGCCCAGCCGCAGGATGTTGGCGTGCGCCCGCCGCATCACCGGGTCCTCGGGGCTCAGGCCCGCCAGCTTCAGCGCGAAATACGCCTTCACGCTCGCGTTGATCTCGCTGGGGCCACCCACGTAGATGTTCCAACCCCCGTCCGGCAACTGCCGGTCCAGCAGGTGCTTCACGCATTTGCTCTGCTTGGCGAAATCCACCTCGCCCCGCCAGTGCATGAAAAGCACCACGTCCGATACCAGCGTGGTGTCCACCGTCAGCTCCCCAATCCAGTACCCGTCCGGATGCTGCAGCCGCAGCAGGTTCTCCTGAGCCAAACGGATCCCCTCCCCCAGCCGCGTGTCCACGTCCCACCGCACCACGCGCAGGTGCCCGACCCGCTCGCGCGTCGCCGTCCTGGTCTCCGTGGTTCCCGCCGGTGCCGACATAAAAATCCTTTATATTGCATCAGGGAGCCACCCGTCAACGGCCCCGCGGGTTTCATTGACATATCAACGTATCATGACAACTTGATGCGTTATGAGCGTGAGGGCCAAGGCCGAGACCCGCCTGTCGGCGCTGCTCGGGGAGCGCATCGCGATCCTCGACGGGGCGATGGGCACGATGATCCAGGGGCATCGACTGGACGAGGCCGGGGTGCGCGGCGGGCGTTTCCGGGATTGGCCGCGGGACCTGAAGGGCCTGGGGGATATCCTGAACCTGACCCGGCCGGACATCGTCGAGGGGATCCACGCGGCGTATTTTTCCGCGGGCGCGGACATCGTGTCGACGAACACCTTCAACGCGCAGCGGATCTCGCTGGCGGACTATGGGCTACAGGATTTTGCGCGAGAGATCGCGAGGGAGGGGGCTCGGCTGGCGAGGCGCGCGGCGGATGCGGCGATGGCGGCGGAACCGGGGCGGGAGTGTTTCGTGGCGGGGGCCCTGGGGCCGACGACGCGGACGGCATCGATCGCGACCGACGTGGGCGATGCGGCGGCGCGTGCGACGCACTTCGACGAATTGGCGGCGGCCTATGCCGAGCAGGCCCGCGGCCTAGTCGAGGGCGGCGCGGACATCTTGCTGGTCGAGACGATCTTCGACCCCCTGAACGCGAAGGCGGCCTTCTTCGCGATCGAGGGGCTGTTCGACGAGCTGGGCTTCCGGCTCCCGCTGATGGCGTCCGTGACGTTCATCCAGGCCGGGGGACGGCGCGGTGTCACGGGGCAGACGGTCGAGGCGTTCTGGAACTCGATCTCGCATGTGCCGCTGGCCGCCGTGGGGATGAACTGCGCGCTGGGCCCGGACGAGCTTCGCCCGCTCATAGAAGAGCTGGCCACGGTGGCGCCGATCCCCGTCAGCGTGCACCCGAATGCCGGCCTGCCCGACCCCCTCTCACCCACGGGTTTTCCCGAGACGCCGGAGACCATGACGCCCAAGGTCGCCGAGTGGGCCCGCAATGGCTGGGTGAATATCCTCGGCGGTTGCTGCGGCACCACCCCGGATCACATCCGCGCCTTCGCCGGGGCGGTCCGGGGCATCCCGCCACGACGACCGCCCGCCCACGAGCCGCGCCTGCGCCTCAGCGGCCTCGACCCCCTCGTGGTCCACCCCGGCGTCAACTTCGTCAACGTCGGCGAGCGCACCAACGTCACCGGCTCCCCTAGGTTTGCGAAACTCGTCAAGGCGGGTGATTTCGGCGCCGCGGTCGAGGTGGCCCGGCAGCAGGTCGAGGCGGGGGCGCAGATCATCGACGTGAATTTTGACGAGGGGATGCTCGACGGGGAGGCGTGCATGGTGCGCTTCCTCAACCTCCTGGCGTCCGAGAGCGACATCGCGCGGGTCCCGGTGATGATCGATAGCTCGAAGTGGTCGGTGATCGAGGCGGGCCTCAAATGCCTCCAGGGCAAGGGGATCGTCAATTCGATCTCGCTCAAGGAGGGGCCGGAGACCTTCCTGTGCCACGCGCGCCTCATCCGTCGCTACGGGGCGGCCGCGGTGGTCATGGCCTTTGACGAGAGGGGCCAGGCCGATAGTCTCGAGCGCCGGATCGAGGTCTGCGGCCGGGCCTATCGCCTGCTCGTCGAGAACGGCTTTCCGCCGGAGGATGTCATCTTTGACCCGAATGTCCTGACCGTCGGGACCGGCATCGAGGCGCACAACGCCTACGCCCTGGACTTCATCCGGGCGACCCGCTGGATCAAGGAGAATCTCCCCGGCGCCAAGGTCTCCGGCGGCATCAGCAATGTCTCGTTTTCGTTCCGCGGCAACAATCCGGTCCGCGAGGCGATGCACGCCGCCTTTCTCTTCCACGCGGTCAAGGCCGGGCTCGACATGGGCATCGTCAACGCCGGGCAGCTCGCCGTCTACGAGGATATCGCCCCCGACCTCCTGGAGCGCGTCGAGGATGTGCTCCTCAATCGGCGCCCGGATGCCACCGAGCGCCTCGTGGCGTTTGCCGAGAGCGTCAAGGATTCCGGTCCCGCGCTCGCCGCGGAGGAGGCGTGGCGCTCCGGGCCGGTCGAGAAGCGCCTCTCCCACGCGCTGATCTCGGGCATCGACGCCCACGTCGAGCGTGACACCGCCGAGGCGCTCGAGAAATTGGGGCGCCCGCTCTCCGTCATCGAGGGACCCCTGATGGACGGCATGAACGTCGTCGGCGACCTCTTCGGTTCCGGAAAGATGTTCCTGCCCCAGGTCGTCAAGAGCGCCCGCGTCATGAAGAAGGCCGTCGCCTACCTGCTCCCGTTTCTGGAGGCCGAAAAGAGCGGCGGCGCCGGGCGCGGCGGCCAGGGGCGCGTCCTCCTCGCCACCGTCAAGGGGGACGTCCACGACATCGGCAAGAACATCGTCGGCGTCGTCCTCTCGTGCAACAACTTCGAGGTGATCGACCTCGGCGTGATGGTCCCCTGCGAGAAGATCCTCGAGACGGCCCGCCGGGAGAAGGTCGACATCATCGGCCTCAGCGGCCTCATCACCCCATCGCTCGACGAGATGGTCATCGTCGCCCGCGAGATGGAGCGCCAGGGTTTCGACCTGCCGCTGCTCATCGGGGGCGCGACCACGAGCCGCGCGCACACCGCGGTGAAGATCGCCCCGGCCTATTCGCGGCCCGTCATCCACGTCCTGGACGCCTCGCGCGCCGTGCCCACCGCCGCCGCCCTGGTCAACCCCGCCGCTCGCGGCCGCCTCGCCGAGGAGAACCGCGCCCTCCAGGCCGAGCTCCGCGCCCGCCACGCCACCGGCCAGGACCAGTCGCGCCTGCTCCCCATCGCCGAGGCCCGCCTCCGCCGCCTCGAGCCCGATTGGGCCATCGAGGAGATCCCCGAACCCGCCTTCCTCGGACGCCGGCTCCTCGCCACCGATGCCGCCAGCCCCGCCGTCGCCGAGGCCGCCGCGCGCCTCGGCGTGCCCCTCGAGCCGATATCCCTCGCCGACATCGCCTCGTTCATCGACTGGTCACCCTTCTTCCACACCTGGGAGATCCGCGGACGCTACCCCCAGATCTTCGAAGACCCCAGCGTCGGCGAGGAAGCCAGGCGCCTCTTCGCCGACGCCGAGGCCCTACTCGCCCGCATCCTCGACGAGCGCCTCCTCGACGCGCGCGGCGTCCTCGCCTTCTGGCCCGCCAATAGCGACGGCGACGACATCACCCTGTACCGCGATCCCGCGAGGACCGCACCCCTCGCCACCTTCCACACGCTCCGCCAACAGGCCGAGCGCTCCGACGGCAAACCCAACCTCGCGCTCGCCGATTTCATCGCGCCGAAATCCTCCGGGCGCCACGATTTCCTCGGCGGCTTCGCCGTCACCTCCGGCCTGGGCTGCGCCGAGCTCTGCCGCCGCTTCCACCAGGAGCACGACGACTATAACCGCATCATGACCGAGGCGCTCGCCGATCGCCTCGCGGAGGCTTTCGCCGAATGCCTCCACAAGCGCGCCAGAGAATTCTGGGGCTTCGGTTCCGGAGAGAACCTCTCCAACGAAGACCTCATCCGTGAGCGCTATCGCGGCATCCGCCCCGCCCCAGGCTACCCCGCCTGCCCCGACCACACCGAAAAGGCCACCCTCTTCCGCCTCCTCGATGCCACCCCCCTCGCCGGCATCTCCCTCACCGAAAGCTTCGCCATGTCCCCCGGCGCCTCCGTCAGCGGCCTGTACTTCGCCCACCCCAAGGCCAAGTATTTCAACGTCGGCCGCATCGGACGCGACCAGATCGAAGACTACGCGCGAAGGAAGGCCATCCCCGCCGCCGAGGCCGAGCGCTGGCTCGGCCCCAACCTCGCCTACGAACCACAGCGCTGACTCGAAAATTCCAGCCGTAGCCACGGCCGTGAGGCCGTGGGCCCCTCCGTGACCGGAGGGGCTACATTTTCACCCGCGGTGGCCGCCCAGACCAGGAGGCGGCCCGTTGTTTGGACTGCCAAAGCGGTGTCGCCACCCCTCGCGGGATTCTGCCACCGCAGTCCAAAAGGCCCCTCGGCCCTATCGGAGTTTTCCCCACGAATGACGCGGCGGGCTCAGGTAAACGTCTCGCCCCGCCGTGCGGGGCATGGAATCTGGTTCGACGATTCCGGAGGTCGCCACGGTCGTCAGACCGTGGACGCGCTGGCCCGGCAGCCGAGCCCATCTGTGGCCAGATGGGCTACACTTTTCGCTTTCGGCGCTGCCCAGCTTCCCCCGCTCCACCCCCCGGATGCCCATCCGTCGCGCGCGAGCCACTCGAACCTAACCGCCGGTGCCGCGCGCGATATCCCCCGGGCGTCACCCCGAATCGCCGCCGGAACGCCGCCGCCATGTGCTCCATGTGCTCGAAACCGCATTCCTCCGCGATGTACGCCAGCTTGTGATCGGTCGTCCGGAGCAATTCCTGAACCCGGCGAAATTGCACCCGCAATATTGCCTCCTTTGGACCCACCCCGGTCAACCGTCGGAACCTCGCCGAGAACGTACGCCGCGACGCCCCCGCCGCCCGGATCACGTCATCCACCCCAATTCCCGAGCAAGCCCGATCCTCGATGCATTTCAGGGCCCTCACCATCTGCGGATCCGCGCCCGCCACGCAGTCCGTCGATCCCCGCCGCGTCACCCCGACCGGCGCCACCCATATCGGCGCGCCATCCGTCCCCTCGTCCGACATCATCCGATCCAAGAGCCTCGCACCCTCATATCCGATGCGCGGGAGATCGTGCTGCACGCTGCTCAAACCCGGCGCGCTCAACTCGCAAAACGTCGGATCGTCTCCGACTCCCAGGATAGCCACCTCGCCGGGCACCCTGATCCCCGCCCCTCGGCAAAGCTCCAGCAGACGCGCTGCGAGCAGATCGTAGTACACCATCACACCGCATGGCTTCTCCAGACCAGATAGCCACGCCAATATCGCCTTCCCGTCCTCGCTCCGGGGGTCAAAATTCGCCGTGCGGCGCCCCAGACGCTTCGCGGAGCAGCGCCCGCCCGCGCCCGCCGCCGCCACGCGAAATGCCGCCTCCCGCGCCGCAGAACACGCCACGCCCGCCACACCCAGATATCCCAGACTGCGAAACCCCAAGCCCATGAGATGTTCCGCCCCAATCTTCCCCACCGCCGCATCATCCGTATGCACCGTCGGCAACCCGGAGTCCACCACCTCGCCGAGGCACACCACCGGCAACCCCAGCCCCACCACATCCCGAACCACTTTCGCATCCCTCGTGCGCAGCAAGATCCCATCCCCGCGCCACTCCCGCACCCACCCGGGAACCCCTTCCTCAATCCCTCGCTCATCAACGGACACCGACCACCCGCCCACCTCCCGCCGATATCGCGATACCCCCTCCAACAGCCCGCGCCCAAATCGCCGGCTCGTCTCCACCAACAACAAAACTCGCCGCTCCCGCCTCTCCATCACAATCCTATCCGCGTCCGATATGCCTGCCTCCTTCTACCTTCTATATGTGCGCGGGTCATCAGAAAATCTTAACGGAAACGCCCGAATCCCTTACTGATTAAGGCGCCCCGCCCCTCGCCACTTTTCCGCCGGATGCGCCACGACCCTGATGCATTTGTCGATCTCCCCGCAGGAATCTCCCGGAATGTTTCCGGCAGATTCCCAATTCGATTATAACTCTGGCTTATTCGGCCAGACGGGTGCCATGGGCACTCAATTCCATCAAATATAGTACGCTTATGTGCGCTGCCCGGCTCGGGGCCGTCACATTGTCCTAAAACGGCTGCATTTTCATAACTTCTGCTGCCACTCATCTCAATGACAGCGACATAGTTTAGCCCGTACATTGAGGCCAATCGCATGAAGTCGATTCAAACCACGGCAGGGAAACGCGGTTGTAAGAACCCGCCGGTCGACGTCACGAAAACAAAGGACAGGGAGAGGGCACTATGAATACGAAGAAAAATCGGTGGCGCGAGCATCTCGCGGGCCGGGTGTTGGTCGGCATCCTCGTCATCTTGGGCCTAGCGGCGCCGACGGTCGCCCAACCGACCGTCATTCATGTCCCCGGGGATCACGCGACCATCCAGGCCGCGATTAACGCGGCCACCGCCGGTGACAGCATCTTCGTCTCGAATGGGACGTACGTGCTCAGCGCGACGCTCAACGTCACGAAAGGCGTGACGATCGAGGGCGAGAGCGAGGCCGGCGTCATCATCGACGCGTCCTCCCGCGGCACGGGATACGGGATCTACGTCGAGGCGAATGGCGTCACCCTCAGGAACTTCACGCTGCTGCCGCCCGTCGTGCCGGCGAGCCTCGGGACCAGCAGCGGCGGGGGCTTCGCCATCCACTGCTCCTTTAACCATACGGTGCCCTACTCTCCGCTGGCGAACCTCGCCCTGGAGAACATCACGATACAGAATGGCAATCGCGCCGCGTTCGACATCCATGGATATGACGGGGTGACCCTGACCAACCTGACCGCGAGGAACTCCGCCTACGGCAACGGCATCCAGATCACGGGCTGCACCGGCGTCACCATCACAGGCTGCACGGTCTCGGGCAACGCCTGGGGAGGGGTCGCGTTCTACGTATCTCGCTCAACATACCTAAACCGCCCCTGCTCTTCCATCACCTACGACATGGCACTCAATCCCGACGTCGCCCAACCCGTCTACGCCGAGGACGAATATGGCCTGATTAACAGCGTGACCGTCGCGGGCGCCTCCTACCTGATCTACAACAACTACAACCCCGGCACCGCCGCGATGTGGATGTACACCGACGGCACGGAGGCGGACGCCGTGGCGATCGCGCAGGCATTGAATGCCAAATACTCAAACACGGGATCTACCATCACAAACGCCTCCAACGGAAACCTGGTCGTCGCCCCGGGCATCTCCACCATACAGGCCGCGATCGATGCGGCGGCCACCAACGCCACGATCGAGGTCGCGGCAGGGACCTACCACGAACAGCTCACCATCTCCAAGCCACTGACGCTGAAGGGATCAGAGGGCGCCGTGCTCGATGGCACGGGCCTCGCCGCCACCTGGACAACCGGCATAAAGATCCGGTCTGGCGCAGTCACTCTGGACAATATCGATGTCACCAAGTTCACGCAGGATGGGATCACGGCCTACAGGAAGATCGACATGCCAAATATCCGGATCCTGAATTGCCGCGTCTCGGACATCCAGCCAGGCAACTGGGGCTTCGGTATCTACGTGGGCTACGAGGCCGAGGCCTTTGGTTACGCCCCGCCCAACACCCTCAGCAACCATCTCGACTTCTCCGGCCTTCTCATAGCTAACAACGAGATCGTGAATACCAAGAGCTCTGGGCTCGTCCTACAGTCCATCACCGGAAGCCCGGGATCTCTCGTCGTGTCAAACAACTATATCCATGGGATCAGCGAGAACGATGCCATCTGGATCGACTGCGCCAGAAATCTGAACATCGTCAACAATGTCCTCTCGAACAACCTATGGGGCATTGATCTCACCGCCATCGCCGAACCCTGGTACACGGCCAATGGTCCCTACGGACCAAAGGACATCCTGCTGGAGGGCAACCGCGTCCTCGACAACGTGGGCGAGGGCATCGCGCTTTACAATGGCTGGGCGTCCACCATCACGCTGGTTAAGAACTGGATCGAGGGGAACGGAAGCGGCGTGGCAAATTTCCTAGAAGCGGCGCTTGATGCGGGCGCGAACTATTGGGGTTCCCCAGACGGCCCAGGCGAGCTGGGTGCAGGTTCTGGCGACACGATCAGCGAATGGGTCACGTATGCCACGTACTACTCGGACCCCGAGATGACAGACCTCCAGTACCAGCCCATGCTCGTGGACGACGACTTCACGCCAGCGACACCGGGGTGGGGACTGTATGCGTTTCCAACCATCCAGGAGGGTGTGGATGCGGCGGCATCCGGCGGCCCTGTCAGCGTCGCCCCCGGCACATATCAGGAACAGGTCGAGATCGCCAAGGATCTCTCCCTATTGGCCACGGCACCTGGTGTCGTGATCCAGTCCCCGCCGACCCTCACCAAGTCCTTCACGACCTCGGCGGTCAACAAGCCGGTCGTCTACGTGCACGACGCCCTCTCCGTGACGATCTCGAACGTTTGCGTCGACGGCTTGCGGTACGGAGCCGCCAACTACCGCTTCATGGGCATCGCCTATCAAAACGCCGGGGGTTCCGTGCTCGCCAGTGAGGTCAAGAACATCTCGGAGAACCCGGCCAACGGGATGCAGCACGGCATCGGCGTCGCCGTCTACAACGCGGATGCCGCCGCCCGGACCTTCGCGCTCATGGATTCCTACATCCACGACTGCCAGAAGAACTGCACGCTGTTCAACGGTGACAACCTGACGGTCGACGTCCGTCGCAACAGGATATTCGGTGCCGGGCCCATCGCCTATATCGCGCAGAACGGGATCCAGATCTCCTACGGGGCCACGGGTACCGTGGCGGACAACATCATCTCGGGCTTCGACTACACCCCGGGCACCTGGGCCTCATCGGCGATAATGAACTATGAGGGCGGCGACGTCCTATTCGACAATAACATCATCACCCTGTCGGACTTCGGGCTCTATATCTTCAATGATGACGGTTCCACGGTCACCGACAACAGCTTCACGGGCAACGACTACTCGCTCGTAAGCGACTCGACCGCCCAGATCCTTGCCGAGAACAACTGGTGGGGTTCGCCGCTCGGCCCACAGACGGAGGGCGTCTACGGCGACGTCGACGCCGACCCGTGGCTCACGGCCAAGCCCGCGCACGCCAACGCCCTCTATCTCGAGGCAGCGGACGCGAGCCTCTTCATCCAGCCCGGCGAGGATATCATCGTGGACATGAACGTGGCCAATCTCGGGGAGGCGGTGAACGCCTGCCAGGCGATGCTGGGATACAGTTCCACGTACTTCACCGACCCGAGCGCCGGCGCGGTCCAGGCGGGCGGCGGCACGTGGGACCAGCTGATCTGGGACTCGTGGGCCGATTCCACCGGGGTGCCCGGGGAGATCGACACCGCGATCGGTGTCGACGCCCAGGGCGCGGTCGGGACCACCGCCGATGGCACGGTCGCCATCGTCACGCTCACCTCGCGAACGAACGTCGAGGGCATCACGCAGATGATCTTCCGCCCGGACGCCAGCCCCGACCCAGGCCAGACCGAGAGCACCTTCCTGGCCAGCGTGGCCGGTGGCATCGTATGGCCATCCAAGGTCAACAGCGCGAACATCATCATCGATGGCACCCCGCCCGCGGTGAGCAACATCACCGCGGTGCAGAACCAGCCAATCGTGGGTGACGTCAGCGTCAAAGACTGCTCCAACACCGTCTACCAGGGCACCGTCGAGATCTCCCTCGACGCGAGCGACGCCTTGGCCGGGCTCGTTGGCGCACCCACCATCGTCCTGAGCAACGGGGACGACGGCGCGGCCGCCACACTCGTCGACGAAAACCCGGAGGGCACCTTCAATTACACATGGGAGGTGACCCCCGCCACGCCGAACGGGACCTGGACCGCGACGGTGACCGCCACGGACCGCGCGGGCAATGAGACGCAGGAGACGTTCACCCTCTGCCTGAACCGAAACCAGATCAGCGGCTACGTCGAGTCCGAGGGCTTCGTCGGCACCGAAAGGGTGGTGACCTTCGTCGCCACCGGCGGTGCCACCACCAAGACCTGGAACCAGACGCTGACCTTCACCGGCGACACCGCCGCCTACGTCCTCACCGACGTGCCCGAGGGCACCACCGGCCTCAGCGCCAAGACCGCCTGGTCGCTGCGTTCCAAGCTCGCGGTCGCCCTCGATTCCGGCGGCCAGGGCACCGCGAACTTCGAGGATGCCGATAAGCTCCGCGGCGGGGATATCGATGGCTCCAATTCCATCAACGTCCTCGACTACTCGCGGCTAAAGGTGAATTGGCTCACCACCAATGCCGTGGGCGACATCGATGGCAACGGTTCGGTCGGCGCAAGCGACTATGCCCTGATGCGCGCCAACTGGTTCCAGGTCGGCGACGCGCAATAACCGGAAGACCACCGTTCGGCTGGGACGGGACGCAGGGTCCCGCCCCAGCCCGATACGGCGGGGCCGTAGATCGACGCCAGACGCATCATGCGATCGGAAGGAGATATGCAGGGAAGCAGAAGCCGCCTCGGCACATCCCGTGCTTGGGTGGCGGCGGCTCTCCTCCAACTGGCTTTTGGCCAAGCATCGAGCGCAGACACGCTCTACGTCCCTGCCGAATACCCGACGATCCAGGGCGCCATAGCGGCGGCCGCCCCGGACGATACGGTCCGCGTGGCGGCCGGGATCTACCCTGAAAACGTCACGGTCAACAAGCGCATCACCCTCGATGGGGCCGGTGCCTCGACCGTGATCCGTCCCCTCTCCGGCAACGGGATCGTCATCTCGGCCTCTGGCGGCGGCAGCAATAGCCCCCTGATCATCCGCGACCTGACGGTCGCCGACTGCGCCGCCACGGGCATCCGCATCGCAGCCACCGCCAACTATCTCTCGCTGGCCAACGTGACGGTTTCCAACTGTGCCGCGCACGGTATGGAGATTTTCACCACGGGCAGTGTCAACGGGCTCGAGATGTCCAACTGCGCCTTTGTCGGCATGACCGCGTCATCCGGCCTCCGCGTGCGCGGAAGCCTGCGCAGTCTCATGGCAATCGACTGCCTCTTCTCAGGAAACCAGATCGGGCTCCAGTCGATCAAGGCGAACGCCGACGGGACCATATTCTCCGGGGCGCACTTCGAGCGATGCACTTTTGCCGAGAACACGCTCAAGGGCGCCTACCTCGAGAAACTGGCCAACGCCCGCTTCGAGCGGTGCGAGTTTTCGGCGAACGGCACGGTCGCGCCGGAGCCCGCCGGCATCGAGTTCCAGATGCGCTACGGCACCTACAGCAACATCAGCCTGGTCGCGCCGCTGGTGGTTGACTGCGGCCTCGGAGATCCCGCGGCCGGCGCCGGTATCGTCGCCCGCGCCCGAAACGACGGCGCGTACGTGTTCAGCCCCGCGGCCCTGCGGGACCTCTCTATCCGCGATGCCTGCATCCTCCGGTGCCCCTTCGGAATCAGCATCGGGAATAACGTTCTCGAGGCCACCGTGGCCGGTTCCACCATCGCAGGCAACTTTGTCGTCGGGCTCTTGAACTGGACCGATGCCGGCGCGGTGACGGCCACAAGCAATTATTGGGGCGATGACGCCGGGCCCAGCAGCCCAGAGCAAGACCCAGCCGCTAGCCTCTTCGTCGGCTACGGCGACCGCGAGTACGGCCTCCCCGGCGGCAGCCTGACCATCGACCCCGCCCTCGGAAAACCGCCGCACACCAATGTGCTCTACCTCTTGCCCAACAACGCCAGCGTCTTCATCCGGCCCGGCGAGAACATCCTCGCCGAGATGAATGTCGCCAACCTCACCACCAACGTCAACGCCTGCCAGGCCATGCTCGGCTACAGCTCCAGCTTCTTCGAAGATCCCTCGGCCGGCGCCGTCACAGCGGGCGGCGGCATCTGGGATTTCCTGATATGGGATTCGTGGCTCGACACCAATGGCATCCCCGGCGAGATCGATGCCGCCATCGGCATCGATGCCCAGGGCGCTGTCGGGAGCCGCGCCGATGCCACCGTCGCCCGCATCGCCCTCGATTCGCGCGACGACGTCGAGGGTGTCACCCACCTCCTGTTCCGCCCAGATCCCCCCGATGACCCCGGCGCCGTCCGGACCACCCTCCTCGCCGATATCGCCGGCAACACCATCCACCCCGCCAAGGTCGACAGCGCCACCATCTATGTCGATGGCACCCCTCCCCTGCTGGACGATTCCGGCATCGTCGCCATTCAAGACCAATCGCCCTCTGGCTTCGTCGATGTCAAGGACTGCGCCAACCTCGTCCTCGACGGCACCGTGCTATTCGCCGTGGAATCTTCCGATGCCCTCGCCGGCCTCGACGGGGCACCCGCCATTACGCTCACCAATGGCACCGACACCGCAACAGCCACCTACCTCAACGAAACGCCCTACGGCGTCTTTAACTACTCGTGGGATATCACCCCCGCCACCCCCGGTGGCCCATGGCGCGCCACGGTCACCGCCACGGACAAGTCCGGCAACGACACCTCCCGCTACCTCGACCTCTGCCTCCGCACCTTCTCCGTCACCGGCCTCGTCGAACTCGAGGGCTTCCGCGGCACGGCCACCGCACACTCCCGCACCGTGACTTTTGCCGCCACCGGCGGTGCCCAAACAAAGATCTGGACCCAATCCCTGACCAACGTCACCGGCGCCACCTTCGCCTTCGCCCTCGACGACGTCCCCGCCGCCACCACGCACCTCAGCGCAAAGACCAACTGGAACCTCCGACGACGGGTCCCCGTTACCTTCGACCCAAACGGCATCGCTGCCGCCAACCTAACGGGCACGACCAAATTGCCCGCCGGCGATATCTCCGGCGATAATCGGGTGACGGCATCCGACTACATCATTTTCCGCAATGCCTGGTTCACGGCAAACACACAGGCGGATCTCAATGGCGATGGCACTGCCCAAACGCTCGACTATGTCCTCCTGCGCGCCAATTGGTTCGCCGCCGGCGACGCACAATAGTCATGTTCATTACAGATTCACCCAAACGACGCGCGGATCGTCTTATTCCATAATGCGGCGGCGACTAAATTGTAAGTTCCTTTGCTTTCCTTCGATCCCCATGGATGGGACAAATAAGGTGCGCTTATGAGAGCCCCCTTGCGATGGAGTTCGCGAACCCATGCGCTCCCGATGGCGATTCCCATCGTTTCGCTGCTTCTGTCGCACCAACCTCTCGACGCGCAGGTCCTGGCCCCATCTTGGCGCGGTTCGAACGGTTCAACGTGGCAAGAGTGGGCGTTTCCCACCGATGCGAATCCCGCCGTGCCCACCGATGGCAGCAACCTTTTCGGAACCGCCTCGGCTTCTCTGATGCTAGGGGCAAATGCCTCGGGTTGGTTTGAGTACGAGCCATTGGCCTTCGGCAATGTGACGGGATTTTGGAGCATCGGGGCGACCGGGCGATTCGACATTGCGATCCCGGACTACGGTGGTCCCACGACCAATGGCCTGAAGGAGATCCGGGTCCAGTTCGTCCACTACATCGAGGCCGGATTATTCAGCACGGCTTTGGTGGATGTCACCTCCGCCACCATCCAATCCGTCACCCGATCGAACCGCTCATTTCTGGTGACCGATTTTGGAGAATGGCGCGTCGACGACTGGACCTTCATCGTGGACGACGGCTCGGAGCCCGATCTCATCTCGATCTTCAACCCGAACACGCTCAATCGCGATGTCTTGATCGACTGGATCATCATCGACACCCTCGCGGTCCCCGAACCGATGCCAGTCTTTGCCTGTTTCGCGGCGGCGGCCCTCGCGTTGGCGGCCCGCCGCAGATTGCGGCGGGGCTGAGGTTCTGCCGGCCATCGGCGCTATGCCCTGGCTCCTGATAGATTATCGCTCTGCTCGTCCCGGCCGGGTGCTGCGCCCGCTATGCCTTGCGGCCTTTTGGTCTATTCCTTCGCTGGCCCTGTCCATCGGCTACCAGGCAGTCGACCTCGGGGACCTTGGCGGCGGATTCGGGCGGGCGCGCGCAGTCAACGACTCAGGCGCGGTCGTCGGGGAGTCGCTTCTCCCTTTGGCTGGCTCCATAGAGAACGCGTTCCTCTGGGAGATGGGCGCGCTCACCAATCTCGGGACGCTGGGGGGCGCGAAGAGCCGGGCTCTGGATATCAATGCATCCGGGGTGGTGGCGGGATGGGCGCAGGATGCCCTCGGGCGGACGCTGCCGACGGCCTGGGATATCACCGGGGCACCGGGCGCGCTACCGACACTCGGGACCAATGGCGGCGCGGCGCAGGCGGTCAACCTCCTCGGCACGCTGGCGGGGTATTCGTTCCTGACGCCATCGACCTACCACGCGGCGCTCTGGGACACCAGCGGCGTGACCGATCTGGGGACGCTCGGGGGCAACCTATCGATCGCGTACGATATCAATGTCGGCGGACTGGTCGTGGGGGCGGCGGATGACGGCTCCGGGCAGCAGCGGGCGGCCCTGTGGTCCTCGGGCGGGGTGATGGATCTCGGCCTCCTGCCCGGCGGCGAGTGGAATACCGCGCGCGGGATCAATGATTTTGGACAGGTCATCCTCTGGGGCGTTCCCGATGGCGAGGCCAGGAACCGCGCCACCTTCTGGAGCGGTGGGCTCTCCGATGCGCCGATCGATTTGGGCACCTTTGGCGGCGACGAGAGCTGGGCCTATGGCCTGAACAACTCGGGTCATGTCGTCGGGTGGGCGGAGTTCGATGCGGGCAACTACCACGCTTTCGTTTGGGATGGCGCATCCCTGCTCGACCTAGGCACCCTCGGGGGTCTGTTTAGCGCGGCCTACGGCATCAGCGACAACGGCATCATCGTCGGATACGCACAGGATGCGGCGGGGCGCACGCGAGCCACCGCATGGTTCCCGATACCGGAACCCAAGATGGCCGCGGTGGCGCTCCTGTTGCTCGCCGGAGCCATGCTTTGGCGGCGGCGCGCCGATTCCGCGCCAGCTCGAAAATGCGACGCAACTCTCTAGGCGTTCGATTCGGCAGCGTGCGCCAAGGCGCAGCCTACCATTTTCCACCACGGTGGTGTCCCGCGTGCGGGGCACGGGATCTGGTTTGACATTTCCAGACGTAGCCACGGTCGTCAGACGCGTGGACGCGTTGACTGAGCGCCCCGGCCCATCTAGGGCCACACGTTCCCCTGCGCTGGCATCGCACACATAAATCGAGTCGTGGCGCTTCCTGGGCCCTCCGATGTGGGTTGAAATTCCCACCCGCCCGGCGAACATCCCGTCAGGGCCCCATGGCTAAGATCGATCCAGCCGACACCCAACCGCACTTTTTCTCGGCGCAGGTCGCCGAGGCGAAACGTTTCTACCTCGATCTGACGCCCCGGCCCAGGGAGCGCCTGGCGGTGGCCTGCGGCGGGCTGGAGCATTGCGCGCCGGATTACCGGATCGACCGGAAGACATTCCCGTTCTTTTCGGTCGAGTTCGTGGCGCGGGGCCGCGGGGCGCTCCGGCTGGGGAAGAGGGACCACGCGTTGTCGCCGGGGACGATCTTCACCTATGGGCCAGGTGTCGCGCAGCGGATTTCGACAGAGACCTCGGACCCCCTGGTGAAGTACTTCGTCGACTTCTCGGGCCGCGAGGCCCTGCCCCTCCTAAAGCGCTGCGGCATCCCCGCTGGAACGCTGATTCAGACCTCGGCGCCCAGCGAACTGCTGGGGATCTTCGACGATCTGGTCCGCACGGGCCAGGGCGGCTCGGCCTTTGCCCGCCCGATCTGCGCGCTGCTGCTGGAACTCCTGCTCCACCGCATCGCCGAGACGGCCAAACCGCCCGAGGAGATCGCGCCGCCCGCTTTCGCGACCTACGAGCGCTGCCGCCGTCACCTCCAAGAGAATTTCTCTCGCCTGTCCGGGGTGGCGGATGCCGCGCGCGGATGCCATGTCGACCCCGCCTACCTCTGCCGCCTCTTCCGGCGCTTCGATCGGCAGACGCCCTACGAGTTCCTGATGCGAGCCAAGATGCAGTTGGCCGCCGAGCGACTGCACGCGCCCGGGATCATGGTGAAGGAGGTCGCCGCGGCCGTGGGTTTTTCCGACCCGTTCCAGTTCTCCCGCGCGTTTAAGGCAGTCTACGGGCTTTCGCCCAAGGAATTCATCTCGCGGCGCGCGAGGTGATCGCCGAAGATCGCCGGGACCTCGAATCGGCCGCTGGAGGCGACGACCTTGTACGAGAGCGGCAACTCGGGCCGCTCGATGAGATCGACCCGTCCGCCGGCGCATTGGACGAGAAGGACGCCCCCCGCCAGATCCCAGAGGCGGGTCCCCTCCTCGAGGTACGCGTCCAGCCGGCCGCAGGCCACGTAGGCCAGGTCCAGCGCGGCGCACCCGTTCATGCGGACCTTGCGCGCGTTCGTGCCGAAGAATCGCACGCGCTCGATGCCGGCCTCGACTAGGCCCTTCTCCTTGGCGAATCCCGTCGCCACCAGCGCGTCTTTCAGCTGGGCGCGCCGGCTCACCGAGACCTCGCGTCCATTGAGTCGGGTGCCCGAGCCGCGGATCGCGGTGAATAGTTCGTCGCGTATCGGATCGAAGGTCGCCGCCAGCATGGTCTGCTTCCGATGCTGGAGGGCGATGGCGACGCAAAAGTGCGGGATCCCATAATAGAGGTTCACGGTCCCATCGACGGGATCGACGATCCATTGCCACTCGGTGGCGCCGTGAGGCGCTCCGCCCTCCTCCTCCCCCAGCACGCTGATGCCAGGAAAACGCTCCTCCAGCAGGGCCGTGATCAGCTCCTGGCACTCGACGTCGAGCGCGAGCTTCACGTCGTGATCGCGCAGTTCGTTGACGGCCAGCTCTCCGCCCACGGCTTCCCGCTGCCGCGCCCCCGCCGCGCGTGCCGCGTCCACCGCCGCCGCGAGCATCCCGCCGAGATCCACCCCGCTCACAGCCCGCCCTGCTCGCGCACCGAAGACATCGGGATGTATCCCCGCTTACCGTCCACCGTCTCCACGTAGACGTATCCGCCCGCCTGTGACAATACTTTGACCCGGGTGCCGCTGCCCAGGGTCCGCGTCGGGGGACCCGATTGGTACGGTCCGTTCTCGAACATGGGCGCATCCCCGTCCACGATCTTGTCGAACCCGCCGCTGTCCCCTGCCTCCATCGACGCGCAACCCGTCATCAGCGCCAGAAAACCCAGCAGGACAAAACCCTTAAGCCACGCCATGCGCTCCACAATAATCCTCATGGTCGCTTACCATAGCGCCCCGCCCGCCGTTGTGAAGGCGGCAGAGGTATTGCCGGGAACCGGCGCGGCGGGGCATAACCGGAACCAAAATGTAGCCCCTCCGGTCACGGAGGGGCCGTGCGGTGGGGGTCCACGGCCTCACGGCCGTGGCTACGTCTGGAATTTTCGAGTTAGACCCCATGCCCCGCGCGCTGGGCACTACCGGGGCGGGAAAATTTGTAGCGAAGCCGATCGCCAGAGGCGATTGTTCCGACGTTCCGGCTTCGGCCTATCCCCCGCCGAAGGGCGAAGTCCCTTCGCTCCTAGTGAGTTGCGCCGTACTTTCGAGCTAGATCCCGTGCCCCGCCCGCGGGGCACCACCGGGGGTGAAAATGTAGGGCGCGAAATCCCTTTCGCGCCACGGGCAACCGGCAGGGCCCTCGTGGCGCGGATGGGAATCCGCGCCCTACAGGCCGATCCCGTGGCCGATTTTCGAGTCAGCCTGGCGGTCTTCACCAAGCCCGACAGGCCGCTAGACAAACTCCAGATGCCGGACGGCAGCCACGAGGCCGGCCTTTGCCCCACGCGCAAGAAATTCTGCCACGGCCCGGCGACCCCGCTCACCGTAATCCAGCGTCAGCTCGTTGACGTACATGCCGACGAATTTCCCCAGGGCCTCCCCCTCGAGCCCGCGACCCAAAGCCTGGGCGTGTGCCAGGCCCTCGGTACGGTGCTCTAGGCCGAAGCGGATGCTCTCCCTCAGGATGGCCGATACCTGCCGGATCACATCGGGCCCAAGGTCCCGCCGGATCGCATTCCCCCCGAGTGGCAGCGGCAGGCCACCGGTCTCACCGTGCCACCACTTGCCCAGATCCACGCTGAGCTCGAAGCCCTCGCCCCCATAGGTCAGTTGCCCCTCGTGGATGATCAGACCGGCATCGGCCTTGCCGTCGCGGACATACGCGAAGATCTCGTCAAAAGGAACCACCGCGTAGTCAAAGGCCTCGCCACCCTTCCCGCCCAGATAGAGCTGGAGCGCCAGAAATGCGCTCGTCAGCTCGCCCGGCACCGCGATCTTGACCCCGAGCAACTCCTCCCGGCCGAACCCACGGCGCCCGATCACGATCGGGCCATAGTTGTCTCCCATGCTCGCCCCGCTGCCGAGCAACGCGTAGCGATCCGCGAGGTACGGGTACGCGTGGATGGACACCGCCGTCACGTCGAGTTCCCCGCGAAGCGCCCTCTCGTTCAGGGTCTGGATGTCCTGCAGGATATGCTCAAACTCGAATGGACCGGAATCCACCAGCCCCTTCGCCAGGGCATAAAACATGAACGCGTCATCCGCGTCCGGCGAATGTGCCAAGGTCAGTCTCATCGGCGCACCCTAGCAGCCGTCCCCCTTTTGGAAAGCACGCTAAAAAATCTTGCATTCCCTGCTCGCGTGGCAGACTGGGCCGATCGTGCGACACGGCAGGCAACGTTATATGACGCTCGGGGCGCTGGCGGCCCTCCTGTTGCCCCTCGCCCACCCACCCGGCGCCGAGGCCGCCCTGAACGATTCCCTCAAGCCCGATTTCGCCAGCAAGCGAACCTCGAAATGGCTCCGCGCCCGCTCCAGCAGCCGCGAGGCGCGCATCGCTCGCATTCAGCAGAAGAAGGAGGGTCACATCCCGCAGCCAATCACCCTCGCGCCCCCCATCGAGGGACAGATCCTGACCGGCAGCTTCGGCGTCGGCGTCACCAACCTCGAGGTCTTCTTGGTTCGTCCCCTTAACCCAGAGACGAAGCAACGCCTCGATCGCGGCGCCAAAATCTTCGCCTCCCTCCGCACCAAGCCGGGCCTCGACATCTCCAAGCCCGTCGTCGCCCCAGCCAATGCCGCCATCCTCCAAAAGGCGCTCGCCGAACTCCGATCCGGCGTGCCGAAACCGGCGAACCAGGACATGCAGATCGCACAGGTCGGTGCCGTCAAGCTCGCCCCGAGCCCTGCCCTGGCCAACAAGTATACCCAGCACTTCCAGTCCATCGAGCCCGCCCTCATCCGCAGGGACCTGCGCACCATCGACGACCTCCTCCGCGAGGACATGATGGAGCAGGAGAAGATCCTCGGCATCGGTTACCTCGGCAGCCTCCAGGAGATCGATTTCTTCGGGCTCGTCCGCGAGGGCGGCGGTCCCGACATCGCCCAGGCACGCAAGATCGCCCAGGCCGCCGTCGATCAGCTCTGGCTCACCGAACTCTGCGAATTCGTCGCCAAGGCCGACGCCACCGCGGCACAGGTCCCGCTGAAGAATGGCACCAACCTCTCGCCCGAGGAGGAATGGAACGCCTTCTATCTCTCCGATTTCAACGACCTCGATTTCGAGATACAGCTCCGCGTGCTCGACACCACGACCCCCGGCCCCAAGGGAGAGTTTCGCCTCTGGGGCGAGGGCGACATCGTCGTCGGCGTCAGGGCGTATCAGGAACTCGTCTACATCCCGGAGGGCATCAGCAATGGCGCGCCGATCCGGGTGACCCGAATCAGTAACGGCAAGGAGAAAAAATGACACCCCGACACCTCATCGCCCTGATGGTCTCGCTGGCCATCGTCGCCCCACAGGCAACGCACGCCCGCATCGGCGAACGCCGCACCGACATCGAGCGGCGCCTCATGGATAAGAAGACGGCGATGCCCTACCCCGCCACGAGGGCCGAGGGCAAACTTACCGACAAGACCGTCCCCTACCGCCACCTCGGCCTCGCCGAGGTCTTCCCCCCGGGATGCCAGCATGTGTTCTATTTCAAAAACGTGCTCGACGAGAAGGTAACCCCCGAGCAGATCGAGAAACTCCCCGCCGACAAGGCCCACCAGCGCGAGACGTACCCCGATGGCTGGGACATGCACGTCGCCTTCCTGCGCGATGTCTCCGTCATGGAGTGCTACCGCCTCAATCACGAGCGCCTGAACGAATTCCAGATCAACGGCCTGCTCGAGCTCAACAAGGGCACCTCAAAATGGAAGGAGTTGCTCGATACCGACGAGGCCCAGCCCTCCGTCTTCGGATACGACTACGTCACCGAGGATGGCAAACTCCGCGCCAAACTCTACAGCAACATGCTCATCATCTTTACCGCCGAACTCGACAGCACGATGATGAAGACCGTCGAGGGCAAAGTCTCCGAGCAGCTCCAGGGCTTCTGAAATGGTTGGTTGTGAACTCGGCGGTAGCCGCCGAGAGCCCGCGCGCCCGCGT
Source organism: uncultured Verrucomicrobiales bacterium (assembly GCA_964651705.1). Taxonomy (GTDB): domain Bacteria; phylum Verrucomicrobiota; class Verrucomicrobiia; order JADLBR01; family JADLBR01; genus JADLBR01. The sequence goes on from CAZYWZ010000006.1 coordinate 94,489, forward strand.
GGCGGGTGAGGAGGCGTCCCCTTTTTTGGACTGCGGTGGCAGAGCGCAGCGGCGACACCGCTTTGGCTTCCGGCGGAGCCGACGCCCGCACTCCGGGCAACGCGAGGATCTGGGATGGCCGTCCCGCCTTGACGCCCCCCCCATTCGGCACCATTGTTCCCGCAGGCTCATAGGGGAGGCCGCGGGGCCTGAGAGGTCCGCCAATCCGGCGGGCGACCCTTCGAACCTGAACCGGGTCATGCCGGCGTAGGAAAATGAGTGCGAAGCAGATCTTGCTGGGGCGGCAATCGTCGCGAAGCCCTAGTGCGCTCACTCCAACCGCGCCGCGCACCCGATGACGCGATAGGAGACGGAAGCACCATGGCAAAGCAGTTGGAAGATGGCGCCAGAAGCGGGCGCCGCGCACGGAACGGCGCATCCCGCCACAAGCGCGCCGCCAAACCAATCGCCAAATCGAAGGCCGCGCCCAAGAAGCTTCAGGGATCCGGCCCATCGCGCCGCGTCTACGTCGCCGGCCGCCTCCACCCCGAGATCCGCGTGCCCATGCGAGAGATCCAGCTGACGCCCACGACATCTCCCTCCGGCCCGATCGAGAACGAGCCGATCCGCGTCTACGACACCTCGGGACCCTGGGGCGACAGCGCCTTCCGAGGCGATGTCAGGAAAGGGCTGCCCCGCCTCCGAGAGCCATGGATCCTCGCCCGGGCGGACACCTCCCCCTATGAAGGGCGCGCCCCGCGAGCCGAGGACGACGGCGCACCGCGACGGGGCAAAGCCCACGCGATGTCTCCCCGCGTTCCTGGCACCCGCCAAAAGCCACGCCGCGCCGCCGCCGGGCACCCCGTCACCCAACTCTGGTACGCCAGGCAGGGCATCATCACCCCAGAGATGGAATTCGTCGCCATCCGCGAAAATCAGGGCCTCGAGCGCCTGCTCGAACAACTCGGCCCCGACGCCCCCCACGATTCCCTCCTCCAACAGCACGCCACGGAAAACGGGAAACGGAACACGGCAAACCAAAAAAGAATCACCCCCGAATTTGTCCGTGACGAGGTCGCCCGCGGCCGCGCCATCATCCCCTGCAATGTCAACCATCCGGAACTCGAGCCGATGGTCATCGGCCGCCATTTCCTCGTGAAGATCAACGCCAACATCGGCAACTCCGCCGTCGCCTCCTCGATCGAAGAGGAGGTCGAGAAGATGCGCTGGGCCACGCGCTGGGGCGCCGATACCGTCATGGACCTCTCCACCGGACGCGATATCCACACCACCCGCGAGTGGATCCTCCGCAACTGCCCCGTCCCCATCGGCACCGTCCCCATCTATCAAGCCCTCGAGAAGGTCGGCGGCAAACCCGAAGACCTCACGTGGGACATATTCCGCGATACCCTCATCGAACAGGCCGAGCAGGGCGTCGATTACTTCACCATCCACGCCGGTGTGCTGCTCCGTTTCATCCCGCTCACCGCACGACGCATGACGGGCATCGTCTCCCGCGGCGGGTCCATCCTCGCCAAATGGTGCCTCGCCCACCACCAGGAGAACTTCCTCTACACCCACTGGGACGAGATCTGCGAGATCATGGCCGCCCACGACGTCGCCTTCTCCATCGGCGACGGATTGCGCCCCGGCTCCATCGCCGACGCCAACGACGAGGCCCAGTTCGCCGAACTGAAGACCCAGGGAGAACTCACCCGTCGCGCGTGGGACCACGGCGTCCAGGTCATGAACGAGGGCCCCGGCCACATTCCCATGCACCTCATCCAGGAGAACATGCGGAAGCAATTGGATTGGTGCCACGAGGCCCCGTTCTACACCCTCGGCCCACTCACCACCGACATCGCGCCGGGCTACGACCACATCACCAGCGCCATCGGCGCCGCCCTCATCGGGTGGTACGGTTGCGCCCTCCTCTGCTACGTCACGCCCAAAGAACATCTCGGGCTCCCCGACCGCGACGACGTCCGCCATGGCGTCATCGCCTACAAGATCGCCGCCCATGCCGCCGACCTCGCCAAGGGCCACCCCGGCGCCCAATACCGCGACAACGCCCTCTCCAAGGCGCGCTTCGAGTTCCGGTGGGAGGACCAGTTCGAACTCGGCCTCGACCCCGACACCGCCCGCGCCTTCCACGATGCCACCCTGCCCCACCAATCCGCAAAGGTCGCCCACTTTTGCTCGATGTGTGGGCCCCAGTTCTGCTCCATGCGCATCACCGAGGATGTCCGCCGATTCGCCAAGGAACAGGGCATCCCAGAAAACCAGGCCATCGCGAGCGGCCTCGACCAAAAGGCCCAGGAATTCCGGCAGCGCGGCGCAACGATCCCTTGACCACGCAGATATTTCTTCAAATCGCGGCACTTGCGAATTCGGGGGTAGCCACCGGGAGCCTGCCCGCCCCCGTGGCGGGCGAGGAGGCGGCCCTATTTTGGACTGCGGCGTGGCAGCGCCGCTTTGGATTGCCCCGAACGGCCCGGCGTGCTCCCGCTGCCAGACTCTCCAACAGGACCCCACGCGCCCATCCAAAGCGGCGCTGCCACGCCGCAGTCCACATTGGCCCTCCGATTGATCCGAAATTTCCCCATGAATGACAAGGCGCGAGCCGCAGCGAGCCGCGCGACGGACCATCCACGGTGCGTCTGCCAACCCCACTCCCGGCTTGCTAGCCGCCGCCCAAACGGGCAATGATACCGTTTAATCAAGGAGGTCCGGAGATGGCCGAGGTTCGTTTCAGTTGCCCGGAATGCGGCAAGGCGCTCAAATGCAGCGCGAAATTCATCGGTTCGCCCGTCAAGTGCCCGGAGTGCAACGCGCGGGTGATCGTGCCCGAGCCACCGGGCACCGCAAAGCCGCCCGAGGACGAGCCCGCCCCAGGGCAGAAGCCCGCCGCCGAGGAAAGCCCGCCCGAGCCCGAGTCCCAACCCGGCGAGGGAGCCGAAGACGAGGGCGCCGAAGAGTCGCGCGGAAAGCCCGAGGCCCTGGAGGAAGAGCCCACCGAAGAGGGCGCGGAGCCCCACGACGAGGAGGACGAGGCCATCGCACAGTACCTCGAGGACGGCCAGCCGGCCGCGGCCGTCCACAAGACCCTGGAGCGCATCGCCGACCTCCTCAAAGAGGGGGAATCTGTCGAGTACATCGCGGTACAACACAATCCCATCAACCCGCTCGATAACATCGATCCGGGATCCGTCGTCATCACGCCCCGCCGCCTGATTGTCTGCCGCCCGAAGCTGCTCGGCCGGATGGAATTTCGCCCCTATCCCTGGTACGAGATCACCAACCTGCGACTCTCCGAGCGCATCGGGGGCGCCACGATCGGCTTCCGCACCGCCGGTGGCGAGAATGTCGCCATCGACCTCATCCCCAAGAAACAGGGCCACCACCTTTACGCCGCGGCGCAGGCCTGCCACGAGATCGTGCGGGAGGAGCGTCGCCGGATGAACATGGAGCAGTCCCGCGCGCGCCTGGCCGCGCACCAGGCGATGGCCGCCCCTCAGATCCCGCCCCAGTCGCCGCCTCCCCCCCCACCCCAGCCCATGAAGGGCGACCCCTTCGAGCGCCTCAAGAAATTGAAGGAGATGCTCGAACTCGGCCTCATCAACGAGCAGGACTACGAGAGCAAAAAGCAAGAACTGCTCGGGGAGCTCTGAGCCGGTTGCCGCCCGGCTACTTTAAAACTTCCCCTGCCCACCCGCGTCCCTGCTCGAGGTCCCCATTTTCGAGTCAGACCTCATGCCCCGCAGGCGGGGCACCAACGTGCGTGAAAATGTAGCCCCTCCGGTCACGGAGGGGCCGCGCGGTGGGGGTCCACGGCCTCACGGCCGTGGCTACGTCTGGAAGTTTCGAGCTAGATCCCGTGCCCCGCACGCGGGGCACCACCGGGGGTGAAAATCGTAGGCTGCGCCTTGGCGCACGCTGCCGAATCCACCGTCCGCGCGCGCCAAGGCGCAGCCTACATCGCGACCCAATTTTCGAGTCAGCCCGCAGCCTCATCAACCGACTCCCGCACCCAAGCCAGATATTTCGCCAACCCCCCCACCACCGGCACTGCCAAGATCTCCGGGCACTCGTACGGATGGGCCTTCTGCACCGCCGCCTTGAGCGCCGCGATGCGGCCGGCGACCGTCTTTGCGATCAGGAGGCATTCCGCGGAGCTTTCGATCCGCCCCTCCCACCAGTAATGGCTCTCGATGCCCGGGATGATGCTCGCGCACGCCACCAGCCGCGCCTCCAATAGCGCCCGCGCCAGACGGGCCGCGGTCCCCTGGTCCGGAACCGTGATGAGCACCACCCGGAAATCCGCCGCCTCGTCGTCCATCCGACCAGCTTACCGGCATTTGCCCCGACGGCAATCGTCCCATCGCGCGGCTTGCAAGTTCCCCCGCGCCCACAGACACTCCAGCCGTGCCCAAACTCTGGCACAGCGGGGTCATCCTGACGGCGGCCGGCTTCCTCGCCGGTCTCGTCAACTACGCCTTCCAGGGCGTCATCGGGCGACAGCTGCCCCTCGACGAATACGGCCTGGTCAACGGCACCCTGGGCTTCGTCGGGATGTTCGGGCTCCCCCTTGCCGCCATCCGCCAGGCCGTCATCCATCATATCGCCCACTTCCGGGCGATCGGCGACGACGCCCGCGTCCGCGGCCTCGTCCGCGGCAGCCAGCGCCTCCTCCTCCGCCTCACTCTCCTCGGTTGCGCCCTCGCCATCGTCCTCGTCCTACCCCTCGGAAAGTTCTTCAACTTGCCACGAAACACCCTCGTGATCGCCGCGCTCATCGTCGTCTTCGCCAACCTCTGGGTCGAGTTTGGCAACGCGGTCTGCACGGGGATGGGCTGGTTCCGCACGCTAGCGGCCATCGGCCTCGCGGGCGCATGCCTGCGTCTCGGTGCGGGATGGATCGGCACCCGCACATGGGATGCCGCCGAGCCCGCCGTCTTCGCCGGCGCCATGGCCCTGCTCGCCTTCGTCCCCCTCCTGTTCTGGCGGCGGCAAATCGCCCCGCCCGAGTGCCAGCCCATCCCTCCGCGGGGCAAGGAGCTCGCCGCCTACGCCCTCGCCGCAGGCGCTTTCGTCCTGGGCCAATACGCATTCCTCCAGGGAGACCTCTTGGTCGCCCAGCGCCATATCGCGGGAGATGACCTCGGTCGCTACACCGGGGCCGGCCAGCTCGGACGCGCGCTCGTCTTCTTCGCCACGCCATTCCTTATGGTCCTGTTCCAGTCCCGCTCGGGGCATCGCCACCGCGAGGCACTGCGCGACCAGCTCGGCCTCCTTCTCCTCTACGCCGCCGCCCTCGCCGCCGGCGCCCTCGGCATCACCCTGCTCCGCGGCCCCCTCGCCGGCCTCATCTTCGGCCGCGCCGACACCGGCGCCGAAGACCTCGTGGCGCGTTTCACCGCCACCATGGTCGCCGTCGGGCTCCTCCAGGCCATCGGCACATGGGCCCTCGCCAGCCGCTGGTTCAAACTCACTTTCCTCTTCGGCGGCCTCGGGATCGCCTATTGGCTCACCCTCCTCGCTGCCGGACGCACCCCCGCCGCCCTCCTCTCCTCCATGCTGCTGGCCTCGTACACCGCCGCCGCCGTCCTCTCGGTCGCCTGGCTCTGCACCACCAGAAAACCCCACCCCACCACCCCACCCCCCTGAATCGATTTTCCTCCACCCGCGACACGCCAGACGCTTCCATCATCCTTGCGCCATGTACTCGGTCATCATGCCGATATTCAATGAGGGGCACCACATCCGCGCCAATATCGCGCGGACCCTCACCGTCCTCCGCCCCATCGGGCCGCTCGAGCTCATCCCGGTCGATGACGGCAGCGCCGATAACTCCCGCGAGCAGCTCGACCAGGCCGCCCAAGAGTGGCCCGAGGTCCGCCCCGTGTTTCTCACTCACGCCGGAAAAGGAGAAGCCCTCCGCCAGGGCACCCGCGCCGCACGCGGCGAATGGGCCATCTTCCTCGATGCCGACCTGGAACTGCCCCCGGAACAGATCACCCTCTTTATCGCGCTCCAGCGCGCCCACGAGGCCGACGCCGTCATCGGCAGCAAGCTCCACCCAGATAGCACCGTCAGCTATCCCTTCCACCGCCGCATCTACTGCCTCGGCTACTTCCTCCTCACCAAAACTCTGTTCGGCCTCCCCATCCGCGATACCCAGACCGGCCTCAAACTCGTCCGACGCGACCTCCTCCTCCGCGCTCTCGAACAAACCCAGCTCAAAGGTTTCGCATTCGACCTCGAACTCCTCGTCCGCCTCGTCAGCCTAGGCGCCAAAATGACCGAGGCCCCCGTCGTCGTCCACCACCGCATGCACTTCAGCTCCGTCCGCTTCGCCGACATCCTCACCATCGCGCGAGATACCTGGCGCGTCTGGCGCAGCCTCCGCCAGCCGCAGGGCTGACCTGAAACTTCCCCCGCGGTGGCATCTCACAGAGACGCCCTACAATTTTTGTAGGCCGCCTGTGCCAGGCGGCAGCGGGAATGA
>CAZYWZ010000007.1:0-100523 GCA_964651705.1 uncultured Verrucomicrobiales bacterium
GGAGCTTGTCGTTGAAGGCCAACGGGCGCCACTGGCCCCAGATGTCCCACACGAACACGCCGGTGTTCTCCACGGTCTCCGGCCCGTCCCAGTCGTCGAGGCGGCGGGTCTGGCCAATGACTTCCTCACCCTCGAAGGAGTAGATGAAGCTGTTGACCAAGTCCGCGTTGCCGCCGGGGGCGTGCAGCGCGATCTGCGCGGTGATGGCCTTGGCGAAGTCCGCCGGTCCGTCGTCGCCGTCGCCGCCGTCGATATCCTCGTCGAGGAAGTTGCTGTCGCTGTTGTTCCACCCGTTGACCAGGCCGAGCTTGGCGTCAACCATGTCGTTGAACTTGTAGCTCATCAGGAAGCCTGTGTGGGTGAAGGGGATCCCGTAGGTGAACCAGTAGCCGCGGCTCACGTTGAGGTTCGCCGGGGTCTCGATAACCTCGTAGCCCAGCAGGGTCACGAACTTACCGAACTTGAAGTCCAGCCCGTTGCCCACCGGCACGCGGAACTGCACGTAGGCCTGCTCCACGAAAAACTCGTCGGAGCCCATGCCCGCGTCGTTCTCGGCGCCGAACTGGCTCAGATACTTGGCGTCCTCGCCGAACATCAGGTCCACGCGGAAGCCCGCCGCCCAGGTGTTCTCCTCGGGAAGGGCCTTCTCCAGCGCCAGCTTGATCTGGTTGACGTTGAAGTCGTTGCTGTCCACGTCGAACTGGTGGGTCCGGATGGTGCCCGGGGTGCCGTTCCAGCCGCTGTCGGTGCCGCCGCCGTTGGCGTTATACGAGTAGCTGGCATCCACGTAGCCGCTGAGCACGACGCCCTTCTTGGCGGTCTCGACGTAGATCCCCGCGTCCTCGATCATCTTCTCCAGCTCCTTGACCTGCTTCTCGCTCACGACCTCGCCACCCAGGGCGACGCCGCAGCCGAAAACCAGAGCCAGGAGACCGCTGATCGTCTTTTTCATTCTCTATTCTCTCCTTTGACTGTGTTCTCTCTTTTTCCTTGTTTCACGAGGTGCCCCGCGTGTGACCACGGAGCCTCCCGAGAATCGGTTTTCCTGAAGGTATCGCCCGCCACGGGAGCGTCAACGAATTTGTTGAAATTTTTTTGAACCGCGGTGGAGCTGCCGGGTATTAACGCGCAACGCGCTCGCAATCAACAGGTAACGAATTTTTGGAGGTCTGCGGGCCACGGGGATTGGGCATGGAGGATTCGGTGTAGCCAAGGGAACTGGAGGGAGGCGGCATGGAGGGCGTGTCTTGGGGAGCGGAGGCGGCGTTCGATTTCCGGGGTCCAGCCGGATTGGATGAACTGGAGGTAGAGGGATTCATCGGGGCCGTAGAGTTTATCGCCGACGACGGGGAAGCCGAGGTGGGCGAGGTGGGCGCGGATCTGGTGGAGGCGTCCGGAGTGGAGGGTGAGGCGCAGGAGGGTGTGGCCCCGGAGGCGGCGCTCGACGCGGAATTCGGTCACGGCGCGGTAGGCGCCGGGGACGATGGCCTGTTTCAGATGGATGCGGGTGGGGGCGTGGTCGCCGAGGCGGTCGAGGGGCGCGGCGATGGTGCCGTGGTCATCGCGCATCTCGCCCCAGACGAGGGCGAGGTAGGTTTTCTGGATCTCGCCGCGGCGCATGAGGCGGGCGAGCGCGGCGGCGGCGGCGGGGTGGCGCGCGACGAGGACGAGGCCGCTGGTCTCGCGGTCGAGGCGATTGACGAGGGAGAGGGGCTCGGAAGGGAAGGCGTCGCGGAGGTCGTCGAGGAGGGTGCGGGGCCCGCCGGGTTTTGTGGGGTGGACCAATTGCCCGGCCGGCTTATCGGCCACCAGGAGGTCGTCGTGCATCAGGGCGATGGCGGGGGGCATCGGGTGTCGATGGTGGGGCAAAGGCGGCGGCGGGGCAATCCGGCCGAAGGGCGAAGGCCCTTCGCTACGGGACTTCGGATTCGTCTGGTGAGATCGCCCGGGGCTGGCGTAGGATTTCCATCCATGTCCAAGCTGGTGATCCAGATCCCGTGCCTGAACGAGGAGGAGTCGCTGCCGGTGACCTTGGCGGATCTGCCGCGCGCGGTGCCGGGGTTCGACGAGGTGACGGTGGTGGTGATCGACGACGGCTCGACGGACCGGACGGTCGAGGTGGCGCGGCGCCACGGGGTGGAGCACGTCGTGTCGCTGGGGAAGCGCTGCGGGCTGGCGCGGGCATTCACCGCGGGCCTGGCCAAGGGCCTGAGCCTCGGGGCGGACGTGATCGTCAACACCGACGCGGACAACCAGTACTGCGGCGCCGACATCGCCAAACTCGTCGAGCCGATCCGGCGCGGGGAGGCCGACCTCGTGGTCGGGGCCCGGCCGATCGCGGAGATCTCCCATTTCTCGCCATTGAAGAAGCTGCTGCAATTCGTGGGCAGCGCGGTGCTGCGGCACGTGTCGCAGACGAGCGTGGCCGACGCGCCGAGCGGGTTCCGGGCGTACTCGCGCGAGGCGGCGCTGCGGGTGAACGTCTTCTCGCAATTCACCTACACGATGGAGACCCTGATCCAGGCGGGGCGACAGGGCCTGCGGGTGGCGAGCGTGCCGATCCGGGTGAACGGGAAACTCCGGGAGTCCCGGCTGTTCAAGGGGATGGCCAGCTACGTGCGCCGCTCCGTCGCGACGATGGTCCGCATCTACGTCCTCTACGCCCCCCTGCAGTTCTTCCTGCTGCTCGGGACCCCGCTCTTCCTGGTCGGCGCGGCCCTCATGGTGCGGTGGCTCTATTATTACCTGTACGTCAACCCCCACATCCAAAAGATCCCCTCGCTCATCTTGGCCAGCGTGCTGATCCTCATCGGCGTGCAGCTGCTGGCGCTCGGGGTGATCGCGGACCTCGTCTCGCGCAACCGGGCCCTGCTGGAGGAATTGCTCTACCGGGAACGCAAGCGCGATCCCGGCGCCGGGCTCGCGGCGGCGCGTCCCGAGGGCGGGGCATCGTAGCGCAGCCGCTTCGGTACGATTCTGCGCTCCGGTGGTCCCGCCCATCGGACGCCGCGAGACCTGAAACTTCAAACCGCGGATAACGGGATGTCTTCAGACAATCGTTTGCAATTCAGACACCCGCGAACGTATTGGTAGCCGCCGACGTGAGGAGGCGGATTCGCGCCACTTGGCACCACCGCCTCCTCACGTCGGCGGCTACGATGCACGCGAAGTTTCCCCCACCGAATGATGCGGCGCGTCCCCGCGCCGGGGGCGGGGCCGACCCGGATCTTCGGGCCGAACCCGGGGGTCCCGACCCCGCCGGGCTTGGCAAAGCCCGGCGGGTTGCTAGTGTTTCGACCCCATGCCGACAGACATCAAGGCGCTGGTGGCCTCCCGCCTCGGGGAGAACTACGACCTGCACGACCGATACCTGAACCGCACGCTGGTCAAGGTGCAGCGGACCATCGGGTTCGACAAGGTCTACGCGCGGGCCAAGGGCGCCTACCTCTACGACAAGGAGGGGCAGGACTATCTCGATTTCCTGTCTGGCTTCGGCGTCTTCAACATCGGGCGAAATCACCCGGCGGTGCGCCGGGCAATCCAGGACGTCCTGGACCTGGACCTGCCCAACATGGTGCAGATGGACTGCGCCTTCCTGGCGGGGGTGCTGGCGGAGAGGCTGGTGGCGCGCATGGCGGCGCAGGGGGCGGCGCATCTCGATGCGGTGTTCCTCTGCAACAGCGGGACCGAGGCCGTCGAGGGCGCGCTGAAGTTCGCCCGGGCGGCGACGGGGCGCCGGCGCATCGTGGCGCTGGAGAACTCGTACCACGGGCTGTCCTACGGCTCGCTTTCGGTGACGGGAAATCCCTTCTTCCACGAGGGGTTCGGGCCGTTTTTGCCGGGCGTGTCCCACGTGCCGATGGGGGACCTCGCGGCGCTGGGGCGCGAGCTCGCCGAGGGCGACGTGGCGGCGTTCCTGATCGAGCCGGTGCAGGGCAAGGGCGTCAAGTTCCCGAAGGACGATTATTTCAATCGCGCGCAGGAGATGTGCCGGCGGCACGGGGCGCTGCTGGTTTGCGACGAGGTGCAGACGGGGCTGGGGCGGACGGGGCGCTGGTTCGGCTTCGAGCACTGGGGGCTGGAGCCCGACATCGTGACCCTGGCCAAGACCCTGAGCGGCGGCTACGTCCCGTGCGGCGCCATCGTCGCGCGGCGGGCCATCTACCAGTGCGTGTTCCCCCGGCTCGACCGGTGCATCGTCCACTCCTCGACCTTCGGGCGGAACAATCTCGCGGCCGCCGCGGGCATCGCCGCGCTGGACGTGATCGAGGAGGAGGGGCTCGTCGAGAACGCGGCCCGCATGGGCGAGTTGCTCGAGGCGCGCCTGCGCCAGATCGGGCAGCGTCACGAGATCGTCGATGACGTCCGCGTCAAGGGCCTGATGTGCGCCTTCGAGATGGCCGAGCCCGGCGCCTTCTTCGGGAAGCTCGGCTGGAAGTTCTACCACGCGCTGGACCCCGGCCTCTTCCCGCAGCTGGTCGTCACCCCCCTGTTCCAGAAGCACCGCATCCTCACGCAGGTGGCCGCGCACCGCGCCGACGTCGTGAAATTCCTGCCGCCGCTGGTCATCGGCGAGACCGAGATCAACCGCTTCTGCCTGGCCCTCGACGACGTCCTCCACGGGCTCCGCCGCTTCCCGGGGCCCCTGGCCGACGTGGCGATGAATTTCTTGCGCTCGGCGGGCAAGGGCTCGCGGATCAAGCCGGAGCCGCTGCCCGCGTGACCGCGATCCGCGAGGCCGCCTCGATGCTCGCCGGGGCCGGGCGCGCGCTCCGCGCGAGGGCGTTGCCCTTTGCCGCGCTGGCCGCCGCGGGGCTGCTCGCCGCGATGTCGCTGTTGCCCTTCGACGCGCGGCTGCTGCACCTCATCACCGACAACGACACCCGGGCGGCGCGCGACATCGCCCGCGCCATCAGCTTCTGGGGCGATTTCTTGACCGGCTCGCTGCTGCTCGCGGCGGGCCTGTGGCTGATCGGCGGCATCGCCCGGGCCCTGCGGCGATCTGGCAGGGGCGGCGGCGCGCCGGTGGCCCGACGGTCCCCCTGGCGCGCCGCCGCGCTGGCGACCTTGCTGGCCTCGGCGACGGCGGGCATCGCGGCCAATTGCCTGCGCCTGACCCTGGGCCGCCCGCGCCCGCGCGCCGAACTCCCCGACGGGCTATACGGCCCGAGGATCGACCACCGCTACCACGCCTTCCCCTCCGGGCACAGCGCCACCGCCATGGGCTCGGCCGCCGCACTCGCCGTCGCGCTGCCGCCCGCCGCCGCCCCCGCCGTGGGCGCGGCGCTCGCCGTGGGATGGTCCCGCCTCTACCTCAAACAGCACCATCCCGCCGACGTCGTCGCCGGCTTCACCTTTGGCGCCGTCGCGGGCATCGCCTTCGGGTTGGCCGCCAGGGCCAAGAACCGCGATGGCTGACTCGAAAATTGGGTCGCGATGAACGCTGGGCCTTGGCGCGCGCGGACGGTCGACTCGGCAGCGTGCGCCAAGGCGCAGCCTACCATTTTCACCCCCGGTGGTGCCCCGCGCGCGGGGCATGGAATCTAGCTCGAAAGTACGGCGCAACTCTCTAGCAGCGAAGGGCCTTCGCTACGGGTGAGAGCGCCGGCGGTAGCGAAGGGCCTTCGCCCTTCGGCGGAGGCCCAGCGGATTCGAGCCACTTGGTACCACCGCCTCCTCACCTCGGCGCAACGCATAAGACGTTTCACCACGAAGAATCCGGCGCGTGGACGCACTGGATCATCCCCGCCCCCGCGCCGGGCACCGGATCCGAGACGCAGCGTTGAAATTCCTCCCACCCGCGCTTATAGAACCCCTCCCCCTATGAGCCACCTGAAACGCATCGACGGCGCTTTCGCCGGCGTCCCCCTCTCCAACGAGGAGATCGGCCGCTACAGCCGACACCTGATCATGCCCGAGGTCACCATCGACGGCCAGCGCAAGCTCAAGGCGGCCCGCGTCCTGTGCGTCGGCACCGGCGGCCTCGGTTCCCCGCTGCTCACCTACCTCGCCGCCGCCGGGATCGGGAAGCTCGGCATCGTCGACTTCGACATCGTCGACCACTCCAACCTCCAGCGCCAGATCATCCACTGCACCACGCGCGTCGGCCAACCCAAGGTCGTCTCCGCCCAGGGCCGCATCCACGACATCAACCCCAATGTCGATGTCGAGATCTTCGAGGTCGCCCTGCGCTCCGATAACGCCATGGACATCTGCCGCGACTACGACGTCATCGTCGATGGCACCGACAACTTCCCCACCCGCTACCTCGTCAACGACACCTGCGTCCTGCTGGGCAAGCCCAACGTCTACGGCAGCATCTTCCGCTTCGAGGGCCAGTGCACCGTTTTCTGGGCCGAGAAGGGCCCCTGCTACCGGTGCCTCTTCCCCGACCCCCCGCCCCCGGGCATGGTCCCGAGCTGCGCCGAGGGCGGCGTCCTCGGCGTCCTGCCCGGGGTCATCGGCGTCATGCAGGCCATCGAGACCATCAAATTGATCCTCGGCCTCGGCGACCCCCTCATCGGCAGGCTCGTCGCCTTCGACGCCCTGCGCATGCGCTTCCGCGAACTGAAACTCCGCAAGGATCCCGCCTGCCCGATCTGCGGCGAGAACCGCACCATCCACGAGCTGATCGATTACGAGCAGTTCTGCGGCGTCCCCGCCCTCGAGGGTGCCTCCACCCACGAGGAAACCCCAGTGCCCGAGATGTCGGTCGAGGAACTCGACCGGCGCCTCAAGGCCAAGGAAGACCTGATCCTCATCGACGTCCGCGAACCCCACGAATTCCAGATCTGCCAGATCCCCGGCGCCCGCCTCATCCCCCTCGGACAGTTGCCCGCCCGCCTCCACGAGTTCGACTCCACCCGGGAGATCGCCATCCACTGCAAGACCGGCGTCCGCAGCGCCCAGGCCGTCCGCGCCTTCCAGGGCGCCGGCTTCCGCCGCGTCAAAAACGTCCGCGGCGGCATCCACGCCTGGTCCAAACAGATCGACCCCTCGGTCCCGCGATACTGAAACTTCAAACCGCGGATAGCGGATGCCGCAGATAATTGTCTATGCTCTTTTGGACTGCGGCGTGGCAGCGCCGCTTTGGATGAGCGCGGCGGGCCCTGTCGGAGAGTCTGGCGGCAGGGAAACACCGGGCCGTTTGGGACAATCCAAAGCGGCGCTGCCACGCCGCAGTCCACATCGGCCCTCCAATGGATCGAAACTTCCCACCGGAATGACGCGGCGCGTCCTGGAAAACACCCGACCCCACCCGAATTTTCTTATTGTATACACTGAATTCACTGTCCTAGACTGGCCGCGTGCGCTACGCTAACGCCCACGATGCAACGTTTGACGCTGCGGCAGGAGGCCTATGGGCGGATCCGGGAGCGCATCCTTTCGGGGGAATTGGCGGCGGGGATGCCGTTATCGGAGGTGGAGTTGGGGCGGCAGTTGGGGATGAGCCGGACGCCGGTGCGGGAGGCGATCCGGCAGATGGAGATGGAGGGGCTGGTGGATTCGGCGCCGGGCCTGGGGGCGGTGGTGCGTGTGCCAGAGCGTGGCGAGTTGGAGGAGATGTACGACCTGCGGGAATCGCTGGAGAGCTACGCGTCGATTCGCGCGGCGGAGCGGATGGGGGCGGGGCATCTGGAGAGGCTGGATCAGATCGGCGCGGAGATGGAGGCGATCGGGCGCACGGTGCCACGGGCGGCGGGCCGGCATCTTGGCGGGGAGGCGCTGCGGCGTTTCATCGAGTTGGACATGGCGTTCCACCGGGTGGTGTTCGAGGCGGCGGCCAACCGATACCTGACGCGGATTCTGGACGGCAGCCGGCTGCTGACGCGCCTCTTCACGTCGACCTTCTGGCGTTACGACCGGGCGGCCTTGGACCGGGCATGCAAGTTTCACGCGGAGTTGGTCCGGTCGCTTCGTCGGCGCGATGCGGAGGCCGCGCGGCGGAGCACGGTCGAGGCCATTCGCCTGAGCCGGCGCAATGCGCTGGCGGCCTGGGACCGCGAGCTGGGCAAGAGGCCGATCCGCGCGATCACGGCGCGGCGCGCGGCCGCGGCCCGTCGGCGCGCGCGATCCGCCAGCCCGTGACGCTCGCCCTCCTCCTCTTCCATCTGGCCAGTCTGCCGCCCCCGCCCCATCTCGACGGCAAGCGCTACGCCCACCAGACCGACCCCAACGAAACCGCCAGCATCGCCGACGACCCCGCCAACGCCCAACTCCTCCAAGAGCTCACCCGCCTCATCCCAAACCACACCAGACAAGGAACCCAGCCATGAAAAACCACACCCATACGCGCTTCCGCCTTCCATCTTCCATCTTCCTCCTCGCCCTCGCCGCGCCACTCCTCTCCATCGGCCTAGCGGCCGAACCCCACAGGAGCCCACACGCCAAGTTCCGCCCCCCCGCGATGACCGAGGCCCGCTTCACCGGCGGTTTCTGGGGACACCGCTTCGGACTGGTCCACAAGAGCACCCTCGATGCCCTCGAATCCGGGATGCGCAGCGCCTCCAACGGGTGCCTCCTGTCCAACTTCGAACTCGTCGGCAAAGAGGGCGCCAAGCACCAGGGCAACAACTGGAGCGACGGCGACGTGTACAAATGGATCGAGTCCATGGCCCGGGTCTACGCGCTGACGAAGGACCCGGCCCTCGACCAGAAGATGGACGACTGGATCGCCAAGGTCGCCAAGACCCAGGCCGACGACGGCTACATCGGCACCCAGACGCAATTCAATCCCGACAAGAAGCGCTGGGGCATGCGGAACTACCACGAATTGTACAACATGGGACACCTGCTGACCGCCGGCGCCGCCCACTTCCAGGCCACCGGCAAATCCTCCCTCCTGGAGGTCGCCAAGAAATGCGCCGACTACCTGTACCGGACCTTCCAGCCGCGACCAAAAGAACTCGCCCATTTCGGCTGGAACCCGTCGAACATCATGGGCCTCGCCGACCTCTACCGGGCCACCGGAGACCAGCGCTATCTCGAACTGGCCGGGATCTTCGTGGACATGCGCGGCTCGCAGCCCTGGCCGAAGGCCGGAGTCTGGGGAGGCGATCCGGTGGGCGCCCAAGACCCCACGCCCGGCGACCAGACCCAGGACCGCGTCGCCCTGCGCAAGGAGACCGAGGCGGTCGGCCACGCGGTCACCGGCGCGTACCTATACGCGGGCGCCGCGGACGTCGTGGCGGAGACCGGCGAACCGGCCCTCCTGAAGGCCCTGGCCCGCATCTGGGATGACATCAACGGCCGGAAGATGTACGTCACCGGCGGCACCGGCGCCTATCATCACGGGCTATCGATCCGCCACGACCGCGTGCACGAGGCCTACGGGACGGCATTCGATCTTCCCATGCGCACCGCCTACAATGAGACCTGCGCCAACATCGGCCACGCCAAATTCAGCCGACGCCTGCTCGCGCTCACGGGCGAGGCCAGGTACGCCGACATCATGGAGCGGGTCCTGTTCAACAGCATGCTCTCCGCCAATAGCCTCGACGGCAGACGCTTCTTCTACACGAATCCCCTGGAGCGCCGCCGCGACGTGCCCCTGCTCCGGCAGGATGCCGCCGAGCGCTGGCCGGTGTGGCAATGCTTCTGCTGTCCGCCGAGCGTCGCCCGCACCATCGCCGGCCTCAACGAATGGGCGTGGGGCATCGGGGATGACGCCATCTGGCTCCACCTCTATGGCACCGGCAAATTGGAGACCTCCGTCGCCGGAGGCGGCCTCCGCATCGAGCAAAAGTCCGATTACCCCTGGGACGGCGACGTCTCGATCACCGTCGGCGCGGCGCCCGCCGCGCCAATCGCGCTAAGACTGCGCGTCCCCGCGTGGGCCAAGGGCGCCTCCATCAAGGTGAACGGCCAACCCGCCGGCACCGCCCCCCAACCCGGCAGCTACGCCGAAATCCGCCGCGCGTGGAAGGCCGGCGACACCGTCGAACTCTCGCTGCCGATGGAGCCCGTCGTCGTCGAGGCCAGGCCCATCGTCGAGCACAAGCGCAATCAGGTCGCCGTCCTGCGCGGCCCGCTGGTGTACTGCCTGGAGTCCGCCGATCTCCCCGAGGGCATGGACATCGATGATGTTCTCGTGCCCATCGCCGCACGATGGGAGACCTCGCACAAACCCGACCTCCTCGGCGGCGTCACCGTCCTAGAGACCGAGGGGATCGCGCTCCCCGGCACCCCCGCCACCGACGACCTCTACCGCCCGGCGCGAACCGGCGAGGGAACGCGATTCCGCCTCCGCCTGGTGCCGTACTACGCCTGGTGCAACCGCGGCCCCGGCGACATGTCGGTCTGGCTGCCCGCGGCCCGGTAGCTGGGCCGTCGGCCGAAGGGCGAAGGCCCTTCGCTACGGGGAGGCTTGCTCGCCCGGTTGTAGCGAAGCCCTTTCGGGCTTCGGCGGGGGTTGTCCCGAAGGGCGAAGGCCCTTCGCTACACCCTGCGCCCTCGCCCCGTAGCGAAGCCGCTTCCGGCTTCGGCGCCCGAAGGGCGAAGGCCCTTCGCTACTGGAGAGTTGCGCCAAATTCTCGATGAAGTTTTCGGGTCAGTCAGCCATCCTCGCGAAAGGCGGCACGGGGCAGTCGAGGCTATCGGCGATGGAGCGCAGCAGTTCGCCCTCCTCGACGGACATCTCGCGGTCGGCCATGACCGTGGTGGCGGCGCCGAGCAGGAAATTTTTCTTGAGCCAGGGGGTGGCCGCGCGGAGGCGCGAGAGCGCCTCGTCGATGCGCCCGAGGTCGCAACATTCTCCCCGGTCGGCCATCGGCCATTCCTGTGGCGCGTCGACCGCCAGCTGCGCGGCACCCGAGCGAAACCCCCGCGCCGCGGCGACCGGGTCCCCGCGGGCCCCGGCGTGGGCGAGGGCGGACAACACCAGCAGGGCCTCGGGCAGCACCGGCTCCCAGGTCGCGTACCGGACGGCGGGGCTCGCCGGCTCGCGGAAGTGCGGCTCGAGGTGCCGGCGCAGCAGCCGCAGCAGCGTGAATTCGAAGAGATCCATCCTCTGATCGCCCCAGACGAGCGCATCGACGGCACCCATGAGGGCATCGAATTGTCCGGGGGAGAGCTGCCTGAGTCCCTGCACCGCCAGATCCAGCAGCGGCAGGCGGAGCGCCACATCCAGCGCCCGGACCTCTGGCAGGAGCCGCTCGATCTCCGCGAATTGCGCGACATCCAGCCGCGAGCGGAGGCCATCGATCTGCGCGGCGCAGACGGCTCCGTCCTCCGACAGCAGCAGTCCGAAAACCAGCGCGCAAGCGCCGACCGGCTCGTGCGCCGCCTCGATCAGCGGCGCGGGGATCGAGCGCCGCATCGCCTCGGCGTAGTAGATCTGCGCGTCGTTCAACAGGCCGATGCCCGCCACGAAATCTGCCGCGTTGAGCGGCCTCGGCAGCCGCGGCGGCGCGCGCCTCGGGCCGGGCGCCGCTGCCGGCTCCGCCGCCACCTCAGGGAACATGCCGTCGAACTCCGGATCGATCCGGGCGATGCGCTCCGCCAGCGGCGGGTGCGTCGCGAACGCGTTGAGCCACGATTCCCTCAGCCCATTGGAGAAATAGAAATGGCTGGCCTCCGCCGCCCGCGCCGCAAAGAGGCGGGAGCCCTGCGCCAGCCCGCCGATCTTCTTCAGCGCGCCGGCGATGCCGGACGGGTTGCGGGTGAATTGGACGGCCGCCGCGTCCGCGAGAAACTCCCGCTGCCGCGAGATCGCCGCCCGGATCATGCTGCCGAAGAGCACCCCGACCCAACCCACCAGATACAGGAGCGCGCCCAGGATCAACAGCGCCGCCCCGGCTCCCCCCCCGCCCTCCCGGCTGCTGCCGACGCGCCGCCTCGGGGCATAGAAGCCCAGCCGCAGCACCGCCCCGCCGAGGCTGGAGATCACCGTGATGCCAAACACGATGGCCATCAGCCGCATGTTGAGCCGCATGTCCCCGTTCAGGATGTGGCTGAACTCGTGCGCCACCACCCCCTGCAGCTCGTCCCGCGACAGCAACCGCATGCAGCCCCGCGTCACCCCGATCACCGCGTCCGCCGGGGAAAATCCCGCCGCAAAGGCGTTGATCCCCGGCTCGTCGGCCATGACATACACCGCGGGCACAGGCACTCCCGAGGCCAGCGCCATCTCTTCCACCACGTTGAGCAACCGCCTCTCGCCCGGATCGACCGCGTTGGGCTCCAGCAGCCGCCCCCCCAACAGCGATGCCACCGCGCGCCCGCCCGACGCCAGCTGCGCGGCCTTGGCCGCGCCGCCGAGACCGATGACCAGCACGGTCCCCGCCGTCACCGCGCCGAAGAGCAGCGGGTCCCACCACGGCCTCAGAAAGAGAAAATCGATCCCATCGATCGCGCGCTGGCGCTCCGAGTCGGGATCCGTCATCAGCTCCATCGCGTACGTGGCGCGGTCGCCCCCGTATCGCGTCGGCGGGATCAAGACGATGGCGAACGCCACGTAGACCGCCAGCACCACCCCCGAAACCGCCAATAGGAACAACAGCACCAGCTTCCGCGTCGCGCGCCGGGCGGCCTCCTGGTGCTCGAAAAAGTCCATCAGCTGAACGACACCTTCGGCGCCTGCCGCTCCGCCTCGCCGGACACCTCGAAGAGCTCCGCCGCCTGGAAGCCAAACATCCCCGCGATGATGTTCGCCGGGAACTTCTCGCACTCGGTGTTATAGATCATCACCGAGTCGTTGTAGGCCTGCCGCGCGAAGGCGACCTTGTTCTCGGTCGAGGTCAGTTCCTCGGTCAGCTGCATCATGTTCTGGTTGGCCTTGAGGTCGGGATACTGCTCGACGACGACCATGAGCCGCCCGAGCGCGCCACCGAGCGCGGCCTCGGCGCCGACGAGTTCCTTCATGGCGCCGGGCGACGCGGGATCCCGCGCGGCCTTCTGGTTGGCGGAGACCGCGGCGCCGCGCGCCTTCACGACGGCCTCGAGCGTCTCGCGCTCGTGCTTCAGGTAGCCCTTGGCGGTCTCGACGAGGTTCGGGATCAGGTCGTAGCGGCGCTTCAATTGCACGTCGATCTGCGAGAACGCGTTTTTGAATCGGTTGCGCAGCGTCACCAGCCCGTTGTATGTCCCGATCACCCACCCGGCCACGAGCAGGAACAGCAGGACGACGATCCCCAGCAGCGTCAAGGTAGCACCCATGGGCCTACGTTGCACCGCGGCGGGCCCGGGCGCAAGTCCGGCGGCGGCCCGCCCGACTCGAAAATCGGGTCGCGATGTAGGCTGCGCCTTGGCGCACGCGGACGGTCGATTCGGCAGCGTGCGCCAAGGCACAGCCTGCCATTTTCCTCCCCGGTGGTGCCCCGCCTGCGGGGCATGGAATCTGGTTTGATCAAGAGCGCCCGTCCGCGTGAGGGAGACATTCCTGTACCCGAAACTTCATTTCGAAAGGCGCCGGGACTTAAATCAGGAGTCGGTGCCGCTTTGGGCTCGTATGCGGCAATGGCCCGGCTACGGTCTTCCGCCATGCGGCGCATCCACATCCTTTTCCTCCTGCCGTGCCTTTCCGCCCGGCCCTCCGCGGGGGCCCCGCTTTTTGACATGGGCGACAAGTCGTTGCCGGGGAAGGTCCGCCTATCCGACGCGGTCGTCTCGCCAATCGCGGCGGGCGGCGAAACCGTTCTCCGCATCGCCTTCGGGTCGAGATCGCAATACCCGAGCATCCGCTTCGAGCCGGGCCGGCTCGGGTATTCCCCGGATTGGTCTGGGGCCGGCGCGCTGGGGATCACGGTGTCGAACGCGGGATCGGCAACCGTCACCCTGGGGCTGCGCATCGATTCGGCGGCCGCGACCGACCGCGGGCGCCAGGCCAGCGCCGAAATCTCGCCGGGAAAAGAGGCGCGCCTGCTGATGCCGCTGGGATCCGGCGGCGCCATCGTCGGCATGATCGGGCAACCGCCCCTCGCCAACGCGCGCCCGCGGGATTCGCACCTCGCGCCCTCGACCGCGCCATTCGACCCGGCCCGCATCAAGAGCTTCCAACTCTTCATCGGCCAACCCAAGGAGAAGCACGCGATCGCGCTAAAGCGCGCGGAGCTGGTGGAGGCGGCGCGCCCGAAACTCCCCTTCGTGGACAGGTTCGGCCAATTCAACGGGGCCGACTGGCCCGGGAAACTGAAAGTGGCCGGGGAGTTCGCGGCGCGTCGCGAGGCGGAGGCCGCGGCGCTGGCGGAACCGTCCCCGCTGGCCGGCCGCAACGCCTTCGGCGGCTGGGAGGGCGGCCCCCGGCTCGAGGCCACGGGGCGATTCCGAGTCCAGAAACACGGGGGCAAATGGTGGTTCGTCGATCCCGGGGGCCGGCTCTTCTGGTCGAGCGGCATCACCGGGGTCCGCTTCAACAACGCCACCCGCGTCGCGGGCCGAGAGGATTTCTTCGAATGGCTCCCCCCGCAGGAGGATCCCCTCGCGCGCTTTTTCGCCGGTCGCGGCAAGGGCCTGACCTTCGACTTCTACGCCGCCAACCTGTTCCGGAAGTTCGGCCCCGACTTCGAGACGGCGTTCTTCGAAACGGCCACGCGCCGCATGGTGTCCTGGGGCATAACCACCATCGCGAACTGGTCCGACGAGAGATCGTGGCTGCTGCGCCGGGTGCCGTACACCGTGCCCGTGAACACGGGCGGCTCCGGCCGATTCGTCGTCTCCGAGCGCCTCAAGGCCGGCCAGCCTTGGATCAAACAATTCCCGGATCCCTTCGACCCGCGATTCGAGAAAACCCTCGACGAAAAGCTCGCCGCGCTCGCCCACCTCAAGGATGACCCGTGGATGCTGGGAGTCTTCATCGACAACGAGCTTCCCTGGCTCGAGAACGAGGCGGGCCCAAAACGCGTCGCCGCCGCCGCGCTGGACACCCCCGCCGGGGCACCGGTCAAGGCCGCGCTCATCCGGCACCTACGGGCCAAGGGCGACCTCGCCGCCGCCAACAAGACCTTCGGCACGGGATTCGCCTCGTGGGAGGCGGCCGAGGCCCAGCCGTGGCGGCTGGCCCCGGACCGGCGCGCGGCCGCCGAGCCCGCGCTGGCCGCCCTCGACGCCTTCATCGCGGAGCAGTACTTCCGCACCTGCCGCGATGCCCTGCGGCGCCATCTCCCCGGCGCGCTCTATCTCGGCTGCCGCTTCCACCAGTACAACCGCGAGGCCATCCGCGCCGCCAAAGCGCACTGCGACGTGGTCTCCTTCAACATCTATGCCTACGACCCGGCCGAGAAACAGGCCGACGAATTCGCCCAGGAGATGGACTTTCCCGTCGTGATCGGCGAGTTCCACTTCGGCGCCACCGACCGGGGCATGTTCCACACCGGCCTCCGCAAGACCGAGGACCAGGCCGACCGCGCCGCGAAATATGTCGCCTACCTGACCCGCGCCGCCACCGCCCCCTGGTGCGTCGGCGCGCACTGGTTCCAGTACCTCGACCAGCCCCTGACCGGACGCGGCGACGGGGAGAATTACAACATCGGATTCGTCAACGTCACCGATGACCCGTACCCCGAGCTGACCGCGGCGGCCCGCGAGTTCCACGGGCGCCTCTACCCGGAGCGGGCGGCGCCCCGCCCTTGAGCAAGGGCCAACTTGTGATATGAGACGCCCGTGCACAGAGTCCTCGCCAGCCTGATCGCCCTCGCCGCGCTCGCCGGAATCGTCCTCGGGCCGATGCCCTCCGAGGCCGCCGGCCGAGCCTCCCCAGGCCGGGCCGTGGCCAAGCCCTCGACCAAGCGCCTGTTCATCATCAATCCCGATGGCACCAAGACGCCCCTGGACAGCCAGACCAAGCGGGCCGACGTGATCTCCTGGCCCTACGAGTGGCACCCGGAACGCGCGCCGGAGGGCCCCGTCGAGCTGGACATCGTCCTCAACGAGCAGCGCATCTACGTCTACCGCGCCGGGGTGCTCATCGGCTACTCGATCGTCAGCACCGGCCGGGAGGGTTCCGGCACCCCCGAGGGCGAATACAAAGTCCTCCAGAAAGTGAAGGATCACAAATCCAACCGATACGGCTCCTTCGTGGACCCCGCCTCGGGCCGCGTGGTCGACTCCAACGCAACCGTGGGGCAGGCACCCCCGGCCGGCACGGTCTACAAGCCCGCGCCCATGCCCTATTTCCAACGGCTCACCTGGGATGGGGTCGGGCTCCACGAGGGCTTCCTGCCCGGCTACCCGGCATCGCACGGCTGCATCCGCGTCCATGCCGACATGGCCCACCGCCTCTTCGAGGTCACCACCATCGGCACCCGTGTCCGCATCAGCTACGACCGGCCGCCGCCCCGCGCCATCCCGGTGTATTGAGAGCGATTTCTGTGGCATCTCCCCGGGGTTCCGTGTAACATTCATCTCATTATGAAATGCGCGATCCTCGGCCTCATGGCTGCCGCGGCCCTGCTGTTCGGGGGCTGCGCCTCCGCCCCACCGTCTTGGCCTCCGCCGGAGCTCACCATCGAAGAGCCCGGACAGCCGCGCGTCGTCCCCAAGCCGACCGACGCCTACACCGGACGGGACACGAGGTCCCCGCTGCACACCGGCCCCTACCGCACGTGGTACCCCCGCGGTTCCGACCCGTACTATTGATGCGCGGGCTGCAGGCGCCCGCGATCCCGCGGGCCCGCGGCGCGACAACGGTCTGATGCCACGCATCCTCGTCGCCATGTCGGGCGGGGTGGATAGCAGCGTCGCCGCCGCGCTGCTGAAATCCCAGGGCCTCGACGTCGAGGGCGCCTACATGAAAAACTGGGCGCACGAGACCGGTGTCTTCGGCGATTGCCCCTGGCAAGAAGATATCGATAACGCACGCGCGGTCGCCGCGGTGATCGGAATCCCATTCCGGGTCGTCAACCTGATGGACGCATATCGGGGCCGGGTGGTGCAACCGCTGATCGATGGTTACGCCGGCGGGATCACGCCCAACCCGGACGCGCTCTGCAACCGCGAGATCAAGTTCGGGGCCTTCTGGGAGCTGGCGCGCGGGGAGGGTTTCGATGCGGTGGCCACGGGGCACTACGCCCGCCGCGCGCCAGGATCCGATGGCACCTGGGATATCCTCGACGCCGCCGACCCCAACAAAGACCAGACCTATTTCCTCGCCCTCCTGAGCCAACCGCAGGTCGCCGCGGCGCGCTTCCCCATCGGCGACATGACGAAGCCCGAGGTCCGGGAGGCCGCCCGTCGCTTCGGGCTACCCAACGCGGGGCGCAAGGACAGCCAGGGGATCTGCTTCATCGGCAGGGTCAAGATGTCCGACTTCCTGCGCGAATTCATCCCGGACCGGCCCGGCCCCATCATCGATACCGTTGGCCGCACCCTGGGGGAACACCGGGGCCTGCACCATTTCACCCTCGGGCAGCGCCGCGGCATCCGCGTCCCCTCGAACACCCACGCCGCCGCCTACGTCGTTGTCGCCAAGCGCCCCGCCGACAACGCGCTCGTCGTCGCCCTCGAACGGCCCGATGCCCCGGGACTGCACGCGCGCCGCACCACCCTGGAGGGGGTCTCCTTCACCAACGCCCCCATCGCCGCCCCGATGCGGCTCCGCGCCAGACCCCGATACCGGGCCCCCGCCGCTGCCGCCCAGTTCACGCCCCTGCCCGACGGGCGCGCCCAAATCGAATTCGACGCCCCACAACGCGCCCTTACCCCGGGCCAGGTCTGCGCCCTCTACCACGGCCCCCGGCTCGCCGGCGGCGGCATCTTCGCGGAGATCGCCTGATGCGAAAACCCATTTGACACGCGCCGCCTTCGGGACGATGTTCTCCTTGCGTCAAGCCAACAAAGAGACGTAGACCCGCTTCCCAACCCGAGAGGGTTGCGAGAAAGCCGGTCACCTCCAAGCGGAGTTAAACTCCGCTTTTTTTTGGCCGCCGGGACATCGCTCCGGCGTCCGTCGCGGTGGCGACGCCTTTCGATTGGGGTGGCGGGCATTTTTTGGACTGCGGTGGCAGAGCGTAGCGGCGGCACCGCTTTGGCATCCGGCGGAGCCGGAACCCGCGCCAGGGCCAACACCTGCCCTATGATCGCCCACCGCGATCCGGCTGCAGTTCCAAAGCGGTGCCGCCAAAACCGATTTGCATCGCGCCACGAGCAAAGCGATAGTTGGTGTTCAAATCGCATGGCAACGCCTCCCCCAACATCCCGCGTGCTGGTCACGGGCGGGACCGGATTCTTGGGTCGCCATGTGGTGGCCCGGTTGCGCGAATCGGGTTTTGCGGTCCGGGTGCTGTCCCGGGCGCCGGCGCGTGCCGGGGCGGACGCCGGCGTCCATGGGGTGGAACGGGTGGCGGGCGACGCGGCCGAAGGCATCCCGGACGGCTGCATGGATGGGGTCTCTGCGGTGGTGCATCTGGTCGGGATCATCGCGGAGCGCGGCAGGAACACCTTCGAGCGGGCCCACGTCCGCGCCACCGCCAACGCCATCGCCGCGGCCCGGCGGGCCGGCGTCGGGCGCTTCGTTCACCTCACCGCACTGGGGACCCGCCCCCATGCCCGATCGGCATACCATCGGACCAAGTGGCTGGCCGAGGAGATCGTCAGGGCCAGCGGCCTCGATTGGACCATCCTCCGCCCCTCCCTGATCCTCGGGCGCGGCTGCGGTTTCGTGGACGAATTTGCCGCGATGATGCGGGGCCGCCGCCTCCTGCTCCAGATGGGGGTGGTGCCCTGTTTCGGCGATGGCGGCACCCTCTTCCAGCCCATCGCGGCCACCGATGTCGCCCACTGTGTCGCCCGCGCGATCCCGAGCGCCGATGCGGTCGGGCGCACCGTGGCGCTCTGCGGCCGGGAACGCGTCCCGTTGAAAGACATCCTCCTCGGCATCGCGCGCGGCCTCGGCCGCAGGCCCACCTGGCTGAGCGACTCCCCGGAACTCTACCCGTTCCTCATCCCCTGGAAGCTCGCGACCCGACCCAGGCCCCTCATCGTCGCCATCCCTTTCCCGATCGCCCGCGCGCTCGGTTGGACGCTGGGCCACCTGCCCGACCCGCCCTTCACCCTCGACCAGGCCATCATGCTCGAGGAGGATAACATCGGCGACCCGGAACCCGCCATGCGCCTATTCGGGTTCGAGCCAAAACCCTTCGCGGATGCCCTTTCCGAATCCCTGTAGGCGGCCGCATGCCACCCGAACCCGCCCCGATTGCCGAGCCCTCGCGTCGGCCCAACGCGCGCGTCACGGGGCGGATCATGTTTGGCTGCCTGCTGATCTTCTTCGCGGGAGGTGCCACGGCGTGGTTAATCCCCGTGGATCTCCTTCGCGGGTTGGCTCCGCTCGCTGGTTTTTGTGGCAAACTGCTCGTCGCCGCGAGCTTTGCCGAGGTCTCGTCCCAATGAAGCGAAAGCGCTGGCTCGTCGCCGCCGCGATGTCCGGAGTCGCGGCCACCCTTTGGCTGGGCATCTCCATCGCTCTCCTTTCTCACCGGCATCCCGGGGGCGCGGTCTCATACGTGGATGCCGATTGCCATATGCGCCTCGAGCGCGTCGCGGAAATTTTCGGGGTGGGCCAATATCCCTTCGACCATTTCCCTCGGAGCAACCCTCCCGTCGGTGAGACATCCCACTGGGGCTTGCCCCTTGACCTCCTGCTGTTCGCCGGGGCTGGAATCCTGACTCCCGCGATGGGCTCTTTTGATGCCGGACTCCGGACGTGGTCCATTTGGCTGGGTCCGGTCCTCTTTGCCGTTTTCTCAATGGTGCTGATGCTCAGCGTGATGCGCCTCGGCGGGGCGCTGGCGGCAGGCTGTCTCGTATTCCTTCTGCTCGGCTCGCAGGCCGTCCTGCATCCATTTCTTCCGGCGAGGCCAGACCACCACGGCCTGTTGCTCCTGTTGCACGCCCTGGCGTTCGGCGCACTTATCCGGGCCGAGTTGTCAGTCGAGCATCACAGCGGACTCAAGACTGCGGGAGGCTGGGCGATCCTGCTGTCCGCAGCGTTTTGTGCAACCGCCGCGTGGGCGAGCGTCGAATCTTGCGCGCTCATCGGCCTGATCGGCGGCTGGCTCGCCCTGCGTGTCGCTTCGCCTGGGTCATCGTCTCCCGCCCTCCGCGGCCGGATCCTCTACCGTTGGGCTTTGGCCCTGTGGCTTTCACTGATTGGCGGGTGGCTCGTCGAGCGCGGCGGCATCCACTGGCCGATGCTCTGGGCCACCGATGGGCTCTCGTTGCGCTTACTCATTCCTGGCGGTGTGGTCATTGCATCGATGGCGGCGCTTTCTGGACCGATGGCATCCTCGCGGAGGGCGCACAGGCTCTGCGCCCTCTCGGCCGTGGCAATCGCGGCCGCGCTCGCATGGGCACTGCCACCGCGACTTGTTCCGGGGCTGCCTACGCCACCAACCGACCTCCCCCTCATGCTCGGATTCCTCGACAAGGCGAGCACGGATGGGATGCCCATGTTCGGAGGAACAACGCCAGGCGCGCGCAATTTTCTCCAATGGTACGGGGCGGTGGTGCCGCTTCTTGCATTCGCCTCGATCGCCGCGCTCCGCGCCACGGGGAGAAAGGGCGATGTTGCCCGGTTGGCGACCGCCTGCGCCATAACCTACGCGATCCTTGGTCTGGTGAAGATGCGCTGGTGTTCCTATGCCATGACTTTTGCGACGCCGGTGGTCGCCTCTTGGCTGTCGGCATGGATCCGGGGGAATTTCCCTCCGGGGCGTGCGGGTTTCTCCCGGACGGGCATGTGGTGCACCACGCTCGCGATGGCCATAACGGTGGGTTTCGCCGGGAGAATCGCGGCCTCTTACTGGACCCCGCCCGCGACGCGGCCCATCCCGGCGCGCGAAGTGGACGTCGCTCTCCACGCCGCCCGAGACCACTGGGAAAACGACTTGGAGGCGCGAGAAATCTCCTCCCGCAAGGTGCTAACCCACGCGGCCCTCGGGCCCCAGATCATGCGGGAATGGCAGGCCTCTGTGCTCGCGACCCCAAACGTCCGCAACGGCGCCGGGATCCGCAAGCTGTTCGGCTGGTTACTGTCCCACGATCCCGCGCAGGCCCTGCGCGAGATCCGCGCCGATGGCTGGACCCATGCCCTTGTCATCTGCGACCCTTATCCACCCGAGGTTGAAGCTTACCGTCGCTTCGCGGGGATCGCTCCCGCGACGCGATCCTCCCTGCTCGGCGCGATCGCCTGCTGCCCGCCAAACTCGCTCATCGGCCAATGGCAACTCGGTTCCGGTGGCACGACGATGCGGCTGATCCGCCTGCCGGAATCCGACGAGGCGATCGCCGCGTGGCTAGGAATCTATCGGTCTTCGTCCGACGGATTCCTCCGGTCCAAGCCTTAGCCCACGCAGCGCGGGGATGTGATCCTGCAGGAGGAAATCGGACCGGAGGAGGCCGATCGCCTCCCCGCGCTGTTCGATCTGGGACTCGCGGATGGGGCCGAGGCGCCGCTGGGCCTCGGCGAGGTAGGGGACCTTGCGGGGATCGATGCCCATGATCCTCGCACAGGTGGCATCCACCGCCGGGAGGTTGCGCCCGAGGATCAACACGCCCACCGGCTTCGGGGCACCGTTGATGGGGCCGTCCCCCTCCATGCCGACGATCCCGTCCACGATCGCGAAGTGCGGCCTGACGGTGGCATTGATATCGAGGATCGACTCCCCGATGCCCGCATAGTGCAAGACGTTCTTCGGCCAGCCATAGACGCGCCCCGGCATCACGCCGAAAAAGTTCTTCATCGCCAGCGTCACCCCGACCCAGTGATGGGTCTTGAGTTTGGCGAGCGACACGATCCAGTCCGCCCGACGCAAGGCCGCGGGCAATGCCAGCGTCTCGAGCCGGGTGTAGGTGCCCCGATTGGGGAGCGCGAACACCTCGTCATTATTCAGGTCGACGAAGGGGATCTTGTCCTCCGCGAGGACCTCGGCGAGGCCGCACGCCTCGACGACCATGAGGCCGTCCCGGACCAGGCCCGTGCCCTCCGCCACGAAGACCTCCGCCGCTCCTATCTTCAGGAAGGCCTCCGCCGCGGCGCGCACCACGAGCGGGTGCGTGTTGATGTGCTCGGCGCCCTCGCTCAGGAACACCAGGTTCGGCTTGAGCAGGATCCGCTTGCCCCGGACCTCGGCCTCGCCGACGCCCAACTCCCGCATCCCGGACAAAATGGGACCCACCAGATCGCCGCCGTACGCCGGCGCCCCCGCGACGAAAACCGACTCCCGCCAGGCGGGGATCGAATACCTTTGCCAGAATAGCGCAACCGATCCCGCCCCGGCGGCGCCGCCGATCGTCCAGAGGAACTGCCGGCGGCTCAGGCCCCGCCTCCCCGGCGCGGGTGATTCGGGTTTGTCCCCCATCACGTCGTTCCTCCGCTCAACAGCAGCCCCACATCGCCATCGTGCGCCAGCGCGGCGAGGGCCAGGAGCGCCAACTGTGAAGTCTCGTAGGGCCCAAAGAAATCCTGACGGTCCAGGCACCCATCGATCCATGCCTGTCCCGCATCGGGCGCCTCGCCCCATGCCGCTAACCCCAGTAGACACCACCCAAGCGCCAGGGGTGTCTTGTGCCTTCCGGCAACCCCCGAGAGGTACGCGATGGCCCTCGCCACATCGTCCCGCCGCACATGACCCCGCATCGCCGCGAGCGCCATCCCCGTCATCTCGGGCAACGCCCCTTGCTCCTCCCGAAAAACCCGCGTGCTGCCGACATTCCACCCCCCCGTGCTCACCTGCCGGTCCCTCAAGACCGCGATGGCCTCCCTCACCCTTTCGTGCCCCGAATGCCCCTCGGAACCCAGCGCCATCACCGCCAGCGCCGTCGGTTCCACCCAGGAGAACGTCCCCTTCGCCCAAGCCCATCCCCGTATCCGAGGGTCGACGGCCATCTCCGCCTCGTCGGGGCGCCGCTCCCACGTGACGCCCCCGGAATCCAGCAGGAATGCCACCGCCTTCGCCCTCGCATCGGCAAACGGCGCCGCCCCATGCCACGCCAGCACCGCCAGCGGCGTCGGCCACACCGACCCGGGATGCGCCGCGCCGATCGGCACCGAACCGTCCGCCGCCTGACACGCCGCCAGCCCCTGCCGCGCGGGATACAGCCGATCCCCCGACGCCCCCATCGCCCACAGTGCCAAGATCGCCCACGCCGTCGCGTCCGGTCGGAAATCTCCCCCCACCATCCCCGAAAAACCTCCCCCCTCCACCGCGCGGCCCTCGATGGCCAATCGGCAGCGCCTCGCGCTCTCAGGGTGGGGCGGCATGACGGTACTCGTTTATCATATTCCGGTCCGTGATAACCTCAAGCCGCACCGGACTTCTGCCTCGCCCTCGATTTTTCCTTTTGGCGAGGTTCCAGGCTGGTAGCCTTTTTGAGCATCTCTCCCGACGCATGTCTCCAGGCCAAAGCCGACTCCGAATCTGGTCCTATACAGGAATTATCTTCGCGCTCCTGATGGGCCTTGTCTGCCCCCTCTCCCATTTCGGCGGCGAACTGCTCTGGTTCGGGCTGGATTTAACCGGAGTCATCACCGCGGCTCTCCTCAGCTCGCTCGGAACTTGGGGTTGGCTCGCGCTCCTCTGGCTTGCCTCGACACGGGCGGGCCGTTGGACCGGGCGACTCCTCCGCGCAACCGCGGCCATCGGCGTGTTCATCATTGTAGCTGACGCGGTCGTCGTGATGGTATTCAGCCTGAGATTTAATCTTCGAGATGCCATCGCCTTCGGGGCCGACGCCGAGGTCTGGAAATCCTTCGTTTCCGTGGGCGCCGACAACCTGACGGGAAAGCTCGCGCTCGCGGCAATCCTCGCCTTCTGGTTTCTCGCCGCCGCCCCCGGTTTCGTCTGGCTGCCCGCGTGGAGGCTCACCGGACGCTCGCTCGGCATCGGGCTTTCCGCCGCGCTGATCGGCATCGGGCTCGGCCTGATGCCCACCACCCGAGGGCCGGTGCGTCGCTTTGCCGTGGCCTCGATATGGGAACTCACGGTCCGCGACACTTCCACGAGGCCGTTTTCAAACCCTTTTAAGGCATACGTGGCCCAACAGATTGAAGCCGGACTCTCGAAGGTTATCGTCGATACCCACCCAGCTGAACCGCGGCGACCCGACATCCTCCTGCTCTTGGTTGAGAGCTGGTCCAACTACCATTCCCGGTTGTTTGGCGGCCAGCGCGACCGGACACCGGAAATGGACAAGGCCGCATGCCGTGGCCTCGCGTTCACAAACTGTGTGGCTAACGGCTTCACCACCGAAGATGGCCTGATCGCCGTGCTCACCGGCGAGGAACCCATCATGCCCGCCAGGGCCTGCGGGGGCGTGCTCGTGGAGTGCTTCACTGGGTTCCACGGCGCAGACCGCGGCATGCCGCGCCTGCTGCGACCGGCAGGCTACACGTCGTACTTCTTCACCAACGGCCCCCTCGAGTTCTCGCGTAAAGACGCGTTCCTCGATTCTATTGGTTTCGATTATCTCAACGACATACGTGATGATTTCTACCAAAAACGCCCAGCGGGCAAGCCCTGGCCCCAGGGCCTCTTTGGCGCCGCCGACGAGGCCCTCTACGCCCGAGTCCGCGCGTCCATCGCACAGATCGGGGAACGGCGAGACTCCGGGCGAGAATTGCAGCCGTTCCTGATGGTGATCGAGACCACATCGTCTCACCTCCCGCTGGTCTGCCCCATCGGCCCACCCCACACCGAAGAACGGGTGATGAGGTACACCGATCACGCCGCCGGGGAATTCATCCGCGGGTTGGAAGCCGATGGCTTCTTCACGGCGGGAGGACTGCTGGTCGCCGTTTCCGATCACCGCGCCATGTTGCCCCTGAAACCCGATGAGATCGCCAGTTTCGGCCGGTCTGCACCGTGGAGGATCCCCCTCTTCCTATTGGCGGAATGGCTGCCGCAGAATGCACGAGACGGGCGATTCGCAAACCAGACCGATATCGGCGCGACACTTGAGTGGCTCACAAGCGGCTCGACACCGGTCGCGGGGCGACGAGGAATCCTCCTGCTGCCAGAACCAAAGGAATCGCGCTTCGTCGCGGCGCGCGTGGCTTCCGACCGAAGCATTGTCATGGCCTGGGACACCCGCACGGGCACGGAGGGCACGATCCGATGGAATGGCGACCGCTCGTCGGCCTCACCGGGACTCGAGCAGGCGCTCCTGTGGCTCACCTGGGAACGCCTCTCTCGCGAGGATAGGCTGGCGCTCGTTCCCGCGCGAGACGCGCCCCTGCGCCGCGCCCGGTGGCTCGAAGGCAACGGCGGGACCCCCCCACCGCCTCAATGACGCGAATCGCCCGCCGGAGGGGGGCCCGGGGCGCCGCGCACGAATATCACGTTCTTCTCATCCCGGTACGACTCGGCCCACCCCGGGGCGACATCCATAAGTGCATCCTGGGCGGATCCCGCATCGACGATCGCCGAATCGACGGCGTGTCGCTCCAGCACCTCCTGCCAGTTGGTCGCCGCGTTCCGCACGGCGAAATACTCGTCCAGTATGAACCGGTCACCATAGACCTCGCTGCGGTCATCCACGAACACCCGCAGCCGCGGCCAGAAACGATAGATCAGGGAACCGCCCAGGTTATCGGTGTTGAAGGGCCGGGAGAATCGCGCGACATCACGGGCGATGTGCTCCGCGGCACCGCGGCTCAGCCAGATGCCGTCGAAGTCCTTCCGGAAGAGGCCGTCGCCGCGGAGGGCCAGCGCCAGGTACGCGAGCGACAGGAGACAGACCTGTGGCCAACCGCCCGCCAGCGCGGCCTGCTGGCGACCGATCTCGGAGAGGCGGTTGGCCAGCGATGGCACGCGCTCGCAGAGGGACCACAGGCCGCGGGCGATCGGGGCCGCGGCCACGATCGCGAACAGATTCGTGTGGCGCAACGACTGCAGCCCCCAGTGCAGGAAGAAGAGGACCAGCGCCACCTCCAGCCAATCGGGGCGCGCCCGGGAAGTCGCCCAGGCGGCGACCAGCGCCAGGATCATGAGCTCAAAGGCCAAGACCGATGAGCCGCCACCCAGGAAATCCGGGCTGCGGTACTCGTGCCAGAATCGGATGGACTCCATCCCGAGGTATTCCGCGGTCGAGGCGTGAAGCCCCCAGCCCCAGGGGTTGACCAGGCTCGCGGCACACATCGCCACGAATAACCCCGCCAGCGCGAGGGCGGCGCGCGCGCCACGGGCCCTGTCCGCGAACCACTCGACCGCCGCGGCCCCCGCAAATGCCCCCGCCAGCAGCAGGCCGATCACGAACCCCCGGTGGCAGTTGCACCAGACCACCATCAGCGGCAAATGGACGAAAAGCCCCGACCGACCGACCCCTCCGCGCCGATAGGCCCAGAGCGATGACAGCAGGCACGCGAAGAGCACGTACGTGACGATGTGCGGCCTGTCGAGCAAGTGCCCCATGAGCACCCAACTCGCCAGAAAAGTGCACGCCAGCGCCACCGGCGCCGGCGCCCCCTCGGCCAATATCCTCCGGTAGATCGCCACCGACGCCAACCCGTAGACCAGCGCGCAGACCGCCGTGACCAGCGGCAGGCCCCCGAGGCCCTCGAGCCACGCCGCCGCCGCCTGGAAAAGCCAGGCCCCGCCGATGAAGTGCTTGCCGCCCTGCGTGAAGGAAAAGTCATCCGTCGCGACCGGCCCGCCCCGCTCGAGCACCAGCCTTCCCGTCACCAGATGCCAGCCCACGCCGGGGTCGCTCACCGGCATCTCCGGACGCAAGAGCGCCGCGACCGGCATCAGGCAAAATGCGATCGCCAGAAACGACGGCGCCAGCCAGCGCCACAACCCCCGCGGCAGAGGGCGGCCCACGCTCTCATCCATGCCCCGGCAGCATGGGCGGCACGCCACCCGCCATCAAACCCGTTTTCACGGCCACCACGAACCCGGTCACCATGCGCCGACAAGGCACGGACAGACGCTTCGCGGCAAACCCTCTGAGCTATACCACTGTCCCCGGTTCACTGTCCCGAGGCGCTTTTACATAGTCACCCCGCGAGAAGATCTTCTCCAAAAACACGTACAGCACGATGAACAGGTAGCGACTACCCATCTCTTTAATTTTGAGTTTCGACACGCCCGTCGCCCGATTCCGCCACGTGACGGGAACCACTGTCCAGGAATAACCCCGCACGATCGCCTTGAGCGGGAGTTCCACCGTCAGATTAAAATGGGCCGAGAGAATCGGGCGGCAACCGTCGACCGCGGTCTTTCTGTACGCCTTGAATGCATTGGTTATGTCGTTGAATCTGATCCCAAAAAGGATGCGAACAAAATGATTTGCCATGCGATTGAGCATCCACTTGTGCCACAAATAATCGATCGTCCCACCCCCCCGGATGAAGCGGCTTCCAAACACGCAATCGAAACCCTCGTTTAGTTTCTTCCAGTACCGCACCACATCTCGGCAGTCATCGGACTCGTCTGCCATCATCACCACGATCGCATCACCCGAGGCGGCGTCGAGACCTTTCACGACCGCCCGACCGAACCCACAGAGTCCTTGATTCTGTAGCGCGCACAACTCGGGCAGATGCCGCGCAATCCCCTGCAACACCCGCCAAGTTCCGTCCTCGCTTCCGTCATCCACCACGACAATTTCGTGCGGCACTCCGTGCAGTTTGAGCTCAAGATGCAGGTGCTCTATGGTGCCCGCAATACAGCCCTCCTCATTCCGGGCCGGGATTACCACCGAAAGGAGCCTCAAATCCGGGACGAGGCAACCACCCCCGTTCTCATGCGCATCGGTCATGGTTACGACCCGCCTCCGGCACCCGAAATCTCCAACCAAGCCGGATGCGCCTCGGCATGCCGGGCCACGTCCTCCAGAATCTCAATAGGTCCGATTCTCGGTTTCCAGCCCCATACTGCCTGAGCCTGTCGGCAATCCATGACGACCCACGGAAGGTCGAATCTTCTCTTAACTGGATCGGCAACGATTTCTCGATCGCCCCATCTGGCCATGCACCAATCCGAAATTTCCCGCAACGACAGCGATCCCCTTACGCCACCACCAAAGTTGCTCACGCGTGACATGCCAGTCCGTCCGCAGCCCATCTGGCGAATCAGCACAGGCACCAAATCCGCAGGATGAAGTATGTCCCGCACCTGAAATCCGCACCCGCCAAATCCGGAGAATTTCATCGGCCGTCCGCGAAGCCACGAATTCAGCCAGTACGAGACTATCCCTTGGTCGGACCGACCAAACTGCCCAGCGCCAGCCAGGACGCCGCAACGATTGATCCAAACCGAAAACCCAAACGCCTCGCCATACTCAAGGGCAACCGTCTCGGACGCTAACTTACTCGCCCCGTAGAGGGAAAGCGGGGGCGAACTCTCGCAAGACTCCGAAATCCCCATTGCCGATACGCCGCGGGGCCAATCCTGAGACTCCATCGGACGAAAGGCCCCACCTGCGGCCTCGAGCCGGATCGAAGAAATGCTGTTTATCGAGTAAACTCGGCTCGTGCTCATAAGGATAAGCCCAGCCCGATTGATTCTACAATACTCCAAAGTGTTTAGCGTTCCGAACAAATTATGCTCCAAGAGTTCGGCAGGACCCATCGCGGGAGTGATTCCCCCGAGAACGCTCGCGCAGGCCGCACAGTCGATCACCCAATCGGCGGGAGGCAAGGCAGTCACCTCGTGTCTGGATCGGATGTCTCCCCGAATCACCAAGACACCTCGCCGAACAAGGTCTGGAACATTCGTCTCGGCACCCCACCGCGACAGATTATCAATCCCCATCACGCTCGTTCCCGCCGCACCCGAATCCTCCAGCAGCCCACGGGCTATCGTCGAGCCCACAAAACCGCATACTCCTGTAATGAGGACCCTCATCGCCAATCGTCGTTCTTCCCGCGTGTCGACGCAACCCACTGAGGGACACTATGTAACATGACCACTATGCCTCATGATCGGGTCAACCGGCCAAACATCCCCGAGGCGATTCCACCGGTTCCAGTTGACCAAAATTTAGGTTAACACCGCTCCGGCACAAGGGAATTCCGCCCCCTTCCCCGATCCGAAACCCACGGCTCACCGACGATCACGACACCCCGTACGGCCCCACAGCGCGTCTCTGATATCAGCGATCAAAACCGCATTGCCTCCACTTGCGAAACCACATACTTTTCACCTGATTGAGCATCCGGTCATATTCTCTGCCACGCCGCGGAAACTGGATTCTCGGCGCCATCACCGCCTCACTTTTCTTCCTGCATTGCTTGATCTTCTCGGGTTCCAAGGCCCTCTGGATGGATGAGGTTTTCACCTGGCAACTGGTCACCGATCCCTGCCTGAGACATATGATCAGCGCCATCGCCGACGCATCCGATGGCGCCCCCCCCCTGTACCACACATGCCTCTGGTTATGGTCGCGCGCCGTAGGAACGTCGGATCTCTCGCTCCGCCTGTTCAGTGCGACATGCATCGCCGGGGCGGCCCTCGCGACATTTGACGCACTGCGAACGCGCTGGTCAACGCCCATAGCCTGGGTCGCCTGCTGGTCGGCATTCTTTTCATGCGGCCTTGTCGCGGTCCATAATCTCGAAGCTAGATTTTATGGCCTCCTCCTCTTTATCACTGCGCTCGCGCTGCGCCAATCCTCCCTGGTGAACCCCCTTCCCTCGGGACCGCTGCGCCTCATCGTGGCCGGAGTCGTCCATGCCGCCCTGGCCTGGACCCACCTTTTTGGCTTGCTCTACAGCGGTTTCCTGGTTGCCGTCGAAGCGCTGCTAGGACCCACGTCCCGCCCTGATCGCCTGCGTCGATTCGCCGCGGCAACCTGCGGATGGGCGACTTTCCTTATTTGGTGGGGGCCACTCCAGAATCAAATGGCCACGGCAAAACCACATTTTTGGATCCCCATGCCCACTTTAGGCGATTCACTCTTGGCATTTGGCAACGGCATGGCTTTCCCGCTGACATTGGTTCCTTTCCTTTTGGTGTGGTGGCCTAAGCCCGGCAAACGTCATCGCGCGAGAAACATACGTCTTGAAATCTCGGCATTAGATGTGCTCTCAGCGTCCTGGGCATTCGGCGTCCCCCTATTGCTGGTCGCATTCTCCTGCCTCATTTTTCCCGTATACCTGCCTCGGTACACGATCCCTGGGTTGCTTGGGGTGGCCATTCTGCTGGCCCGATTCGGTGACTGGTTGGCGCGTGACCACCAGACGGAAACGGCTGAGTCTCCGTCGCGGCAAAGGATGCTGTTCCTCGGAATGCTGCCCGTTTTGGCCTTTTTCTTACCCAGCGGCCTAAAACTCCGTTACGAAGATCCCATCGCGGCACAGCTCGCGTCAGCGCCGCCCGACCTACCCATCGTCGCCGAAAATGCGTTCCAATACCTGCATGCCTGGCGCTACCATCGAAACCGCGAGGTCTGGTATCCGCTGGATAAAGAATCGGCAGTCACCAGCCCATGCGCTGGCGAGCTCACGTACTGGTATCTCCTTTCTGCGATCCGGCGCAACTACCTCGAGCACCGCATCGAATCATGGGACGCCATAATATATCGTTGGCCTCAATTCGTAGTCATCAGGAGTCCCCTCCAACCCCTCAATTGGTATGCGACGCGGGTCGAACTGGATCCAAGGTTTGTCGTGGAGGAGTTGGACAATTTTGTAGTCAAAGTCACCCGCGTCAATCCACCACGATTGGCTGACGGGTATCGCCATCAAGTCAAAACACCGAACGGATATCGGACCATGCCTCCAAGCCCCGATACAGGCCAGGATCATATGGCCCAGGCGCCCCGGTCAGATACGCCATCGCCGCAAAATCCGCAGAGCCAGCCATCAGGCAAATGATCGCGAACGCTCGCCCTCTTGCCGTCGGGCTTGCCAACGCTGGCACGACTAACCAGTACCATGGCATAAAGTTCGTTGTTGTCTTGAAGTAAACGATGGCCGCCGCAGCGGGCAAGAAATTCCAGGCAGGCAACCCGCCTCGATGCTCCCAGACCATCAGGCCGAGCAATGCCCACGAGATGGCTTGAGAATACGCAACCCAAGTAGGCCTGTAGACTCCGTGGAGGGAGGCGTCCGAGAAAATCCAGTACACGGGATTTTGCCGCACCTCGGTTGTGTACGTAGCGATCTGCTGAATGCTCGGGTAATGAATCTGCGCCACCAGACATGGCAGGAAACTGACCGCCAGGGCCGCAAAACAGGCTGGCACGAATCGGGGCCACGTCCGAAGAATCTCCCATATCATATAGATAAGAATGGCGCCACCAAGGACCTTCGTCTGCGCGGCGAGTCCAGCCAAGCCGAAGGCGAGGGCCGGATGGCGCCGGAAGGCAGCGACCGACAGGAGCACGAAAAGATTTTGGATGGGCTCAAACTGCCCCTCCCGAGACGCGGCCCAAATGGACAGAGGGGCCGCCCAATACAGGACACCGATCCATTTGCGCCCGGCGATGCGCGCCAGCAGGAGCGCGTTAACGGCCTCTATTACGGTCAGGACCAGCTTGGGCAGAAGCAGGCACGGCCGCAGGGCAGCACAACCGCAGAAGAAGGCCATCGCAACTGGCGGATAATTGTATGGATTCTCCGCGAACGGCAGGTCCGCCAATGTCGGATCCAGCGCGACGAGTGGTTTTGCCGCACATGCGATCCCTCCGCAATTGAGGTGAAGCCCCCACAGCATGTTGCGGAGCAGATCGCTCGACGCATTCGGCAACTGGATGCACAATAGCAAACGGATGATCCCGACCGCAGCGATCGCCACACCGAGTCCCCATTGGCGCATGATCGCATCCGAAAACTGCTGTTTTCTTGCGGCATGCATGGCAGACATCCTCGTTAAACCCTTCGGGCGCCACCAGCTTGTGCCTCTTTCAACCGCCGCCGGATCCTGAGCAGGGCCAGCGCCATATCGAGCGAGTCGCGCCCGAGGCGCACCTTGCTGCCGGGTTTGTCGTACCAGTCGATGGGCACCTCGACGATCCTCGCCCCATCGCGCTCCAGGTGGCAGATCAGTTCCACGTCGAAGCAGTACCGGGTCTCCCGCAGGCGGGGGCCGAGCCGCGCGAACCGCTCGCGGGGCACGATCTTGAACCCGCACTGGGTGTCGTAGGCGCCCGTGCCGGTGAGCAGGTGCACCAGGGTGGCGAAGACCCGCCCGATCAGGTGCCGGTGGAGATGCCGGCGGACATCCCTCCCCAGCATCTTGACCCGCGCCGCCATGGCGCAGAGGCCGGGGTCTCCCGAATCCGCCACCAGCCGCACCAGCCGCACCACCTCCGCCGGGGGAATGGCGCCATCCGCATCCACGAAAGCGAGCCAGCTCGCCTCGCGCTCCTGCCTCCACGCGGCGTACACCGCGCCGCCCTTCCCCTGATTCGGTTCCACCCGCAGCATCGGCCTCAGGAAGGGATGGCGCTCCCGCATCCCATCCACGGCACGCCGCATGGCCCCCGCTTCCTCGGGACGACTCCCGTCATCCACCACCAACACGTCGACCCCGAGCGCCGCCTGCCCCAGCGCGGGCAACAGCTGGTCCAGATAGGGACCAAGCCTCTGCCCCTCGTTGTAGGCCGGGATGGCCAGAAGGAACCGCGCCACGCCCGCCATGGCCCCCCTACGACAGCAGCGGCCGGGCCGGATCGAGATCGAGGGGCGGCAACTGGCCGAAGGCGATCGCGCCCGCGCGCGCGATCTCCTCGACCATGCCGGTCACCTCATTGGCGAGCTTGGCGGCATAATAGCGGACCAGGCCGATGGAGGTGGAGTGCTGGAATACCACGACCAGCAGGGTCTCGGCATCCAGCGAGTGGAGCAGGATCCGCAGCCCCTCGCCCTCGTGCACCTGTTCCGCGAACTCGCTGGTGCCCAGCCGCCTCGCCAGCTCCCGCGATGCCGCAAAGGAGCCCGCCGCCAGCGCGCACAGGATCGCCACGTCGCTGCCCGGATCCTTCCCCTCGTGGAACAGGAGGTTCCCCGCGCGGTCACACAGCGCCACCCAGTGCGCGCTGGTCGCCTCGAGAAACCCCTGGAGGGCTCCCTGAAGCGCCTTGACCTCGGCCGCGCCAGCCGAGGGAGGGACATTGGCAAATGGATCCATGGCCGGCCTCACTGTGCCCGGGCGGGCGCCATGCCCGCCTGGGATGTCTTGGAATACTTGATCATCAGCAACTTCGCGATCGCGTTGAGGGTCTCGACAACGCCCTCGCCTCGCGAGGCCACCGCCTCGAACGATGGCGCGCGGATCGCCCGATTGTTGAACGCGTACTCCAGATAGTCGACCGTCGCCGCTTCCGGGAGATCCCTCTTGTTGTATTGGATCACGTAGGGGATCTGGGCCAGGGAGAGATTATTCACCAGGAGGTTCTCCTGGAGGTCCTGGAACGATTCCACGTTCTCCGGCATCCGGTCCCACCCGGAATCCACGACAAACACGATCCCGTCGGCCCCGCGCAATACCAGCTGCCGGGTGCTCGTGTAGATCTGCTGCCCGGGGACGGTGTAGAGCTGGAAGCGGACGGTGAAGTTGTTCAGCGTCGGCGTCTTGAGCGACATGAAATCAAAAAAGAGGGTCCGGTCGCCGCTGGTTGCGAGGGAGACCAGGTCGCTCTTTTGCTGGGGGTCCAGGGAATGGTGGATGGCCTGAAGATTCGTCGTCTTGCCACAGAAGCCACAACCGTAAAAGACGACCTTCAGCTGAATCTCGCGCTGGGCGTAGTTTATATAGGCCATATGCGCCGCTGGACGACACCTATCGCGTGCCGGCTCAGCCCCAATGTGCACAGGAAATTTGAGGATTCCAACACTTTTCGCCGTTCGTCAGCCGCCGAATTCTTGGCGGACCAGGGCGCCGGCAATCTTGCGCATCCGGCGCGCGACGGCGGGGGGGAAGTGCGGGCTATCATGGAGGGTGACGAGATAGAAGGGTTTCTCGTAAGTGATCTGAACGGTCCAGCGGCCCAGGGTCATGATGGCCTGGTTGGCGAACTGGGAACCGACTTCGGTGGCGGCCGTCTTAAGCTGATTGAACAGCCTGGACGATAGCGCGCCGACGGCCTGCTCCGAGACACCCTCGGGCAGCTGGCTGGTGAGGGCGAGGCCCTCCTCGTCGACGATGGCCGCACCCTTGACGTGGGGACTGTTGACGAGCAGGGCGGGCACCTGGTGGATGGGTATCTCCCTCTCGACCTCGAGACCCAGCCAGCGGGAGAGAATCCTGCGGGGATTGATGGGTCGCGAGGTGACGGCGGCACCGGGCGGTTTCCACGAAGACGCCGCGCGCAAGAGTCCCGAGAGGCGATCCGCGCGCATCTTGGGCACCGGAAGGGGCGAGCGCTGCCGCGGCGCGCCGACGATCTCCGTCTCGCGCTTGGGCTGCGCCACTGGGGCGGCCCCCTTGGGACGGCCCTGCGCGCCGATGCGTCCTGCGGATGGCAGCGCCACGGGTTTGCGCTGGACCGGGGGAGGGCTCGGCCTGGGTCGGATGGGGGCGGGCGGCGGTGCCGGCTCCATGACAAATCCGGGAACCTCCGGCTCGAGTTCGGCCTCGGGGATTGGTTCTGGCTCGGGGGGCGGAACCGGGGCGACCTTCGGCGGCTGGGGTGGTTTCCGTGGTCCCTTGGGCGTCAACGGCAATATGGGCGCACCGCCCGGGGGCGCGGCCGCCATCGGGGCCGACACCAGAGGTTGCGGTTTCTTGGCGATCGCCGGCACCGGGGGCGCAGACGGCCCCCGCGGCGGGCCATCCCCTTTTCGCAGGATGTCGGGGACCACCGCGCTGGGTGGCGGTACAAACCCCGGTGCCGCCCCTGGCGTCAGCAATGCCTTCTCGGCAAAAATCGGTGCCGGGGGCTCCACCGCAGACGGTCCTGCCTCGACCCGCCCGGGCACCTCGGCCGCGGGCGGTTCGGCGGCTTCCGGCTCTTTCGACGCCACCACAAACTCATCGCCCAACCCCGGCTCGCCCAGCGGCATCTCCCACCAATTCTTGGCTTCCTTGACCGCCGGCGGTTCCACGGGCGCCACTGCGGCCGATGGGACCTTGACGTCCGGCAAAGCGGGCTTGGGTTCCGGGATCTCGGCCCTCGGGGGCGCCGCCGCGGCAGCGGGGCCCTCCCCTTCGAATGGCATGTCCTGCTGCATCGCGAGCCACTGCGTCGCCAGATCGGCCAAAGAACCCTGCTTCGGCTCCCCTTCGGCCGGGCGTTCCTCCCTCGCTTCGGGTGCCCCCCCTGGCGCGGCCTGCCACCAGGCACCCTCGCCGCCAGACGGACCCACCTCGGGCGCGGCTTCCGCGGCCTTGGTCTCTGGAACCGCAGGGATCGTCTCCTCCTCCTCGATCGGGCCGCTGTCGGCCATGGCCGCCAAAGAAGCCAGCGCCGAAAGCCCTCCCCCAAGCGCCCCCGGCCCGCCCACGCCCGCAGGCTCGGAAGCCATCGCCTCCACGGGCGATGCCACGGCCTCCGGAACGCCGGGCGCCGCCGCTTCCTCATGCTCAACAAATGGCAGGGAACTGGTCGCCGGCGGTCGCACGGCAATCAACCCCGGCGGCGGTTTGCCCAGCCGTTGGGTGGGCTCGCGCTGGATCTCCGCATCCTGATCCACATCATCGAGCGAAATCTGCCCCGTGATCCCCATCGTGGGCGCCTTCTGGACCGCCGTGATTCCCAAATCTGGCAGGGCCGCCTTCGATGGCCGGGCCTCCTCGGGCACGCCTCCCCCGGGAAAGGGCATCTCGCTCGCGAGCCCCACGTCGGCCACCCCAACACCGGCCACCGGCCCGGGTTCCGCGGGCGCCGCCGCCTTGCGAAATGGCTGAAATCCTTCGAAATCGAAAGCGGCGGCCCCGCTCGGTTCCGGCGCGGGCATCGCCGGCGGCGATGGCGGCGGTGCCTCTTGCGCCACCGCCGCGGCAACCGGTTCCTCGACCGGGGCGCTCAACCGCGATGTGCGACGGCCCCGCGGCCCCGATGGCCGCACGCGAAATGGGGCATCGATCGATTCAAACTCCGAGGGCTGATCCGCCACGGGCCCGCGAACCCCCATCGCCTCCGCCGGGATCCTGCTGACCACCTCCCCGAGCGGCAGGCGCACCGGCCGGTCCCAGTGCGTCGCCAGCTGGTCGGCGGGTTGCAGCATCTCGGCCGGAATCTGCGGCTGCAGCACGTCAAACGTGAATTGCACCACCCCGGTCGGCAATTGCCGCAGGACCTGATCCATCGGCACCGAAACCGTCCCACCCGCCACCACCGGGCGCGCCAGCAACTGTCCCAGATCCGTGCTGAGCACTTCCGGCGGCAGGCTCCGCAGCACCATGCCCAGCGGCAAGATCAACCGCTGCCGGTCGCCGGCCTCAGAAGCCGCCTCGGCGGCCACCTGCTGCGTCGGGGCCGGGGCCAACGCAAAACGCTGGGTCTCCTTCTTGGGCTTGGAGGGGGGCGCTCCCGGCGGCCCACCCGCGGCCCCCGGCCGCAGCGAGATCCGTTGGGTGATCTGCACTGGCACCCCCAATGCCCCGTGGGTCCCTCCCGACGCCCCTTGGGGCACGGACGCGGGAACCTTGGGCATGCCCCCCACCCCTCCAGGCACACCGCCCGTGGTCATCCCCGGACCCTTCGGGCGTATCAGCATGGTCGGGGCCGGCATCGAAGGCATCGGCGGCTCGCTCGCCGCCGGTTGAACGGAACCCGGACCCGGCCGAGGGGGCGCAGGGACCGCCGGCGCCACCTCGTCCTCGCCAGG
Source organism: uncultured Verrucomicrobiales bacterium (assembly GCA_964651705.1). GTDB lineage: Bacteria > Verrucomicrobiota > Verrucomicrobiia > JADLBR01 > JADLBR01 > JADLBR01. The sequence goes on from CAZYWZ010000007.1 coordinate 36,647, forward strand.
ACGCTTGGACTTGAACAAACGATCTAGAAGACCCATGCTAGGAACCACTTGAGCGGTTGCCGTGTCAACCGGCTCGAACATACTGTAGGTGTTTTACCCGTAAAGCGCAACTAGAAACCCTAGGACGACAAACCCATACGCCGCCGCCCCACCGTGTTCCCGACCGACTCCAGCCCCGCGATCCAGAAGAACTTCTTCGAGAAGATCCGCAATTTTCCGCCCTGCGACATCCTGCAGATGTGCTGCCTGAGCCGTCGCTCCGGAGAGATGCGTTTCGACTGCGAGGGGCGCAGCGGCTTCATCTATCTGGACAAGGGCGAGGTCACCCACGCCCAGCTGGACGACTTCACCGGCGAACCGGCCGCCGCCGACATCCTCTCATGGCCGCCCGGCGACTTCTCGTTCCGCGACGGCGCGTCCCCGCCCCAGCGCACCCTCAAGGCGACGTGGGACCAGATGCTCGACGCGAGCCACAGGCTGCAGCGATCGTCGGTGCCGACCGAGGCGCCGCCGGGTTTTGAATCCCTGGCGGCACCCGAGACGCCCGCACCCACCGCGGGCACGCGGATCGACCCCAACACGCAAGTCGGCAGGCTGCTGATCTACGGCGAGAATATCGAGGGCCGCACCTTCGACCTCAACCTCCCGGCATCGTACCTGGGCCGCGCGCCAACCAACGAGATCATCCTCCGCGAGCCCAGCGTCTCCGGCAGGCACTGCGTCTTCCTCCTGGCCAATGGCAGGGTCACGGTCCGCGACCTCAACTCCTCCAACGGCACCTTCGTCAATGGCCACCCCATCACCGAGGTTCAGATCGAGGTCAACGACATCGTGCGCATCGGGACGGCGCTGATCCGTTTCGAGATCGCGCTCAAACGGCCCCGGCTCTCGGCGGAATCTGGGCCCGTCACCCCGCGGCCCGTCGGCCAGTCCTCGGTGCCGCCAGCGGCCACCGGCGTGACGCGCCCCATGCTGGCGCCTCCCACGCCCAAGGCCGCTCCCCCCATGGCCCCTCAGGCCCCCTCCATGAGCGGCCCCATCTCTTATGATCGGATCGCGAGGACCAAGCACCGGCCGCGGACCGGCCCGCGCGGCGGCACGCCCACCTGGTTGATCGCCCTAGTCGCGCTCACGATCCTCATGGTCTTGTACATGATCATCGGAAGCCAAGACTGGGCGCCCGCCTGGCTGCGCCTGTGGTGAGCACGTCATGACCACCCCCGGAGAACCCGCCGCTCGCCGGAGAACCATCCTGCGCCCCTCGCCCACGGCGTCACCGCCGCCGAAGGGCCGCCTCGGCGACATCGTCGGGGCGCATCCGGCCACCCTCAAGGTGTTCGAGCAGATCCGTCTCTGGGCGCCCACCCCGGCCAATATCGTCATCGCAGGGGAGACCGGCGTCGGCAAGGAGCTGGTCGCCCACGCGATTCACAACCTCTCCGCCCGCGCGGCCAAGCCGTTCGTGGTGCTGGACTGCTCGACGCTCTCGAAAGAACTGCTGGAGAGCGAGCTCTTCGGCCACGAGAAGGGCGCGTTCACCGGCGCGGTCAGCCTGCACCTCGGGCGATTCGAGCGCGCCAACGGCGGCACGCTGTTTCTCGACGAGATCGCCAACATGTCCCTCGAGGTCCAGTCCAAGCTCTTGCGCGTGCTGCAGAACCGCACCTTCGAGCGCATCGGGGGCAACCGCGAGATCCGGGTCGACGTCCGCCTCGTGGCCGCCAGCAACCGGCCCTTGCGCGAATGCGTCGCCGAGGGCGGCTTCCGCGAGGACCTCTTCCATCGGCTCAACACCGGCGTCATCGAGATCCCCCCGCTCCGGGAACGGACCTCCGACATCCCCCTCCTGGCGATGGAGTTCCTGCAGCAATTCCGCGCGCAATACCTCAAGGATATCGACGGGTTCGCCCCCGCCGCGCTGGTGGCCCTCACCCGCTACAAGTGGCCCGGCAACGTGCGCGAGTTGCGCAACGTGGTGGAACGCTCCGTGATCCTTTGCGCCGACAGGACCATCGATGTCTCGATCCTGCCGCCGCACATCGCCAACCCCGAGGGCGCGGCCGCCGCACCGCCCGCGCCGCCGGGGATCACCCGGCCGGCGCCTCGCCCCGCCGGCCCACCTGAAGATGTCCCGGAGGATGAGGAAGAGGCCGGCGAGTGGATGCCCCGCAGCCGCGCCAACCCCGAGGGCGGCCGCCTCTTTGAGGCGCTCGCGCGCCACGAACAGAAACTCATCGCCAGGACGCTCCGCGAGTTTCGGGGCAACGTCCTGCGCGCCGCGGCGCACCTCGGCGTCAGCCGCACCACGCTGTACAAGAAAATGCAGCGATACTCTATCGACGTCGGGGAGATCCGGCGCTAACCGAGGCCCATGGTGACTATCGCCGTCGTGGGTCGCCCCAATGTGGGGAAATCCCTGCTCTTCAACCGGCTGGTCCGGAGAGACGTGGCGCTGGTGCACGATAGGCCGGGCGTGACGCGGGACACCCTGGCGACGCAGTGCCGCTGGCGGGGGAGGGCGGTGACCCTCGTGGACACCGGGGGCATCGGCTCGCCCGAGGGCGGCGCGCTCGACGCCATGGTGCGTCGGGAGGCCGAGTTCGCCATGGCCGCCGCCGACGTGCTCCTGTGGGTCGTCGATGCCCGCGAGGGCCTCCACCCCCTGGATGCCTCGCTCGCCCGGGCCCTGCGGCGCGCCAGCAAGCCGATCGTCATCGCGGCCAACAAGGCCGACGAGACCTCGGGCCTTTATCTCGATCACGAGTTCTGCCGGCTCGGCTTTGGCGAGGCGATCCGCGTGTCGGCGGCACACGGGCACGGCCTTCGCGAACTCACGGAGGCCCTCTTGGGCGCGGCCCCCGAAACGGCCGCCCCATCGGCGCCGGCGGGCTCGGCCCGACCCCTCCGGTGGGCCATCGTCGGTCGCCCCAACGTCGGCAAGTCCTCCCTGATCAACCGCCTCCTCGGCTCGGACCGCGCGCTGGTCTCGGAAATCCCGGGCACGACCCGCGACGCCGTCGAGATCCCCATGACGGAGACCCGCGGCCCCGGCGGGGCCAGCATGCTCGTGGTCGATACCGCAGGCATGCGCAAGCGGACCCGCCTCAAGGACACCCTCGAGGCCCGGATGACCGCCCGCTCGGTCCACGCCATCCATCGCGCCGACCTCTGCGTCCTCATCGTCGATGCCACCGAGGGCGTCCTCGAACAGGATCGGAAAATCGCCGGCATCATCCAGGAATCGCAGAAACCGCTCGTCATCGCCGTCAACAAGTGGGATCTGCCCGAGGCGGGGCGCTGGCAACCGCCCCGGCACGCCCAGGCCGTGCGCGACCTCCCTTTCAAACGGCGCTTCGAGGACGCCGTGCGGCGCGGGCTCTTCTTCATGGGGCACGCGCCCTTGGTCTTCGTCAGCGCCCACACCGGCTCCGGCATCCCGGCGCTGCTGTCATCGGTGGGGCAAACCGCCAAGACGTTGGCCACCCCCATCCCGACACCCGCCCTCAACCAGGTCGTCCAGGACGCCCTCGCAAAGCAGCCGCCACCCACCCGCCACGGCCGCGCCTTCCGCATCTACTACGCCACCGCCCATCAAGAGCCCGGCTCCTGGAACCCGCCGCGCTTCATCGCGTTCTGCAACGACCGGAGGCTCCTGGTCGATTCCTGGCTCGCCTTCCTCGAGAACAAGGTCCGGGCCGCCTTCCGCCTCGATGGCATCCCCATCCTCTGGAAGTGGCGCGGCCGCGAACCCGACCGGCCAGACCGCTGACTCGAAAATCGGCCACGGGATCGGCCTGTAGGGCGCGGATTCCCATCCGCGCCACGAGGGCCCTGCCGGTTGCCCGTGGCGCGAAAGGGATTTCGCGCCCTACATTTTCACCCCCGGTGGTGCCCCCCGCGCGGGGCACGGGATCTAGCTCGAAAGCCCCGGACGCATCCTCCCCGCTGGCGCCACGGTCTCGCCGGGAACCAGCCGCGCCATCCCATAGACCTGCCGCCCCGGGCGCCCCGCCGCGGTCTCCAGAAGCAGCCGGAACAGCCGTCGCGCGTGGATCTCGGGATCGTAGCGATAGCGCGTCAGTTGCGGCGACGTGTGGTCGAGGAACGGATCGTCATCGCGGGCGATCAGGGAGATGTCCCGCGGCACGCGAAATCCGAGCCGCTGCAGGTGCGTGAGGGCCAGCAGCGCCGGCCCCGAACGCGCCACGATCATCGCCGTCGGCCGATCCGCCCGACGGACCAGCCCCTCGATGCATCGCCTCACTCCGGCGGCCGAGCCATCGTGCCGCGCCACCACCGGCATCGCCCCCGCATCGCGCCGCGCGCGGAATGCCTCCACGACCCCCCCCTCGCTCGCCACGTCCCCCGCCTGCCCCCCACGATGGATCACCAGCCCGATCCGACGATGGCCCCGCCCCAGCAAGAGTCCCGCCGCATGCCGGCACACCGCCCGGAGATCCACGTCCACCGCCGGAAGATCGATCCCCCCGTGACATGTCCCCGATAGGACGCACGCCACCCCGCGCCGCCCAAACCATCGCTGCACCCGCGCCGTCGCCCGCAGCAGAAGCCATGCCCCCGCGTTCGCCGAACCCACCCGCCGCTCCAGCGCCCGCTCCGGACGCCCCGAATAACAGCCGCGGTCGCAGTGGATCTCCATCTCCCAACCGGCCGCGTCCAGCCGCTCCCTCAACCGATCGACCCAGAAGATCACCTGCGCCGGCAACCCCAACAACGGCTCGGGCACGAGCATGGCCACCGCCCGGCGTCGCCCCCCGCTACCCCCGCGCAAGATCCGCCTCCGCCGCCCCTGCGCCACCGCCACCCACCCCTCGCGCTGCAACTCCCCCAGCGCCAGCCGCAGCGTCGGCCGACTCACCCCCAGCCGCTCGCACAACGCCCTCTCCCCGGGCAGCCAGCCAGACCACTCGCCCCCGCGCAACGCCTCGCGCAAAGCCTGGGCCACGAGAGCCGCCAATGGCCGCCGGTCGGGGATCGCCAACATCCGGCAACATGGTCGGCCCCGCCCCGCGACGGTCAAATCAATTTGCCCCACCGTCGCCTCCGGCCGCGGCGCCGGAGACCGGCTCGACTCCGAACCCGACACCGCTACCCTCATCCCATGCCCGCATGGATCTCCTTCCTCCCAGCCGCCGCGGCGCTGTTTGCCGCGCTCGCGCCACGGGCCGCCACGGGCGCCCAGACCACCGCGCTGGAGTATGCACCGGCGGCGGTGGATAACCCGCTCAAGGGACTGGTCCCGTACGCCGGCGACCGCGCCGGCGTGTTCCCGCACAGCATGGAGTTCGGCTACCTGCCGCTCTCTTCCGTGGTGCAAGGCGACGGGGTACACGACTGGAGCGCCCTCGATGCTCTGCTGTCGGGGATCGCCGCCCGCGGCCACCAAGCCATCTTCCGGTTCTTCCTCGAGTACCCCGGCAAATCCCATGTCATCCCGGAGTATCTGCTGGGGCGCGGGCTCAAGGTCCACAGGTACGAAAACACCAACACGCACCCCTTCCCGCCCAAAGAGGTTGAGACACCGGACTACGCCGACCCAAACCTCCGCGCGTGCCTCCGGGGTTTCATCGCCGCGCTCGGCGCGAGATACGACGGTGACCCGAGGGTCGGCTTTATCACCGCGGGCCTCCTCGGCACCTGGGGCGAATGGCACACCCACCCGCGCAACGACCTCTGGGCCCCAAAGGACGTGCAGGCGGAGGTCCTCGACGCCTACGCGGCCGCCTTCAAAGAGACCCCGATCCTCCTGCGCTATCCCGCCGCCCAGGGCGACCCGTCCTACGCCCCCACCGTCGGCAGACCCTTCGGCTACCATGACGACAGCTTCGCTTGGGCCACGCTGGATACCGGAAAAAAGGGCGACGCCTGGTTCTTCATGGCCAAGATGAACCGCGGCGGTCCCGCCCTGGCCGACACCTGGAAACATTTCCCCATCGGCGGCGAGATCCGCCCCGAGGCGTGGGGCATCGTCTTCGACGAGAATCCCGCCTCCCGTCAGGTGCAGGATTTCGCCGCGTGCGTCCGCGCCACCCATGCCACGTGGCTCATGGACTCGGGCATGTTCAAGGCCAGAGCCCAAGAACCCCGCCTCTCCCGCGCCATGGATCAAGTCCGCAAAATGGGCTACGAGTTCCACATCCGTTCCGTCACGGCCGACATCGCGGACTCCGCCCTCCGCGTGACCACCGAGGTCGAGAACCGCGGCGTGGCACCCTTCTATCACGACTGGACCGTGGAATATGCGCTAATCGCCGCGGGGGGCCGGATCGAGAGGTCCTGGCCTGGAAAAGGCAAGCTCACCGGCATCCTGCCCGGCGACCCCGCCAGACAGTGGTCCGAGACCCTCGATGTCCGCGGCATGGCCCCGGGGACCCGCACCCTGACCGTGCGCGGCGCCAACCCCATGCCCGGCGGCCACCCGGTCCGCTTCGCAAACAAGACCCAGGACAAAGACGCCGATGGCTGGCTCACGCTGACCACCGTCCTCCTGCCGTGAGAGGCCCGGGCCCGCGCCCCACGGCGCGCGATGCCCCGGGCACTGGTCCATTTATTTTACCAGATGAAGGAGACGGCCGAAGCGCCCCGCATGCGCTATGTTCGCGCCAGGAGATACACCATGCAACGACCCCTCCTCGCCACCGCCGCCGCCATCACCCTCGCCACCGCCATCACGGCAGCCGCCGACGACATCGAGAAGATCGATCTGTTCGAGGCGGGTCAGGGGGGCTACGCCCTGTATCGGATCCCGGGCATCGTCGTCACCGCGAAGGGCACCGCCCTCGCGTACTGCGAGGCGCGCAAGAGCGACCGGGGCGACTGGGGGCCGATCGACATCCTCATGCGCCGCAGCGAGGACGGTGGGCGCACCTGGGCCCCCCGGCAGACGGTCGTCCATGTCGAGGGCGAGGAACCCGTCAATCCCGTCGCGGCGGCACAGAAATTGGACAAACCCGGCGACAACACCGCGAACAATCCCGTCGCCATCGCCGACATGGAAACCGGCGCCGTGCACTTCCTCTACTGCCTCGAGTACATGCGCTGCTTCTACATGCGCAGCGATGACGAGGGCGCGACGTGGTCCCAGCCCGTCGAGATCACCGCGGCGTTCGAGAAGTTCCGTCCCGGGTACGACTGGAAGGTGATCGCCACCGGCCCGGCGCACGGCATCCAGTTGCAGCGGGGCGCGCGCAAGGGCCGCCTGGTCGTTCCCATCTGGATGTCCCTCGGCACCGGCGGCCACGCCCACCGGCCCTCGGTCACCGCCACGATCTACAGCGACGACGGCGGAAAATCTTGGCACCGGGGCGACATCGCCATCCCCGACGCGCCCCCCTTCCGCTACCCGAACGAGACCGTCGCCGTGGAATTGTCCGATGGCCGCGTGATGCTCAACGCCCGCAGCGAGTCCGATGCCCACCGGCGCATCGTCACCACCAGCCCAGACGGCGCCACCGGCTGGTCCGCCCCCCGCTTCGACGACGCCCTCCTGGAGCCCATCTGCATGGGAAGCATCGTCCGCGCCGACGACCGGCACATCGTCTTCGCCAACCCCCACAACCTCTCCCGCAAGGACGGCAAGGAGGCCCCAGGCAAATCCCGCGACCGCATCGACGTCTCGGTCAAATTGAGCCGCGACGACGGCGCCACCTGGCCCATGAACCGCCTGCTGGAGGAGGGCTTCAGCGGCTACAGCGATCTCGCCGCGACGAAAGACGGCACCGTCCTCTGCTTCTACGAGCGCGGCGCCACCGATGGGACCAGCATCACCAAGACCGGTCGCCTGACGGTCGCCCGGTTCGGGCTGGGGTGGCTGAGCGATGGAAGCGCCGGGCAATGACCGCCCATCATTGCGTAGCCGAAGCCGTGAGGCTTTGGCCCCTGCCACGAGCGCGCGCCCACCAAATGCTAGCGCGCGCGGCCGCCGGGGTCATCGGCCTGATCGCTTGCGCCGCCCTCGCCACCGAAACACCACCGGAGAAAGCAACCTCCCCATTCGTCCCCCTCTTCGAAACCACCACAATCTTCCCCGCCGCCCCCAAGAACAAACCCAACTACCGCATCCCCGCGCTCATCCGCGCGGCCAACGGCGACCTCCTGGCCTTCGCCGAGAAACGCAACGATGGCCCCGGCGACATCGGCGACCACGACATCGTGTTCAAACGCAGCCGCGACGGCGGCGAGACCTGGGAACCCGCGCGCCGCGCCGAAGAACTCATCACGCCCCGCTGCCACGGGGCCGTCGAGCGATTCGACCGGACCCCGGCCTCAGGCAAGAATCCCCTCCTCTTCTCCAGCCCCGCCTCCCCCCGCCGCGAACAGAAACACCCGTACGGTCGCACCAACCTGGCCGTCCGCGTCAGCTGCGACGAGGGAGCGACATGGTCCCAAGGAAAAACCATCTGGCCGCACCCCTCCTCCTATTCGGACATCGCCATCCTCGAAGACGGCACCATCGGCCTCGTCTACGAGCGCGGCCCCGAGGGCAGCACGCGTTACTGGGATGAGATTCAGTTCGCCCGATTCGATCTCCCCTGGCTCAGCACGGGTGAGTGACGGACGGGCGACCGGACAAGACCTTCCCCCCGGCATCCCCCCGGGCATCACATCAGGAAGCCCATGATCTTTTTCAGCAATTCGGCCGGGGACATCATGGTCAGGAACAGGGGCGCCACCGGCAGCATCGCGGCCACCGCGAGCTGGACGACCTCCTTCCTGCCAAACGGAAATGACCGCATGCCGCGCACGGCATCATAGGCGCTGCCGATGTCCGCCAGCGCCCCGATGTCGCCGTGCCCAAGCAAGTCCTGCCCCTCGCGCCCCTGGCCCCGGATCCATCGCCGGTCGAAGCGGTCCACGTATTCGCTGCACAGGCGCCCGTACGCGTGGAGACCGTCGCGCCGGCACTTCGCCAGCTTCGGCAGAAAGACGCACAACGGCAGCAGCACCTGCGCCATCGCGAGCACGAGCGCGCCGATCATCTCGATCTTGAAATCCATGACCGCCTTGCCCCCGTAGAAGACCTGGCTGGCGATGAGGCCGGCGACCAGCGCGCCCTGCGCGGTCACCAGAGGGGCGAAGGCCTCCACCGCGGTGCCGAGGAACCCGAGGCCACCCGACCGGTCCGCGTGCGTCGGCACCAGGCGGAGGTCCATGCGCGCGATGCGGAAAAGCGCGCCGGCCCACACCAGCATCCGGTAGAACCAGCGAAAGGTGATGAACTGGAAGAAAGGCACGCTCACCCAGGTGTACCACTGCCCCGCCGCGGTCAGCTCGACTCCGCCCGCGCCCGGGTGCGCGTACCACGTCGCCGTCTTGAGCGCGCCCTCGGCCAGCCACGCAGACCGCCCCACCGTCAATGCCAGCGCCACCAGAACTAGCTCGACCGCGATCGAATTCCGCCATCGGATCGCCGAATCCAGGATCCCGTCGAACGCGCCGCGGCCCGACGCCGGCACGATCCCCGCCTCCGTGAAGTGCGCGATCACGGCCCGCAACCGCACGTGCACGATCGGCTCCGCCACGATGAACAGGGGCAACGCGATCAGAAAGCGCACGTGCGCCTCGATGTCTTTCAGAAATGGCACCTCGACACCCCCGAACGCCGCCCCGCCCCACAGGCTGAGCAGCGCCAGCGGCAGCCAAGCGAACAGCGGGATCGCCACCAGCCGCCGCGCGAGCAGGTCCAGCGGCGGTCTCGCCAGACCCGCCCGTATATATAGCTGGTACAGCGGCCCGCCCAAGGCCATGGAAAAGTCCCCCGATCGATCGTTCATGGCTAGCCCCTCGCGACGCCGGGAATTCAAAATCTCCAGCGCAGGTTCACGCCCACGATATGCCCGTAGGCTTTGTCGTACGCGCCCGACACATGCCCGGTGAGAGAATTGCTGTGCACGTCGAGCGAATTGCGCCCCATGTCGAGGAGCGTGTAATTGAGGCCGAGGGTCACGTCCTCCTTCCAGTCGTACTCGATGCCCGCCGAGTAGCGGATGTGTCGATCCACGGGCAGCGCCGGGCCGCGCGCATCGAGCTCGAGCGCGGAGGTGTCGTATGCCCAACCCAGCGACGCGGCCCGCCTCCGGCACGGCCGAAAGCGCGTGCCCACCGCGAAGTGCCACGTGTCGAGCATCGGGATCTCGGACGAAGTTTCCACGTCCCGCGCGGCATCCACAGAGATCTTCATGTCGCCCACGTCCTCCCAATTCTGCCACCCGATGTTGCCCATCAGCGCAAACGCGGGGCACACCTCCCAGACGGCGCTGGCCATGACCTCCTGCGGCACGCGCAGGGTCAGCTCGACGTCGGTGCGCTCGATGTCCAGCGCGCCGGCCAGCGCCTCCATGACGGCGCCCCGCCCGGTCACGCGCAGGGTGTCCTTGAAGGTGAACTCGATCGGGCTCCGGTAGACTACGCCGACGCGCACGTTCCGCCCCGGCCGCACCAGCACGCCAATGCTCGCGCCCACCCCCCACGCGTCGTCGGAGAACTCGACCAGCCCGTCGTCATAGTTATCGTCGGATGAAGCGACATCCTCTGCGCGCTCCAGCGCCCCCGCCAGATCGGTTATCTTCTCGCGGACGTCGCCGGCACGATCGAAGATCCCGCCGCCCGGGCCGCCGCCCGGCAACCAGCCGATTCCCCAGCCGGGCAGTCCATCCAGCATGCCCTGCAGGTTGTCGATCGTGTCGGCGAGCGTATCGCCCACCACGTCGCCGCCGTTGTTCAGCATGGTCTCGGCGCTGACGCGCGCGTAGCCGATCGTCGCCGTCGCGCCCACGGAAAACCAATCGGCAACGCGGAACGCGACGGACGGGCTGAAGCCCACCGCCATCAGGCTGAACTCCTGGCTGTAGTAGCGCCCGGCCCAATCCTCGTCATAGCCAAGGCCCGCGCCCATCAGCCCGGTCATGCTGGTCCCGATGGCGACGCGGTCGTTGATCGGCTGCACGAAGAAACTCCCCAGCGCCGGCAGAAACCCGCCCGCGTTGCCGCCCGCGCCGCCGTCGACATCGGTCCGCCCGTCCGGGTCGAATTTCACGTCGAAAAACATCGCGTTGGCGCCGGAGACGTACTCCGGTTCCGGGAGCAGCACCATGCCCGCGGGGTTGCCCCAGGCCGTCGATGCGTCCTCCGCCGCCGCCGCGCGCCCGGCCGCCGCCCGGCCCTGGTCGGGCGAGCCATTCTCGTAGGTGCCCAACCCGGCACCGCGCGATAGCGCCCCCCACCCGCAGAGCGCAAGCCCGAGCGAGCACATCCACAACCGCCGTCTCTTCAGCTTCATGGCATCTCGACCCCGGCGTAATCCTCGTCGATGGGCAGGATCGGTTCTCCCTTCAAGCCCTTCATGACGGCCTTGAACTGATCGATCAAAAACAGCGGTTTGGCGCTTTCCTTCGCCAGCGCCTCGATGCGCCGCCGCAACTCGGCCGCCTTGTCGGGGTGCCGCTCGGCGAGGTTGTGCCGCTCCGACGGATCCCGCGCGAGGTCGAACAACTCGACCGCGGGCGGCAGGAGCGTGTGCCAGACGAGCTTCCAGTCGTCCCGGCGCACCGCGGCCCGGAAGGGCTCGATATTGTAGACGATCTCCGAGCGCGGCGAAGGCACCCCGCGCGAGATCGTCTCCCAGACGTCGACGCCATCCAAAGGCCTGCACTTGGCGGTGGAGGCACCGGCCAGGGCGGCGAGCGTCGGATAGATGTCGACGGCGTGGATGATGCCGTCCACCTCGCCGGGCCGGATGTGTCCCGGCCAGTTGGCCAGCGCGCAGACGCGGGTGGCCCCCTCGTACAGCGTCCCCTTGCCATCGCGATACGGGCCGTTGTCGCACGGGATCTTCACCTTCGACATGTCGGCCATCACGCCCGCGAACATCGCGTTGCGCGTCCCGCCGTTGTCGCTGTGGAAGAGGATCAGCGTGTTGTCGCGCATCTTTCTGCTCTCGAGCGCCGCCACGACGCGGCCCACCTCGTCGTCGAGGCACGCCACCATCCCGGCGTAGGTTCGCCGCGTGGCATCCTCGATTCCGGGATAGCGATCCACGTATTCCTTCGGAGCCTGATAGGGGGTGTGGGGCGCGTTGAACGCGAGGTACAGATAGAGCGGCGCGGAGGTATCGTGCCCCTCGATCAGGCTCGCCGCGTCCCTCCCGATGAGCGTCGTGGTGTAGCCCTCCTCCCTCACCGGCTGGTTGTCCCGGAACCAGTCCAGCACGCCATGCTCCTCGTGGGTGAAATAGTCGAGTTCGCCGATCATGGCACCATATTGGTAGTCGAAGCCGCGCTGCCGCGGCCAATACTTCTTGTCGGCGTGACCGAGATGCCACTTGCCGATGATCGCCGTCCTGTAACCCGCCTCCTTGAGGCACTGGGGCATCAGCCACTCGGCGGTGTCCAGACCATAGGTGGAAACGGAAGGGATGACCGCCGTCTGCAATCCGTAGCGGAAGGGATAGCGGCCGGTCATCAGGGCCGCGCGCGTCGGCGTGCACATCGGCTGGACGTAGAACTGCGCGAGTTTCGCGCCGCCGGCGGCGAGCGCATCGAGGTTCGGCGTCTTGATATCCTCGCACCCGTTGAAACCCACGTCCTTCCAGCCCAGATCATCGGCGACGATGTGGACGATGTTGGGCCTCGGCGCCGCCGGCGCGCCCGCGGCGGCGGCCAGCAAGGCGGCCAACGCGATCTCCCCAAAGACTGATGTCGTCATATCAATTCTCCCCGTTTGAGTCATCCGTCGGGCGCGCCCGCCAGCGCGCGCGCGGGGCGGGTCGCCCCGCTTCCCTCGATGGCCGCGCGCACGGCCGCGAGGAGCGTTTCCTCGTCGAGCGGCTTGAGCAGATACGCGACGGCGCCGAGCGCGCGGGCGCGCTCGGAGGCCCCCGGCTCGTCAAAGGCGGTTATGACGATGGCCGGGGGCGCCTCCGGCCAACCCGCGAGGGTCGACAACACGTCGAATCCGCCAAGGCCCGGCATCTGCAGATCGACAAGCAGGCAGTCCGGCGGATGCCTCGCCGCCTCCACCAGAAATTCATCACCCCCGGAAAAGCTCTCGACCCCGAAGCCGTTCGCCCGCAGGAGCCGGCCAAGCGCCTTGCGCATCGGCGCCTCGTCGTCAAGCGTGGCCACGACCGGAAGGGACTTTGTCATCGCGCACGAAGCCTGCCGCCCACGGCCTCGCCCCGCCATTACACCTTGGTGCAATACCCGTCCGCGGATCGGAACACCGATGCGTCCCGCCGCCGGAATTCGGGGTCAGTGCCCCCCGGCCGCGGCCAGCTTCTGCGCCGCCCGCACGAGGTCGGCGACCGAACTGACGCCCATCTTCCGCATCACCCGGCCCCGATGGACCTTGACGTTCTGCTCGCCGGTGCCCAGGTCCGCGGCAATCTGCTTGTTGAGCTTTCCCGCGACGACGCCCCCCATCACCTCGCGCTCGCGCGGCGTGAGTCGCTGGAAGCGCGCGCCCAGGACCGCGGCCTCGGCGATGGCCGCCCGCCGCTCGTCGGCCCCGCGGAGCGCGGCCCGCACCGCGCGCAACAGGTCGGAGTCGTTCACCGGCTTGGTCAGGAAATCGACCGCCCCGGCCTTCATGGCGCGAACGCTCATGGGGATGTCACCTCGCCCGGTGAGAAACACCACCGGCAACGAGATGCCCGCCTGCGCCAGCTGCCGGTGCAACTCCATGCCGTCGAGTTCCGGCATCGACACGTCCAGCACCAGGCACCCGTCCTCCCCCGGTCGATAGGCCTCCAAAAAATCCCTGGCGCGGGCGAACGGCCGGACGTCGAACCCCTCGGCGCGCAACAGCCGCTCGAGCGCCTTGAGCATGCCGGGCTCGTCGTCGAGCAAAAAGACGATGCCGGAACGATCTTTCACAACCCCACCTCCCGCGACACCGGCAGGGCCACGTGGAACACCGCGCCGCGATCCGGATTGGGTTCTGCCCAGATCCTGCCGCCGTGCGCCGCGACGATCGAGCGGCAGATGGCCAGGCCCATGCCGAGGCCGTGGCTCTTTGTCGTGAAGAAAGGCTGGAAGATGCGCTCGGCGTCGTCGCCGGCGAGCCCGCACCCACGATCGGACACCGACACGCGCACCGCGGCGCCATCCCGGGCCGTGGCGATGGTCAACGCGCGCCCCGCGGGCGGCGTCTCCGCCATGGCGTCGCACCCGTTGAGGATGAGATTGAGCAGCACCTGCTGCAGTTGCACCCGGTCGCCGGAAAGCGGCGGCAGCCCCGCGGCGAAGTCGCGATGCACCGCCACGCCGCGCCCGATCAGGTCGCTGCGCGCCAGCGCGAGCACCTCCTCGATCACCTCCCCCATCGCCAACGGTTCCCGCCTCGGCTTGCCGCCCTTGAGCAGGGTGCGGAGCCGCCGGATGACCTCGCCCGCGCGGCGGTCCTCGGTCACGATGTCCGAGAGGATTTCCCGCACCTCGGCGAGATCCGGCGGGTCCTTGTCGAGGAACCTCTGGGCCGCCTGCGCGTTGCTGAGTATGGCCGCCAGCGGCTGGTTGAGCTCGTGGGCGAGGGAACCCGATAGCTCGCCCAGCACGACCGCCCGGGAGATGTGCGCCAGCTCGCTGCGCTGCTGCTCCAGTTGGCGCTCCGCCTGCTTCTGCCGGGTCACGTCCTGCGAGACGCCAAGCATACGCGCGGGCCTCCCCGCGCCATCGAACTCGACGGACCCTCGCGCCGCGATCCAACGCATCGGCCCGCCGCCGGACGACGCCACCCGGTGCTCGTTCTCATAATCGCCGCCACCGGCGAGCGCCTTTGCCACCGAGACGAGCACCCCCTCCCGGTCTTCCGGATGCAGCCTTTCAAGGAATGCCTCGAGGTTCACCCGCTCGGACCGGCCGAAGCCAAAGAGCGCACGCGCCTCGTCCGTCGCCCAGATCTCGTCGCCGGGGATGTCCCAGATCCAGAACCCAAGCCCCGTCGCCACCGCCGCCAGCTCCATGCGCTTCTCGCTCTCGCGCAGCGCCAATTGGCTGGCTTCCAGCTCCCGGGTGATGCGCAAGGTCCGGAACAGGTCCTCGCTCAGCTCGTGGCCCATCGCGGCCAAGATCGGGAGGAAGGCGAAGGTCACCATGAGCGGCGACCGGACCACGCCGGCATGCACCAGCGCGGCGTGGCCCGCGGCCACAAGGATGAAAAAGACCATCGACCCGCCCACGACCGCCGCGCGGCGGCGGTCATCCCGCCCGCCCCGCCGCCATAGGGCGAGCGCCGCGTCCGCCACGAACAACAGCACGAGCATCGAACTGATCTCGCTCACCCTGGCCAGGGGATTGTGCTCGGCCGAGGCGATCACGGAGACGCGCCCGCCGAGGAACTCCATGTCCCGCAGCGATGCGATCGCGCGATACTCCAGGTTCTCGCCCCAGAGAAAATTCAGGACCAGGCCCGCAAGGCGCAGCCCGCACGACGCGATGCCAAGCCATGCGCGCCCGGTGCCGAAATAGAACCAGACGAACGCGACGATCCCGGCGTTCAGGGACAGGATAGGCACATGGATCCAGCGCCCCGCCGCGGCGAACTGCTCGATGGTCGGCGCGCGCATCATCGCAAGCTCGCAGGCGGCGATCGCGGCCACGGAGGCCGCCGACACCGAAAATGCCAAATGGGCCCACGCCGCGCGATCCTTCCACCAGACGGCAAGCTGCATCGCCGCCACCGTCAGGCACGCCGAGGCCGCGGCGGACCAGGCGACTACAACCCAATTCATGGCTCCCTAAACAAACCGTCACCCCGGTATAACACAAGTGGGCGCTTGGGGATGCGGGCGCCGGCGGTTCCCTCGCGGCTGGAAACCGCGAGTGGATGGGCAAGACTTGAGGGGTCGCCCGAGACCAACGGAGGAACTCTTGCCGAGCACCGACTACCCCATGGACCCATCCGCGGCCCTGATCTTCCCGCATCAGCTGTACGCGGGCCATCCCGCGCTGGACGGGGTGTCGCGCGCGGTCCTGGTCGAGGAACCGCTGCATTTCACGCAATACCGATTCCATCGCCAGAAACTCATCCTGCATCGGGCGACGATGCGACGCCTCGCGCACGACCTCCGCGGGCGCGGCCTCCGGGTGGATTACATCGAGGCGACGGAGATCGCCGAGACGGCCGGGATCGCGCGCGCGCTGCATGCCCTCGGCATCCGCTCGGCGCGCTATGTCGATCCGTGCGACGATTGGCTCGGGCGCCGGTTGGCGGGGGCCTTGAAGCAGCATCGGATCGCGGCGACGGTGCTCGACGACCCCCACTTTATGACCCCGTTCGCAGAGATACGCGATTTTGCCGCGGGCAAGGACCGCCTGCGCTTCACCGAATTCTACATCGCGCAGCGCAGGCGGCTCGGCATCCTCATCGAGAAGGGAGGCAAGCCGACCGGCGGCCAGTGGAGTTTCGATCCGGCCAACCGCAAGAGACTGCCGCGGGACCTCGACATCCCGTTCCCGCGGCGCCCGAAGGAAGACAGTTTCGTCCGGGAGGCCAGGCGATACGTTGCGGTGCGCTTCCCTGGCGCGATCGGATCCGACGCGGAATTCGGTTACCCGACCGACCACGCCGGCGCCGCGGCATGGCTCGGCGATTTCGTGCGCGAGCGGCTGGCACACTTCGGGGATTACGAGGACGCGATGAGCACGTCGCACGACGCGCTCTTCCACTCCGTCCTGACGCCGATGCTCAACATCGGCCTCCTTTCGCCGCGCCAAGTCGTCGATGCCGCGCTCGGCCAGGCCGGGCGCGTCCCTCTCAATTCCCTCGAGGGCTTTATCCGTCAGGTGACGGGCTGGAGGGAGTTCGTGCGCCTCGTGTACCTGACGCGGGGGCGCGCGCAGCGCACCCGCAACTTCTGGGGATTCGGCGCCGACATGCCCGCCGCGTTCTACGACGCGACCACCGGCATCGAGCCCGTCGATCACGTCATCCGGAGGGTGCTCCGCACCGGCTATTGCCATCACATAGAACGACTCATGATCCTCGGCAACTTCATGCTGCTCTGCGAGATCCGTCCCGACGCCGTGTATCGCTGGTTCATGGAGATGTTCATCGATGCCTACGACTGGGTCATGGTCCCCAACGTCTACGGCATGAGCCAGCATGCCGACGGCGGACTCATGACCACCAAGCCCTATATCAGCGGGTCGGCCTACGTGCTTAAGATGAGCGATTTCGGGAGGGGCCCCTGGTGCCGCATCTGGGACGCCCTCTACTGGCGCTTCGTGGACCGGCACGCGGATTTCTTCAAGGCCAACCCGCGGATGGCCATGATGGTGAAAATGAAGGAAAGACTCGGCGACCGACTCAAGGAGCATTCGCGGATCGCCGAGGCCTTCCTCACCGGGCTGCGCCGGTAGCCAGAAACTTCATGTTGCTTGGGGAGGCGGCCCCTTTTTGGACTGCGGTGGCAGAGCGCAGCGGCGACACCGCTTTGGCGTCCGGCGGAGCCGGAACCCGCCCCAGGGCCAACGCCCGCGCTCCGCGCGGTCCCAAGGCGGTGTCGCCACCCCTCGCGGGGTTCTGCCACCGCAGTCCAAAGGGACCCATCGGGCGGATCTGAAGCTTCCCCCCGAATAATCCGGCGCGCGCTCGTGACACGTAGCCCCGCCCGCCAACGGGCCCGCCGCCGAGCCCACTGGTTTACTTTTTTTACCACTTGAAGGGCGCTTCCCCAGGCCGCCGACCGGCCTATGGTAGCGCGAGGAGCAAACCACGTGAGCGATACCCTCGCCATCAGACGACATTGGCTACAGCGGCCCACCCTGGGGCATGTTTTCGTCCTCATCGTCTCCTCGCTGGCCGTCGCGTCCGCCGGCGCAAAGGCGCCGGAGACCATCGACTCCGACGTCTGCGTCTACGGCGGCACATCCGGCGGTGTCGTCGCCGCCGTGCAGGCGGCCCGAATGGGCAAGCGCGCGGTGATCGCGGATCCGGGGCGCCACCTCGGCGGCATGACCGCCGGGGGCCTCAGCGCGGTGGACATCGGCGACCCGCGCAGCGTCGGGGGCATCGCGCGCGAGTACTTCACGAGGCTGGCGGCGACCGTTGGCACGGCGCTGGCCTGGGACAGGCCCTTCGAGGGCAAGGGCGGCGGGCCGGCGACCGGCGGGGCCTATGCCATCGAGCCGCACAAGGCGGAGCAGCTCTTCAACGACATGGCGCGCGAGGCGGGCGCGGGGGTCCATTTCGGGGCGCGGTTGGCCTCGGTGATCAAGGACGGCGCGCGCATCACGGGGATCGTGACGGAGGACGGCACGGTCTTCCGCGCCAGGATGTTCATCGACGCCACCTACGAGGGCGATCTCATGGCGAGGGCCGGGGTGAGCCACACCCTGATGCGCGAGGGCAACGCGAAATATGGCGAGCTCTTGAACGGCATCCACTACGCGGATAAATACCGACCCCGCACCAACCATCTTAAGCCGGGGCCGCATGGCCGCGTGCCCGGCGGCCAGGGCGTCTGGGACCGCGATTTCCCGCTCGATCCCTATGTCGCGAAAGGCGACCCGAAGAGCGGGCTGTTGCCATTGATCCAGGATGGCGACCCCGGCACGCCCGGAGACCCCGCGCCCGGCGTGCAGGCCTACTGCTATCGGCTCTGCCTCACCACGAATCCGGCGAACATGATCCCGATCGCGCCGCCGCCGGATTACGACCCGAAGCGTTACGAGATCGTCTCTCGTTTCATCGAGGCCTGCCTCGCCATCGGCGACGACATGGACCTGCGCTGGTTCTCGAAGCACGACCCGCTGCCGAACGACAAATGGGACTTCAACACCGCCACCTTCGGCGGCAACCTCCCCGGAGCCTCGCACGCGTGGCCAGAGGCCACTTACGCGGAACGCGAAAGGATCGCCAAAGAGCACGAGGACTACCACCGCGGGCTGCTGCACTTCCTGGCCACCGATCCGCGCGTCCCCGAAAAGGTGCGCGCGGACATGCGGCGCTTCGGCCTCCCCAGGGACGAGTTCACCGACAACGGCGGCTGGCCCCACCAGATCTACGTCCGCCAGGGCCGCCGCATGGTCTCCGGCCTCGTGATGACCGAACACCACACCTTCGGCAGAGAGATCGCCCCAAATTCCGTCGGCCTGGGCTCCTACGGCACCGACGTCCACGAGATCCGCCGCATCGCCAGGGACGGCGTCGTCGCCCGCGAGGGCAAGATCGCCACCGGACGCGACGGCGCCCCGCCCTACCCCATCGGCTATGGCGCGATCGTGCCAAGGCCCGAGGAATGCGAGAACCTCTTCGTCACCTTCGCGCTCTCCGCCAGCCACACCGCCTTCGCCAGCATCCGCATGGAGCCCGTCTTCATGTGCCTCAGCCAATCCGCAGCCACCGCCGCCTGCCAGGCCATGGAGGATCGTGTTCCCGTGCAGCAAGTGGACTACGCGAGGTTGCGCGAGCGCTTGGCGAAAGACGGCCAGGTCCTCGAATGGAGCCAACCGGCCAGGCTGCCGCCGGATGTTCCGCCGAAAACGGGCTCCGTTCCGCCCGCCTCGCGCATCCCCGCACTTCAGGATTTGCCGCTTCTCTTTGCCGACGACAGCGGGGTCGCCTCAAGCGCGGGCGTCGTCCGAACCACGCATCCCGCCAAGACGCGAACGGCTCCCGTGATCGAGGCCGATCGTCCATGGGAGGGTGAGCGCGTCTATGTTTATGGCTCGGTGTATGCCGACGCACCTGCCGGCCCGTTGCGCCTTTGGTATATGTCCTTCCCCAACTATGTCTTGCATGCCACCTCGCGAGACGGCGTGAATTGGCTAAAGCCGTCGCTCGACCTGCTCCCGTTCAAGGACTCGACCGAGAACAATATCGTCCACAAGATCCACAGCCCCAGCGTGCTGCTGGACGCGCGCGAGCCCGACCCGGCGAAGCGCTACAAATTGCTCGGATCAAAATCCGGCGGCTATCACGCCGCGTTCTCCGCCGATGGCTTGCGCTGGACCGCCTATCCGAAAAATCCCGTGCTGCAAAACTCGGATACGATCACGCTCACGCAACATCCGGCCACAGACGAGTATCTGGCGTTCCACAAGCGCCCCGCCAAAGTCCGGGGTTTTGGCCGGCGCGTGATCTGGTTGGC
Organism: uncultured Verrucomicrobiales bacterium; assembly: GCA_964651705.1. Lineage (GTDB taxonomy): Bacteria > Verrucomicrobiota > Verrucomicrobiia > JADLBR01 > JADLBR01 > JADLBR01. The sequence continues at coordinate 56,757 of CAZYWZ010000007.1, forward strand.
GCGGAGCCGCGATTTTCAGGAATGGAGCGAGCCCGAGCTGGTCTTCGCGCCCGACGCGAAGGATGACGCATGGGCCAACGGCCCGGACCAGCGCACCGAGGTCTACAGCATGTCGGTGTATCCGCACGCCGCCGGGTTCATCGGTTTGCCCGCCATCTTTCGCCTCACCAAGCGCCTGCCCAAGAACGAGGCATCTCCCGGCCAAAGCCCCGACGACGGCCCGATCGATGTCCAGCTTGCCACGAGCGCCGACGGCCGCGCGTGGATGCGCCCGGAACCGCGGTTGAACGTGATCCCGCGCGGCGCGCCCGGGACCTTTGATGGCGGCTCCATCCTCGGCGTTTCCAGCACCGCGGCGCATGTCGGCGAGGCGACGTGGGTTTACTATACGGCGATGACCACGACCCACGGCGGGCCGATTCCGCCCAAGCGCATGAGCATCGGCCACGCCGAGTGGCGCCGACACGGTTTTGTCTCGCTCGATGCCGCCGGGCTTGGCCGCGTCGAGACGAAACCCTTGTGGCTGGGCGCACCATCGCTGATCATCAATGCCGATGCCAGCCGAGGCCAATTGCGCGTGGCCTTGCTCGAAGCCGACGGTCGCGCCATCGCGGGCTGCGACTTGGAAGACTGCGAGCCGCTGCGCGCCGACGCCACTCGATGGACCGCGCGCTGGCGATCAAATGCCACGCCGCCGACGGACCGGCCGCTGCAAATCGTAATTGAAATGACCAACTGCCGCTTGTTCAGCATTTCGACCGCGACCCCGACATGAAACCGATCCTCACCCTCCTCTTCATCTGGGCGTCCTCCGCCATCGCGGGCCCGTTGCCAACGGTGGACCTCTCGCGGCAAACCGCCCGCCAGGTCGTCATCGCCCGGGGCACGCCAGAGGTCTATCAGGGCCACCCGACCACCCTGCTGATGCCGGACGGCAAGACGATGTTCTGCGTCTGGACGCTCAACCACGGCGGGCCGTGCGGCCCGATGAAGCGCAGCGACGACGGCGGACTCACCTGGAGCGAGCTGCTCCCCGTCCCAGAGAATTGGACCGCGGTCAAGAATTGCCCCGCCATCTATCGCCTCATCGATCCGCAGGGCGTCGCCCGCCTATTCGTCTTCGCCGGACAGGGACCGGACGGCGCCATGCACCAATCCATCTCCACCGACGATGGCAAGACCTGGGGCCCCATGCGAAGCAACGGCCTCACCTCCGTGATGCCGTTCTGCACGATCGTGCCGGTGGAGGGCGGCAAGAAGCTCATCGGCCTCACCAACATCCGCCGCCCCGGCGAGACCAAGGACCCGAGGTCCAACGTTGTGGCGCAGAGCGAGTCCACCGATGGCGGGCTTACCTGGAGCCCGTGGCGCATTCTCGTGGACCACGGCGACCTGAAACCCTGCGAGCCGGAGGTGGTCCGCTCACCCGACGGCAAGCAGCTCCTCTGCCTCCTGCGCGAGAACGTCCGCACCGAGCCCGGCCACTTCATCACCAGCGATAACGAGGGCCGCACCTGGACGCCGCTCAAGGACCTGCCCCCCGGCCTGCATGGCGACCGCCACAAGGCCGCCTACGCTCCAGACGGCAGACTCGTCGTCTGCTTCCGCGACATGGGCGCCGCCAGCCCCACGAAAAGTCATTTCGTCGCCTGGGTGGGCCGCTACGAGGACATCGTCGAAGGGCGAGGCGGCCAGTATAAGATCAAGCTGCTGCACAGCCACAAAGGAAGCGACTGCGGCTACCCCGGCCTAGAGGTGCTGCCCGGCGGAACCCTCGTCGCCACGACCTACGTCAAATATCGCCCAGGCCCCGAACAGAATTCCGTGGTCAGCGCCCGCTTCACCCTGGCGGAGACCGACAAGGCGGAAAAACAGACCCGCGCTGCCCCCGCGGCAAAAGTCGCAGGGCTCGTGCTGGACGATGCCGCGGCGACTTGCACGGGCCCCTGGGTGATCAGCACGCGCCTCGACCCGCTGGCGGGCGACAACTACCGCCACGACAACCGCACGAAGAAGCAACCCGCCACCGCAACCTTCACCCCCGAGATTCCCGAGGCGGGCCGCTACGAGGTGCGCCTGTTGTACGTGGCCGCCAGCAATCGCGCCACGAACGCCACCATCACCATCCGAACCGCCGACGGCGAAAAGACCGTGCCTCTAAACCAGCGCCTGCCCTGCCTGGAAGATGGGATCCCTCGCGCGCTCGGCGTGTTTGCGTTTGCGAAGGGAAAGTCCGGCTCCATCGAAATCTCCAATGCAGGCGCGAATGGTCATGTCGTGGTGGACGGCCTGCAGCTCGTGCCCGAGGCCGAGGCCAAGGCGGAGCGCAACACGCGTGCCGACGCGGGTTTTCCGTTCCGAACCGGCGCGCCCGTTCCCACCAAGATCCCCCCACCGATGCTGCTGAAATCGGCGGCAAACGCACAGGACGTGGACGGGAAGACGTATGACCTCGTCGTCATCGGCGGCACGCCGGGCGGCATCGCCTGCGCGGTGCGCGCGGCCCGCGAGGGGCTGAGCGTGCTCCTGGTGAATCATACGCGGCACCTTGGCGGCTTCATGACCAGCGGCGCGGGCGGCTGGGAGGCCCCGTATGACGGCCTGCGCTCGCCCCTGTATGCCGAGATGCGCACCGCTGCCGCAGAATACTACCGCAGGACCTACGGCGAAGGCTCGCCGCAGCATCTCGCCTCACTCCCCAGCGCAACGAGTCGCGCGCACATCGACCGCCCGAAAATCGAGCCGCGCATCGCCGAGATGCTATTCAATCAGATGGTGGGGCGTGAAAAAAGGCTGACCGTCCTGCTCGGGCATATCGTCGCCCGCGCGGACCGCGAGGTCCCGTTGTTGAAGTCCATCACGCTCGAACCCACGCATGGTGACGGAGCAACCAAAGTCAGCGCCCGGGTCTTTGCCGACGCCATGTATGAGGGCGACCTCATGGCCGCCGCGGGCGTGACGACTCAAATCGGCCGCGAGGCGCGCAGCCAATACAACGAGCCGCATGCCGGGGTCATCTACACCAAGGAGCGCCACAAGGAGCCGGGCCAGCGCGGATTCCCCAAGGACGCCGACGAGGGCCGCCTGAATATCCGCTACAACAGCCACGCCACCGGTGAGATCGTGGAGGGGCCGCACAGCGGCGAGGCCGACGGCTCGGTGATGGCCTACAACTACCGCCTCATACTCACCCGGGACCCGGCGAACCGGGTCATGGTGGAAAAGCCCGCCAACTATGATGTCGCCATCGCCAAGGCCGCCGCCAGCGGCGGCTTCGTCCCTAACCTCCCAAACGACAAGGTCGCCTGGAATGGCGGACGACTGATCGGCCCCCAGAATGACTATCCGGCCGGCGATTGGCCCACGCGCGAGCGAATCTCGAGGCAATATCTCGACGCGATGCGGATGCGCCTCTGGTGGATGCAAAATGGTCCCGATGCGCCCGCCGCCGAACGCCAAAAATTCGCGGGCTACGGGCTCGCCGCCGACGAATTCCCCGACAACCACCACGCCCCCTACGAGATCTATGTCCGCGAGGCGCGCCGGCTAGTCGGACGCTACGTCTTCAAAGAGCAGGACAACAAGGTCGCGCCCGGCATTGCGCGCACCCCCATTCACGCCGACAGCATCGCCATCACCGACTGGCCCGTGGATTCTGTGGCCTGCCTGCCACGCAAGGCGCCCGGCTCCAATCTGGACGGCATCTTCTTCCTCGGCGAAGAAACCCGGCCCGCGCAGGTGCCGTATCGCAGCCTGCTGCCGGAGGAACTGGACAACCTCCTGGTGCCCGTGGCCCTCTCCGCGTCGCACGTCGGCTGGGGCGCGATCCGCCTGGAGCCGGTGTGGATGCAAACCGGCGAGAGTGCCGGTTTCGCCGCCGCGCTCGCGGTGAGGAACAACACCACCCCCGCGCAACTCGACACCGACCGCCTTCTACGCACGCTCGCCATGAGCCACGTCATGATCAGCTTCTTCAATGACGTGGACGTGCGCGACGACGACGACTGGATTCCCGCCGCGCAATACTTCGGCACGAAAGGTTTCTTCGCGGGCTACGACGCCCGCCCCAACGATCCTCTCACCGAGGCCGAGCGCGAGGTATGGCAGCAAGGCTTCAGCCAATTCCAGCAGGGCACCCTCGACCCCGCCAAGCTCGCCGCCGCGGTCCATGCGGCGGAGAAGATGCAATCGCCGACCACCGGCGAAACGCGCGGCCCATTTTTGCTTGCGCTCTGGAACTCAGTAAAATGAGAATGGTGTTACTCGCTCTTAATGTGGCGGCGTCAACGGCAATCTCTGCCGCACTTCTACCGGCGGCAGGAAGTGCCCCCGACGGCACTCCGGAAGGCATCGCCTGCTGCGTGCCGCCGCTCCCGGCGCTATCCTTTGCGGAAAACAACCAACCAAAACGCCCGGCCGCTCCCTCCCTGCCCAAGGGAGAGAAGCAGCTCTTTGTCGATAGCGTGATGATCCGGCAGAAGCAGGGGATCACACGGGTCGTCCACCCGCCGAAGAAGCTGGAGCAGCCTGTGCTGAGGGCCGAGATGCCGTGGGAATGGACGGAGCAGGACGGCACCCCTGACAGACGAGTCAACATTTACGGAACGGTGCTGCGCGATGAAAAGACCGGCGCTTTCCAGATGTGGTATGCGGACGCCGGCCATGTGCTTTACGCCACCTCGAAGGACGGTGTTCGCTGGGAGCGTCCCATTCTCAACATCGCGGGCAAGAACAACCGGACCAATCTGGGACTGCACAGCCCGAGCATCATCCGCGACCCCTTCGAGAACGATGCGCGGAAACGGTACAAGGCCCTCGGCAGCCACAGCGCGGGCGTGGACGATGCCAGGCTGCAAAGGCTCAAGGACAAGTTTGAGCTCGTGTCCTGGTATCGGGACAAGACCCATCGCCTTTATTACGCGGCATATTCCGCCGACGGCCTGCGCTGGACGATCGAGCCGGAGCCGATCCTGCTTGGGTGTGACACCATCACCTTGTCACAAGATCCCGCGACGGGCGAATACCTGGCGTTTCACAAGCGCCAGGGAGATCCGCGCGTGGTGGGCATTCGTCAGGTCTTTCTTTCGGTCAGCAAGGACTTGGAGCACTGGTCCGAGCCTCACCCTGTGGTGGTGGCGGATGAGGTGGATCACAGGGAAGCGCGAAAGCTCAAAGGCGGCACCTACTCGGAGTTCTACAATGTCTCCGCGTTCCCTTATGGCGGACAGTGGCTCGGTTTTGCGACGCATTTCCGCCGGGTCGAACCCCCATCGGCCTTGTTTGGGAACGACGAGGTCAACGGCGTCAAACGGTCCGCCGCCGGGATCATTGATGTGCAACTCGTCCACAGCCGCGACGGGCGTCACTGGCACCGCTGCTCCGACCGCAGTCCGGTGATTCCTCTCGGGCCGCATCCGTATGATGCCGGCAGCATTTTCGGCCTCTGCAACACTCCCGTCATCGTCGGTGACGAGATGTGGATGTATTACACCGCCGCAACCACGCCTCATGGGGGCCTGCCGCCCGCAAAGGAGCAATCCATCGCCCGCGCATCCTGGCGGATCGACGGCCTGGCATCTCTGCGGGCGATGGATGTTCCGGGGATGATCGAAAGCCGCGACTTTGTCCCCGAAGGCAGGCATCTCTTCGTCAACGTTGATGTCCGACGAGGCCAGCTGATGGTGGAGGTGCTGGATGCCGACGGGAAGACCGTCGAAGGCTATGAAAAGGAATCCTCCGCCATAGGGAACCAGGATTCCGTGAAACTGGCTATCCGATGGAAAGAGGTGGCGTCGCTCCCCGCGGGGATTCCCATCCGCCTGAGATTCCATCTGAAGATCGGAAACCTCTACAGCTACCTGATCGATTGAAGGAGATTCGTGGATGCCTCCAGATCTATTGACCTAACCATGACCTCCGCGTGAAACAACGCAGCCTACGCCATCAACCTCGACCGGAAGAAAGGAAAATGCGCCCCCTCATTATCCTTCTCACCCTGTTGCTCAGCTCCGCCCGCGCGGCCGAGCCGGTGCGCAGCTACGACCTCGTCGTTATCGGCGGCACGCCGGGCGGCATCGCCTGCGCGGTGCGGGCGGCTCGCGAGGGCTTGAGCGTGGTTCTGGTAAACCGCCACGATCATCTCGGCGGCATCATGTCCAGCGGGCTCGGGGTCTGGGACACCCTCCACGAGGGTAAACGCTCCCCGATCTATGACGAGGTCCGCCAGGCGATCTTTGACCACTACCGCACGACCTATGGCGCGGACTCGCCGCAGTATCGCGACGCGCTGCCCGGCAAGAGTGGCCATACCAACGGGCGCTACGAGCCGCATGTCGCGGAGAAGGTTTTCGAGGATCTCGCGGCGCGGGAAAAGCGGATCGCGGTGCTGAAAGGTTTCGTCCCCGTGGCGGCGGAGCGCGAGGGCGCGCTGGTTAAGTCGGTGACCATCCGCGCGTTTCGGGGAGATGAGACGCGCCTGTTGCGCGGCGAGATTTTTGCCGACTGCACTTACGAGGGCGATCTCGCGGCGCTGGCCAAGGTGCCCTACCGTGTCGCGCGCGAGCCGCGCGATGAGTTTGGCGAACCGCATGCGGGCATCGTGTTCATGAGGCCCGTCTCACAGCCGCCCGATGCGGAGGCGGCGCAATTGGCGGCGTCGCACGACAAGTTGAATCTCCGCAAGTTCCCCGGCTGGCAGATCCGGTTGCCCGAAAGCACCGGCGCGGCGGATGACGCGGTGCAGGCGTGCAACTATCGCACCATCCTGACCACGAATCCCGCCAACCGCGTGCCAATTTCGCAACCCGCCAACTACGATCCGTATTTCCTCAAGACGCTGGAGGTCTTTTCCGGCGTCAAGTCCATCCCGGGCGACAAGTTCGGATGGAATCGCCCGCAACTGGTCGGACGCCAGACCGCTTACGTCGAGGCGGACTGGGACACGAGACAGCGCATCATGGACGAACATTGGGAGACGACGCTGGGTCTTCTCTACTTCCTACAGCACGATCCCACCGTGCCGGAAAAGGTGCGCGCCGCTTGGTTGGATTATGGTCTGGCGAGGGACGAATTCACCGACAACGGTCACCGTCCCTACGAAATCTACGTCCGCGAGGCGCGCCGCATCAGGGGCCGCGCCATCTACACCCAGCACGACGCAATGTTGGCTGCCGGCTTGGCGCGCGCCCCGGTTCACGCGGATAGCATCGCGGTGACGGAGTGGTACATGGACAGTCATTCCTGCACGCTCGCGCGGGTCCCCGGTTCCATGGAAGAGGGCAAGGCGATGCTCCACCAAGAGACCTTCCCCGGCCAGATACCCTATCGTTGCCTGTTGCCCCAAGGCACCGACAACTTGCTCGTGCCCGTGTGTCTCAGCGCCACCCACGTCGCGTGGGGCACGGTGCGCCTAGAGCCGGTCTTCATGCAATCCGGTGAGAGCGCCGGCTTCGCCGCCGCGCTGGCAATGCGGAACAGCCTCACGCCCGCCGCGCTCGACCCCGACTCCCTGGTGAGGGCACTGGTCAAGAACCACATGATGGTGAGCTTCTTCAACGACGTGGACGTCTCCTCCGGCGACCCGCGCGTTGCTGCCGCGCAATACTTCGGCACGAAAGGTTTCTTCGCCAGCTACGATGCCCGGATCGGCGAAGCGCTGACGGAAAGCGTGCGACGCGCCTGGGACGCGGGACTCACGGCGCTGCGGGCGGGGAAACTCGATCCGATGGAACTGGCGCGGCTGGTGCATCAAGCCGAAAAGGAACAATCGCCGCACCTGGAACGAGCGCGCGGCGAGGCGCTGTTGAGCATGTGGAGGAGCGTCTCCTCGACATCCGCTAAACCCGCGACGCCCGATCCATCTTCTCCGCCATCCGCGCGCAAGAGCCTGAAGGTCCGACCGGCGCGCTCCGCCGGCGCACACGAAGTCAACGGCAAGAGCTACGATCTCGTCGTCATCGGCGGCACGCCGGGCGGCATCGCCTGCGCGGTGCGCGCGGCGCGGGAAGGTCTTTCGGTGTTACTGACGCAGCACAACCGGCACATCGGCGGCATGCTGGCCAATGGCCTCATGCAATGGGACGCGCTCTACGGCGGACCGCGCTCGCCCATCTTCGATGAATACGCCGCGATGATCGGGGGCCACTATCGCGACACCTACGGCGAGAATTCAGCGCAATACGCCCAGGCGCGCTACGCGCAGACGCATTACCCCATGAGCCGCTTCGAGCCGGGCGTGGCGGAACACCTGTTCAATCGGCTCGTTTCGGCCGAGAAGAACATCACCGCGCTCCTGTCGCACTATCCGCTGAACATCACACGGAAAGGCGCGCTGCTCCAGACGCTCACATTGCGCGAATACGGCACGACTAACGACATCCGCGTCACCGGCGGGATCTTCGCCGATGCCACCTACGAGGGCGATCTCGCCGCGCTGGCCAAGGTGCCCTATCGCGTCGGCCGCGAAGGCCGCGAGGAATACGGCGAGCCGCACGCCGGGAAGATCTTCACCAACATCCTCCGCGAGCTGGGCCCTAAAGATGTTCTCGAGGGCAAACTGAACCTGCACAGTTACGCCCACAAGCAAGGCACCATCGATCCGACGAGCCCGCAAACCGCCGATCGCGCGATTCAGGCCTACAACCACAGGTTTTGCCTGACCGATGAGGACGGCAACCGTCGCCTGCCGGACAAGCCGCCGGGCTACAAACGCGAGGAATACGTCGGCTACAACCGCCTTGGCATGGGCGCGGGCAACCTCAACGGCAAGGGGCTTTTCAACTCCGCCCTGCTGCCCGGCGAAAACCACAACTACCCCGAGGCCGACTGGCCGACGCGCGAGAAGATCATCGGGCGCCACAAAAACTTCGCCCTCGGCCTGATGTGGTTCCTCCAGAACGACGGATCGGTGCCGCCGGCAAAACGCGAGGCCTATCGCCGCATCGGCCTCCCGATCGACGAGTTCCCCGACAACGATAACCTCCCCTATGAGTTATATGTGCGCGAGGCGCGCCGCATCGTCGGCCGCCACGTCTTCACCGAGCACGACAACCGCCCCGCGCCCGGCATTGGGCGCACCCCTGTCCACCCCGACAGCATCGCGATCACCGATTGGCCGATGGACTCCCACGATTGCACCTGGGATCGCAGTCCCGGCTATGCCCACGATGGCAAACTGATCCTCACCGAAGAGTCCCGCCCCGCGCAGGTCCCCTACCGCTCCCTCCTGCCGCAGGGCATCGACAACCTCCTCGTGCCCGTGTGCCTGTCCGCCACGCACGTCGCCTGGGGCGCCGTGCGCCTCGAGCCCGTCTGGATGCAGACCGGCGAGGCCGCCGGTTTCGCAGCCGCGCTCGCCAGAAAGCAAAAGACCACCCCCGCCAAACTGGACGCCGACTTGCTGGTCCGGACCCTGATCGCCCGCGGACAACTGGTCTCATTCTTCAACGATCTGAGCGTCGCGGACAGGCAGCCGTGGGCCGCCGCCGCGCAATACTTCGGCACCAAGGGCTTCTTCGCGGATTATGATGTCAATCCCGACGCCCCGTTGAGCAAGGCCACCGCGAAAATCTGGTCGGGCGGTCTGGCCAAACTGCGCGCGGGCGCACTCGACCCGAACGCCCTCGCCCGCGCCCTGGCCGACGCGGATCGCGCTGGCGCCACCCCGATCACCGAGGCGGAGTTTGACGCCATGTTGTCCGCGGGACAAGCGGCGCGAGGACGCGCCGCACTCCACAGGCCTGCGGCCGAAATTCCGCAGGACGAAAGGATGGCCGAGACGTCGAAAACCAGCATCACCGTTTCGCGCGAAGCGCTGTGGAGTGCGGGCCGTCCACGGACCGCTTTCTACCCGGACCGCCTTGCCTCAGGTCCATCATCCATCAACTCAGAAAGGCGCGCACCGCACGAATCCGCCGCTCCCGGGCCTCCCTTTACACGGCGGGCCGCGCTCGAGATGATGTGGCGCGCAATCCCATGAAAGGAGCAAACGCATGAAACCGATCGCTTCCCTGCTGGCGCTGCTCGCGGCCCTCGCCGCCATCGCCGCCGAACCCAAGAAAGAGAAGACCGCGCCACATCCCTCGCTGGCGCCGGTCGAAGATGTCGCCGGACTGCCGCGCGTGCTGCTCATCGGCGACTCGATCTCGATGGGATACACGGTCCCGGTCCGGAAACTTCTCGAGGGCAAGGCGAACGTGCACCGCATCCCGACCAACGGCGGCCCAACCAGCAAGGGCGTGGCCAGCATCGACGCATGGCTTGGCGCGGGAAAATGGGACGTCATCCACTTCAACTGGGGCATCCACGACCTGAAATTCATGCCCGACGGCAAGCGACAGGTGGAACCCGCGGACTACGAGAAGAACCTCCGCGTGCTGGTCGCCAAGATGAAAGCCGTCGGCGCAAGGCTCATCTGGGCGACGATCACGCCCATCCCTGACGGCGATCTGCAACCCCCGCGCAAATTCGGCGACGAGGGCGAGTACAACGCCATCGCCAAGAAGATCATGGAGGACAACGGCATCGACATAAACGACCTCAACGCCCGCGTGACGCCCGAGCTAGGCAGGCTGCAGAAGCCGAAGGACGTCCACTTCACCGAGGAGGGCTCGGCCTTCTTGGCGAAGAGGGTCGCCGCCGAGATCGAGGCGGCACTGCCCACCAAGAAAGACTGATCCCGATGAGCGCCACAAAAATGAGACCCCAAAAAGGCGCGCGCCTGCCGCACGCCGAACTCCTCCAGCTCAAGCGCTGGAACACGCCAACGATCTACAACGGCTGGGAACAGATCACCGCACGCGACGCGGCCGCCGACGGCTTCAATCTGGAGGAGTGCCGCGATTTCATGCCTCACATGGGACCCATGGTCGGCTACGCGGTCACCGTCGCGATCGAACCCAGCAGCGCGAAGCACCCGCGGGAAAACCCGGGCGGATGGACCGAGTACCGGCGCCACGTCGCCTCTCTGCCCGGCCCCAAGATCGTGGTGGTGCAGGACCTCGACAAGCCGCGCGTGATCGGCGCCTTCTGGGGCGAGGTGAACTCCAACATCCACCGCGCCCTCGGGTGCGTGGGGACAATCACCGATGGCGCGATCCGCGACCTGGACGAGATGTGCAACGCCGGATTCAAGGCCATCGCGCGCCGACTCTGCGTGGGCCACGCCCACTCGCATCCCGTGCGGTGGGGCTGCGCGGTCGAGGTGTTCGGCAGAAAGGTCTCGCCCGGCGACCTGATCCACGCGGACAAACATGGCTTCCTCGTGATCCCCCCGGAGGATCAGGCCGCGCTGCTCGACGCGTCGCGCTTCATGGATGCCAACGAGTGCGACACCGTCATCGCCGCGGCCCGGGATACGACCGGAAAGACGGGGGACGAGATCCTGACACAGATCGATGGCGCCGCGGCCGCATTCGGGCGTGCCGCCAAGGCAAAATTCCGGCGCAAGGGGGAGTGGTGAGCACGGAGCGCGCGGACAACCGCATCGTCATCCTCGACACGCTCGGGGATTACCCCGCGCCTTTCGCGTGGGAGCCGATCGCCGAGATCGCCCCGTGCGAGAAATTCGAGCGCACCCCGACCGACCAGGCCATCGCACGATCCTCGGGGGCCACGATCCTGCTGACGAACAAGACGCTCCTGCCGGCCGGGGTGATCTCCGCGCTGCCACGGCTCCGGTACATCGGGGTGCTGGCCACGGGCTACAACGTCGTGGATACCGCGGCGGCCCGCGCGCGCGGGATCCCCGTGACGAACGTGCCCGAATATGGGACCGCCAGCGTGGCGCAGGCGACCTTCGCGCTGCTGCTGGAATTAACCAATCGGGTCGCCCATCACGCCGAGGGCGTGCGCAGGGGCCGCTGGACCGAGTCGGCGGATTTCTGCTTCTGGGACTACCCGCTGATCGAACTCGCGGGCCGCACGTTTGGTGTGGTCGGGTATGGGCGGATCGGCCGCGCCGTCGCGAGGATCGCGGGCGCCTTTGGCATGCGCGTGCTCACCTCCACCCGCACCCCGAGGGAGCCGGATGGCATCGCCGAGTTTGTCCCGCTGGAAACCCTCTTCCGCGAGGCCGATGTCGTCTCGCTGCATTGCCCCCTCACGCCGGAGACCCGCGGGCTGGTCGATGCGGCCCGGCTCGCCTCGATGCGCCGCGGCTCCTACCTGATCAATACCGGCCGCGGCCCGCTGATCGACGAACCGGCGCTCGCCGAGGCACTCGAGTCGGGCCACCTCGCCGGAGCCGGCCTCGATGTCCTGTCCACCGAACCACCCCGCGCCGACAACCCGCTCCTCCGCGCTCCCCGGTGCGTGATCACGCCACACGTGGCATGGGCGACCGTCGAGGCACGGCGTCGCCTCGTTGACATCGCCGCCGAAAACATCCGCGCCTTCCTAGAGGGCCGGCCCCAGAACGTCGTGAACGCATGACCCCCTTCGCCATCGCCATGAGCCTCTTCCTAGCCAGCGCCGCGCCGGCGGAACCCGGGCCCCTCGCGTGGTCCCCCCTGCCCCCCATCCCAGATCCCGAGGGCTTCGCGGGATCCTTCGCGGGAACGAGCGGCGGCGCGCTACTCGTCGCGGGCGGCGCGAACTTCCCGAGCGCGCGCCCATGGGAGGGCGGAACAAAGACATGGCACGATAGCATTTTTGTTCTCGAGAACGGCAAGGGCTCGTGGCGCATGGCGGGCAGACTCCCGCGGCCGTTGGGCTATGGCGTATCGGTGACCCACGGCGATGGCGTGGTCTGCGCCGGCGGCAGCGACGCCAGCGGCCACCACCGCGACACGTTCCGGCTGCGATGGCAGGATGGCGCGATACGCGCCGAGGCGCTGCCACCCTTGCCCCGGCCGACCGCGAACCTCTGTGGCGCGATCCTCGGCGACACGCTCTACGTCGCGGGCGGCATCGCGGCACCCGACGCCACCTCGGCCCTGAAGACTTTCTGGGCCCTGGATCTCCAGGGCCCGGGGGCCCGTTGGCGCGAACTGCCGCCGTGGCCCGGCCCCGCAAGGATGCTGGCCGTCGCCGGCGCCCAGGATGGCGCATTCTTCCTCTTGGGCGGCGCGGACCTCACGGCCGACGCCGACGGGAAACCGCAGCGGATCTGGCTGCGCGATGCCTACCGCTTTCGCCCAACGGATGGCTGGACGCGCATCGCCGACATGCCGCGCCCCGCCGTCGCCGCCCCTTCCCCGGCGCCCGCCATCGGCCAAACCCATCTCTTGATCCTGGGCGGCGACGACGGGTCCCAGCTCGCCACCCCGCCCACCGAGCATCCGGGATTCCCACGCGATGTGCTGGCCTACCACACGATCACCGACACGTGGGCCAAGATGGGCGAGGTCCCCTTCTCGCTCGTGACGACACCATCGGTCCAACGCGGCGCCTCGATTATCATTCCGGGCGGCGAGGCCCGGCCCGGGGTCCGCTCGCACGACGCGTGGTCCGCCGAGGTGTCGCGCCGCAAGCCGGCGTTCGGTTTGCTGAATTACGCGACCCTTTTCGCTTACCTCGCCGGCATGCTGATGATCGGCTGGGCCTGCACGCGCCGCAACCGCGACACCACCGACTACTTCAAGGCCGGAGGGCGCATCCCCTGGTGGGCCGCCGGCATCAGCATCTACGCCACGATGCTCAGCTCCCTCACGTTCATGGCCATCCCAGCCAAGGCCTACGCGACCGACTGGACCTTCTTCTGGGCGAACGTGCCCATCCTGCTCCTGGCGCCAGTCGTCATCCGCCTCTACCTGCCCTTCTTCCGTCGACTCGATGTCACCTCGGCCTACGAGTATCTGGAGCGCCGCTTCGGCCTCGGCGCCCGACTCTACGGCAGCGCGGCATTCATCCTGTTCCAGATCGGGCGCCAGGCGATCGTCCTGCTCCTTCCCTCGCTCGCGCTGGCGACGGTGAGCGACCTCGACGTCCGGCTCTGCATCCTCCTGATGGGCGTTCTCTGCGTGGCCTACACGGTCATGGGCGGCATGGAGGCCGTCGTCTGGACCGACGTGGCGCAGACCGCGGTCCTGCTCGGCGCGGCGGCCGTCAGCCTCGTGATCATCGTCGCCGGCGCGGGCGGCCCCGCCGCCGCATGGGAGACCGCTTCCGCCGCGGGCAAGTTTCACCAGTTCAACTGGACCCTCGATCCCTCGACCGGCGCGCACGCCTTCTGGGCGATCTTCATCGGCAACATCTTCATCAACCTCGTGCCGTACACCAGCGATCAGGCGGTCGTGCAACGTTACCTCACCACGCGCGACGAGGCCCGCTCGGCCCGAGCCATCTGGGCCAACGCCATCGTCTGCCTCCCCTCCACCGCACTGTTCTTCGCGATCGGCACCGCGCTCTATATCTATTACCGCACCCATCCGGCCGAACTCGACCCCGCGCAGGCCACCGACACGATATTCCCCGCCTTCATCGTCGCCAACCTCCCCGCGGGCATCGCGGGGTTGGCAATCGCCGGCGTCTTCGCCGCCGCCCAATCCACGGTCTCCGGCAGCCTCAACAGCGTCGTCACCGCGATGATGACCGATTTCTACCGGCGCTTCCGCCCCGGCATCTCGGAGCCCGGCGCGCTGCGGTTGGCGCGTTGGCTGACCGCGGGCGTCGGCGGGTTCGCCACGGTCGCCGCGCTGGCCCTGGCCGAGTGGAACCTCAAATCCCTGTGGGATGCGTACAATAGCCTCGTCGGATTGGCCGGCAGTGGACTCGCGGCCCTCTTCGCCCTAGGGATCTTCACCCGGCGGACCCACGGGGCCGGCGCGATCCTCGGGGTCGCCTCCAGCGCTGTCGCGCTCTACTGGGTCCAGCGGCACACGGACATCCACTTCTTCCTCTATGCCGCCATCGGATTCCTGACCTGCTTTGTCGTGGGCTGGCTCACGAGCCTCGTCCTGCCAGGCCGCCCGCGCCCGCTCACCGGACTGGTGCTTTCCGACATGACAGATCGCCTATGAAAATCATCCCACTCACCGGCCTCGTCGCCGCCCCTTTCACGCCGTTCCACCCGGACGGTTCCCTGGACACCTCGCCGGTCGGGCGCCAGGCGGCCAACCTGATCGCTGACGGCGTCACCGGCGCGTTTGTCTGCGGGACGACCGGCGAGGGTCCCTCGATGTCCACGGCGGAACGGATGCGCGTCGCCGAGGCGTGGGTCCCGGCGGCCCGCGAACGGTTGCGGGTCATCGTCCATGTCGGCCACGCCTCGGTCGCCGAAGCGATGGTCCTTGCCGCGCACGCGCAGGGCATCGGCGCCGCCGGGATCGCCTGCATGGCCCCCTACTTCTTCAAACCCGGGTCGGTCGAGGACCTCGTCGCCTTCTGCGCCCCGGTCGCCGCGGCCGCCCCCGATCTCCCGTTCTACTATTACCACATCCCTTCCCTAACCGGCGCCAATTTGCCCATGGTCACGTTCCTGGCCGCCGCCGGGAGGGTTATCCCCAGCCTCGCCGGGATCAAATACACGCACGAGGACATGCTCGATTTCTCCGCCTGCCTGCGCTTCGACGGCGGCCGATACGATATCCTCTTCGGCCGCGACGAGATGCTGTTGGCCGGCCTGGCCCTCGGCGCGAAGGGCGCGATCGGCAGCACGTATAATTACATTTCCCCGATCTACCATCGCGTCATCGAGGCTTTCGCGCGGGGCGACACCGCGGCGGCGCGGGCCGAACAGGCGCGCGCAACCGACATCATCGCCGTGATGCTGCGCCACGGGGGCCTCCCCGCCGGAAAGGCCATGATGGCCATCGCCGGCATCGACTGCGGCCCCGTGCGCCCGCCCCTGCACGACCTAGGCGACGCGCGGCGCGAGTCGCTCCGTCGGGATTTGGAACCGCTGGGATTCCCCATCCAGACATGACGAGTTCGAAGATCCCCAATCTCACCTTGCTCGAACACACCGCTCCACCGCAAACCCAGGAAGTCCATGAAACTCCATACCCTCACCCTCATCTTTATGGCACCCATCCTCCCGGCATCGGGCGCGGTGGAGCCCGGTCCCAACCTCCCGCTGGTTGATATCTCCGCGGAAGCCAACCGCCACGTCATCATCGCCGTTGGGACCGAGGAGGTCTATCAGGGCCACCCCACAACCCTGCTCATGCCCGATGGGAAAACGATGTTCGCGGTGTGGAGCATCGGCCACGGCGGTCCCGCCGGCCCCATGGCGCGGAGCGATGACGCCGGCCTCACCTGGACGCGGCTGGACGACTCCCTGCCCGAGGGTTTCCGCAAACACCGCAACTGCCCCAGCATCTACCGACTCGTCGATCCCGCCGGCAAGGAACGCCTCTGGGTCTTCTCCGCCCAACCGCTGATGCCAAGCATCCTCAGCGATGACGGCGGGCGCTCCTGGCGCGAGATGAAACCCCTTGGCTTTACCAACGTGATGACGTTCAGCAGCATCGTCGCGCTCAAGGACGGCTCGCACCTCGGCCTGTACCACCGCGGGCCGGGAGGCAAGGACAAGAGCCCGCTGGTGGTCCTGCAATCCCTGACGCGGGATGGCGGTGTCGCCTGGGGCGAGCCCCAGATCGTCGCCGCCGTCGAGGGCAAAGACCCCTGCGAGCCCTTCGCCTTCCGCTCGCCGGACGGCACGGAACTCTGCTGCCTCATGCGCGAGAACAAGCACAAGGGCCATAGCCTCATGATGTTCTCCCGCGACGAGGGCAAGACATGGACCCAGCCCCAGGATACCCCGTGGGGTCTGACCGGCGACCGGCACATGGGCGTGCGACTTCCCGACGGGCGCTTCGTCATCGCATTCCGCGATCAGGCCCCCGCCAGCCCCACCCGCGGCCACTTTGTCGCCTGGGTAGGCACCTACGACGACATCCGGAACGCCCGTCCCGGCCAGTACCGCATCAAGCTGTTACACAGCCACGCCGGCGGCGACTGCGGCTACCCGGGCATGGAACGCCTGCCCGATGGCACCCTTATCGCCACCACATATATAAAATACCGCCCCGGACCCGAGAAACACTCCGTCGTCAGCGTCCGCTTCAAGATCGCCGAGACCGACGCCTTGGCCAAGGGACCCGCTCCAAAATAGGCATCGATCCGCGTGAGGCAGACAAGAATGTCTTCCTCACCCTCCCATCCTCGCGCGCGACCCAATCACTCCGGGCCACCCAAAAATCCGTCCTGCAAAAACACCGGCCTGTAGCCGCGCCCGGTCACAAACCCGATCGCCCGGTCCATGCGCTCGGCATGGTCCGGCAGATACCGCTGGTAGAAGGGCCAGAAGTATTGCTCGTGAGTGAGCAGATCGATGATCTCCCCCTGGCGCGGATCGGCCACCACCGGTTCCAGCGACGGCACGATCTTGTCCAGCGGCGTGCTGTTGACCACGATGTCCACCTTGGAAAAGATCATCCCGCTGGCGAAGTCCTTGAGCAGGTCATGGCGCGACAGCCATTCCGAGCGCGCATCGTCCATCCGATAATTGATGTCCCATTGGCCCTGCGGGGACTTCCGAAAATAGCCCCCCAGCACCCGCGAGCCACGTTCGTACAACGGTCCCCATGCCTCGGGCCGCGTCATCCCAAAGTGGACGACCACGGCCGGACTGAAGGCCTCGGGACCGGCAAAGCGATGGATCCGGGCGTTGATCAGGTCCAGGTCGGCGAGCAACTTCTCCACCGGCGCGTCCTGGTACGGGCGCGGCGGGTCGTTGGCGTAGGCATGAAAGGCCAATCGCAGCCAGCGCGCGTTCGCCTCCCACTCCCCGCGATACCTGTCCGGAAACTGCCCCAGGTTCCACTCGTCGCCGGTGGTGTAGTAGATGTTCAGCGTGAAGCGCGCGCCGTACTTCTCATGCAATCCCTTGAGCATCTTCAGGTAGAAGCAATCGAATAGCGACGCATAGCCCTTCTGGGTGATGTCGCGCAGGAAGAAACTATTGTCGTCGATCACGAAGCGGTACCGCTTCTGCGAGTGGCGGTCCCAGACGAGGCGGGCCTTCGCCTCCCGGCGCTCGCGGCCGGACTGGGCCGTCGCGACGACCTCCGTTTCCCGCTCCCGCAAGACGGCCGTGCCGCGGAAGGTCTCGCCATCGCGGTTGGCCGGTCGCCCTTGCACGAGCACCCTGGCTTCCGGCGGCGCCCGGCCAATGACACCGACCTCCAGCCCACCCGGCACCTCGCGACCCAACCGGGCATGCATCACCGCCCCATCGATCGGTTCCAATATCTGCATGTCGTCGCCCGCATCGGCCAAGGCCGGTCGAGCGGCCATCGCGCCCCATGCCGCGCCGGCAGAGGCAAGCAAGAAACCCCGTCGGGAGAGATTGGTCCGAGCGCTCATGGCCATGCCCTTCATGGGGGTGGATCGGCTACTTCCCCACAACAATCCTGCCCGCGGACGAAGTCAAGTGACGATTCGCGGCCCGCCGGCGTTTTCAATTTCCCCGCTTGCCCGGAGGCCCACCCTGGGACGCCGCGATCTCCTGGTCGGGGAACTCCCCCGCCTCGCCGCGCAGTTGATGCCTCAGGAACCGAGTTACGATCTCGCGCGCCTCGGGTGGAAATCCCTGCCCGTGGCCCCCGCCTTGAACGGTCACGAGCGTCGATGCCACGCCCACCTTCTTCAGCGCCTCGTGCAGCGCCTCCGACTGCGCGAGCGGCACCACGGGATCCGCATCGCCATGGAGATGCAGGAATGGCGGATCGTCTTTGCTGACGTACGTGATCGGGCTGGCCGCCTTCGCCTTCTCCCTATTCTCCTGCAAGGCCCCGCCCACGAGCTTCGCCTCCGGCGAATCCGGCGCATCGTGATCGATCGGGCCACCCGATTTTGACTGCGCCCCCATCGTCAGCAACTCGCTCGGGCCATAGAAATTCACCACGCAGCTCACGCGGCTGGATACCCCCGTGTTCGGTCCGAGATCGCCCTCCAGTTCCTTCACGTCACCACTGGTCCCCAGCAGCGACACCAGATGCCCTCCCGCCGAACTGCCCCATACCGCGATCTTGTCGGGATCGAGCCCGTGTTTCTCCGCGTTGGCCCGGATCCACCGGATCGCCGCCTTGCAGTCGTATATCTGCTGGGGAAATTGCGCCTCGTCGGTCAGCCGATAACCGACGCTCACGCCGGCGAACTCCCCGCTCGCCACAAACTCGGAGACCTGCCGGCGCCCGCCGGCCTTGTCGCCATTCCGCCAGCCGCCGCCATGGATGAACACGACCACCGGCAACTTCACGCCTTTCGGTTCCGCGGGAAGCAACAGGTCCAGCTTCTGCCGCGGGTTGTCGGTGCCAGCGTACGGCAGGTCCGCCTCCAGCTTGACACCCTCTGGCATCGGCGGCGCGCCACCGCCCGGCCCCCCGGGTCGCTTGCCCGCCGGCGCTCCCTCACGCATGCGCCTGACCACCGCCTCATGTTCCTCGCGGGAGACGGACCCATCCCCGTCGGCGTCGATCCTCCCAAAATTCTGGCGCGCCCGCTCGGGCAATTCCTCCCTCGACAGCTTCCCGTCCCCGTCGGCATCCAGCCGCTTAAAGAAATCACCGGCCGCCGGCTGCCCGAGGCACGGTGCCGCCAGACCCAGCGTCACCACGATGATTCCGAAGCGTTTCACAAACGTCCTGCCCATGCGGCCTCCTTTGATTCTGCCCGAGTCCAGGCGATGGAACCCCGCACCCCAGCCAGAGTTGCGGCACCCAAAAAAATCTACCCCAGGCACAGGGCCCCAGCCACACTCCGCCAATGAAGCGCATCCCATGGATTCCCGCCATCCTCATCTCCCTCTCCGCCTGCCGCACGGCCAGCGACGAGCTTACCTACCCCGATCTGGTGCGGCGCCTCGTCGACCTCGAGGCCCAGGCCCTCCTCCCAGAACCGGGGGAGCGCAACGCCATGTGGTCGAGCTACAGCCGCGCCAGCGCTTACGACGCGGCCACCGGCAAGTACGTGGAGTGGGGCATGAACGCCGACGGCGGGAACGTGATCCGCGAGGAGGGCGGCGCCTCCGTCCTGGCGGAGATGGAAGGGCCCGGCGTCATCTGGCGGATCTGGTCTGCGGCCCCCGACAAGGGCCACGTGAAGATCTTCCTCGACGGGGCCGCCGATCCCGCCATCGACATGCCTTTCGCCGATCTTTTCACCGGCAAGAGCGCCCCATTCGATTACCCATCGCTCTGTTACAAGGTCACGCCCGTGGAACGGAAGGGCGGCCTGCAGGGCGGCGGTTGCAACGCCTTCGTCCCGATCCCCTACGCCAAATCGTGCAAGATCGTCGCCGAAAAAGGCTGGGGCAACTTCTACCAGATCACCTATGCCTCCCTGCCAGAGGGCACCAGGGTATCCTCGTTCACCGGAAAGCACTCCGACGCCGATCGGGAGGCGCTGCAACGCGTGGACCAGTTTCTCGCGTCGCGGATGGGCGACGATCCCGCCGGCGCCCTCGGCCCCGGGCGCTCTGGCGCCGAAACCGTCCGCGCCAAGGTCGAGGTGGCGGCGGGCCAGTCCATCGCCATCGCGGAACTTTCTGGCCCGCGCGCCATCACGACCTTGCGCGTGAGGCCAGGCTTCTCCGCCGAGTCCGCGCCCGAGGCCCTCCGCTCCCTCGCGCTGCGAATCACGTGGGACGGCGAGCCCAGGCCCGCAGTCTGGTCGCCCCTCGGCGATTTTTTCGGCTCCTGCCCGGGGATCAACGAGTTCAAGACCCTGCCCGTCGGGATGACAGCAGAAGGCTTTTACGCACATTGGTTCATGCCCTTCGCCAAAGACGCGCGGGCGGAGATCGTCAACTCGGGGGATAAACCGTACGCCCTGGAGACCGAGGTGACACACGCTCCGTTGAC
The DNA here is from genome assembly GCA_964651705.1 of uncultured Verrucomicrobiales bacterium. Classification (GTDB taxonomy): domain Bacteria; phylum Verrucomicrobiota; class Verrucomicrobiia; order JADLBR01; family JADLBR01; genus JADLBR01. Next base: position 77,561 of record CAZYWZ010000007.1, read on the forward strand.
CCGTCCCGCCAAGGCGTACGGGCGCTTCCACGCCAAGTGGCACCGCGGCCCATTCGCGCCATCGGAACCCGAGCGATGGATGGACTGGCCGCTGCTGAAAACCGAGGGGAGGGGGCGATTCCTCGGCGTCATGCTCCATGTCTGGAACCCCCTCGGCGGCTGGTGGGGAGAGGGCGACGAGAAGTTCTACGTCGATGGCGAGAGGTTCCCCTCGACCTTCGGCACCGGCAGCGAGGACTACTTCGGTTACGCCTGGTGCCGACCAGACCTCTTCCAGCAGGCGTTCCACGCCCAGACGCACAACCCGGGAGGCAATCGGGGCAACGTGTCGGTGTGCCGATGGCAGATCGCCGACAGCGTCCCCTTCCGGCAATCGTTCTTCGGCACGATCGAGAAATATTTCCCGCAGGCCAAGCTGGGCGAGGAATGGACCACCGCCCGGCAGAAGAGTTGCCACTACGCCGCACTCGCGTGCTGGTACCTCGCGCCGGGGGGCGATGACCCGTACCCCGAATTGCCGCTGAAGGCGCGCACGGACTACTACGAGGCAACGGTCCCCGAGGACCCCGCCGAGCGCAAGATCCCCGGCGCCATAGAGGGCGAGGCCATGACCGTCAAGGAGCGCACGGGCGGCACATCCGTCACGCAACGCATGCGCTATCCCGGAGGCACCTGGAGCGGCGGCGCCCAACTCTGGTGGCGCGACGCGAAACCCGGGGATCGTCTCGTCCTGAATTTGCCCGTCGCAAAGGAGGGCACTTTCGAGATCCGCGCGCAACTCACTAGGGCGAGAGACTACGGAATCGTCCAACTGCGCCTCGATGGCAAGGACCTCGGCGCGCCCATCGATTGCTATCACCCCGAGGTCATCGGCACCGGAGAGATCTCGCTCGGCCACCAGACGCTGCCCGCCGGAACCCACGAGCTCTCCGCCGAGATCACCGGCGCCAACCCCAAGGCGATCAGGCGCCACATGTGCGGCATCGATTACCTGTTGCTGCGACCCGCGGCGCGCTGACCTGAAACCACAAACCGCGGATAACGGGCATGGTTCAGATAATAATCTGCAAATAAAATACTTGCGACCGCTTTGGTAGCCGCCGACGTGAGGAGGCGGATTCGAGCCACTTGGTACCACCGCCTCCTCACGTCGGCGGCTACGATGGACGCGAAGTTTCCACATGAATGATGCGGTGCGCGCTGGGCCAGTATAATCCCCGGCTGGCGGGCGCGCCGAGACGCGGCATGATTTCCCAGGCATGGCCTCCGCCACCATCATCGGCATCGACGTCGCCTGGGGCGAGCGCAGGCCCGACGGGATCTGCATCATCCGCGCCTCGGGGCGAATGGCGCGGTGTGAGACACTGGCCCTCTCGCGCGGGGATACGGCATTGGGCGAAGTGGTGGGCGCCACGGCGCGCGACAGGCCGGCCATCCTCGCAATCGATGGCCCGGTGATCGTCAAGAATCGCAAGGGCGCCACCCCCATTGAATCCAGACCCAACGGCGGCATTTTTACGGGATGACCGCAGCTCGCCGCCAGTCCCCCCACAGGGCGTTTGCGCTTGGCTTGGCATCCGCAACCCTCCTGCCCTTCATCGCAGCGGGTCAAGGGTCGCCCCAGCCGATCGATCCGGCCGATCAACTGCGAAAAGATCGCCGGGCCTTCCAGGATCAGGAGCTCATCACCGCCAGACGCTTCGCCCGGATATTCAACCCGGGAGACGCCCCGAGAATCGTCTGGCGGGACTCGGAGGAGATCCGGCGCCTCGGCGGCGACCCGACGCCCAGGGTGCGGTGGTTCGATTCGGACCTGAACGAGTCAGAGGCGCCAAATGCGCCCGGCCGCTGGGCCGCGTGCGTCGAGGGAACCGCGCCCAATGGCACGCCCCTGCGCCGCGCCATGACGTTCTACGCGCGGCCCAAGGACTTCTTGCTCTACCCGCCACCGGATCCGCCGCCGTCGTGGGCCCATCGTCCGGGCCCGATCCCCGAGGCAGTCTGGCGCGAGCACGAGGAGGAACTGATCCGCGTCTTCTGGGACTCGGTGGCCAGAGGCTTCCTCGACAGCGAGGCCTCGGCCATCCTCGTGGCCGGGCTCGCCGAGGCCGAACCGCTCGGCCACCGCGCCAGGCCGGTCGATTCCGCGGCGACGCTCGACGCGGATTACCACCTCGCACTGAAGCTGAAGCTGATGGGCCTGACCGACCGGACGCGCCCGCTCCAGCCACCCCGCCACCGCGGGCGCGATCCCGCCCCGATCCTCCGCGCCGGCCCAGCGCCCAGCGCCGGCATGACCCCGGGCGCCAAGGCCAAAATCGACACCATCTGCCACGCCTGGGCCGCGGACGCCGGCGAGCCTTTCGTGACCCTCGTCGCGCGACGCGGCATCATCGTGACCCACGAGGCCTTCGGCGAGGATACGTCGGGAAACCCTGTCGATCGCGATTATCGCTGCCAGGTGTTCTCCATCACGAAGACCATCACCGCACTGCTCTTCAGCCAATTTGTGGATCAGGGGCGGATCGACTTGGAGGGGCAGGTTTCGGACGTATTTCCCGACTACCCCAGGGCCGACCCGCACGTTCCCACCTTCCGGCAGTGCTTCATGCACACCAGCGGGCTCACCGGGCACGGCGATTTTGGGGGAATGGGCAATCCCCATTTCGAGAACGTTATCCTCAACGGCATCGACGCCAATGAGCCCGGCGCCGTCTATCAATACAGCGGGATGGGTTTCGACCTCGCCGCCAAAGCGATGGAAATCGTCACCGGAAAAAGCGCCCCCCGGCTCTATCACGACCACCTCTTCCAACCCTTGGGCCTCGAGCACGTCCTCATCACCGACGCCAACGCCGGAGCGCACCTCACCGCCATCGAACTGGCCACCCTCGCCCAGTGGGTCCTGAACCGCGGCAGCTACGGCGACATGGAATTCATCTCAAAGGAGACATTCGAACGCCTGCTGCCGGTGCCCGTCAAGGCCACGAAGAAAGGGTACGGCGACGACGAGGGCATCGGCATGCACTGGAACCGCGCGGTCAAGTCTGGCGCGCCCGCACACTCAAAGGACCCCGGCGACTGGATCTTCGGCCCGCGCACCGTCGGCCACGGATCCTTCAGCGGATGCCTCTTCGTCTGCGACCTCGACCGCCAGTTGCTCATCGTCCAGGCCCGACGCGCGCAAGGCCCGCGCCACGGCGAGTGGGCCACGAAACTCTTCGAGACCGTGGTCGGGTGCGTGACGGAGGAGCCCACCCACCCGTAGCTGGCCGCGCGAGAACTCGTGGTCATGGGTCCGCTGGCCCTTTTGGACTGCGGCGCTGGAGCGCCGCTTTGGCTCTGCCCAACGCCCCGCACGAGTTGCCCGATCTGTGGATCAGCCCATCCGTTACCCGATGGGCTACCATCGATGTCACCGCCCGCCCGCCCCCACCCCAAACCGCATCGGCGCCGCGCCGCGCTGGTGCGCGCCCATGTCCGGCCTCTGGCCCTCGGGCACCCCGCTGAAGTTGGGCAGGCGCTCGCCGGCGCCCGCGCCGGGGCTCCCGTCGTCCAACTGGAACCGCCCGGTCAACTTGCCGGGATCCAAACCGCACCCGTCGGCATAGACCGGCTCCCCGCGAACGCCGTGCGCCTCGCTCCCCTCCGGCACCTTCCCGTTGAACAGGTCATAATCGAAATCGTTGCCGGCGTTGCGCTCGTTGGCGCTCGCGGAATGATTCTCGGCGGACATCACGTGGAGGATGTTGTTGCGCGAGATGGTGTGCTTGACGATCCGAGCGCCGCCGAGCCCGCCGGTGGAACGCCATTCGGGCGGCCCGAAGATCGTGTTGTGAAAGATGTACTGCAGGCCACTCATCCAATCCTCGCTGTTCGCGTAGCCCATTTTCAGGAAGGGCCCCCCGCTGTCCCCCGGCCTCTTCTGGCTGCGGGCGCCCACGTTGCCCCATATATATAGCGGCCCGATGGATGTCGCCGCGTTGCCGATCATGATCATCGACTGCGTGATGTAGTTGCCCCACACCCGCACGTTGCGGTTGCCGCCCTCGACTTCCAACCCGTCATCCCAGCAGTGGCTCACGAGATTCCCGTAGATATCCGAGTCGTGACCGGGCGAACCTTTGTAGCTGCCGTTGCTGCCGCCGCCGACGATGTCGTTGTACATGCGGTCCATGTCGGACCACATCTCGCAATAGCGGATGACGTGGTTGCCCGCGGTATTAAACAACGAGATGCACTGCGGCCCGGCTGTATGCGTCGGATGGACCGGCTCGTACCACGTGCTGCCGTCACACGCGGGGTGGTGCATCTTGCAGCGCTGGATGATCAAACGCCTCACGTCGGCGGCCCGCGAGAAGATGGCCGAATCACAGTTGTTCCCAAAGCCGGTCTCGGGATTCAGCCGGCCCCAGTCCGAGATATCGCAATCCTCGATGACGATGTCGTGACCCCCCTCGATCAGGATCGCGCCGATCGCCGAGCTCCGCTTCGTGATGGGCGTGCCCGCGCCCTTGACCTTCAGGCCACGCAGGATGACGTGCGAGGCGTTGATCGTGACGCAGGAATCGTGCCCGTGCCGCACGTCGATCGTCGCGCCACGCCCGTCGTAGATGCGGTAGGCGCCCGGGGATCCCGATTCCGTGATCGCCAGCGGCGCGTCGCCGCCAGGCACGCGCACGGTCTCGCCAACGGGAAAATCTTCTCCCCATGTCGCCGCGGTAATTGTCGCCGCCTTCGGCGTCCCTTCCAGCGACAGCGCTATCTCATAGTTCGCGCCCGGCACGAGATGCACGATGCTGCCCCGATAGTCCGCCAGGTCCTCGTCGGTCCCGGCGATGGGGTGATACCGCATCGGCAGGCCCTCGTTCCATCCGGACTCGCCCTCGCGACGATAGCGGACCAACACGCGCTTCTCCGCGCAACCGCCGGGCGGCGACCAGTACAGGCCGATGCAGTGGAATGTGGGGATCGCGACGGGCGCCGCGTCGGAGGCCATGGCGTGCGACATCATCCCGCAGCACGCGATGGCGCACACCGCCAAGTTGGACTTCGTGAGAACAGTCGCGCCGGCTCTCATCGGATCACCCTTGATGTCGCTCACTGATAGATCTCCACTCGAACCGGACCCATCAGGCCGGATGGCTGGAGCGGATCCTCGGAGGCATAGCCCTGAAAGGCTTTGAGCGTCCGGGGCCCCTTCTCAAGCTTGAGGTTGCTCTTGGTGACGCGCCGCTCTGGAGGGAGCGCCGCGTCGCCGATCAGGCGATTGGCCCACGGGTTGGTGACGGCGATCTCCAGCGCGTTCGTTCCCTCCCGGAGCGTCCCGGTCAATCCAATCTGCCACGGCGCGGTCCAGACGATGCCGAGGTCCCGGCCATTGAGCCGCACCTCCGCCAACGCCACCACCTCCCCCAATTGCAGGATGGCCTTATGCGCCGCCTGATCCGCCGAAATTTCAAACTCTTTGCGGTAGATCGCCGTGCCCGAAAAGTGTTTGATGCCTCCGTCCGCGTGAAGGCTCCAGTCGACGAGCCCGTCGAACACCGCACGCTCCGGCGCGCCGCGCCCGTCCTGGAAACTCACCTCCCACGGCCCTCCTAATTCCACCGTTGCGGCGGGTTTCCGCGAACCCCCATCGCCGCGCCTCGCCACGCGTCCCTCCGCCGCCTTCCTGAACACCACGAAAACGGACCCGTCCTTCGGTAGCTCCAGCGGCACGCGCGCGCGCCCATCCGGCGCCACATCCCATTCGATCTGAGTGTCGACCGTGCCGCCGACCGCATCCCACAGCTCGGGCCGTTTGCCCCGGACGCGGAAAAGGCAGTCCGCCTTCCCCTCGCCGGCCACAAAATAGATATCGGCATCCCCATCGCGCCGGTGCGTGTACTCGAACGGCCCCTCGAAGTCGGGCGGCAGCCCTCTCTCCTTCAGCGCCTCGGCCAGGGTCGGGGAATCCGCCCACAGCGCCTCGGCAAGCGCGCGCACCTCATCGTCGGCCGACCCGAGGTCAACCGCCCGCCGCGGCCTGCGCTCGCCGAAAACGACAGGCACCCCCTCGCGCCGCAGCGCCCCGATCTTCTTGAGCGCCGGCAACGATGCCCGCTCGCCGTCGAGATCCACGGCCAGCACGCGGTAGCCCATGCCGTCGGGCAGGACGAGTTCGCCATCCTTGGCCGACGCGCGCCCGAGCAGGGCCTCGGTGCTGATCACGTCATACCCGTGCCCCAGGGGCAAGGCGATCGTGGCAGCCGCGCTCCAGTTGGTCGTGAAGCGGCCCCAGTGCTGATACGGGACATCGCCAACGTAGGCGCACACGTCCGCAACGAATCTCCCCCGCCGCAGCATGTGCTGGCACCTGCCCAGATAGGCCAAAAAAGGGGCGGCCTGCTCGAACCACGTCACCTTCGGGTTGATGTGCGTCCCCGCGAAATACTCGCTGCCCGGCACGCCGAACTCTCGCGGCGAGCATGTGAACGTATGCCAGATGAGGTGGTTGACGCCATCGATGAAACTCTCGTCGCCAGCCCGTTTCAGGATCGCCGGATACGGCGTCCAGTGCCGCTGCATGTGCGTGAAGGCCTCCGCCGCCGCAAGCCGCTTGCCATACACGTGCGCCGTCATGGCCTGCGCCCGGCTCAACTGCCGCCCGCTCCGGTCGGGCTTGCCCGTGAACCAGAACTCGCCCTGCGGCATGTCGGTCTGCGCGAGGAACGCCAACTGGTCCGCCTCGCCAAAGACCTCGGGCTTGCGCACCCATGGCCCTCCCGATTCCGCGTGCCAGCGCAGCCCGCGCTCATGGCACAGCGCCATCATCTTCCCATAGAAATTATCCCGGAAACAGTCGTTCCGCGCGCGGCGATAGTCCCCCACGAATCGCGCGGAGGCCTCGTCCCCCTTGACGACAAACCCCGCCAGCACCGGCAACCAGGGCCGGATGGCGTATCCCCGATATTCTCGGAAGGCATCCTCGAACGCTCCCGTCCACGTCGGCACCGCGCCCTCCCAGCTCACGCTATAGAAATGCGTCAGCGTCTTTCCCGCCAGCGGACCCGCGTCCGAGATGATGGCGTCACCCATCCGGCGGAAATGCCCCTCCACCGCCTCCGGGTCCAGCACGTCGACGTCGTACTCGTGGCCATCGATGGTCGTGTGGCCGAAGCGCACCAGCGCCCATTGTCCCCCCGGCACGTCCCACCCCAGCCTCCCGCCATCACCCACCTTATCCGTCAGCTCGATGACCTCCTCCGCCACCCGGCGCTCGGTCGCCTTCTGCCCATCGACCCGCTTGCCCGAGGTCGCGCTCATCGTGAATAGGCCATCGCCCGCGTTGAACCACTCCCCGTCGCCCCCGATCGGCGCGCCGCTGTACCGCGCGGCAAAGGTCGCGATGTCCCAGTAGTGTTTCCGCCCGGGAGGTTGCAGCACCGTTTCGAGGCGCTTGCCCCCTGCAATCGGGGTGGTCTGGCAGATGAGCCGCTTCGGCGCGTCCGCGCCCACCTCCCACGGCCCCTTCAGCGCGCCCGCGCAACTGCTCAGATTGACGCTGACCCCCAGCCCCACGCGCGCCGCCTCCCGGATGCCGAACGCCAGCAGCTCCCGCCACTCCGCGCTCATGAATTCCATCTTGGGCTCCGGCAACACGAGATGCCCCTCGTCGTCCCAGTAGCCGCGCGCGTCGAACATCAGCAGGCCGCCGAAACCCACCCGGCGCATCGCCTCCATGTCCGAGGTGATGGTCTCCCGGTCCACGTGCCCGTTGAGCCACCACCAGTACGCCCACGGCCGATCCGATACCGGAACGTCTCGGAAACCCTCCTCCAGCGCGCCATGCGCGGCGATCGGTTCGGGCGAGGCCGCAATCAATGGCGACGCGGCGGACATCAGGACAACGGCAAGGGTCTTCATGGCAAATGGAAACCTTGAAATTAGCCGCCCCGGACCACCGTTGCCAACGCAGATCATCACGCGCTCGCCAGCGATGAACGTGACTCTAATCGTTGTGCAGTGATGACTTCACCTTCGACCCGCCGCCTTCGCGGGCGCAGGTCGCCCCGGTCCCACCACCTTCCTCGGGTCGAACTCCAAGTTCCGCGAGCCGGAGGGATTGAACTTCACCTCGCAGTACATCGTCTTCTTTGAACCAAAGGAAAGGGGTCAGTCATGGTTTATTGATGTCGACGCGCTAGAAGGGCAAAATACCATGACTGACCTCTTTTTCGGGTCTGACCCCTTTTTCGGGCGACCTCTTATTCGGGGCGATGGAAACCGCGAGGCAACCGATGGCCCACGCGACGTGCCAGATTCTCATGCGGTTCCGACTAGGGCCCATTCACGAGGTCCCCGAATGCCTTGAGCAGCCCATACTTCTTCCGCCAGGGGGTGTACATGAGACCGCGGGCGCCGGGCGTTCTCCGCACCAGCCCGAGCCAGCCTCCGACATCGCCGAGATCATCCGCGTCGTAGTAACAGGCCGCGAGAGTCTGGAATCCTCTCTCCGAGAAGAAACGGAGGCTCTCGGCGCGGGGCTTGCCCCCCCAGACCGCGAGGATGACGTCCTTGGGCAAATGTTCCCACGAGCCCGTGAAATCGCCCTCGACCAGATAGTAATCGCCGTGGGCGTTGTGCCCCGGGTCGAACATGTCGGACCACACGTAGACCCTTGCCCCCGGCATGTGACGCCGGATCGCCTCGGCCTGCGCGGCGATGGTATCCCCCAATAGCCGGGCCATGTCCTTGCCACGGCAGGCGGCACACGTGCCCCCGGCGCGGACCTCGTCCATGTTCAACAGGACGGCCCGTGGCCGGAGCCGCTCCGCCAACAGTTTTGCCTCGTGGTCATAGATCTCCGCCAGCGCCGGTTCGGCCATGCAGACCGTCACCTGCGAATCGTTGATTAGCATCGGATGATACCAGCTCGCCCGCAGGGAATCGCTGTCGCGGATTCGCCCGCCTCGCAAGACCCTCAGGGGCATCGCTTCGCCATCGACCCGATACGGACTCATACCGGGATCCACCGGGGCGGCGTAGTCCTTCCCCTCGACGAACGTGGCGGTCCCATCCTGGCTCTGGACGGTGACCGGCGTGCCGGGTCGATGCAGCACGTTGATCGGCCCGATCTCCTCGATGGACCAGTCGTCCAGCCAGAGCTTGCCCCCCTTGCCGCCCCACATGCCCGCGTAAACGCGCACCTGATCGAAATCGAGGCTGTTGAACACCGTCACCAGCCTCCGCCAATCCCCCGTGGCCGAAAGGTCGAACTGCCGGGGCGCGAGAGTCCGCTTGCCCCCGAGCACCTGAAGGGCAAACCCGTCAGCAGGCGCCAACCCCTCGGTCTTCACCCAGAGGGTCATCCGGTAGCAGCGGCGCGGCCGCACCCGGACCTCCTGCATGACGCGCCCGTGGCCATGCGGGTTTGACCCGAAGTTCTCGAGGCGGAGCGAGCATTCCCCTCCGTGCCGCACCGCCGCATCCGCAAAACTCACCACGCCGGGACCATCGTGAAAGCGATAACCCTTGAAACGATTTCCATCGCGCGCCTCGAAATCCCCATTCGCGATCCGGACGGCCCCATCCGGCACCAGACGCGCCTCGTCACCCCGCACCCAGAATGGCGCGCCATCGACGAGAAATCCCTCGGCCAGATTCCTGTCGTGCGACAGGATCCCCCCGCCATACCCGACGGAGAATATCGCGGGAATGGCCTCCACCCCGCGCCGCTCGCACGCCTCGCGAACCCTCTCAAGGCGGGCGAAGAAGTCCTCCTTCTTTCTGCATAGCGTGTCGAGGCCCAGCGAAAGCACCGCCCCGTTGATGCCGTGGTCGGCGCCGGCCTCGATAACGCGACACACCTCCGCGCATTCCGCGTCATCGCGCAATTGCCAACCGAACACCCAGACGAAGCGGTCGGCCAAAGGCGCGGGCGAGGCGCCCGACCATCGCGGCACGGACAGCAGCAGGACGACGGCAAGCGCTCTCATGGCACCGGAGCATCCGAAGGCTACTCGCACCGCATCGAAGTTACCAGCGCGGATCCGCATCCGGGTCGGCCTGGCGCCAAGACGCCACCCATCGCCGGGACCGTTCAAGCGGCTACGTTTGCCTTGGCACTGTGCCCGGGGCGCGGTGTATCCTAAATCAATGGCTCACTTCCCTCTAGAGTGTGTCGCGCTGCTGGCCGCGGGCGCGGCACTCCAAGCCCAAGACTCCGCCAACGCCCTGACCGACGAGCAGATCGCGCACGTCCGCGATGGCTGCGATGCCAGGATGCGGGCCGCTTTCGAAAGCGACCGCGGCAAGCCCCTCGTGCGCGCAAAGAAGCGCCCGCCGTTGCGCCCCGGTGCCGGCAATTACGTCCGGCATTATTCCTTCTCCATCGTGGAATTCGCGACCCGCTGCTTTGTCCTGAACGAGCAGATCGCCGAGGCCAACGCCGCGCTGATCGAGAACGCGCGGCATTACCTCGATAACCCGAATGACCTCAACGACCGCGACAGCTTCCACTGGCACTCGGAGATGCTCTGTCGCCTCGTGAGTTCCTTCGGGGCCAAGGGCTCGGTGGCGCCGCGCCGCATGACCGCCGAGGCCGAATCGCGGGTCATGGCGTCGCTCGCTCGGTTCTGCGCCCGCAACGCCCCGATCGATCGCGCAGAAGTCGAAAAATCCCGCACCTGGCATATCCACGAATCCGAGAACCACCACGCCCAGGGATTCACCTCATACTGGCACTTCGCCAAACTGGCCAAGGACTCCCCAGACTTCAAAAACCTCAAATACGAGGACGGCTCCACGCCCGCGCGGCAGTACGCGGCGTGGAATGATTACATCAAGGCCTATTGCCTGGAGCGCGCCAGGAAGGGCCTCTTCATCGAGGTCGGCAGCGAGGGATACAACGCCGTCACGCTAAAGGGGTTTTATAATGTCCTGGATTTCGCCGACGACCCGGAACTGCAGCGTCGGGCGAGATGCCTGCTGGATCTCTACTGGGCGACGTGGGCGCAGGAGCAGATCGATGGCGTGCTCGGTGGCGGCAAATCGCGCATCTACCAGACCGGCGGCGACCGCCACGGGACCCACTCGGAAATCTACTCCCTCGCGTGGTACTACTTCGGGATCGGCGAGGCCCCGGAGGTCAATTGCCCCACGCTGAGCGCACTGATGAGCCCCTATCGCCCGCCGCCCATCGTGGTCGACCTGGCGCTCGATGTGGCCGGGCGCGGCACCTACGCCATCGGCGGGCGCCCGCCCGGCCTGGCGGAAGAGGGGTATGATAACTCGCCCGATTACCGCGTGCGCGCGGACGCGGGCGGCATCCACCGATACAGCTGGTGCACGCCCGATTATATCCTCGGCACCTGCATGTTCGAGGCGAGGCCGATGGAGGACTGGGCCCGCATCAGCTCGCAAAACCGATGGCATGGCGTCATTTTCGCGGGAGCCACCGACGCCCGCATCGTCCCCCAGGTCGAGGCGAAGGACCACCGGAGAACCGTCAACGCCCAGTGGTCCGCGCAGAGCAAGGGCACCCTCATCTGCCAGAAACTCAAGACGAGCAAGGATGCCAAGACGATGCGGGTCTGGTTTTCCAAGGCGGGCCTATCCGAGCCCGCCGAAGAGGACGGCTGGGTTTTCGTCGAATCTGCCGGCGCCCACGCTGCCGTCCGGGCGGTTCAGGGCGACACCACCTGGGAACCTTCGGGGGATCGCTACGACGGCAAATGGCTCCGATGCACCGACGCGCTCACCCCCGTCATCCTCGAGGTGGCCCGCAACCAGGACTTCGCCAGCCCTTCCGCCTTCCGGTCTGCGGTCAAGGGTTCGCCCCTCCAGATGAAAAAGGACACCCTCACGTACCGCGGGCTCGGCGGCGAGACATTCACGTTCTTCGCCGACCAAAGCGAACCACCCCAGATCAACGGCGAGCGCATCGACTACGCGCCGCCAAAGGCCTTCGATAGCCCGTTTGTGCAGGGGGCCTTTGATAGCGGGGTCGTCACGATCCACAAGGGATCGCGAACGCTCCGCCTCGACTTCAACCGGCCGTGATTACTTGGCGCACTCGGTCTGCACGGCAACGCCGCCGCCGCAGGTGCCGCAGCACGATTTTTCCTTCGGGCAGGACGCGCAGCCCACGAGGAACAGACCGGTCAAGACAACAAAGAGGATGCTTTTCATAGAGACTGCTGTTTAGCACGATTGGGGCAAATGCCAACTCCCATGTTTTTTCGGTACGCCACGCTCACGGCACTCGTCGCGATGGCCGCGCCCGGGCCGGACAGCGCGGCGGCGGCGAAACCGAACGTCCTGTTCATACTCACCGAGGATCAGGGCGAGCACCTCGGCTGCCTCAACACGCCGGGGCTGAGGACGCCGCACATGGACGCGCTGGCCGCCGCGGGCGTCCTGTTCAAAAACGCGTTCGTGGCGTATCCCGTGTGCTCCGCCTCCAAGGCCGCCATCTACACCGGCCTCCATAGCCACGCCAACGGCATCCTCAACAACACCGTCAACTACCACAAGCCGGCCGACAAGGTGACACCCGCCGAGCGCGCCCACGCCCTCTTCCGCACCAACCGCATCAGGGACGGGATCCCAACGTTGACCGAGATCCTTCGCGAAAACGGCTACTATCAGGGCGCCACCCACAAGCTCCATGTCGTCCCGAACGAGAAGTTCCCGTACGACGAATTCCTGCAGGCCACCAATGGCAAAACCGCATCCGGGTTTCTCTCCCGCGCCACCAAGACGGGGAAGCCCTGGTTCCTGATGTACAACATACCCAATTCCCATCGACCCTATCCCGACAGCGACAAGACGCCCATCCGCGTCAAGCCCGCGGAGGTGAGGATCCCCGCCTTCCTGCCAGACACGCCGACCGTCCGCAAAGACTGGTCCGAATACCTCGCCGCCATCGAGGAGACCGATGCGCTCGTCGGCGAGGGGTTGGCCGCGCTCCGCGATTCCGGCCAAGAGGAGCGCACCATCATCGTATTCCTCGGGGACCACGGCCCCACTTTCCAACACGGAAAGATGACGCTCTACGACCTCGGGCTCCGCACGCCCCTCATCATCCGCGCCCCCGGCATACCGGGCGGACACACGACCGACGCGCTCGCCAGCACGGTCGATCTGCTCCCCACCCTGCTCGACCTCATCGGCCTGCCTCCCCCGAAGAACTCGCACGGCATCTCCTTGCGCCCCGCCCTCGAGCAACGGCCCGGCGCCAGCGGCCGCGCGTTTGTCTTCGCCGAGATCTCCAACAAGGGCGCCCTGCCCAACGACGGCATCCAGGAGCGATCCGCCTTCGACGGCCGATGGCACCTCATCTATCGCGAGAAGATCGAGACCGCGTGGCGGCAGGTCAACGCCGACAGCCGATTCTGGAAAACCTGGGGCAACCGCACCTACGACGAGACCGTCCGCGTGAAGGAAAAATTCCCCGAACAGTTCCGCATCCTCGCCGAGATGGACCCGCAGAATCTCGGCGGCAGAGTTCCCGCCATCGAACTGTACGATCTCCAGTCGGATCCCGACGAGATGAACGACCTCGCCGACAGCACGCTCAATCGCGGCGAGCTAAAGCGCCTCTATGACGCGCTCCGGCAGTGGGCCAAGGACACCGGAGATCCCGCCGTCAGGCCGCCGCCCAACCCACCATCGCCAAGGGCGGGCCGTGACTGAGATTGTGAGATCCCATGCCCCGCAGACGGGGCACCACCGCGTGTGAAAATGTAGCCCATCTGGTAACAGATGGGCCACGCGTGGGGAGATCCACGGCCTCACGGCCGTGGCACCGGGACGGAAAATGGTAGGCTGCGCCTTGGCGCACGCCGCCGAATCGAATGTCCGCGTGCGCCAAGGCGCAGCCTACATCGCGACCCAATTTTCGAGTCAGCCTTTCGGCCGCGCCACCAGCAGCTGGAAAGTCCAACCGCGCCGGGCCACCTCCCGCTCCACCACCGCGCGCAGATCGCCGTAGTGATAGGCGTATCCCCCGCCAACAGTCTGCACCGTCTTACGAATCTCGACCACCGTCCCCTTCTGCTTCCGCGTTTCGGCAGAAACCCCAAAATTCTCTGGCGCTATCCCGAGACTGCTCTCCGAAAGCTTCTCCCACCACTGGATCGTCATCGCCGACGGATCCAGCAACGCCACCGCCTGATAGCGCACGGTCGTCCGACTGAGCAGCGCCTTGATCTTGCGCTCGCCCGCGAACTCGAATCGCTCCGGCGACACACGCGTCACCTGCAACAACTCGCTCGCCAGCGATTGGAAAAACGCATCCCAAGTTTCTGGACCCGCGCTCTCGGGCGCCGGCGCACCGCCCCCGCCACCCGCGACGGGCGCGCCGCACTCCGTGCAAAATTTCGAACCATCCGCCATCGGCTTCCCACATCGCGTGCAATACATGCTGCCTCCTTTGTTTATTGGACCAAGTTCTGCGCCATGTGCGGCAGGCGGGGCGCTGCCGGCACGGCCCCCCCGCGCCCGCCCGACCCCGCCAGATCCGACATCGTCCCGGTGACCGCATCCAGTGTCGCCTTCTCCACCGGAGAGGTCGTCCCCAGATACCCGCCACTCGCCACGTCCACTGCATACTTGCCGCCCTGACCCGCAAAATAGGCGCCCGCCACCTCCCCGGCCGCCTCCTTGGCGGCAAAGGCCCCGGCCGATATCGTGTTGGGGTCCACCTCAAACCGCCCCGCCCCACCGGCCATCAGGTGCCCCGTCGCCGCATCCACCGCGATCTCCACCCCGGCCCGCGCCGTGCCACGAATCAACCCCTCCCCCACGTTGCGCAACAGCCCCTTCTCGTTCTTGCCCCACCTGTGATCCGCGGCCCCCTCGCTTATCGAACCCAGCACGTTCTTCCAGTACGTATAGTGGATCCCGAAGGCCGGGTTGGCCGTCGAGAGCACCCCGATGGCCACGTCGCAGCCGGACTGGATCACCTTCCCCCCACAGGTCAAATACTCGCCGCTCAGCGTCCCCCACCGGTACTGGTCCACCGTCTGCGCGGGCAACCCGCTCTGCACCGCCTCCCGCAGCCATTTGGGCGACGCCCGCAGCAGATCCTGCTCCTGCGAGGAAACATCCGCCCACCCCTCTCGCCGGATGCGCTCCGCCACCGCCAGTTGCCGCGGCAGCATCTCATCCCCCACCTCGGCCGCCTGACCGCCACCCCCGAACCATTCCCGCGCCCCGTCGATCACGTCCCTCGGCCCCACCCCCATCCCCAGCATCATTAGCCCCGCGCCAAGCGCCGTCACCGCCGCCGCAGCCACCGTCCCCATTGAGGTCAGCGCCACTCCCGCCGCGCCACCCATCCACGATCCATCGCCCGGCACACCCGATTCACCGGCCCCATCGCCTAAACCCCCGCCTGGGGCACCATCCGGCGCACCTGCCGCAGACCCTGCGGGGCCCCTAACATTCAACCATCCCTGATCGGTGATGTACCGCTCGTACGCTGCCACGAACTGTCCCACCACACTTAGAATCTCCCCTTCGGTCGGCTTGGGAAATCGGGTGTTCCCCTTGATCATCGAGGCCTCGCCCGCATCCACGTAGAGGCCAACGACACAAGAACCAATCTTGAAGATAAAATTGAACTGGTTTCTGCTCTCGGACTGAAACACCTGGCTCCAGAACCCATCGACGCCACCGACCTTCCGCGGCGCGAACGGCTTGTATCCGGGGCCGAATCCCATCGGACAATCCTCGTGGCCCGGGTTGGGCGACAGCCGCTTGTTGGAGACGTAGGCGTGGGGCTGAATCGCGTACTGGTGCGTGTACGCCGGTTCCACATCCGAGGGATCCACGGGCTTTACGACCCAGTGCTTATTGCTGGGCTGCCGGACGAAACCCGCGGGCAGATACGCGTCGGGCAGGCGGAACTCCCGCATCCAGAGTCCCCGTCCCAAGTCCATCTGCCGTTCCTCCTCGCCCCATAACGCAAAATCCCACGCGGACAGAAAGGCGCCGGCGAGGGCCGACGCCCGCGCCCACCGCACCAATCGCTGTCGAAAGCGATTCATGCGATGGGCTTGCCACAACCCCGGCAAAAACGATCCCCGGCGACGACCGCATTCCCGCACTGCGCGCAGAACTTGGGCCCACCGGCAACCGGCGCCGTGGCGGGCGCCACCCCTGGCGCTGGACTGGGAGCCGCCGCGCGCACCGGCAATGCCTCCGGATTGCCCAAGAAATCCGCCGCGATCGCCAGCAACCCGGCGGGGCTGAGGCCCATGAAGTGGACCGTGCCGTTCGGGCCGTCTTCCCAGATCAGAATCGCATTGGCGCCGCCGCGGACGACGCCGATCGTGGTCGCGCCCGCCAGTTTGCCCGCGGTTCCCCGTCCCGCCGCCAGCGTCGCCGCTGTATCCAACGTCCCCAGACGTGCCGCGATCTCCATCAGCGCATCACCGCAAACATACCCTCCACCCCCCGCCGATAGCAGACCGCCACCGGCGAGTTCCGCAAGCCCCGACTCGACGGAAGCCGGTGCCGCGATGGACGCGCGGTCGCGTCCCGCGAGAAAACGTGACGTCAGCCACTGCGCTCGGCCCGAGGATTGCCCCAGCCAGTCGAGAGTCCACTGCGCCGTGACCGTGGGCGGCGCGGGATCGACACCATCGAGCAAAGCCTTCAACAACGAGCGCCGACACGCGTCCAATGCCGCGACAAGGCACGCGCCCGCCGCTAGCGAAACGCTCACGTCCAATCCGATCGCCCTCAGCACGGAGATCCCGGTCAACTGTCCGACGGCGCGGGATAGATCCTCGACGTCCGGCCGCGCGCACAACCGGACCTTGTCCCCCCTGGCCACCAACGACACGGGACCAGAGGCCGTGTGGAACACCACCGCATCCAACTCCGGCCGCACCATCCCGAACTGGACGCGCCCGTAGGCCGACGAACCCACGACCGCCTGCAGCGCCGCACCGACCTTTGCGTCCACGCGGTTTTGCCCATCCAACAGTCCCGCCCCCCGCAACTGCTCCATGTCCTCGACCGACGGCCCCGCCGCCTCCGCGCCCGCCCCGGGGAGCGGGACCATCGACGATCCCTCGATCCCAAAACATCGCGCCAGCCCGACCAGCCCGCCGGGGGTCAGTTCCAAATCCAACGTCGGTAGTTCATTCATCGCGGCCATCGTGTCTCCTCTCTCTTGTCGATCAATACGTCAGGTTGTGCGCCTCGTGCGGCAGGCGAGGCGCTGGCGGCACGGGCCCACCGCGCCCCAACGACCCCGCCAGATCCGAGATCCCACGCGTCACGGCATCCAATGTCGCCTTCTCCACCGGCGAGGTCGTCCCCAGATAGCCGCCGGTCGCCGCGTCCACCGCGTACTTGCCCGCCTGCCCCGCAAAATACCCTCCCGCCACCTCCTCGGCCGCCTCCCTGGCGGCAAAGGCCCCGGCCGATATCGTGTTGGGGTCCACCGCAAACCGCCCCGCCCCACCGGCCATCAGGTGCCCCGCCGCCGCGTCCACCGCGATCTCCACCCCCGCCCGCGCCGTGCCACGAAAGAGCCCCTCCCCCGCGTTGCGAAACAGCCCTTTTTCGTTCTTGCCGTAACTGTAATCCGCGACCCCCTCGCTCACCGAGCCCAGCACGTTCTTCCAGTAGGTATAATGGATCCCCAAAGCCGGGTTGGCCGTCGAGAGCACCCCGATGGCCACGTCGCAGCCGGACTGGATCACCTTCGCCCCGCAGGTCAGATACTCGCCGCGCAAAGTCCCCCACCGGTACTGGTCCACCGCCTGGGCCGGCAGCCCGCGCTTGACCGCCTCCCGCAGCCACTCCGGCGACGCCCGCAGCAGGTCCTGCTCCTGCGAGGAAACATCCGTCCACCCCTCTCGCCGGATGCGCTCCGCCACCGCCAGTTGCCGCGGCAACATCTCATCCCCCGCCTCGGCCGCCTGACCGCCACCCCCGAACCACTCCCGCGCCCCCTCGAGCACCTCCCTCGGCCCAACCCCCATACCGAGCATCATCAGCCCCGCACCCAGCGCGGTTACGGCGCCCGCGGCCAAAGTTCCCGCCCCAACGATTGCGCTGGCCCCCGGCACAGTCGGGTTGTCCACGCCGACCGGGATCTCCGCGTCAGGGGATCGTCCGACATCCGCCGGGGGATCCGCTGTCACATCGGGACGTGGCGCGGGCGACTGCACGGGCGTCCCTTGATTCGCCCCCGCCATCGACGGCGGCACTCTCGGCGCCGTCATCCATCCCCGATCCCGGATGTATCGCGCGTGCGCGTCGACGAACTTCTGCAACGTTTCGAACACTTCATGCTCGGTCGGCCGGGGAATCGTTGGCGCTCTCCCGTTCCATCCAGTCGCCTTTGCACGGAGGAATATCCCCGCAACCACGGCACCCGACTTGAACACGCAGTTCGCGTCCAGACCGGAGGCGGTGGCGCTCACCACGCTCCAATGCCCGCGGGCCTCCCCGACGCGCAAAGGTCGCAATGCCTTGAAGTGCCCCGACCCGATTGGACAGTTCTTATCCCCTGGCTCGGCTGACAGTTCCCGATTCGAAATCCATGCGCTGATATTTATCCGATAAGGGCTCTCCTTGCCCCCGGCACCATCCCCGGACGGCGACGATATGATGTAGTAACCATCGCTGGATTTATCCCGGTAGAATCCAGCGGGCAGATACGAGTCCGGCAGTACAACCTCCTCGTCCCACTCCCCGCCACCAGGGCGCGAGTCTGTGCCGGCCTCGCCCCATAGCCCTGCACCCATCAGTCCGAGCGCGCACCAAATCGCGGCAAGCGTGATTCCTTGAGGCACCCGTCGTGAATCTCCTACACCCCTCATACGGATCAACGTTCCAGACTGTGCGCCATGTGCGGCAGGCGCGGCGCCGGGGCCGTCGGCGGCCCGCCCGCGGGCAGCCACTTCGTGGGCGATAGCACGAAATCGATGGCATCTCTTTCGATCGGCGATGTCGTGTCGTAGAATCCCTCCGCCCGCAGCGGGCGCTCCTCGTGGCCGGGCGGCGTCGTCCAGTCGATGGCCACATCGCCCACCGCGCCGACGGCATACTTGCCGACCTGCCCCGCAAGATATGCCGTAACCGGGTTCGATATCGCCTTGCCCGCCGCCGCGTCCACCGCGGTCTCCACCCCGCCCCTGATCCCGCCACGGGTGAAACCCTCGTACACGTTGCGCACCAGCCCCCTGTCGTTCTTGCCCCACGCCCAGTCGTACACCCCCTCGCTCACCCCACCGGCCACGTTCTTGTACATCGTGTAATGGACACCGAACGCGGGGTTCACCGTGGAGAACATCCCGACCAGGAAGTCGCAGCCCGACTGCGCCCACTTGAGCCTCGGAGCAAGGTAGTCGGCCCACTCCTCACGAGACGTCCGGCGGTATCCCTCGATGGTCTGGGCCGGCAGCTTCGCCTTCAGCGCCTCCCGCAACCAATTCGGGGAAGTGCGCAACAGCTCTTGCTCCTCCGCCGACACGTTGTTCCACCCCTCCGTCCAGACCCGCGCCGCCGCGCCGCGCTGCTCCTCCGTCAGCGGCTCCCTCACTTCCGCCTCGCCCGTCGCCCCGGCGTCCGCACCCCCTCCCCCAAGCAGCTCCCGCGCCCCCTCGATCAACTCCCTCGGCCCCACCCCCATCCCCAGCATCATCAGCCCAGCGCCCAAGGCCGTCAGCGCGCCAACCGCCACCGCTCCAACGGCGACCGATCCCGTTGCCGAAAATCCCTCATCCGTGGCCACCGCATCATCGCCGCCATCCACCGCCTTGGAACCGGAAACGACCCCGCCCCCCGATTCCCTCGCCACCGACGCCCCCCGCGAACTCTCTCCCCCTACCCAACCTCGCGAGCCGGCGTACGCATCGATCGCGGCGACCACCCTCCGCGCGACGGCCACCAGTTCCTCCCCCGTGGGCGCGGGCCTAACGATTTCCCACTTCCCGCGGGCCGACTGGCTGATGGCCATCCCTTCAACCCGGAGGCCAACCGTCATCCTTCCGACGCGGACCGGATCAACCAGCAGATTCCTTCGCCAGATGGAACCCCCAACGATCGCGCCCCCCTGCCGATTGTCCGAAACGTTCTCTTTGATCAGAAAACCACCGGCATCGGCGTAAGAGATATTATCCTGACCTAGGTACCCGCGCAGGCGGCCCTCGTCGATATAAGCCTCGTCTCCCAAACTCACGCGCCGAAATGACCGGGCGGCGTCCCCTTGCGGCCGCACCAGCCACGCGACGAAACCTCGCGCGTCTTCCGCGCTACGGTGCAGCAACATCCCATCGATGTAACACCAGATCCAATTGTCGTGTCCCGAGCCATCGGGACGAGGCACGCGAATGGCTATCCGTTGGGAGCCGTTGCTCCTCGGGGGATCCGGGAACTTCGGCCTATCCTCATCCGCCGTGAACCCGGCAGGGACGAAGTTCTCGGGCAACCAGAGCGCCTCGGTGTAGACCGGCGACCGAAATCCTTCCTGCCCGGCGGCATGCCCGACCCATGCCAGCGCCAGGGCGACAACGGACCAAAGGCGCACGCGAACGATCCTCACTTCACTTTGAATGGCGTCTCGAATCTCCGCTCCTCCCCGAGCAGCACCACCAGGCGGTACTCGCCCGGCGGGATGCCGTCATCACCCAGGTTCAGGTTGAACGTGAGGTTGCCGCGGCCCTGCCCCTGAACGGAGCACTCGATCGGCTCCGTCCGCGCGTTGGCCCCTTGTTTCTCGACCCAGACGCGCACGCGACCCCCGGCCGGATGATCGATCAGCTCGATGTCGGCGCTGAGGCGCCTCGCGTCTTTCGAGACCGACTTGCCCGGCCGGATCAGCGAACCGTCATCCTCGCGGCCCGCGCCGATCACCACCGTTCCCACGGAGGGTTCCCCCATCGGGACGGGTTCCGCCGGCGGGGCCACCACCTCCGCGCGCGGGATGGCCGCCCCCTCGCCACCCGGGACCGGCGCCCCGACCGGGACCTCGCTCCAATCGATGGCGATCATCTTCCAATGCTCGCCCTCCTTGCGCAATCGGATCGGCACGTCGAACGCCAGCCCCCCGGCCTCCTTCACCCGCGCTTTCAACGTCGCCACCCCATTCTCCACCTCGCGCTCCGGAAAGCCGATGTCGGTGATCTCTTTGAGGATCGCCCGCGATTCCACGAGCTCTCGATACTGCTCCAGCGGCGTCGATTCCCGAAAGGCCGGCGAGGTGTTCTGGTACGCGGGTTCCACCTGCCCCGCCTTGATCATCTCCAGATGATCGCGCGCGGCCTCCGCCGCATCATCGGTGAATAGGAGAGCGGCGCCGACGATCAGCGCCACGCCGACGATCAGCGCCCCGAGACAACCTCCCCCGACCATGAACACCTTCCGCATGGTAGATCCCCCGGGCTTGGTAGCGGCGACAGACGCGACCCCGGGCGCCAGAGGCGGCGGGGGCGGCGCGGCCGCCACCGGTTGCGCGGATATCGGCGTGGCGGCCGGCGGGCCGCCCCCGGCAGGCGGGGACCCGATGCCCCCACCGCACGACGGACAAAAACGGTCGCCCGCGGCAACCTGCGCCCCGCAATTTGGACAATATGGCATGGCGATCTCCGGTCAGGTGATGAGGACTTCGGCGCGCAAACACCCCACCCCGGCACCCGAAATCGCGAAAACGATCAGACCCCCCACGCTCATGACAGCACCGGCGGCGCGTTCGCCGCCCCGGACCGGAAACGGAGATACCGCGCCAGCGTCACCCCCGATCGACCCAACACCAACCCCATCGCGAGAAACAGCAGCACCATCATGATCGCGGGACCGCGCCCCCCAATCACCGCGAGGCATTGGCTCATCGCGAACACCCCGCCCCAGACCACCAGATGCCACGGCGTGCCTCCCAGCCGCACCTCGCCCCCGCGCGCAGAAAACTTGCCCATCAGCCCCCAGCCGCCCCCCGCCAACACCCCGAGCATCGCGCACGCGAAAGCGATGCCACCCCCCACCGGCGCGCCCGCCAGCCCAGCAAACAGCAACACCGTCACCACGCTCACCGCCGCCGGAATCACCTGCGACATCGCCGTCACCCTCCTCGCGCGCCGACAGGTGATCACCATCGCCGCCACGGAAAAAACCATCAGCACCATGCCCGCCAATCCCATCGCCCGAAAAAACAGCGCGGGCGCAACGACCAACAGCACGAGCGAGAACAGGACCGCCAGCACGACGCCGCCCCACACCACCCACCTAGACTTCGATGTTCCTCTCATCGCGGCGCGTCCTTCTCCACAAAGGAAAACGCCCCACCTCGAATTTTTCAATAAAATTTGCCCATTCTCCCATCGCCCAAAAGAGACCGGCATCGCATTGCCCAATTCCGTGGCATACACCAACGCCTCCTCCGGGGCGCCTTCACGTGATACCCGCCCCCCTCCTCCTCAAACCGCGCCGGAGGCGCCGTCGCCCAAAGACTAGCCACCACCCATCCAGTCACCCACCGCCCTTGAGCAAGTCACCCGTCCAGCAGACTCTTGACCCCCGCCACCCCGCGCCCCTCCATCACGTCGCGCCCTATCGCGGACGCCACGTTCCCGCTTGCGCCCGCACCCCCATTGCGGCAGTGTTTTAAAAAACGGGACAGGTGCACAACCCACCCATACAGCGCCTTCTCCGACAGGTGCACCCCACGCGCCGCCACCAGCCGTTTCACCCAACCGGGTGCCTCCCGCACCCCAGCACCCCGCCCCGCGGACAATGCGCCGCCTCTTCCCGAATCCCTTGTCCCTTGTACGGACGTATACTCGCACAGCCAACCCCCGTTGTCAACCCCACAACAGCCCCAGCCGCCGCGCGTCGGCTTTCACCCCCAAAACCAGACATTTCGGTCCGCTTTGCCCCCCCAAGACAGTCATTTGGGTCCCCTAAACAACGTTGAACTAAGCCGCTTCGCGGAGGGTGAAGCGATGTTGTGGGGTTAGTG
>CAZYWZ010000008.1:0-89808 GCA_964651705.1 uncultured Verrucomicrobiales bacterium
AAATGGGTTACGAGATCACACCCATCCCCGTTGCGGCGTGAAGTTTCTGGCTAGGGGCGCGGGTTGGGCGCTGGGTGGGTGGCGCCTGGGCCGGGTCGCGCGCGCTCGCCGCTGCCGGGTGGGGAGGGCAGCAGGAAGGGGCGGAATGCGTCCAGGTGACGGTGAGGGAGGGTGACGGCCAGGCGGGTGCCGTCGTCGAGGTGTTCGGTCTCGATGACCTTGCCGATCTGGTGGAGTTTGGCGACGAGGGGGTATTTGTCGTGCGGGATGTGGAGGCGGACGGTGGCGATGTCGAGCTCGAGCCTGGCGGAGATCCGGTGGAGGAGTTCGGGGAGCCCGGCGCCGGTCGTGGCGGAGATGAAGATGGGCTCGTCGAAATGCCTGCGGATGGCGGCGAGCTGCTCCCCGGGTGGTTCGAGGTCGATCTTGTTGAAGGCGAGGAGGGTGGGTTTCTGATCGACGCCGAGTTCGCGGAGGACCTCGAGGGTGGTGCGGTGGAATTCGAAGATCTGGGGGTTGGTGGCGTCGAGGACGTGGATGATGAGGTCGGCGAGGGTCGCCTCCTCGAGCGTGGCCTTGAAGGCCTCGACGAGGTGGTGGGGGAGGCGGCGGACGAAGCCGACGGTGTCGGAGAGGAGGATCTCCTGGCCGTTGGCGAGCGCGATGCGACGGGTGGTGGGGTCGAGGGTGGCGAAGAGCTTGTCCTCGACGAGGACATCGGCGCCGGAGAGCGCGCGGAGGAGGCAGGATTTGCCGGCGTTGGTGTAGCCGACGATGGCGCAGACGGGGACGGGGATCCGGAGGCGCTGCTTGCGCTGGGTGGCGCGGCTGGAGCGGACGGCCTCGAGGTCGGCGCGGAGGCGCTGGATCTTCTTCTGCACGATGCGGCGATCGACCTCGAGCTGGGTTTCGCCCTCGCCGCGGCCGCCGATGCCACCGGCCTGGCGCGAGAGGTGGGTCCAGGCGCGGGTGAGCCGTGGGAGGGAGTAGCGCATGCGGGCCAGGCCCACCTGGAGGCGGGCCTCGCGCGTCTGCGCGCGACGGGCGAAGATGTCCAGGATGACCTCTTCGCGGTCGATGACGCAGAGGCCGGAGAGCTTCTCCCAGTTGCGCTGCTGCGCCGGTGTGAGGGGATTGTCGAAGACGATGATGTCCGCCCCGCGCTCTTTGGCCAGGCCGGCGAGTTCGTCGGCCTTGCCGGTGCCGACGAACAGGGCGGCCTGCGTCTGGCGGAGCCGCACCTGCACGCTCTCGGCGACCTCGATATCGATCGAGCGGACAAGTTCGCCCAGCTCCCCCAACAAATCGCGCACGGTGTCGGGATCGTCGCGCGGGGTCTGGATGCCGATGAGCAGGGCGCGCTCGGCCTTCTGGGCGTCGGGTTTCTGGCCGATCATGCGGGTGGTGTCCTGCCGGAGAATCTGCCGGACCGGGTCCGTCAGTTTCCTTAGCCGAGCGATTCCATGAGGTGGATGACCTCGCGGCGGGTATCCTCATGCCCGCCCGCAACGGCCAGGACGAGGGCCCGGGCGAGATAGGTGCGCGCCTTTTCGATCTCGCCCAGTTCGATGGCGCACCGCCCGATCAGGACGCAAGGGACCATCCAGTCGGGTCGCTGCGCGACGGCGTGCTCGAGATGCCCGGCGGCCTGGGCGTAGTTCCCCGCATCGAAACAGGCCTTGCCCAAGCTGAACAGATAGAGCTCGTTGTCGGGGTGGCTATCCACCAGCGCGCGGAAGCGTTCCACGGTGCTCGTGCTCGATAGCCGTACGGTTTTGGGCGTACTCATGCCGATCGGTGGTTTGGCCCACGGGGGCAGCCTAAATGGACTTCCCTTAAGGATAAGGTTTTCATCCCAGGATGCAAGCCATCCCGAGCCTTGCGATCGAAATAAGCTGGCCCAAGAATGGGCGGGTGAAGCGGTTCGTTGCAGTGGGTTGGGCCCTGGTGGGCTGGGTGCTGGCGGGGTCCGTCCGGGCGCAGGTGGGGGAGGCGCCCGATGGGGCGGGCCCATTGCCGCCGCCTGGCTTGCGGGTTCCGCAGGTCGGCGCGGCGCCATGCGGGCGCGCGGAGGGATTCGTGTTGGATGCGGGAGCCGAGGCGATCGATTTTCGGACGCTGGACATCCCCAAGGAAGCCGGGCAGGTGGTCCTGGTGGCGACGGTGGAGAGGACTTTCTTTCGCGAGCAGGCGCGGCCGAGCCTGACGGCGCGCCTCGCCAACGGGGACAAGACGATGCAGCGGGTGGTTAGCCTGAAATTGGCGGATGGGCCGACGGACCCGATGAGCCTGACGACGTTCGAGGTGCGCGGCGGGGGTTTCGACGGGAAGCGCGAGGCGATGGGGCGCCGGCAGCCGGTGGGGCAGAAGTTCGACCTGACATTCGCGTGGGGAGACGGGCGCCTGGAGATCCGTTTCGACGGGGTGCCGCGGTATCGCGGGGAAATCGATTTCGTCCCGGCGCACTTCCACGTGCAGGTGCAATCGGGGCGGGCGGCGATCGAGTCGGTGCAGTTCGAGGCGGCGCGTTTCGTGGACAAGCGGTCCGCGCCCGCGCGGCGGGTGAAGCGGTGAGGGGGTGGCCGGGGGCGTGAGCGAGTGGGGCGCGGGCCGGGTCGCTCATGCTCCCCGCTACGGGATGGGGATCTCGCCGAGGATGAGGCGGCGGAGGGTATCGGGGTAGAGGAGGTGCTCGGTCTGGAGGACGCGCGCGGCGAGGGATTCGGGGGTGTCTTCGGGTAGGACGGGGACTTTGGCCTGGGCGAGGATGGGGCCGCGGTCATATTCGGAATCGACGAGGTGGATCGTGGCGCCGGACGCGGTTTCGCCGGCGGCGATGACGGCCTGGTGGACGCGGATGCCATACATGCCGGGGCCGCCGAATTTCGGGAGGAGCGCGGGGTGGATGTTCAGGATCCTGCGCGGGAATGCGGCGAGGGTGGCGGGACCGATTTTTTTCATGTAGCCGGCGAGGGCGACCCAATCGGCGCGATGCGCGAGGAGGGCATCGCGGATCGCGGCGTCGAGCGTTGCCTCGTCGGGGTGGGTCCTGGCGTTGAGGACGATGGCGGGGATGCCGGCCGCGCGGGCGCGCGCGATGGCCGCGGCGTCGGGGTTGTTGCAGATGAGGGCGGCGGGATCGGCGGGCAGGCGGCCCGAGCGGCAGGCGTCGAGGATGGCCTGCATGTTGCTGCCGCCGTGCGAGGCGAGGAAGCCGATGCGGGGTCTGGCGCCTGGCCCGTCGTCCTCGGAGAGGAGGAACTGGGCGAGGGTGCGGTGGAGCGCCGGGGAGAACAGGGCCCAGACGTGGGCAGGGACCCACGAGCAGACGGTATGCCTGGCCGCGTCCCACATCGCATTGGAATTCGGGAGGACCATGAGGTCGCCCGCGCACCAGGCGAGGAACGTCGGCGCGGGGCAGGGGGCCTTGGCGAGGCGCTGGAGGAAACGCGAGCCCGGGCGCATCTGCAACGTGGCCGGCAGGGGCAGGAGGTTGGCCACGACGGTGCCGTGATGGGGCGTGTTGAGGAAGGCGGCCTTGCGGATGGGAAGGTCCGGTCGTGCCGCGATCGTCTTGCGGACGACGAGCCCTCCCATGCTATAACCGACGAGGTTGACGGGGCGGTCGATATCGGCGATGCGGCGCGCCAACCGGCGGGCGGATACGCCGATGGGGATTCGGCCCGAGGTGTCGTAGCGGAAGATTTCGGCGCGGATCCCGAAACCCTCGAGATTCCGGGCCATGAGGCCGAGCCGCCAGTGCGTGCCCATGAAACCGTCCAGCAGCAGGGTCGGGCTGGGCGAATCGCTCATGGGGGAAAGGTAGGCCATGGCGCGATTTGATCTAGCCCGGATTGTTCACACGCGGAGCGAACAATCCGTGCGGAGTGCCGGGCTATTCGGTTTTCGGGGGTTCGGTCACGGGTGGAGGGGTATCGCTGAACGCGCCTCCCGCGCCGCTGCCGGGGGCCTTGTCCGGCGCGCCGCCGGGGCGCCCAAAACCGCCACCCCCGCCGAATCCGCCGGGACCCTTCATGCCGCCGAAACGTTCCCGCCTCGCGGCATTGCGCTTTTCGATGATCGGCCCGAGCGAGGGGTCGGCCTTGAGCATCGCGGCGTCCATCTTTTCGCCGAACGCCCGCATCTTCGCGAAGGCGTCTTGCGGGGTCGCGGCCCCGGATTGGACCTTCTCGCGGAGGCCGCGGAGCTCGTCGCCCTCGGTCTTGAGCGAGGGGTCTTCGGCGAACGCCTTCTCGGCCGCTGCCCGCATTTTCTGCTGCTCCTCTTCGCTCAGGCCGGCCCCGAAGAAGGCGCCCGGGCCGCCCGGGCCGCCGGGCCCACCCGGGCCGCCGAATGCGCGGCGCTGTTTGCCGCCCTCCTTGCCCGGGGGTTCCGGTTGCGCGGCCACCGGGGCGGCGAGCGCGATGGCGGTGAGCATGACGAGTGAAAATCGGATCGGTTTCATGCGAGGATCAACCCGCGTCCGCGGGAATAGTTGCGGGGATTTGGTGCAGATCCGTGCCGGGCCCGCCGCCGGCGCGCGGGGGCGCCGCGTCATTAGGGGGGACCTTCGGAGTGATCGGCGGGCCAATGTGGACTGCGGCGTGGCAGCGCCGCTTTGGATGGGCGCGTCGGGCCCTGTTGGCCCGGATCGATCGCAAGCTTTGTGTTCGATCCGCCCGAAGGGCCGACAACCCCGGCACTCGGTGTCGGCACTCCGTGCGGATTGTTCACTCTGCGCGTGAACAATCCGGGTTGGAGAGTCTGGCGGCGGGAACAAACCGGGCCGTGTGGGGTAATCCAAAGCGGCGCTGCCACGCCGCACTCCAAACCAGGGCCGCCTCCTCGCCCGCCACGCGGGTGGGCAGGCTCTCGGTGGCCGCCCCCGAATTCGCAACGGAATCAATTATAGAGGATTATCCGCGGAATCCGTCATCTGCGGTTTAAAGATTCTTCCTGGCAGCCTTTCGGACTTGGAGAGTCCGACAGGCTGCTAGGCCCCGGGGCGGAGGGGGCGGTTGCCGTCGCCCAGCGTGATGACCTTGGCCTGATGGCCCGCGGCCTCCTCGGGGGAGTACTGGCCGAACGCCATGATCGTGAGGAGGTCGCCGGGTTCGCCGAGGCGGGCGGTGGCGCCGTTCAGGCTGAAGGTCGCCGAGCCGCGTGGGGCCGGGATGGCGTAGGTCTCGAACCGCTGGCCGTTGGCCATGTTGGCCACCAGGATGCGCTCCTGGGGCAGGATGCCCACCCTCTCCATCAGGTCGAGGTCGATGGCGAGGCTTCCCTCGTAGTTGAGGGACCGGTCGGTGACCCGGGCCCGGTGCAACTTGGACTTGAGCAGCGATACGGTCATTTGGAAATGCAGAGTCAGTACACCACAGAATTATAAATCAAGGACAATCCCATGCAAACGTGGCGTTGTCATTGACGGGGCGGGAGGGTTCGGGACAAGCTTCCGATTCTCGGATCTTAGACAGGCGAGGAGCGATGCATCGATTTCATGTCAAGGGCGGCAGCCTCTGGGCGGAGGGCGTATCGGTCGAACGGTTGGCCAGGGCGCACGGCACCCCGCTGTACGTCTATTCGGGCGGGACGCTCGCGGACCATTATCGGCGGCTGGACGCGGCGCTGGCCCCGCTCCGGCACATGGTGTGCTACGCGGTGAAGGCCAACTCGAATCTGGCGGTCCTCTCGGCGCTGGCGCGCGAGGGCAGCGGGTTTGACATCGTGAGCGGCGGGGAGCTCTACCGGGTGATCCGGGCGGGCGGCGATCCGTCGCGGTGCACCTTTGCCGGGGTGGGCAAGACCCGGGAGGAGATCGAGTTCGCGCTGGGGAAGAAGATCTATTGTTTCGTGGCGGAGAGCGAGGCGGAGCTGGCCGAGATCGACCGGGTGGCGAGGCGGATGAAGCGTCGGGCCCCGGTGGCGGTGCGCGTCAATCCGGACGTCGAGGCCGGCGGGCACCAGAAGATCACGACCGGGACATACGAGAACAAGTTTGGCGTGGCGCACGAGTCGGTGGCCGCCCTCTACGCGAGGGCCGCCGGGATGCGCGGCCTCTCGATCCGCGGGGTGCAGATGCACATCGGCTCCCAGATCACCGCGCCGGGGCCCTTCGTCGAGGCGATGCGCAAGATGGCACCGCTGGTGCGGGAACTGAAGGCCGCCCACGGCATCGAGTTTTTCAGCATCGGCGGCGGGGTGGGCATCGTCTACGACCCGGCCCTGGCGAGCGGCGCGACAGAGTGGTGGGAGGAGCGGGACGCGCCGCTGACGATCGACGACTACGCTGGCGCGGTGATCGCGGAGACCGGGGATCTGGGGGTGCAGATCCAGGTCGAGCCGGGACGGCTGATCGTCGGCAACGCGGGGATCCTCGTGGCGCGGGTGCTCTACGTGAAAGAGACCGGCTCGAAGCGATTCGTGATCGTCGATGCGGCGATGAACGACCTGATCCGCCCTGCGCTGTACGGCTCGTTCCACGAGATCGTGCCGGTCCGGCAACTGCGGGCGGCCGCGTCAGATCCGGAGTTCGTGCCGACCGACGTGGTGGGGCCGATCTGCGAGTCGGGCGACGCCTTTTGCCACGACCGGCTGGTGCCCGACCTCCGGACGGGCGAGCTGGTGGCGTTCCTGAGCGCCGGGGCCTATGGGTTTGCGATGGCATCGAACTATAACGCGCGCCCGCGGCCCGCCGAGGTGATGGTCGAGGGGCGCAAGGCGCGGCTCGTCCGGCGGCGGGAGACGTGGGCCGATCTCGTGCGGGGCGAGTCGCGGTGAGGGACGAACGTGGCGGCAGGCGCGGCGGCCCGCCGGGCGTGCGGCTGACGCCCGGGCGGGCACACCGATGCTTTGGCGGGCACCCCTGGATCTACGCCAACGAGATCGCCGGGGTCCGCGGCGATCCACCGGCCGGCGAAACCGTGTGGGTTCTCGACGGGCGGGGAGGTTTCGTCGGTTCCGGCCTCTACAACCCCGGCTCGGAGATCCGCATTCGGCTCTTTTCGCGCGATCGCGACGCGTTCTCCTTCGGGCTGATCGAGGCCCGGGTGCGCCGGGCGTTCGGGCGGCGCGGCGGGGCGGAGGTGTGCCGGCTCATCTGGTCGGAGGCGGACGGCCTGCCCGGTTTCGTGGCCGACCGTTACGGCGGGGTGATCGTGATGCAATCGGTGACCGCCGCGGCGGACGCCCACATGGGGGAGTTTCTCCAGGCGCTGCAGCACGTGGTCAGGCCGACGGCCATCATCGAGCGGAGCGACGCGCCGGGCCGGGCGCACGAGGGGCTGGAGCCGAGGGTGGGGGTGGTGATGGGGCAATATCATGGCCCTTCGCGGCACCGGGTGGGGGATGCGGTGTTCGATCTGGACCTCTTCGGGGGGCAGAAGACCGGGGCATACCTGGATCAGGCCCAGAACTACCGGGCGGTGGCCGCCCGGGCGAAGGGGCGACGCGTGCTGGACTGCTTCTCGCACACGGGCGGCTTCGCCCTGCACTGTGCCATGGCCGGCGCCGCCTCGGTGGAGGCCATCGAGGCCAACGACGCCGCCGTGGCGGCCGGGCGGCGCAACGCCGAGATCAACGGCGCCGAGATCCGATGGCACATGCAGAACGCGTTCGACTGGCTGCGGTTGGCCGAGCGCGAGCGGCGCAAGTATGGCCTGATCGTCCTGGATCCCCCGTCGTTCACCCGCTCCCGCGCGCGCGTCGAAGACGCGCTCCGCGGGTACCGCGAGATCCACCTCAGGGCATTCGGGATGCTCGAGCCGGGCGGCGTGCTCGCCACCTTCTGCTGTTCCCACCACGTGGATATCGGGCTCTTCGAGGAGGTCGTCCGGGCCTCCGCCGGAGACGCGCGACGGTCCGCGCGCCTCATCGAGCGCCGCGGCGCGGCATCGGATCACCCCGTGCTCCTCACGATGCCCGAGTCCGAATATCTCAAAGGGCTGATACTCGAGGTCGATTAGGTCGGAGATTCCGCGTGTAGCCACGGTCGCCAGACCGTGGACGCGCTGGTCTGACGCGTGGCCCATCGGTGGCCAGATGGGCTACGTATCTCGTGGCCGCGCTTGACGTGGGGCGGCTTCTGGGCGATTATAATCGGATAAGGAAGCATGTTGCGCTGGAGCGGCATGGCCAGTGAAGGGGCGCTATTTCCGCGGGGCGGCAGGGCCGTCGTGGGGTGGGGTTCCCTAGGGCAAAATCTGAGATTTGCAACGGACGGGCACATGATACAGTCCGGCTCGAAGGCAGAGGTGATTCGGTTGGCGATCGACGAGCATTCTAAAGAGCAGGCGGATGAGTTGCTGAAGAACTCGCTCCTGTACCGGGAATTCCTCGCGGAGCGCGAGGAGATATTGCGGCACAAGTGGATCGAGAGCGAGAAGGCGGGGCGCGATGTCGGGTTCGAGAGGGCCCTGTTGGATTGGACCAAGAGGCACCGGGCCGACTGGCGGGCATCGCGGCAGAAACGTCTGGCGGAGCAGCACGCCAAATGAGGGTGCCCGCGCCATCCGGCGGGGTGTTTCTTTTCTGGGGTTGAGCTATGTCGGCTGAGCGTGGCGCGTCTGGCGAACATCGGGTGATGGACGCCGCGGCGATCGAGGCGGCGCTGGAACGCATGGCGGGGGAGATCGCGGGGCGCAATCCGGACCTGGGGGCCGTGATGCTGCTGGGGATCCAGAAGGGCGGGGTGCCGCTCGCGCGCCGGATCGCGGCGAAGATCGAGGCCGCGTCCGGGGCGCCGGTCCGCTGCGGGACGCTGGACGTGTCCTTTCACCGGGACGATCTGGGCAGCCGCCTGCCGACGCCGGAGGCCACGGATCTGCCCGCGAGCATATCGGGGGCGACGGTCGTGCTGGTCGATAGCGTCCTGTATTCTGGAAGGACGGTGCGCGCGGCATTCGACGCGCTGCACCACTATGGGCGGCCGGAGAGGATCCAGCTGGCGGTCTTGGTGGACCGCGGGCACCGGGAGTTGCCGATATCGCCCGATTTCGTTGGGGCCGTGATCCGGACGGAGAAGGGCCAGCGCGTGCGCGTCAGGGAGGACTACGTGATGGTGGTGGGGCCATGAGCATCTGGAAACGCAAGGACCTGGTCTCGATCCAGCACCTGGATGCCGACGAGATCCGGGAGGTGCACGCCGCGGCGCGCACCTTCAAGGATGTCATCCGCCGCGAGATCAAGAAGGTGCCCGCGCTCCGGGGCAAGACCGTCGTCAATCTCTTCGTGGAGCCGAGCACGCGCACGCGGATCTCGTTCGAGCTGGCGGCGAAGCGGATGAGCGCGGACGTGGTGGCGGTGAACGCGGACACCAGCAGTTTCCGGAAGGGGGAGACGCTCAAGGACACCGTGCGGAACCTCGAGGCGCTGAAGGCGGATTTCGTGGTGCTGCGGCACAAGGCGGCCGGGGCGGCGCAGTTCATCGCGGAGCGGCTGGGCAGCTCGGTGATCAACGCGGGCGACGGCGCCCACGAGCACCCGACGCAGGCCCTGCTGGACACGTTCACGATCCTGGAGAAGCGCGGCAACATCGAGGGCCTGCGCGTGCTCATCGCGGGGGACATCCTGTTCAGCCGCGTGGCGCGCTCGGACATCTGGGCGCTGACGAAGCTCGGGGCGAAGGTGGTGCTGTGCGGGCCGACGACGCTCTTGCCGGATGTGTTCCGGGACCTGGGGGTCGAGGTGTCGCACGATTTCGACCGGGAGTTGCCGCGCGCGGACGTGATCTATCTGCTGCGGGTGCAGCACGAGCGCCAGCAGCACATGATGTTTCCCAGCATCGGGGAGTTCGTCTCCCTGTTTGGGCTCACGCCGGAGCGGATGGGGCGCTGCAAGCCGGACGCGCTGATCATGCACCCCGGGCCGATCAATCGCGGCGTGGAGATCACCAGCGAACTGGCCGACGGCCCGAACTCCGTGATACTCGAGCAAGTGACCAACGGACTGGCGGTGCGGATGGCGGTGCTGTACCTGCTCAACGGCGGGCAGGCGCCAGAGGGCGTGGTGGAGGAGGGCGCATGAGCGGGCCGCATCGGGCGCTGGGGGTTCTGCGGGTGCGCGGCGGGCGGGTCATCGATCCGGCCAACGGCATCGAGGCGGTCCGGGACGTGGTCGCCGTGGACGGCAAGATCGTGGACGGCGCGGAACTCGCGCACGCCCCCAACGACCAGGTGATCGACGCCCGCGGGCTGCTCGTGGTCCCGGGGCTGATCGACGCGCACGTGCACCTGCGCGAGCCGGGCAGGCCCGACAAGGAGGACATCGCCTCGGGGACGCGGGCCGCGGCGCGGGGCGGATTCACCTCGGTGGTGGCGATGCCGAACACCTCGCCGCCCGCCGATTCGGCGAGCGCGATCGCGTGGATGCGGCAGCGGGCCGAGGAGCGAGCGGTCGTCAACGTCTTCCTGACGGGCTGCATCTCCCAGGGGCAGAAGGGCGAGTTGCTGGCGCCGATGGCCTCGCTCAAGAGGGCTGGCGTGGTGGCGGTCACCGATGACGGGCAGTGCGTGCAGAACGCGGAACTGATGCGCCGCGCTTTCGAGTACGCGGCTATGATCGGGTTGCCGATCCTGGACCACTGCCAGGATTTCAATCTCTCGGCCGGTGGCGCGATGAACGAGGGCTATTGGAGCACGTTGCTGGGCCTGCCCGGTTGGCCCGCGATCGCCGAGGAGATCATGATCTCTCGCGACGCGCTGCTGGCGGAGTTCACCGGGCATCACGTGCACTGCCAGCACGTGACCACGGCGGGGGGCGTGCGCATCATCCGGGAGGCCAAGCAGCGCGGGGTCCGGATCTCTGGCGAGGCGACGCCGCACCACCTGGCGCTGACCGACGCGGCGATCCAAGACTTCGACGCGAACTTCAAGATGAACCCGCCGCTGCGGACCGCGCGGGACATCGAGGCCCTGGTCGAGGGACTGGAGGATGGGACCCTCGAGATCCTGGCGACGGATCACGCGCCGCACTGCTCTTACGAGAAAGAGGTGGAGTTCGAGGCTGCGCCTTTCGGGATCGTGGGGTTGGAGACCGCCGTCGGGGTCTGGCTCCAGACGCTGCACCACCACCACAAGCTTCCCCTGCCTAAGATCGTGAGGAAACTCGCGATCAACCCGGCCAAGATGCTCGGCCTCGCCGACAAGGGGCACCTCGGGCCCGGCGCCGATGCCGACATCACGCTGATCGACCCCGACATGGAATGGGTCGTGGATCGGGCGCGATTTGCCAGCAAGTCGCACAACACCCCTTGGCATGGCGCGCACCTGAAGGGTCGCGCCGTGACCACGGTCGTCGGCGGCAGGGTCGTCTGGGATCTCGCCTCCGACGGGTGAGGGTCGCGCCGTATTTTCGAGCCAGATCCCGCGCAGCGGGGCACCGCCGGGGAGGAAGACGGCAGGCTGCGCCTTGGCGCACGCGGGCGTTCGATTCGGCAGCGTGCGCCAAGGCGCAGCCTACGTCGCGACCCAATTTTCAAGTCGGTCTGCCGGACTTTGCCAACACCAATGAGCTCGCTAGCAGCCTGTCGGACTTTACCAAGTCCGACCGATTCCTAGCCGACGATCCGGCCGTCGCGGTCGACGGTGCCGAGGGTCGGCGTCGAATCGATGCGCGCGCAGAAGGCGACATCCTCGGCGAGGCCGAGTTCCTTGAGGCGGCGGCCGTTTCGGGTGCGGGCGAGGGCATTCTCGAGGGTGCCGATGCGCGAGGACCAGAGGGAACGGATGGGGTGTTGCCAGCCGAGATGCGCGACGAGGGCGCCGGCGAAGAGGGCGTCCTCCATGGAGAAATCCTCGAAAGTGCCGGCGCAGGCGAGCACGACGCATTGGACGTCGGCGGCACGGGAGCGGATGCGGTCGACGACCGCGGAGAGGTTGAGGAAGCATCCGAGCAGGGTTTCGGCGGCGTCCGCGCAGGCGCGGACGGCGCGGGTGCCGTTGGTGGTGGTGTGGATGATGGTCCGTCCGGCGACGCGGGCGGGGGTGAACTCGCGCGGGGAGTTGCCGAGGTCGAAGCCCTCGGGGGGGAGGCCGTGGCGCTCGCCGCAGAGGAGGGCCGCGGGATGGGCGACGCGGAGGGCGCGGGCCTCGTCGAGTTCCGCGGCGGGGATGATGGCCGAGGCGCCATTGGCGAGCGCGGTGGTCAGGGTGCTGGTGGCGCGGAGCACGTCGATGGCGACGCAGAGCGAGTGGGAGAGGTCCTCCCTGGCGAGGTCGGCGACCTGGGTGGGGGTCCAGGCGACGCGGAGGCGGGGCGAAGATTCCATCGGGTATCTCGGGTGGCGCTCTGGCGAGCGACCGGGCCGTGTTAGGCTGTCCGCGGACATGGCTCAAGCGCGAAACGTGCCATGGGATCGGAAAGCCATCGGGCGTTTTTGCCTTCTGGCGGCCTGCCGGGCCTGGTAGAGTCCGTCAGGTTGCTATGAGGGCGCGAACATTCGGGTGCGGGATGGCCGGTGCGGCGGGGATGATGCTGCTGGCGGCGGGTGGGTTAGCCGCGGGCGATGGCTGGGAGCCGCTATTCAATGGGAGCGATCTATCCGGCTGGGTGCCGCTGGATGTCGCTCCGGGGACGTTTGTGGCGCGCGATGGGATGGTGGTGTGCACGGGGGTGCCCACGGGGCTGATGCGCACGGGGCGCATGTACGAGAATTTCGAATTGGAGATGGAGTGGCGGCACATGAAGGCGGGGGGCAACGCCGGGCTGTTCCTGTACGCCGATCCGCTGCCGCGGGTCGGTTCCCCGTTCGCCCGCGGCATCGAGGTGCAGATCCTGGATCTGGGATTCGATCGCCCGGGCAAGAACGAGTGGTACACGACCCACGGTGATGTCTTCGCCGTCGGCGGGGCGCGGATGACCCCCACGGGCAGGATATCCAAGACCGGCCAACGCAGTTTTCCGACGGAGGAACGGACGCGGCCCTCGCCCGAGTGGAACCACTACCGCGTCGTGGCGACCAACGGCATCATCCGCCTCAGCGTGAATGGCAAGGAGGTCTCCGTCGGCGTGGGCACCTCGCCGCGCAAGGGATACCTCTGCCTCGAATCGGAGGGCTCGGAATGGCACGCGCGCAACATCCGCATCCGGGAGTTGCCCACGACGCGCCCGAATCCGGAGGAGATCGCCGAAGAGGCGCGGGGATTCATGATGCTCTACAACGGCGTGGACCTCCAGGGCTGGAGGCCGGACCCGGGCCACGTGGGCCACTGGCGACCGAAAGATTGGATCCTGGCCTACGATGGAAAGAGCGGGGCCGCGGACAAGAGCCTATGGACCGAGAGAGAGTTTGGGGATTTCGTGCTGGTGTGCGACTGGAGGTGGTCGCGCAAACCGAAACCGGCGATGCGCCCCGTGCTGTCGCCTTCCGGCGAACCGGAGAAGGGCGCCGATGGCAAGCCGCGGGAGATCGAGGTGCCCGACGCGGGAGACAGCGGGATCTATCTCCGCGGGAGCACCAAGGCGCAGGTCAACATCTGGTGCTGGCCGGTGGGGTCCGGCGAGGTCTACGGCTACCGCACCGACCCCGCGATGCCCGCCGAGGTCCGCGCCGCCGTCACCCCGAAAAAGATGGCGGACCAGCCCATCGGCAAGTGGAATCGCTTCGTGATCACGATGCGCGGGGAACGCCTGACAGTCGAACTCAACGGCGCGACCGTCATCGAGGACGCGCGGCTCCCCGGCGTCCCCGCCCGCGGCCCAATCGCGCTCCAGCACCACGGCGATCCGATCGAATTCGCGAACCTCTTCGTGCGGGAGATGTGACTTGCGAGCGGCGAAGCGGATCGCCGGAGGCGATTTGCCGAACATTCCGGCTTCGGCCGATTTCCTCTGGTCGAAGGGTCCGCCATGGCGGGAAGACCCCGGCCCCTCGCCGCAAGTCCCGGCGCCGGCGCGCGGGGGCGCCGCGCCATTCGGGGGGACCGCAGCCGCGCGCGGAATTCTCGAGCTAGATCCCGTGCCCCGCTGGCGGGGCACCACCGGGGGTGAAAATGTAGGGCGCGAAATCCCTTTCGCGCCACGGGCAACCGGCAGGGCCCTCGTGGCGCGGATGGGAATCCGCGCCCTACAGGCCGATCCCGTGGCCGATTTTCGAGTCAGCGTTTGCGCGACCCGTCTTGCCGTGGATCGGTTTCCGCCGGTCTCGTCTCCCGTTTCCGGAACAGTCCGGGCAACCGATTGATGAGCGGGATGTTATCGATGACGCCGCTGGCCGCGGAGCCGGCTAGGCCCGGCGCATCGATTTTGACGCGCGGGTTCCGGGTGTTGCCGGTGATGGAGAACGGGACCTGGATGATTCCGCGATTCGCCTTGAGCCCCAGAGCGTACAGGGTGTTGCCGACGAAGCCGGGCGCGCCCGAGTTGACCACGAGCGTGCCCTTGAAATCGGTTGCGCCGTCGAAACCGAGGGTGCCGCGGGCGGTGAAGTGGTCGCGCGATTGCGGCGCCGTCCGGATCGTCGTGAAGGTGGCGGTGCGGTTGGCGATGCGGTAGTCGGCCTCGAGCGAATCGAGGTTGAAGGAACCGAGGCCCGGCATCGCCAGCAGCGAAGCGAGGATGTTCAGGGACTTGATACCCCGGATGCGGGCCGGCCGGATGGCGAGGGAACCGGAGCCCTCGATGCGATCGGTCGCGCCCAGATCGCCGCCGCCCGAGAAGGTGAGGGTGGCCCGGCCCTCGAGCGATCCCGGATCGAGTCGGAACGATTTGAGGATGCTGGGGGTGTCGAGTCCCGCGCCCTGTAAGGTCACCGCGAAAGGGCGGCGGCCGCCCGCGGCGGGTCGCTGTTCGAGGCGCGTGTTGACGCGGCCATTCCAGATCGGGAGGTCCAATGCGATGAGTGCCCGGGCGAGGCCCTCGGGACCAGAAGCGAGGCTCGCCTCGATGCTTGCGGGGGTGCTGCGGCCCGCGCCGCGGAGCCTCGTGATGCGAAGCACGCCGTTGGTCACGGAGAGGCCGCCGGCCACCGCGCCGAAGCTGACGGATCGGATGTCCGGAAGATCGGCGGGCACGCCGAGGTCCTGGAGCAGGCGCTCCAGTGCCACCATCGACGAATCGATCGACGCGTTGCCGTCGCCGATGGCGCCCGGGGCGCGGAGATCTCCGGTGAACGCAATGTCGCCCGCCAGCCGACCCTGGAGATAGGTCTCGAGTTTGGGGGCGTTCCTCGCAGATGCGACGCGGATTTCGAACGGCGCGAGAAATTCCCGCAGGTCCGCGCGCTGCAGGGCGATGCCTGCGGAGAACGGCATCCCCGCCGCATCGCCCCGGTACTGAAACGTCACATCGGCCATTCCCCCACACAGGGGCAGAGCGCCGGCCAGATGCGCCTCGCCCTCTCCGGCGGGGCCAAAAGCGACGTGGCCCGATCCCGAGGCCGCCGTCCTCGTGGGCTCGGTCGCGATGTCGGCGATCCGGAACCACCTGTTGCGGTACGCCAGGTTCGCCGTCGTGTCGCCAAATCGGATCGAGTCCCAGCCCCCGTACGTGGCCTTGATGCCGGTGTGTCTCAGGAGCTGGTTGGCCGCGAGCCGGGTGTCGCGGCAGACGAGGACGCCGGAAGCCGCGATCTTCTCGGGATTCTCTATGTCGCCCTCGCCGCGCACCGTGGCGTCGGCCTCGTCAAACGTCAGATAGTCCGGGAGCGAGAAGAATCTCTTGAGATGGCGGCGCTGGACGTTGGTCACCTTGGCGGAAAAATGGAAGCCTTGCGCGCCACCCTTCTGCTCGGTGGAGATCTCTCCCCGCGCCGATGCGCCATCGATCATTGCCCGCACATCCGTCATCCGGGTGGCGCCGTTGGTGAGCGTCAGCGCCGCTTGGAAGTCCTCGATCGCGGTGCCGTTCTTCAAGACCACCCGTGCCGACGAAACGCGCGCGCTGGCGCCGGCGCGATATCCTCCCATGTCAAAGTGGCCCTGCAATTCGACGCCCTCGGCGAGGAACGAGCGCGAGCCATCGGCCTCGGACAGCATGAGGGTGGCGTCGCTCATCGCATACCGATCGATGGCGGCGAGCCACCGATCGCCCGGCCCATCCGGGGGCCGTTCCGCCATCGGGCCCGCGGCAGTGCCGGTCCTCGATCCGCCGGCGTCCACCCGCGCGAGCTTCTTCGGCAAGGCGAAGGAACCGTCCGCGCGGAGATGGAACGCGAATCTGGGCCCGGCGATCTGGACGATCGGGCAGTGGAGGCGCCGGTCCAGCAGACTCGTGGGGGATATGAGGACGTGGATGCTGGGGACCTCCAGCAGCGGGCGATCCGCGGGATCATCATCGAGGCGCACGGAGGCCCCCTCGATCTCGATCCAGCCGGGCCACAGAAAGTCCAGGGATTCGATGCGCACGTCGGCGCCGATGGCCTCAGACAACCGCGCGGCGACCTCGCCCGCGAGCCGCGGGTCCGCCAGTTTCCGATCCAGCCAGAGCGCGACCCCCGCCGATGCGATCAGCGCGATCAGCACCAGCGCGACGAGGATCCGCGCCAGCCAACGGAAGGGCCGGGACATGATTGTTATCAGTCTAGCCGCTTTCGGATCGTTGTGGGACCGCTTTCTTTTGCGGCGCGATCCACCAGAGGTTCCGCCGCGACTGATGCGGTCCCCTCGGGCGCCGCGGTGTGCGCTTGCCGACAGATTCTCCAACAGGGTCCGATGTTCCCATCCGAAGCGGCGCTTCAACGCCGCACTCCAAAGGGGCCGTCGGACCGGTGGTTCGCCGCAACGAGGCGAAGTTTCTGGTCAGGGTTTCCGCGGGCTCGCGTCGGCCACGAGGTCGCCGAGGGCGTACTGGAGGCCGTCGAGGAAGTACCGGAGGAGGCGCGGGTCCTCGAAGCTCTGGGCATTGTGCGATGGCGAGACGTAGAACACGCGCCCCTTGCCGTGGGTCTTGATCCACGAGATATAGCGGACGTCGCCGGTGATCTGGGACATGTCCTTGTGCTCCAACTTCGAGGTGTCCATCACCAGCAGGGGGCGGAAGTTCTTTTTCGCGTAGGCGCCGGAGAAGATGTAGGGCTCGTCGGTGTGGAGGAAGGGCTTGCCCCCGAAGGCGGCGACGAGGGGGTGGTCGGGTTCGACGGCGGTGGCGACCACCTCCTGCTGTTTCGGGTGGAACGCGAAATTCCCGCCGAGCATCTCGCCGAAGGGCTCGGATTTATTGAAGATGACGATGGCGCCATGGACCGCCATCAGCCCGCCGCCGTTTTCGACGAAGCGGATCAGGCTTTCTTCCAGCGCTTTCGCCTTCGCCCGGCGCTCCTCTTCGGGCAGCGGCTTGAATCTTTCCCCGTATTGATCGATCTTGTTGACCAGCACGTCGAGGAAGAGGTGGCGGTCGGGGTTGGCGGAGCAATTATTGTTCAGCACCACCGCGTCGAACCCCTTCAGGCGCTCCGGGGAGAACGCCTCGATATCGTCGCTCAGTTCGACGCGGCAGGCGCCCGTCTTCTCCGCGAGGATGCGCAGGACCGCGGCGGTGTGCGGCGTCACCCAGTGCTGGAATCCGGTGGACAGGGAGAAAATCAAGACCCGGCGCTCGGCCCTGGGCGCGACGCGCGGCTCTTCCGGTGCGAGCGCGCGGATCTTGGCTTCCCACTCTGGCGTGACCGGGAAAGGCTTCAGGGCTTCGGCGCGGAGCGTGAAGGCCGTGGCCAGGGCGATGGTGGCTAGGAAGGTTTTGGTTCTCATGGTCACTCCTTGAATGTCTCCTCGTTGCTCCGATCCCGTCGCATGAGACTCGCCTAATGGCCAGGAATCCTCAACATCAATCAAGAACTCGAGAATCCGCCGGCACGGTCGAGTGGCGGACGGCTGCTGTCTACCCGCCATGCCGGGCCCTTCGTGCGGGGGCGGGGCCGAAGCCCGAAGGGGCTTCGCTACGGGGAGCGCGCGGGCTGTAGCGAAGGGCCTTCGCCCTTCGGCACGATTCGCGTGGCCAATTGACAGCGGGCGCTGGGCCGTGGAGAATCCCCTCATGGATCGATCACTTCTTGGGTCGAGCATGTTCGGTTGGCGCAGGGGGGTTGGCTGGGTGTGGCTGGTGGCATGGGGCATGTCCGGGGTGGCGTTGGCGGCGGTGGGCGGGGGGGATCCGGTGGCGGTGTCTGGGCTTCGGGGGGGTCTGGTCGTGCAGATGGGGGCATCGGATGTGGCGACGGCGGAGGCAGTGGGGCGGACGGGTCGCTATGTGGTTCAGGTATTGGATGGGGATGAGGCCGCGGTGTCTGGGGCGCGGCGGCGCCTGCGGGATGGGGGGCTGCATGGTCTGGTGACGGTGGGACGCCTGGATGAAGGCGGTCGGCTTCCCTACTG
Organism: uncultured Verrucomicrobiales bacterium; assembly: GCA_964651705.1. Lineage (GTDB taxonomy): Bacteria > Verrucomicrobiota > Verrucomicrobiia > JADLBR01 > JADLBR01 > JADLBR01. The sequence goes on from CAZYWZ010000008.1 coordinate 18,306, forward strand.
CGAGAATCTGGTGAATCTGGTGATCGCGCGAGATTTTGCGGTCTCGGCGGCGGAGATCTGGCGGGTGCTGGTGCCTGGCGGGGCTGCGATTGGGGGGCGGGGACGGCTGGACGAGGCGGCGCTGCGCGCCGCGGGTTTCGAGCGGATCGAGGAGAGGGCGGGGTTCGTGATCGCGCGGAAGGGCGTCTGTGCGGAGATGGACGAGTGGTCGCACCCGCGCCACGATGCGGGGGGCAACGCGGTATCGGGGGACACGCGGGTGGGTCCGCCCGAGCGGGTGCGGTGGATCGCGGCGGCGACACGCGAGGTCGAGGGGCTGGTGATCGCGGGGGGGCGCAATTTTTATGGGGGGGTTCTGGCGCGCGATAGTTTTAACGGGCTGAGGCTCTGGCACGCGGATTTGCGGGACGGCGCGCGGGACGCCGCAGATTTTGATCTGCCGCGGTTGGCGGGGGATCGCGCCCGGCCGATCGCGTCCAGGGGGCATCTATTTGCGGTGCAGGGGGAGGATGTTGTCGCGCTGGATGCCGCCACGGGCGAGGTGAGCCGCGAGTTTGAGGGGGCCGGTCGCGCCAGGGAACTGCTATCGGTTGGCGACACGGTGATCGTTGCGGACGAGGGCAATGTCCGGGCCTTTCCGGTCGACAAGTCGGAGGCGGCGTGGCGGTTTGAGGCGAGCCATCCGCGGCAGATGGTCGCGGGGAATGGGCTGGTGGTATTTCTGCAGGGGGCCGCGCCGAAGGTGTGGCCGGCGGGCAAATCCGAGGCGGTGGCGCTGGATCTGCGCACGGGGCGGGTCCGGTGGCGGACGGACGCCTATCCCTGGCTGGAGAAGGTCGGCCGGGTCGTGCTGCACGGCGGGCACCTGGCCTTCGAGGTCTCGAGCTTCAGCGACCACGACGCGGGCAACGCGCTGTACATGGTTTCCCCCGACACTGGACGGCTGCAATGGGAGAAGTCCTTCCCTCCGGGCATGAATCACAGGCGGCAGGCGCGCGCGATGTTCATCGGGGAGGAGCTGTGGATCTTGCACGGCGGAAAGACCAACACCGTCGACCCGGACAACGTGGGGCGCGTGCCCATCGAGGTGTCGTCGCTCGAACTGTCTTCCGGCCGGACGCTCCTGACGCATCCCGCCGGGCTCGCGCACTGTTTCCCGCCGATCGCCTCGCCCAAATACATCTTCGCGGGCGTCCTCGATATGACGGAGCTCCGGACGGGGGAGATCCTCGCCAACCGCATCACCAAGGCCCACTGCTCCACGGAGAATGGGTGGGTGGTTGCCAACGGCCTGATCTATACGACGCCGAAGCACTGCACGTGCTGGCCTCTGCTGCGCGGTTACGTCGCCCTGGCCCCGGCCCTGCCCGGTGGGGAGGACCCGGCCAAACTGCCCACGGAGAAGATGATGTCGACGCCGGAGAAAGGGAGGGCATCCGGGGAGATTCGGAGTTCGGATTTTGGGGTGCGGAAACCGGCAGCCGAACTCCGAAATTCGAACTCCGAAATTCGGACGTCTTCCGACTGGCCGATGTACCGCCATGATGTCTGGCGCAGCGGTGGCACGGCGGCGGCGGGGCCGGAGAGCCTGAAAATCATCTGGTCCGCGCGGCTCGCGGGCGGGGCCGATGTCGCGCCGCCCGTGGGCCCGATCGTGCACGATTGGCGCGAGAACCCCTTCGTCAAAGGGCCGCTGAGCGCCCCTGTGGTGGCGGATGGTCGGGTGTACGTGACCCGTCCCGACGCGCACGAGGTCCTGGCGGTCGATGCGGGCTCGGGGAAGGTCCGCTGGCAATTCATCGCCGACGGGCGCGTCGATACGCCTCCCGCGATCCATCGGGGCCTCTGCCTGTTTGGCACCCATGGCGGATCGGTGTACGCGCTGCGGGCCGATTCCGGGGAGTTGGTTTGGCGGTTGCGGGTCGGGCCGCACGGCGATCAGGTCGTCGCCTACGGGCAACTGGAGTCGCCGTGGCCCGTGCCCGGTGCCGTCCTGACGGTCGATGGCATCGCCTATTTCGTCGCGGGGCGGCAGGCCTTTGCCGATGGGGGCGTGCTCGTCTGCGCCGTCGACGCGTGCACCGGGGAGAAGCGCTGGGTGCGCCGCATCGACACGGTTCCGCAGGCGGGATATTATGAAAATTCCGCGCTGGAGTTCGACCCGGTCGATATCCTGCATTGCGAGGGGGATGGCATTGCGATGTCGCGCTGGATCCTGTCGGGCGATGGCAAGCGGGTGGAGGCGGATAAGTGGAATGGCTTCGCGAAACTCGACACGGGCAATGGTCCGGTCTGGGTGCCGCGCGGGGCATGGACCTACGGCGCCCGGCACCAGCACCGTTTTCCCGGCGAGGCGCCGCGCCGGCCGCTGGTCGTTTTCCGCGATGGTTCGGTGTTTGGCTCGCTGGATGGGACCACCGAGTTGTTCCGCAGGGATTTTGACGCCGGCGACGTGAAGCATTTCGACGGCAAATGGATCACCGGATGGGAGGCGGGCAAGATCCACAAGGACGGGGGCAAGCCGTACCGCGCCTATCGCATCGCCCGGGAGGCGACGTGGATCCGGGACCAATTCACGCCAGACGCGGCGAAGGTAAAACCGATGCCGCCCAACGCGCAGTTGCACAACGATCTGCATGCCATGGCGCTTGCCGGCAATGACCTCCTGTTCGTCGCCCACAAGGATGGTCGCCTCAAGGCGATAGGGGCGACCGATGGGTCGGTCGTCGCGGAGGCCCGCGTGCCACAACCCGCGTGGGATGGCCTCGCGATCGCCGAGGGTCGGCTGTTCCTCGCGACGCAGACCGGGGAACTGCTGTGCCTGGGCGATGGGGGGCGATGACGCGAAAATTTTCCGCCCCGGTGGTGCCCCGCGTGCGGGGCACGGGATCTAGCTAGAAAATCCGGGGTGTAGCCACGGTCGTGAGGCCGTGGCGGCCCAGATGGACTACATTTCCCGCGTCGGCGGTGCCGCCCTCGGGCGGCCCGGGATCGGTAGCGGATGGCCTTTGTCCTTCGGCGGGGATGTCCTGATATTCGTGCTTCTTCTCGATTTGCATTTGCCATAAAGGTCCTGCTTATGCGATCGAGGTCCCGACCGAGCAAGGTCATCGCCTTTCCTGCGGCGGCGCGCTATGCGGGCATCGCGGATGAGGATCTGATGGCGCGGTTTGCGCGCGAGGGGGAGGAGGCGGCCTTCGAGGTCCTGGCGGAAAGGTATTACGCGCCGGCCTTGGCGGTGGCGCGGGCCCGGGTGTGCGACGACGCGCTGGCGCAAGACGTCGTGCAGGAAGCGTTCGTCCGCGTGATCCGGGAGCGGCGGCGGTACGATCCGCGGCGATCGTTTGCCGCGTGGTTCTACACGGTGCTGAGGAACGTGTCCACGGATGCCGTCCGGCGGCGGGCGCGCCATCAGGACAAGATGGAGATCTTCGCCTGCGGCGAGACGGGGTCGCCGGTTGGCGCCGCGGGTATTTCCGATTGCGTGGAACTGCTCGCGGCGCTGGCGGCCCAGGATCGCGAGGTGTTGGTCTGCCACTATATCCATGGGATGTCGCTGCGGGAGGTGGCGGCGGTGTTGGGCATCCAGGAGGAGGCGGCCAAGAAGCGCGCCCAGCGCGCCTTAAAAAAACTGAGGGCGGCGATGTCCCGAAATGGCGACTTCGAGCGTACCGTCATCAAACATGGAACCTGATAGGGAGTTGGGCCGGGAAGGAGAGACGCGGGAGGCGATCGCCGCCCTCCGCGCGGCGATCGATGCGAGCGCGCCGATCGAGGGGCGGCGGCGCCTTCGCGAGGCCATCGCCGCGGAGCGACGACGGGAAAAGGGCCGTGGGCTCGGGCTGGCGGTCATGCGGCTCGCGGCGGTTCTTGCCCTGGCCCTAGGCGGTTTCCTGTTCTGGCGCCAATCGATCTCCGCCGGGGATACGGTCGTCTGTCCCCATGGGACATCGGTGGGGGACAAGGCCGGGTCACTTCCGGAGACCCTCCGGGCCTTCTTGGAGAACCCCGACAATTTCCAGCGGGTCTGCCATTGCCAGCCCCGGTATTCGGGCAGCCTGCGGTAGGGAGCTCTCCGCAACTTCGCCCCCGTTGGCGCCTGGCACAGACGCCCTACAATCCGGAACTCCTGCAGGCCGCCTGTGCCAGGCGGCGGCGGGAATAAAGTTCCCCCTGAATGAAGCGGCGCGCTCGCGCGCCGGGGGTGGGGCGGCCCTGTTTTGGAGTGCGGCGTCGCAGCGCCGCTTTGGATTGCCCCGAACGATCCGGTGTGCGCCCGCCGCCAGACTCTCCAACAGGGCCCGACGCGCCCATCCAAAGCGGCGCTGCAACGCCGCACTCCACATCGGCCCTCCGATTGATCTGAAGTTTCCCCCTGAACGATGTGGCGCGGCCCCGCGCCGGTGGCGGGGCTCGCCCGGATGTCCCCTCTCGGGCGCGCCGGACGTATACGATTAAATGACGCGGCAGGCCATCTCTGTCTCGGTGGCGATGTGCGGGCTCGCCTGGGCCTGCGGTTGCTCGCGCCAGAACGTCGAGGGCGGGGGACCTTTCGCGGGAACCGGGGCTGAGGTGGCGACCTATACCGATCTTGTCGGGCGCGAGGCGCGCATTCCAAAGCGGATCGAGCGGATCGTCCTGCCGAGGAGCAAAGATATCTACCTGCTGGCGTCGCTGCTCGGGGAGTCGCTTGCGGACAAACTGATCGCGTGGGGGCCCGACCTCGAGAGGGACGACGCCGAGGTCTATGCCCATCTGGTGGCGCGGTTCCCGCGCCTGAGGCGGATCCCGGTGACCGGCAGCGTCTATGGCGATGCGATCAATCCGGAACAGATCGTCGCGCTGCGGCCCGACCTCGTCATCCTGGACAAGTTCATGCTGGATCACGGTTACCGGTACACGGGGCGGCTTGAGGCGGCCGGGCTGCCCATTATTTATCTGGATGGGTCGACCGATCCGCTGACGGGTCCGCAGAGGGGCGTGAGATTGTTGGGTGAGATCCTCGGTCTCCGCGAGAGAGCGGCGGCGATCGCGCGATACGTGGACGACCGGTTGGATGAGGTGATCTCCCGCGTCGGGGGGGGCGCGGGGACAGAGCCGTCGGTGTATCTCGAGCAGGGGTACCGGGGGCCCGCGGCGTATGCCGACACCTATGGTTCCGCCGACCCCGCGGAAGGCCGGACCTCTTGGGGGGCCGTCCTTCACGCGCTGAAGGTCAGGAACATCGCCGATGGCGTGGTCGGGCGCCAGGCGCCGATCCATCCCGAATACCTGTTCCGCGCGGACCCGGACATCGTCGTCATCACCGGCCAGAACTGGTCGAACCCGGGATCGATGCGGCTCGGCTGCAATGTTTTGCCGGAGGAGGCGGTCCGATGCCTGCAAGCCTTCATGGGGCGGCCCGGCTGGGAGGGACTCTCCGCCGTCCGGAATGGGCGGGTATACGGCGTGTTTCACAACACGAGCGCAATCACCGCCTACGCCGGGGTCCAGGCCCTGGCCAAGTACTGCTACCCCGCCCTGTTCCGGGATCTCGATCCGGAAAAGAACTTGCGCGAATTCCACGAGCGATTTCTGCCCATCGATCCCGTCGGGACGTGGGCGTGCGCCATCCGATAGGAACTGGCCAGTGGCGAGAGGGACCAAGGAGGAGAAAGGAAGCGACCGAATGATAAAGAGACTGGGCGCCCTGTGTGTTGCGATGCTCGTGCTGGCGCGATTTGCCGGGCCCGATGCCGGCGCGATGACCAACGATGCCAACCGCGGCATGACGGAACTCGGGGAGGTGCTGGTCGTGCCCTCGGATGAGGGGACCGCCGAGGGAGGTTACCGGTATCGCGGGGCGGACCTGGGTCCGCTCGGGAAAATCCAGCTGAAGGACGCGCCATTCTCCATCAACGTGACCTCGGGCGAGCTGATCGAGAACATGAACGCGCACAACCCGACCGACGCGCTGAAGACCTCGCCGACGGTGGCGCCCCTGATGTCGTCCGCCGGATACTCCTCGATGTCGCGGGTGATGATCCGAGGGTTCAACGCCTCCGACCAGAACGAACTGCGGGACGGGATGACCGATAGGAGCTTCACGTTGCCGCCGGTCGAGGACCTCGACCGCATCGAGGTGTTCAATGGCGTCTCGGGGTTCCTGTATGGCTTCTCGGCCGTCGGCGGGACGGTGAATTACGTCACGAAGCCGACGCTGGACACGCCTTTCGCCGAGGTGTCCGCCGGCTTCTACAACAAGGGCATCGCGTTCGCGCACGCCGATCTCGGCGGGCCGCTGTACTGGGATGCGCTGACCTCCCGCGTGAACCTGTACGCCGAGTGCGGCGACACGTACATCGATGGCAGCGACCAGACCCGCGAGCTCATCTCGGGGGCGATACAGCTCCGGCTCTGCGAGGGCACGCGCCTGAAGGTATCCGGGTATTACCAGCATCTCGAGGCCAACGGCCTGCCCACCTATTTCAACATCCAGGGCATCGGCTACGAGGTCCCCGGCGCGTTCGATCCCACCAAACAATACGGTCAGCAGTGGACATACAATGACGCCTGGAAGGGGGTCGTCGATTTCGCCATCGAATCGCGGCTGAGCGATGTCTTCACGTTGCGGGCCGCGTACCGCTGGGGCGACATGTGGCGCAGGTACCGGTTCGTCGCCGCGAAGCTCACCGACCCCGGCGGGGGATACACCGAGACCTTCGTGGATTCCTCGGGCAACGACGAGCGGACCAGCGCCGCCTATGCGCTGCTGGATGCGGAATTCGACATTTGGGCTTTCCGGCACAACGTGACGCTGGGCTAAACCCACTGGGGCTTCTCCTTCGAGCGCGGCGTGAACGCGGTCTACAGCCTTGGGTCCTCGCACGTCGACGACCCGATCGCCTACGAGATGCCCGGGCGCGCCAAGGGCTACGACCGCAACCTGCGCTCGGACACGCACAACCTCCTCATCGGGGACCGGATCGAGCTGTGCTCGGCTTTCTCGGTGCTGGGGGGGGTCAACTACGCGACGATCGACAATCGCTACCACGGGGCCTACGTCGCGCCCGGCGCGCCGGAGCACGTCTGGCAGGGGGAGCTGACGCCCACCGTTGGCGCGGTGCTCAAGCCCATGCCCGGGGTCTCGATCTACGGCTCGTACATCCAGGCCCTCGAACAGGGTGGCACCGCGCCCGGCTTTGCCGCGAACGCGTACCAGGTGCTGGATCCGACGCTGAGCGACCAATACGAGGCCGGCATCAAGGCGACGCTCTGGGACCGGTTCGACCTGAGCCTCGCGTTCTTCCAGATCGAGAAGATCAACCAGTACGTCGATCCGACCGATAATGTCTACAAGCAGGACGGCGTCGAGGTGCGCGAGGGGATCGAGTTCTACATGTCGGGAATGCTCCTGGCAAACCTGAGGGTCGTCGGAGGGTTCACGGTCTTTTCCGCGGAGGTGACGGAGGCCCCGGGCAGTCCGCTGACCGAGGGCGAGACGCCGGTGAACGTGGCGGAGGAGCAGGCGCGGCTATACCTGGAATACGAGCTGCCGAAAGTCCGCTGGCTGCCTGGCGTGCTCACGGTCTCCGCGGGCGCCAATTATTATGGCAGGCGCCCGGTGAACATCCCGAACGAGGATTATATCCCGGCGACGACGACCTTCGATGCCGGCCTGAGGTACGAGCCCACGGAGGATGTCACCATCAACTTCACCGTGTCCAATCTGCTGGACGAGCACTACTGGGCCTATTATCGCAACCAGGGCGACGGCGCCGGAGAGGATGGGCTGTTGCTGGGCGATCCCAGGCTGTTCTCGGCGTCGGTGAAGTATTCATTCTGAGGCGCTGCCGGGAGGAGGCTATGGCGATATCGGACAACGGCTGGCCACTGAATCGGCGCCTGGCGCTTTTTGACACGGACTGCCTCGAGGTGGCCGACGAGAACAGCATGCGGTCGGCGCAACTCCAGGATTTCGGCATCCGCCCGCGGGTGCAGCCCTTGGCCGAGAAATTGGACAGCCTCTACGCGTTCGCCAAGAGGCATGATCTGGTGATGGTCTTTACCCAATGCTGCAGCGCCCGGGCCGTCGCGCCGGGCTCGCATCCGGAGGTGCTGGTCGTCCCGATGGACCCCGAGGATCGCGCTTGGATGGAACGTGTGGGGCGCTTCCGGCTCATCAATATCCAGAAGCACAACGCCGCTCCCCTCCACCATTCATTCATCTGCCGGCATTTCGACATGTTCCAACACAACGGGAACGCGAGGCGCCTGCTGGAGATCCTGGACATCCCGAGGTGGATCGTATTCGGCCACGGGCTCGATCTCTGCGTGGACTCGGCCGTGAAGGGGATCGTGGCGGCGGGGTACGCGGCGCACGTGTTGACCGATGTCCTCGCCTCCAGCGCGACGGGCTACGGACCCTACGGGACCCCCGAGAGCAAGCGGATGATCCTAGAATATCTCGTGAGAATCGGCGTGACGACGGGCGGGCTGAAGGCGTTTTTGGATGAGCACGGCGGATGAACTTTCGGGAGTGGCCGGCGCGGGGGTGCGGTACCGGCGACTCGAGCGCCGGCGCCTGTGGATCCTGGCGGGTGGGGCGTGCCTGCTGGCGCTGTCACTGCTGGTCGATCTGATGACCGGCCCGGCCCTGCTGGGCCCGAGGGAAATCCTGACCGCGGTGCTCTCGCCGGAGCGCGCCGTCGCCGCGGACCGCATCATCGTGTGGGAGTTTCGCATGACGACGGCGCTGATGGCGGCCGCCGTCGGCGCGGCGCTCGGGGTGGCCGGGGCACAGATGCAGACGATACTCAACAATCCGCTGGCGAGTCCCTACACGCTTGGCGTCTCGGCCGCGGCGGGATTTGGGGCGGCGCTGGCGATGGTCTGCGGGGCGGGGTTGGCGCCGTTGGCCGGTCCGATCTTGGTGCCGGGCTCGGCATTCGCCTTCGCGGTGCTGGGTTCGCTGGCGGTGTATGGCATCGCGAGATGGCGGCCCGGCTCGACCGAGGGCATCATTCTCGGCGGTGTGGCGCTGCTGTTCCTCTTCAACGCGGGCATCGCCTTCCTCCAATATGCCGCGAGGGAGGACGAGCTGGCGGCCATCGTCTTCTGGCTGTTCGGCAGCCTTCAGGGGGCGACATGGCCCAAGCTCGGGGCCGTCTTTGCCGCGCTGGTCACCTCGGTCGCGCTGCTCGCGGCGAGATCGTGGCGGCTCACCGCGCTGCGGTTGGGAGACGATCGCGCGCGCAGCATGGGCATCGACGTGGGCAGGCTGAGGCTCGAGACCCTGATGATCGTCTCGGTCCTGACCGCGACCGCGGTGTGTTTCAGCGGATGCATCGGTTTCATCGGCCTGGTCGCGCCGCATATCGCACGCGGGCTGACCGGCGAAGACCAGCGATTCCTCATGCCGCTGTCGGCGCTCCTCGGCGCCCTGCTGCTCTCCGTCGCCTCGATAGGCAGCAAGCTGGCCCTGCCGGGGGCGATCTTTCCCATCGGGGTGGCCACGGCCTTCTTTGGCGTGCCCTTCTTTGGCGCGATGATCTTCCTGAAACGGAGGAATCATTGGTGATGGTCGAGGTCCAGGGGCTGGGTTTTGCGTATCGCGCGGACCCGGTGCTGAGCGGCGTGAGCCTGCGGCTTGGGCCGGGGATTTCCGCGGTCGTCGGGCCCAACGCCGCGGGCAAATCGACGCTGTTGAAATGTCTGTGCGGGATTCTCCGCCCCTCCGGCGAGGTGCGCATCGAGGGACGGGAGCTGCGCGCATTTCGCGGGCGGGATCTGGCGCGCGTCGTCAGCTATCTGCCGCAGGACCCGAGCGGCAGGGCGGCGCTGACCGTTTTTGAGACGGTGTTGCTCGGCAGGGCGCACGAGCTGGGCTGGCGCGTCTCGGGCGACGACCTCCGCGCCACCGCGGGGCTTCTGGACGAACTCGATATCGCCGACTTGGGCGACCGGAACATCGGCGAGCTGAGCGGCGGGCAGTTTCAGATGGTGGCGATCGCGCAGGCGCTGGCGCGGCAGCCGCGGGTCCTGCTGATGGACGAGCCGACATCGAGCCTCGACATGGGGCACCAGTTTGCGATCTGTTCCTTGATTAGGCGGCTCACGGACTCCCGCGGCATCGCCACCGTCATGGCGCTGCACGACCTCAATATCGCCGCGCGATTTGCCGACGCGGTCTATCTCCTGGAGGCCGGGCGGGTGCGGTGCTCCGGGCCGCCCAGCGAGGTGCTCACCGAAGAGACGATCCGTTCGGTCTACCGCGTCTCGGCCCGAGTCACCCTCGATGGGGATGGGCGCCCGCTGGTCACGCCGCTGGGGCTGGCGCGGAAATTCCCGTAGCCGAACGCGTGAGCGTTTGGTGCGCGGTGGCTGGGTGGCGTCGTGTAGGGCGCGGATTCCCATCTGCGCCACGCACGGTCCTGCCGGTTGCCCGTGGCGCGAAAAGGATTTCGCGCCCTACATTCCGAAGCGTTGGCCGGCTGCGTCGCCTCGACATCGCGGGGCGGATGGGTAGAGAATATCGCCCGTGACGGCGGCGGGATCGACGGAGGCGGAGATCCTAGAGACCCTCGTGACCCTGGGCCGCGCCAGCAAGGCCGGCGGGCGATTCTGCGGGTGAGTTATTCGGGGTGAAAGGAGAGAGGGTCAGAACTTCACGCTGACGCCCACGTAGAACTTGCGTCCTGGGCCTGGCACGGCCGTGCCCCACATGGGGGCGCCCGCGTTGGCCATCGTCATGGTCTTGCCCTGGCCGACGTAGGCACCGCCGAGAGGGAGGTCGTAATTTGCGTCGAAGATGTTCTCGATGCCGAAATCGATGCGGAGGTGCTTCCAGGTGTAACTGCTGCGCAGGTTGAAGAGATCGTAGGCGTCAGTGGTGATCTCGTTGCGCGCCGCCGAGACGTCATCCTTGGCTTCGGCGTGCTCCCACTCCAGGGCGTTCCTCCAGCGGCCCAGGTCATGCGCGAGGGCCAGTTTGGTGTTGAAGGGCATGATGTTGTACAGGTTGTCGTCCGTCGTGCGGTTCTCGCCGCGGGCGTAGCTGGCCAGGCCGCTGAGGGTGATGTCGCCGCAGGCGGATGCATGGGCGAGCCGCACGTGGCCAGAGAGATCGATGCCGGAGAGCCGGGCATCCTGGTTCACGTACTGGAGGATCGAGTAGCCGCTGGGGGTCGTCGAGATGCGCCTGGCGTCGATGAAGTCGTCGACCAGGCTGCAGTATGGCGCGACGCGCAGGCCCCAGGCCTTCCGTTCCGCGTCATGCCAGTCAGCCGACAGGCTCAGGGTGTGCGCCACTTCGGGTTCGAGGTCGATGTCGCCGAAATAACCATTGCCATCGCCTGCGAAGTTGTTCATCGCCGCCGCCATGGACCAGGTGGACCACGTGTAGCGTTCGTAGAGGTTGGGAGAACGCGTTTTCCGGGAGACGCCGATCTCGTAGTCCTGCGTGTCGCCCGGCGTGAAGCGGAGCAGGGCGGTGAAATCCCAGTTGCGGTCGGTCTTCTTGTGGTTGGCGTCGTTGAAGGCGGTGCTTTCGGCGATCTGATTCGCCACGTCCATACCCGGCATGGGGGCGGTGGTGAGGTCCGTCTTGTAGCCGTGCACGTCGCCGGCGTTCATCCTCACCGTCTCGTGGCGGATACCCAGGAGGCCGGTCCATTGCGAGGTGATCTTGGCTTCCCATTCCGCGAAAATGGCATAGCGGTCGCGTTGCCCATCCCTGATATTCCAGAAGGTGCCGGGCCACATCATGGCGCCGGAGGCCGGCCACCAGTCGTCCAGGCGATGGCCTTGATACGCGATCCCGATGCGCAGGGTGTCGCGCTCCGACAGAAACAGGTCCGATCCCAGAGACAGGCCGGTGGTCTTGGTCTGCGTGTACATCGGCATGCCCCGGGCGCAGGCTGGGCCCATGGGGCCGCAGGGCTGGCCGTCGACGTCATTGCCCGCCACGCCGCTGCCGGCGCCGTACCAGAAGCGCTTGTCTTCCCCGAAATCCATCTCGTGGTCGACTTCATCGTGGTAGGCGCGCGCCTTGATCTGTCCCCAATGGAATCGGCCCTCGTAGCCGAGACCGAACTTGTCGCTCTGGTTCGAGGTCATGTCCATGCGCTGGTTGGGGAAGTTCTGATAGGGGATGTCCTGGTGCGAGAACTTCAGATCGAGCAGGTGGTCACCCAGGCGGCAGGCCAGGTCGAGCGAATGGATGGTTGATTCGTAGGCGGTCGAGCCGACCTCATCGAGCGGCAGGGAATGGCCGTCGCGCCCGGTCCGGTAGGGGTTGTCATCGGCGCCCGCAGTCGGGGTGGTGGCGTTGTAATCGGCGGGCTTGAAGTCGCCGCCCGAACTGTAGTTTGCCGACTCGACGGTGGAACCGGAATAGGTGAGGCTCAGCGTGTCGCTGGCCACCGTCGCCCTGAGGTGGCCGCCCCAGCCGTCGCCATTGCTGCGATAGAAGGCGCCGAGTTCGCCGGTGGCCAGGGTTCTGGCGCCGGGTTGCGCGAACTGGGGCTCGGCGGATTCCACCACGATCGCGCCGCCGATGCTGTCGCCGCCGACGCTGACTGGCACCGCGCCGGTGTAGACCCTGATCTTGCCGACCGCGCCCGGGTCGATATAGGAAAGCGCCGGGTTCATGTGGTTGGGGCAGGCCGCGATCAGGTCCATGCCATCCACGCTGGTGCGCAGGCGGTCGTCCGCCATGCCGCGGATGACCGGCAGGCTGGACACGCCGCCGGCGCCGTAAAGGCTGACGCCGGGCACGTCGCGCAGCAGGCTGGCGGTATCGCTGGTGGCGGCGGGCAGGGATTCCAGCGCTTCGGGCGCAACCCGCGTGGCTCCGGGGGGTAGGGTGTCGACGCGGGACGCTGTGACGAGCACCTCCGCCAAGGGGGCAGGCTCGGCGGCCGCAAAGGCGGCGGCGCCGCACATCAGGGCGATGGCGGCACCCAGGGCACGATGACGCGGGAAGGCCCTAAGCCGACCCGGGGGCGATCTGGTCCCGTGCCGCCCCTGGCGGCCTGGGGCGGATAGATAAGACGCATATTCGCGGGCGGGCCGGGCAGATTCGCCCGCCCGTATGAAGAACGGAGAAGAAAGTAACATCGGGGTCGAAAGTAACGGGTGCCTCGCGCCAGGGCAAGCCAGGTCCTGGTGTTCGCCGACTTCGGGACCCGCGGCGTTACCCCAGAAGCCCTTGCAGCACTTAATGGAGGGCCACGGTGCTCGGCCCCGCATCGACTCATGGGTCTGGAAGAATCGCTGGACGTTGTCCCCGGACAGGACCGGGGAGCGTATACGGTTGTACGATGAAACGTCGGGCGTTGTCCGCAAATCGGCCGGGTCTCCTTTTCGTGGCGGCAATCTTGGGGATATTCGAATCGTCGACGGTTTGCGCGCAGGAGCCCCTGGCGGAGGTCACGGTGCGTGCGACGGCGATGGCGTCGGGACTGACGGCCGAGACCGCCGCGCAGGCCCGGGACCGGGTCGGGCGGGAGACGGCGGGTGGCGCCGGGGTGGTGGATGCGGCAGAGCTCCAGAAGCGGTCGCTCAACAAGATGGAGGATGCGTTGCGGGGCCAGCCGGGCCTTGCGGTCGAGACCCAGTTCACCGGAACGAGCCAGGCGCGGTTCGTGATGCGCGGTTCGGGCGCGGCGGGCACGCCGCCGACCCGCGGCGTGCGGATGCTGGTGGACGACATGCCCATGACGTTGCCGGATGGGCACTTCCTGCCGCAGCACATCGACACCCGGGCGCTGGACCACGCCGAGGTCTACCGCGGGGCCGCCTCGATCTCGCGCAACATCGGCAGCCTGGGCGGCGCGATCAACTTCGCCACCCCCACGGGTCGGAGCGCGCCCCACTTCTACGGCCGCGTCGAGGGCGGGAGCTTCGAGACATGGCGCGAGCATCTGGCCGCGGCCGGCGCGACGGAGAACGCCGACTTCTACGTGTCCGGCACCATGGGCTCGCAGAATGGATTCCAGCTTCGCACGGGGGAGGAGGCGTGGTTCGCCAACGCCAACTTCGGCCTGAGGCTCGCCGATCCCCTCGAGACCCGATTCTATTTTCTGGGCTCGGAGATCGATGGCGAATTGGCCGGGACGATCTCGAAGCGGCTCTACGACTTCGATCCCACGGCGGTTAATCCGGAGGGCGTCGCCCCCAACGTGCGGGTGGATCTGCCCTTCCGCGACATCATGGTCAACCGCGTGGGCAATCGCACGGTGTGGCGGCAGGATGACCACGAGATCGAGGCGGCCGCCTGGTGGCTGTATACCGATTACCGGATTTTTCGCCCGAGGGCCAACGAGGGCCTCGATTTTGTATCCAACGCGACCGGCGGTGACCTGGAGTACCGTTTCGACGGGGACATCGGCGGTGCCAAGAACCGATTGGAATTTGGCCTGCACCCGCACGTGGAATGGCGGGACATGCGGCGCATCCAGCTCAATTTCGGGGAACCGGGCCTGCTGCAGTCCGATCACGACGTGAACACCGGGTTTTACGCGGCCACCCTCGAGAACCGGCTGTGGCTGACCCGCCGTCTGAGCCTGGTGACCGCGCTCCAGGCGGTCCACCACTACCGGGACATCCAGGAGAATTTTAATTTGGCCGCGCAGCCCCCGGTGCCCGGCAAGGTGCCGCCGCCCGGGTCCGTCGTTCCTCCGGCGCAGCGATTTTTCCATTACGATGCGCTCAACCCCAAGGCCGCGCTGATGTACGAGTTTCCCGATGATGTCGTGGCGTTCGCCGCGATCAGCCGCACCTACGAGCCCCCCCTGGCCGACGATCTCCTGGGCTCCGCGGCGCGACAGGGTCGCCTGGTCGGGGCGAAGATCACCCAACTGCGGCCGCAGAATGCCGTCACCGTCGAGGCGGGCACGCGCGGTAGGGTCGGCCCCGTGCATTGGGACCTGACGTGGTATCGTTCCTGGATCGAGGACGAGCTGATCCGGACGCGGCCCCCGGCGGGGCCCGACGTGACGCTGAACTCGGAGACCGGCACCATCCACCACGGTGTCGAGCTGGCCCTGGACGCCACGCTGGCCGAGGGGCTCTTTGCCGATGGCGCGGGGGTGGGGGAGCGCGACCGGGTGGACTTCCGCCTCGCTTACACCTGGAGCGAATGCTACTTCGACGACGACCCGCTCTATTTCCAGAACGAAATTCCGGCGATCCTCCCGCACCTGTTCGTCGCGGACCTGACCTACTCCCACCCGTGCGGCGTCTACGTCGGGGTCAGCGCGGACTGGATGCCCGAGCCCTATCCCGTGGACTACGCCAACACGCTGCACACCGACCCCTACGTGCTCTGCGGGGTGCGCGCTGGTTACCAGCGGCCCAAGGGCGTGTCGGTGTTCGTGGATCTCTCGAACGTCTTTGATCAGGAGTACATCTCGGGGGTGTCCCCGCTGTCGGGACTGAATGGGACAGTCACGCCCGATACTCCCGCCCTCTTTCCCGGGCCTGGGTTCGCGGTTCGCGCGGGGCTCGAGGTGAGGTTCTGAGGGGAGCCAATCGCGGGAGTTGGCTGTCCCCGATTTGGGTTGGCGGATCGTATTCAAGGGAAGAGGTGAACGAGCGCATGGCGATGCGACATCTGAGGTATCGGCATTGGTTGGGTCCCGCGGCCGGCTCGTTGCTGGCGCACGGCATCGGTGTCGCGCTGGGTGTCCGGTGGCTCAGCGGCGATCTCGCCGGGCACCTCGATGGCGTGGAGCCGCTCACGGTGCGGGAGCCCGTCACGCTCCGCATCACGGCGGTGCCGGTGATGCCGGAACCGATCGAAATCCCGCCCCCGCCTCCGGAGAAACCCGAGCCCGTGATGCCCGAGCCCGTCGTGATCGAACCCGAGCCTCCGATGCCGCCAGAGGAGGAGATTCCCCCCGATGAGCCGGTATCCATGGAGGCAGAGGCCCCCGTTCCAGAGCAAATCCCTCCTCCTTCGCCGGAACCCAGACCAGAACTTGACCCGAAATCCCAACCCGCTCCGGCACCGAAGCCCGCGAGAAAACCCAACCCGCCCGCGGCAAAGCCAAGGGGCGCGCCGGCACCCTCGCGCGCGGCGACCGCGCCGCCTTCGGGCGCGATGCGGTTCTGCACGCCGGCAGATTACCTGCGGCGCACGGCGATCCGCTATCCCGACGAGGCCCGCCGCTCGGGATGGCAGGGCCGGGTGATGCTGGCGGTCTCTCTGGATGCGGATGGTCGGCCCACATCGGTCAGCGTCGCCACTAGCAGCGGCCACGAGATGCTTGACGAGGCGGCCTGCCGGGCTGTCGCGGGCTGGCGCTTCAGGCCCGAGCGCGTGGGTGGCGATGCGGTGCCCTCGCGAGTCCTGGTGCCGGTGCGGTTTGCGCTGGATTGACCTCCGGGGTCAAAAGTGTAGCCCATCTGGTCACAGATGGGCCCGTGCGCTCGGCCGGCGCGTCCACGGCCTCACGCCCGTGGCTACACCCGGAATTTTTGAGTCAGCCCCGTCGCCGGCACGCGGCGGGGCTAGATGTTTTCCAGACCGCGCCGCGTCATTCATGTGGAAACTTCTGGTGGGTCGCGGAGTGCCTAAAGGCACCACTACGAACATTCCCGCGGCTATGGGTTCGTAGTGCCGCCTTTAGGCGATTTCCGCGCAGCCGGCCATTCTCGAATAGCTTGGGAGATTCATCGAGGGGTCCAGACTTTGAAGTCTCAGGTCAGCCGATGCGCCGGGCCAGATCCCGCAGTGACTCCGGGTCCGAGCGGAAGACTTTGCGGGGCAGGCGTTCTTCGAGGACGGCGAAGTTGGTCTGGCGAAGTCCGTCGGTGTCGAGCGGGCCCACGGGGACGTGGGGTTCGGGCATGTCGTTGAGAACGATGGCCTCGAGGGCGAGGTTTGCGGCGCGGACACATTCGGCGTTGGCGAGGGCCTGCGCAAGCGCACCGAGGCGATTGGGGACCACGAGGATGACCGGGCAGGACCACCGCGCGGCGAGGTCCCGCATAGTGTCGATCTCGGAGAGTGGCGTCATCAGTCCACCGGCTACCTCGATGAGGATGGGATTTCGTGTCGGGATGAGCCGCCCCAACGCCCTGTCGATGGCGCCCATGTCGGCGCGGCGTCCCTCCATGACCGCGGCGGTGTAGGGCGACGCCGGGGTGCTGAAGCACCAGGGATTGATGTCATCCAGAGTGAATTCTCGTTCCTCGGCCGCGGCGAGCATGGCGATGGCGTCGCTGCGGTCGCCGCAGGCGATGGGCTTGAACCCCGCGGGGCGCGCGCCCTCGGCCCGGAGCGCCTCGATGAGGCGACAGGTGACCCATGTCTTGCCGACGGCGGTGTCCGATCCCGCGATGAGGTAGCGTTTCATCTTCCCTTTGGTTTGGGGTTTGGCCGTGAAAAGCGGTGCGGGGACGCACCGCACTCCAAAGGTCTTCGACCGAAATGGGTCGGTCCCATAGGATGATGAATCATCCCACCGCTCCGATAGATTTCGCGCGAAGCGCTGTGGAGTGCGGTGCGTCCCCGCACCGCTTTGGCCCGGAGCGTCGTGATCACGGGGGCAATACCTCGCCCAGCCCTTGCCACAGGGCATCGACCATCGACCGGATCTGATCGGCGCTGGCGCACAGAGGCGGCATGAGGACGAGGGTGTTGAGGATCGGACGCGTCAATAGGCCGTGCCTCTTGGCGGCCTCGCATACGCGGTGGCCGAGCCGCGCCTCGGCGGGGAAGGGTCGGCGGGAATCGAAGTCCTCGACCAGCTCGATGGCGAGGATCATGCCCTCCTGGCGCACGTCGCCGACCGAAGGGTGCTCCCAGAATTTCGCCGCGGCGCCAGCCAGCGCTTGCGCAAGCTTGGGCGCGTGTTCCGTCGTCCGCTCCGTTTCAAAGATCTCTAGGCTCGCTATTGCGGCGGCGCAGGCGAGGGGATTGGCGGTGTAGCTGTGGCCGTGGAAGAAGGTCTTGAACTCGGCGTATTCCCCGAGGAAGGCGTCGAAGATCTCGCCGGAGGCGAGGGTCGCGGCGAGCGGGAGGTAGCCGCCCGAGAGGCCTTTGCCCAGCGCGACCAGATCGGGCCGGACGCCCTCGTGCGCGCAGGCGAACATGGCCCCGATGCGGCCGAAGCCCGTGAGGATCTCATCGGCGATGAGCCAGATGCCGCGTTCGCGGCAGAGTGCGGCGGCCTTGGCGATGTAGCCGTGCGGGTGCATGAGCATGCCGGCCGCGCCCTGCACGCGCGGTTCGATCACAAAAGCGGCAGTCGCGTCGGCGCCCGCGTCCAGGGCCTCGCGCAGATTGCCGACGCATTCCCACCCGCAGGCCCGCGTCTCGCGCGCGTCCCGCCCGCGCTCGGGGCGCGCCCGATTGAAGGGGCAGCGATAGCAGGCGGGCGACATGACCTCTCGGGTTTCGAACATCAGAGGGGCGAACGGCCGATGGAACGCGCCGCTGTGGCCGAGGCTCATCGCGCCGACCGTGTCCCCGTGGTAGGCGCCGCCGAGGGAGAGGAATCTCGTGCGTTGCGCCTCCCCGCGATGGGCTCGCGCCTGGAAGGCCATCTTCAGCGCGGCCTCCATCGCCGACGACCCGTCCCCCGAGAAGAAGACGCGGTGGCCCGCCACGCCGCCGAACAGGCCGATCAGTTTTTCGGCCAATCGCGGCGCCACGTCGTTGGTCAAGCCGAGGGCCGAGCAGTGCGCGATGCGATCCAGTTGCGTGCGGATGGCCGCATCGATGCGCGGGTGCCGGTGCCCGTGGATGTTCGTCCAGATCGAGGCGTTGCCGTCGAGGTATTCGCGGCCACGATCGTCGCGCAGCACGGCGCCATCGCCCGAGACGATCACGATCGGCTCGTGCCACGCCGCGCACCATTCCCGCATCTGCGTGAATGGGTGCCACAGGTATCGCTTGTCTAATTCTCCCGGGGCCATTCCGGCCGGAGACTAGCATTCTCCCGGCCCAAAGAAAGTCCGCTGTCAGTTGGGGTGGTCCTTTCCCGCGGCCTATCGTCCCCGTTCGATGCGCATTTCAATGTCGTGGCCCCTTTGATCCGTGAGCGATATGGAGATGTGCCGTTTCTTGTCCTCGTACGAGTTCCGGCCGGACAGGGTGAACGGGGTGCCCCTCAGTTCGGGTGTCGAGGGATCGGCGTTGACCAGCGTGACAGGGGCCTCGCCCTTTCGGCATTCGGGGACGGTGTCATCGCAGTAGGAGATCAAGACACCGTGTGACGGCAGATTGCGGTCGGGGCCAATGGGCTGGCGGTTCTCAATGAGGTAATAGGTTTCTCGGGTGAGTGGCAGGCGGATCACGGCGATTTCGGAGGCGGGGTTGCGCAGGGGCCCGAGGGGTACCGTCTTCGTCTCGCCCTTGGGCACATCGAGGATCTTCTCGGGCGGGATCCATCCCAGGCGCATTGCGGTCCATGCGCAGATGCCGGGCGGCCCAACGTCGGGCTCGAACATGTGGCACGACATCGGATCGAAGTATCCCAGGTGGATGAGGTAGAACTGCGCGTATCCACGGAATGGCCCCGGTCGGCCCTGGAGGTCGTGGTCGTAGAGGCAGGGCACGACCCGTTTCCCGTCCCGCACGCCCCCCATGATGTGCGCCATGTCGTGGAACACGACGCCCACGTGGGCCCTCTCGCAGTAGATGGCCACTCCCCCCGGGATCTTCTGTCGCTTGACGCCCGTGACGATCGGGACGTCGCTGCGCCATCCCAGCATGCCGGGGTAGCCGCAGAGGCCCATCATCCCGTACTCCTCGCGGTCGACACCCAGCGATATGAAGAGCATCGAGTACTGGGAAAAATCCTCGTCCCGATCGGCCAGGTCTACGGTGTCTTGGATAAGTTGGGTGACCCTGCCCCGATCGACCCCCAGATTGTGTTGCGAGATGCGGTATCTCTTAACGGGTTGAGGCAGTGTGTACCATGCCGTCAGTTTGCCAGAGACGCTCGCGCGCCCATAGGACACCGCCCGGAGATACGCGTCGAGCTTGCTGAAATATTTGACCCGCATCTGTTCGGCCGAGAGGGACGGCTCGATGCCGGGAAATTTTACCATGATGACGAGCGCGCGCTGTTCGCCCGCCGCGTTCCCCGGGGGCGTGTCATCGGGCGCGCCGATCAGGTCTGTCGCCATTCCGGCCGCCAACAGGACCCTGAGAATGGTCGTCATGAGGGTCCTGGGATCTCTTGCCCCAGCCTGAACCGGCGGGTTCATCCTCATTCAAGTTGCATCATCGGGGGGCCATTCTCAAGGGGTGGGCACCCTCGGTCTGGCGTCCAACTGCAGGGCGAAACAGGGATTGCGCACCGGGTTCCCTGCGCGGTGGCGCGTCGTCGCTTGCGGCCTGCGCGCCTGTCCCTAGCATGGGTCAGATGGCGAGCATGCGCGCAAGAGTGGCAGTGGCCATTGCCGTCGTCATCGCATTGGCCGCGGCCTCATTTGCCGGGGATGCGGTCGAACTGATCGCCGACGCCGGGTTCGCGCGGGGCCTTCGGGCGAAGGACCGTGGGGGCGTCGAACAGTCGGTCCGGTGGGGGGAGGGAACCGGACGTCCCGTCTGGCAGGTGGCGCAGCACTTCAGCAAGAGTTGCATCGCGGATTCCGGGCGCCGGGCCTCTCTGCCGGGGGGGTTCGCGCACCGGGATGATTACGCGTGGCTGGCGATTCACCCGGGCGGGGAAGAGGGGGATGTGATCCTTGGGCTGAACGCGTTCGCGGAATACGGCGGTGCCTATCGCGCCAAGGGCGATCCGTGGCCACACCTGTACCTGAGCCAGCGCGTGAGTGAGCCGGGGGGACATCTCGGCACCCGTTCGCCCTCGGTCGCCGATATGGAAAGGCTCGACCTGTCGATCGGTGTCCGCCTTATCTACGACCGGCGCCACGTGGGTGAGGGCTACGACCGATCGGTGCACGCGTCCCAGTTCCTGTTCTTCCTGACAATCCAGAATCTCAATCGGAAGTCGCCGGGCTATGGCGACTATTATTGGTTTGGCGCGGCTCCTTACGACGACCGGAAGCCGATCACGGCATTACATGCGATGAAGGATGCGGGATCGGCGAAAAAACCCGGGACGGGAAAATACATCTATGATATTGGGATCCGGCCTTTCACCGACGCGATCGTCTCCGAGGGGCGCTGGGTGGAAGTTAAAGGCGACCTGCTGCCGCACGCGATCGCCGGATTGCGGGAGGCCTGGGGGCGCGGCTACCTGCCGGGCTCGACGAATCTGTCGGACTATCGCGTGGGATCGGTGGTGATGGGCTGGGAGATTCCCGGGCTCAATGACGCGGCGATGGCGGTTCGGGGGTTGAGGCTGGTGGCCAAACGGCGAGACGGCGCGCGGGAGATTCCCGCGGCCACCGGCTGGTAGTGGCGGCATGCGATCCGCTCATGCCGGGTCGGATGGCCGGAGATCGGCGAGTGCCCCAACAAGCGTGGCGAGTTGCTCCGGGGTGTGGGACGCGGAAAGGGAGACGCGGAGCCGCGCCTTGCCGCGGGCGACAGTGGGGTAGCGGATGGCGGGGACCCAGAGGCCCCTGTCGCGCAGGGCGGCGGCCAGGTCGAGCGCGCCGCCCTCGGGGCCGACGATGAGGGGGAGGATGGGGCTTTCGCCCTTCGGGGGATCGGGCCAGGCGGTGTCCAATTGTGCGGCGAAATCGTTGACGTTGGACCAGAGGGCGGTGCGGCGCGCGTCGCCGTCGGGACCCATGGAGATCTTGATCGCGGCGAGTGCCGCTGCGGTGTTGGCGGGCGATGGTCCGGTGGAGAAGATGAAGCTCCGGGCGCGATTGACGAGGAGGTCGATGAGTTCCCGCGAACCGGCGACGAAGCCGCCGCTGGTGCCGAGGGCCTTGCTCAGGGTCGCCATCTGGATGTCGACGCGGTCGGCGAGACCCAGCTCGCGCGCGAGCCCGGCGCCGCCTGGGCCGAAGACGCCGGTGGCGTGAGCCTCGTCGACCATGAGCCAGGCGCCATGGCGCTCCTTCGCCTCGACGATGCCGCGCAGTGGCGCCACATCGCCGTCCATCGAATAGACCGATTCCACGAGGACGAGCGCCTTGCCCCCGCGGGCAGCCGCCCAGCGCAGGTGGTCCTCCAGTTGGCCGACGTCATTGTGCCGGAAGACCCGTATCTTGGCGCCGGAGAGGTGGGCGGCATCGACGAGGCAGGCGTGGCAGAGCTTGTCCAATAGGATGGCATCGTTCCTTCCGACCAGTGCGGGGATGGTGCCGAGCGCGGCGGCGTAGCCGCTCGAGAACGCGAGCGCGGCCGGCGTTCCCTTGAGCCGCGCGATGGCCTCCTCCAGTTTGGCGTGGGGCTCGAGATTTCCGGAGACCAGGCGCGACGCGCCGGAGCCCGAGCCGAACCGCGCGATCGCCTCGCGCGCGGCCTCGGCGAGCGCCGGATGGTTGGCGAACCCAAGGTAATCATTGGAGGAGAAATTGAGCAACCGCTTGCCCCCGACCAGGATCTCGGTTCCCTGCGCGGATCCGACCTCGCGCATCTGGCGACGCAGGTCCATGCCCTCCAGCGCGGCCAACGCTTCCGCGCAGAAGTCGCGCAATGGAGGGCGGCCATGGCGTGCTGGAAGCCCGCCCTCCGGGGGGGTGGACTGGCCTCCCGGTAGCGAAGGGCCTTCGCCCTTCGGGGTTGGAAGCGCGCCCTCCTGTTCTGGATTCACGCCCATCGGCCGACCCTCGAATCGAGTTGGAAGACCTGGCCGGAGACGTGTTCCATGCCGGCGAGGAAGGCGATGAACTCGGCGGCGGATTGGGCCGTGTTGAAGCGCCCCAGGGCGTGCTCGGCGAGCGCGCGCTCGCGCGCGGCGGCTGGGGCGGGCGCCGTCATCTTGGTCTCGAGGAAGCCGGGCAGCACGACGTTGCTCTGGATCGAGCGCGCGCCGTATTCCTTGGCGAGGGAGGCGGAGAGCCCGATCAGGGCGGCCTTTGCGGCCGCGTAGTTCGCCTGTCCCGCGTTGCCGCGCAGGCCGGACCATGAGCCGATGTGGATGATGTGGCCGCGGCGGCGCTTCGCCATGGGGCGGACCGCGGCGCGCGAGCAGAGGAATGCGCCACGGAGGTTAATTTGGACGACGCGTTCCCAATCGTCATCTCCCATCCGGGCGACCAGCGAATCGCCCGTCACGCCCGCGTTGTTCACCAGCGCGTCGATCCGATCGACCTTGCCAAAAAATGCCTCCACCGAATCCGGTGAGGTGACGTCCAATGAATCGCGTCCCGGGGCGAGGGCCCGCCAGCCTCGTGCGACGAATGCGGCGGCGCAGGCACGCGCCAGATCGCCGCGTCCGCCGGTGATCACCGCCACCGGCACATCGCCGCCTTCATCCATGGGGCATAGGTTCGCCCGTTGCGGCGATGGATGCCAGTGGATTTGCTCGGGGGCGACACCCCCGAGCCCGGGCGGTCGCCATGCGGGTGCGGCCCCTCACTTCAGGACTTGGAGCAGGATGTCCTTGAGTCCTTTGCCGCCCTTCTTGGAGAGGAAGTCGATCACGACAGGCGCGAATTGGGCGAGGGTCTCCTTGCTAATATTGAGCTTGGCGAAGCCCGCGGCCAGTTGGGCGAGATCGCCGAGGCCCTCGGCCTTCTGTCCGCCAAATTTCCCTGCGAGGCCCGCTAGGGCGCCGACGATCCCGGTGTCCGGCGCGGCGCCCTGGAGATCGGGGGCCTCCGGGACTGCCTTCGCGACCTTGGCGAAGTCGGCGGCGGCGAGTTTCTGCTTCAACAGGTTTAGGGCGAGGCCCGCGGCGCCCTGGGCCTGCTCTTCGGTGAGGTTCAGTTTATTGCACAGCTCGGTGACAAGGCTCATGCGTGGAGGCTAGCCCCGTGCGGGGGGTCCGCAAGGGGGCCGCAGAAAAAGTGAATCACGGGCGAGATTTTGGGTCTAAATTGTCGTTGCCCTGCCATGGGGGTGGCGTGTCGCCGCCGCGTGGGAGGGGAAAGGAGAAGAGGCGATGGAGCAGATCGAATTGTTGGGCGCGGCGCTTGGGCTGGGGACGCTGGCGGGGCTCAGCCTGTACCTGACGGTGTTCGTGGTGGGGGTTTCGCTGCACGAGGGCTGGCTGGCGCTGAGCCCCGGATTGGAGCCATTGCAGGTGCTCGACAATCCCTGGGTCTGGGGCGTGGCGCTCGTGCTTTACCTGGTGGAATTTTTTGCCGACAAGGTGCCGTGGGTGGATTCGCTCTGGGATAGCATCCACACGGCGATTCGCCCCATCGGCGCGATGTTCGTGGCCGCGGCGACGCTCGGCGAGGCGCACCCGGCGATGGAGATCATCGGGGTCCTGTGCGCGGGGACGGCGGCGGCGGCGACGCATTCGGCCAAGGCGGGGCTCCGCCTCATGATCAACACCTCGCCGGAACCCTTCTCCAACATCGGCGCCAGCGTGGTCGAGGACGTGGCGGTGGTCGCCGGGAGCATCCTCGTGGTGAAACACCCGATCCTGGCGCTGGTCATCACATCGTTGGGCGTGGCGACGTTCGTGTATTTTGCTCCCGCGCTATTCCGGTCGGTCAAGGCGCAGTTTGCGATGATATTTGGCAAGCTGACGGCCATCGGCGCCGGGGGAGACGACGCGCTGGCGGCGAAGTTGCCGCACGATGCGGACCTGGCGCTCGGCGCGCAGCTGGGACCCGGGGAGAAGATCGCCTGGGCCGTGCCTTGCCTGACGGGGCGCTTCGCGACGGTCGGGCGCAACGTGCGGGGGTTCCTGGTGCGGACCGGCGATGACTCGCGCGTCTATTTCGTGGGCAAGAAGTCGTTCAAGCCCGTGGTGCAGTCGCTCCCGCTGGGCGGGGTGAAGGTCGATTTCCAGCGGCGGTTCCTGTGTGACGAGATGACGTTCTATCGGCAGGGGCAGGGCGTCCTGGGGTGCCTGCGGTTTCTCAAGCGCCATGCCGCCCAGGCCGCGGCGTGCCACGAGGACGTCGCGGTCGTGGTGGCCCCGAAGGTCGATCTGCCCGCGAAGCCGGAAGGGGCGCCTTCCGGTGCCGCGTCCGGCGCCGTGCTGGCGTGAACGCCGGTGCGGATAGTTCCAGGTTGCCCACTAGGAATCTGTCGGACTTTGTCCGACAGATTCCTAGGAGTTTGTGAACACTTCGGGCTAGATGTTTTCCCGGACGCGCCGCGTCATTCATGTGGCAACTTCGGGTTGGGTCGAGGGGCCTTTTGGACTGCGGTGGCAGAACCCCGCGAGGGGTGGCGACACCGCTTTGGAATCGCGCGGAGCGCGGGCGTTGACGCTGGGGCGGGGGTGCCGGCTCCGCCGGGAGCCAAAGCGGTGTCGCCGCTGCGCTCTGCCACCGCAGTCCAAAATCGGGCCGCCTCCTGACCTCGGCTGCCACCGCATCACAACCGGCTAGATTACGATGGATTATCCCAAAAATCTCCGTCATCCGCGGCCTGAAGTTTCTGGCTAGTTTTCGGCGAAGGCATTCCATCGGGCGTCGAGGTTGGCGGGGTCGGGTTTGCCGTCGAGGGTGACGACCTGATAGCGGAGGGAGATCTCCTGGCCGGGTTGGATGGACCAGGCAGTTTCCTGGATGGGGACGAAGTTGGAGAAGATGGCGCCGTCGTGTTCCTTGTTCCAGGTGCGCAGGCGCTGCGGGGCATCGTGGTTGGAGGGGTGGCCGAGGATGGCGACCGTGGCATCGCCCTTTTCGGTGGGGCCGGACATCGCGCACCACCGCGCGCGCGACTGGTGGCTATCGGCGCGGGTCTTGCCCTCGGAGGTGAGGTAGTCGCTGTTGTCCTTGTTCCATCCCGCGGGTCCCCGGTAGGCGATGCCGCCGCCGTAGCGGTAGGCGTCCAGCTCCAGCGTGGCGTCGCTGACGTTTTTCTGCGTCATCGTGTAATCGATGACGTTGGCGCCATCCACGAGACGCGCCCGGATCGCGAGTTGCTCTCTGAGCACGACGGTCTGGGCGCCATCTTTGTCGAGCGCGACATGTTCTTGTTCGACGGTAAAGGCGGCTTCCCCATCGGCCTTGGTGCAGGAGAGGGTCTTGGCGAAACGGACGGTGCCAGTCTTGGCCTTGAGGTTCCAGAAGTCGGTCTCGCGCCCCTTGAATGTGCAGTGGACCCAGGCGTGCCAGAGGCCCATGTGGTGGAGGTGGTCGGCGGGGCGGATGCAGGTGAGGATGGCGCCGGAGGGCGAGTGGAGCGGGTGGATGAAGCCGCTGCGCTTGAAGGCGGGGTCGGCGCCTTCGGGCGCGGGGTCCTCGGCCTTGTGATAGATGAGGACGGGAGTGCCGCCGCGGGTGATCGTGAGTGACGCATCGGTCTCTTTGAGGTCGAAGCCTTTGGCGTTGGCGGAAGCGATTGCGAGCAGGAGGGGTGCGAGCGGGGAGATTCTCATGGCGGGCATGATGCGGCAGGCCGTGAGGCCGTGGCAAGTGCGGTGGTGATTGTCCGCGCGATTTTGCTACGCAGCGGGCAAGGAAATGGCTATGGGACGGGGCGATTATGGAGCCGGAATTTTTGGCGGAGGTGGCTGGGGTGGCGGAGGCCGCGGCGCGCGCCGGGGGCGAGGTGGTCGAGCGGTATTTTCGGGAGGGGGTGGAGATCCGGAGCAAGGAGAGCTACAATCTGGTCTCCGACGCGGACATCGAGGCGGAGGCGGCGGTGGTGGGAGTGATCCGTGGGGCGTTTCCGGAACACGCGATCCTGGCAGAGGAGGGGCATCGGGCCGAGGGCGATTCGCGCAATCTCTGGGTGATCGACCCATTGGATGGGACCAACAATTTCGCTCACGGGGTGCCGCATTTTTCGGTCTCGGTGGGGTATTGGTGTGAGGGGCGGGCGATGTGTGGCGTGATATTCAACCCTGTGACGGGGGATTGGTATACGGCGCGTCGCGGTGGCGGCGCGTTTGCTAATGGGGAGCGCGTCCGCGTCGGAGAGCAGCGTGGGCTCAACGAGGTCCTGGTGGCCGTGGGTTTTTATTATGACCGCGGGGCGATGATGGAGGCGACCCTGGCGGCCATCGGCGACTTTTTCCGCAAGGACGTGCACGGCATCCGGCGGACGGGCTGTGCCTCGCTGGATCTGGCCTGGGTGGCCTTGGGGCGCTTCGGCGCCTATTTCGAATACAAGCTCTCGCCATGGGATTTCGCCGCCGGGGCACTGTTCGTCGAGGAGGCGGGCGGGAAGGTGACGACGTGCGGGGGCGACGCCCTGCCGCTGTCGCCGACGGGGGTGCTGGCGAGCAACGGCGCGGTCCACGACGCCGCGCTGGAGATCACGCGGCGGCATCGGGCGAGGGCGGAGGGCAAGGCGTAACCCGCGGCGATGTCCGGGATGATTGCCCTCGGGGCGCGCGCGGCGTAGGGTTGGGACGATATGACAAACCCATTTTCGATGGGGTTCGTGGGTGTTTTCGCCGAGCCCCTGGACGAGGCGCGCCTGGGGCGCATCGTCGATCTTTGGCTGCAGCGATACGAGGGCCTGGAGCAGGTGATGGAGCGGGATGTCGCCACGTTGCGGGTGCGGCGGGGCGACGAGGTGCGCTGGGAGAAGCACCTCCAGTTCCGCGTCTTGAATGGCGATGAGTTCGCTTGGGTTTATGTGACGCGCGATTCCCGGGTGATCGAGACCACCGGGATGCCGAATGCCGATGACGCGAGCCTCTGCCTGACCGTGCTCGTCGATCTGCCCGGGCTGCAGGAGATCGTGACTGAAAAGGATGAAAAGAGGCTCTGCGAGCTGGAGGACGAGGGGCTGATCTCTTGAGTCGGTCGGCTTTTGCCTTGAGGGGAGTGCCGCGGCGGACAAAGTGGGGCTGTTCTTGGACGGCATGGCGAGGGTGAAATTCTTTTTGAGATCGGGAGGCGGGACCTTTTGGGCGGTCGCGGGGATCGTCTGGGGGTTTGTGTCGTGGGGCGCGGAGAGCGGTGACGCGGGGGGGGGCCTGATTCCCGAGGTGAAGGCCGAGCGCCGGATCTGTTTTGCGATGTACGCGGTGCATCGCGGGGTGCTGAAACTGACGGCCCAGCTTTACCCGGTGCCGGCCGGGATCGATCGTGACGTGTATCTGGACGTGAGGCGCGGGGGGGCTTGGAAGCAGGTCGCGCAAGAGAAGGTGGCGGAGAAGGGCTGGGCGGCGACGTTCCGGGTCGAGGGTTGGGATGCCTCGCAAGACGTGCCGTACCGGGTGCGGCACGGGCGGGTGGCGGAGTACGACGGGGTGATCCGGAAGGACCCCGCGGCCAAGGACACGATCGTCGTGGCGGTGTTCTCGGGCAACGAGGCGCTGCGGGGAGAGGGGGCCGATGTCCCCAAGGCCGATCTTCTGTCGAACATAAAGAAACTCAAACCCGACCTGCTATTCTTCGCCGGCGGCCAGGTGTGCGCGGGAGAGAATCATCTGGCGCACTGGCTGAGGTTCGGGCGCGAGTTTGGCGAGGTGCTGCGGGGTTGTCCGGCGGTGTGCCTGCCCGACGCGAGCGACTTGGGGCAGGCCCACCTCTGGGGCGCGGGGGGCATCAAGTCGGAGAAGGCGGCCGGCGAAGATGGCGGCTATTTTCGTTCGGTGGAATACGTGCGGGAGGTGGAGGGCGCGCAGACGGGGCACCTGCCGGACCCATTTGACCGGGGGGTGCTGGATCGCGGCATCGGGATGTACCACACCGCGCTGACAATCGGGCGCGTGAGTTTTGCGATCGTCGATGGGCGCAAGTTCAAATCGGCGCCCCCGCTCCAAGTTCTGGCGACCTCGGCTACGCCGGCCAACCGGGAGCCGCGGCCGTGGTTGGTCACGACGAATGCGCGTGGCGAGGCCGCGCTGGACGCGCCGGGCGCGCAACTGCTCGGCGAGCGGCAAGAGAAGTTCCTGCGGGCATGGGGGGCAGACTGGGCGGATTGTGACATGAAGGCGGTGCTGACGCAGGCCGCTTTCTGCGGCGGGGCGCACCGGTACGGGAGCTGGGATTTCCGCGTGTGGGCGGACCTGGATTCGAATGGCTGGCCCAAGCCCGGGAGGGATCGGGCGCTGGAGGAGCTTAGGCGGTCTTTCGCGGTGCACATCGCGGGAGGCGGGCGACCGGCGGCGGTGTTCCACCATGGGATTGATGATTGGGGTGACGCGGGGTATTCGTTCAGCGCGCCTCCGATGGTGAACACGGAGCTCCGGTGGTGGGAACCGGAGTCGAAATCGGCCGAAAAGGCCGGGGGGCAGGGCGAGGGGCTGGGAGATTTCCGGGACGGTTTTGGCAATCGGGTGACGCCGGTGGCGGTGGCCAACCCTTCCGTTGAGACGCACGGGGGCGGGCTGACGACGCGCGGCGCGGGTTTCGGGGTGGTGCGATTTAATAAACCGACGGGAGAGGTGACCTTCGAGTGCTGGCCCCGGAACGTGGACATCGGGGCACGCGGTGCCATGCAATATCCCGGCTGGCCGGTCGTGATCAAGAGGGAGGACAACAACCGGCGCGCACCGAGCGCTCATCTGGGTGAGGTGACCGTGAAGGGCTCGACGAATCCGGTGGTCCAGGTGATCGATGATGCCAGCGGCGAGGTGCTCTATACCCTGCATCTCAAGGGGGCGACGTTCAGGCCCGGCGTCTATCGCGATGGCCCGCACACGGTGATCGTGATCGCGGGCGACAAGACCAAGCGCTTCCCGGGCGTCTTGCCCGCCAAAAGCGGTGGCCCCTCCCGACTCGAGGCCGATTTTTCCCCGCCGCCCCCGCCGGTGCCGGAGAAGGGAAGCCGAAGGAGCCGACGGTGAATTCGTAGCGAAGGGCCTTCGCCCTTCGGCGGGGGCGAGCCGAAGCCCGAAGGGGCTTCGCTACGGGGAAGGGGTTATACCGGCTGCGTTCTCCCGGGCAGCGGGACGGGGGGAACGGGCAGGGGCCCGAGTTCATATTTCGGCGGGCGGAGATCCAATTTCGAGGCGTTCATGATCCAGTCCCACTGGATGGCGCGGCCGGTGTAGACGGCGGTGCGGCCGAGGACGCCGGTCATGGTGGCATCGACGAGGCGATTGCCCTCGATGATGGGCTTGCCCTCGCGGATGCCCTGGACGAGGGCCTTGTGCATGGTGTCGTCGCCGCTGGCGGGCTTGCCGTCGAATTGCCAAGGTTTGTCGCCGAGGATCTGAGCGGAACCCCGGTCGACCTCGGCGCGGCCCCTGGTGCCGTGGATGACGTTGCCGATGCGGTTGGTGACGCCCTTGATCTGGGTGGCGAAGGCGAACATCGTCAGACCGCTGGGGTATTCGTAGCGCACGGCGAAGTGGTCGTAGATGTTGCCGAACTGCGGGCCGGTGCGGACCTGTCGCCCGCCGACGCCCTGCGCGGTCTTTGGCGTGGCGCCCATGACCCAGTTGGCGACGTCCAGGTTGTGGACCAGCTGCTCGACGAAATGGTCGCCCGAGAGCCATGTGAAGTAGGGCCAGCAGCGGATCTGCCATTCCATGTCGCTCCAGTCGGGCTTGCGGTCCTCGTAGTGCCACAGCTCCATGTCCCCGATCCAGTGCGACTCGATGTGCGTGAGTTCGCCGATCTGGCCGTCGCGGATGCGCTGGATCAGTTCGAGGTACTGGGGCGCGTAGCGCTGCTGCGTGCCGACCACCATCGAGAGCTTCTTCTCCTCGGCGCGTTTGGTGGTCTCCGCCAGGGCGCGGAGGCCGACGGGATCCACGCCGCCGGGCTTTTCTAGGAACATGTGCTTGCCGGCGTCGACGCAGGCGGCGGCCATCTCGGGGCGGAATCCTGGCGGCGTGAGCAGCATGACGAGGTCCACCTCTTTCATGGCGAGGACCTTCTTGTACGCGTCAAAGCCGAGGAAGATCTTGTCGGGGGTGACCTTGGTCTGCTCGGGGGCCTCCTTCTGGAGCCTCTTCATGGCGACGTCGACCTTGTCCTGGAACATGTCGGCGATCGCGACCAGCTCGACGCCCGGGGTGGATTTCAGCAGGAATACGGCGTCCATGGTGCCGCGGTTTCCCGCGCCGACCATGGCGACGCGGACGGCGTCGGAGCCGGCGGCGAACACGCCCGGCGCTGGCGCGGCGATGGCGGCGGCACCCGCCGCGGTGGTCTTGATGAAGTGCCTTCGGGTGAGTGGCGAAGGGGTGGGTTGCATGGGGTTCTCCTGTGTGTGTGCGATAGGTTCCGCGGATGGGTGAGGCCTGTCAAGCGAGCGGTATCGGGCCGTGATCCCGGGGATTGTCGAACGGGGTTAGGGTCCCATAATGATGTTTGGATGGGCGCTGGCGACGAGATCATGGTGACGGCGGAGGCGAGGCGCGTGAACGAGGCCACGGGCAGGGTGGTCCGGGTGGTAGACCGGCGGGGGCTGCCGCGTTGGAGCGCGATTTGGGAGCACAACCCGCGCATCGCAACTAGGGATTTTCGTGGGGAGGCGGTGGAGTTGCGCAACGGGCCCGGCTGCAGGCATTATCTGGCCGAGGGTCGCCCCGATCGGTTCGTATTTCTCGCCGGTGCGGTGACGGGCCCCGGCGAGATTTGGTTTGACCGCCCCGAGAGGGAGGAGGCGGAGGCGTTGCGCGCGGGGCGACCCTATGTGGTGATCGAGCCGCACGTGGATTGGCGATTCGGGCACACGCTGAACAAGGATTGGGGGTTCGGGCGGTGGCAGGCGGTGGTTTCGGCCATGCCGGGCATCCGCTTCGTTCAGGTTGGGCCGCCCGGCGTGCGCGGCCTGGAGGGGGTGGAGCGATTTGAGAGCGAGAGGTTCCGGCGGGCGCTGGTCGCGATGGCGGGCGCCTCCCTGTATGTGGGACCCGAGGGAGGTCTGCATCACGCCGCCGCCGCCCTGGGCGTCCGCGCGGTCGTCGTGTTCGGCGCCTTCGTTTCACCGTCGGTGACCGGCTATCGGTCCCACAGAAATATCGCCGTGGCGCATCCCGGATATCCCCTGGGGTGCGGCTTGCGCTCCGCCTGCCGCGAGTGTCGCGCGGCGATGGAATCGATAACGGTGGGTCGGGTGATCCGGGAGATCGAGGCGGCACTGGCCGATCCGGGCGTCAGGGGCTAGCCTTTTCCCATGGTGGTCGTGCTTGGAGCGGGATTCGTGGGGACCGCGATAGCGCGCAGGCTCGCGCGCGACGGGCGGGAGCACGGGCTGCTGTCGAGGTCCCGGGTCAACTACACCGATCCGGCCGCCCTGGCGCGATGGCTGGATGCGCATCCCGCCGAGATGCTGCTGAACGCCGCGGGCTGGAATGGCCGGAATGTCGATGACGTGGAGCGCGATCCGGAGCGGAGCCGCGAGGCCAACGTGGCGTTGCCGGAGCGCCTGGCGCGCGAATGCGCGGCGCGGGGCATCGCTTTCGTTCACCTTTCGACCGGGTGCGTCTTCCATGGGCGGGGGCCGTTTCACGAGGAGGACGAACCGAATTTCCTGGAGACCGTCTATGCGCGGCACAAGCTCGAGGCGGAGCGGCGGGTGCTTGGCGTCGCGGGCGCGTGGATCTTCCGTCTTCGCCTGGCTTTCTCCGGGATTGATCACCCGAGGAATCTCCTCACGAAGCTCCGGGGCTATCCGAGGATTTTGCCGGGGGTTCAATCGGCGACGTGGCTTGAGGACTTCGCGATGCGATGGTCGCAAGTCGTTAGGGCGGCGCCGCCGGGGATCTACCATGCGGTGCAGCCCGGCCCGCTCGACGTGGTTGCGGTCGCCCGGGCCCTTGGAAATCCTTCGCCGATCTGGGAACCGGAGGAATTCCGCGAGGCGGGACACGCGCCGAGGAGCGAATGCCTGTTGGGCACGGCGAAGTATGAGGCGGCGTCGGGTGGCGCTGTGCCCGATGGCGCATCGGGTGTCGCGGCCAGCATCGCATCGATGGCCCGAGATTCTGATGCGACGATCCGCTAGCCGAATGGCATCGGCCGAGGGAAGGGGGCAAAGGGAGCGTTACGCCCTCCCTCGCCAGGGGCGCCACCATGGCGTTGGGCTGCGCCCCGCGCGGGTGGCTCGTTCCGGGTCCTCGGTCAGGTAACCCAGGGACAGGAGGAGAGGTTTCTCGATCGCAAGCACCTCTCGCTGCGCCTCCGCTGGGGCGGCGCGGAATTTCCCGATCGATGTGGTCTTGACCGAAGGGGCGATAGAGCGGATCGCCGGGTCAGGCTCCGCGACGCCCGCGAACCGGAGGGCCTTCTCGGCGACGGTCTCAAACGACTGGCACAGGGCCTCGTAACGGATTTCCAGAAGGCGCTCGCGCAGCATCGCGCCGTAAGTCCGGCCGACCCTCACGCTGTTGGCCCAGTGCAGGGCATTGTAGACGTGCGGGCGCCTCGCGTACTGTTCTTTCTTGAGGCGGTCGCCTTCCCACCAGCGGATCCGGTCGGTGTCGAAGTAGATCTTCCGCCAGAACGGGGTGTTGGGCGCCTGGTGGTCGCAGAAGGCGACGTCGCGCCCATCGCGAACGAGGTGGATGTATTTTGCTCCGGGGAACAACCGGTCGACGACGGGGAGGATGTGGGACGTCTCGCAGAGCTTCCAACCCCACGGCTGGGCGCAGGCGCGCCCCGCGAGATGGGAGGCGAAAACCGATTGCGACACTTCGGCCAAGGCCGCGATCTCCGCGGGATCGTCCCACAGTGGCGCGTAATCTGGGTAGTGTCGCGTCACCAGCCACTCGACCAGCCGGAGCACGTCGAGCGAGTCGCGCGACTCGTTTAGATGGGATCCGAGAAATATCCCGCCCGCCTCCAGCAGGCCAGCCAGCAGGCGGCTGCCGGAGTGCGACTTGTTGTATATGATGATGGGCGGGGGGAGCCCCGACACGGATTGGGCGAGGGCGCTCGCGTTGGGCGAGGCATCGGGTGTCATGGGAGTTGGCGCGATCTGGGGTGGGCGCTTGCCCCTTTTGCCCGCGGCGATAGTATGTCCGCCACAGTCATGTGAAAGGCGGGCGAAGTGCACCCGAGAATCTTCCGCGAGTTTGAGCGCATCTGCCGGACGTATGGCGCCGGGGGTGCCGTGCTGGAAATCGGGGCGGTTGCGGGGCCGGACTCGTTGCTCTGCCTCGATGCCCTGGCTTGTGCTTCGGAGAAGGTGGGCGTCAACCTGAGCCCGCCGTCGCGGTTCCGGGATTTCGAGATCTTGCAGGCCAACGCCAATAGGCTCGACATATTCGATCCTTGCAGTTTCGACACTATACTCTGCAACGCGACCCTCGAGCACGATCCCTTTTTTTGGAGGACATTGGAGGAGGTGAGGCGGGTGGGGCGGCCGGGCGCCCTCGTGGTGATCGGCGTGCCGGGATACGCCAGTCATCCGTGGCTGGAGCGGTTCAAGCGCCGCCGGATCGCGGTGACCGGGCGCTGGCTGTGGGGGGCCCTGCGCGCCTCGACGCCGACCTTGGTGGTGCACGACTATCCCGGCGACTACTACCGCTTCAGCGAACAGGCGGTGAGGGAGGTGTTCTTTTCTGGCATGTGCGACGTCATCGTGCGGCGGCTGATGGTGCCCCCCCGCCTCATAGGCGCGGGGCGATTGCTGTGATCACTTCGCGGCGCGCACGCGCTCCAGGATTTCGAGCAGCGCGGGGAACCATTTGCGCGCGGAATACTCTTCCTCGCAATAGCGGCGACCGGCCCGGCCCAGGCGGAGCCGCAGGTCCTGGTCGTGGATCAGCGCCCCGATGGCCTCGGCCCACTGCGCCTCGGAGTCGGCACCCAGGCCGGCGCCGCTCTCGTCGATGATCTTGCGATTGACGCCGATGGGAGTGGCGATGAAGGGCAATCCGCCCGCCATGTATTGGAGGATCTTCGTGGCGCACTTGTGCCTCTGAAAGGGTTCGTCGACAAGGGGCATGAGGCCGACGTCGATGCAGCGGGAGATTCTCTCCTCGACGCGCGGCGACCACGGGATCCAGCGCCACCGCAGGTCGCCCGCCGGCGGACGCGGTCGCGGGCGCGATATGATCACGAAGTCGAAGCCCTGGGCGCGCTGCATTCGCCCGAGGGATTCCCAGTGTGGGTAGAGGGTCGTCTTGATCGAGAGATCGGAACCGAGCCAGCCGACGCGCGGGCGGTCTGGCGCGGGGTCGGATACTCCGCGCGGCAGGTAGCGGTCGGTGTCCACGACGGTCGGCAGCACCGAAACCCGGTCGGTGAACTGTCGCGCGTGGGCCGCCAAGAGCTCGTTTCCGGCGGTCACCCAGCGGGCGTTCTCGCACATCCATCGGACCTGCGGCCCCTGTTCGCCAAAATAGATGGCGTCGTCAAAATCGTAGAGCACCCGCGGATTTCTCTGGAGGAGCCGCTTTTCCCAGGTGATGTCCCAGTCGAGGGTGTCCCGGTTCACGAAGACCACATCGGCCGACGCGGCGTCGCGGACATCGCGGTGCCGGGCGATCTCCCGCAACGATCGGAGCAGCCGTTTGTATCTTGATTTCCATGGCTGCTTTCGGAATGGTCTGGGGAAGGGGCGGGGGGGGAAATTTGGGCGGGTGATGGCCCTCCAGCCGGCCCTGCGGAAGTGGCGGCGATAGAGGATGAACCGGAATCGGCTGGCGGGGTCGAACGTGCTGTAGACGAGGCCCATTATGGTCGGCATGGTGGGAGATCGATTGAATGGCCTGGGTCGTTCGCTGGCAATGGCTATTGGCCCAGTCGGCGGGCCGCGACTCGCTCGTAGAGCGAGGCGATTTTCGAGAACTGCGCGGCATGGTGGAATCGGCTTGCCCGCCGGGATGCGGCTGAGCCGATGAGAGCCCATCCGAGCGGCGTCCTGTGCGCGCGCATGGCGGTGGCGAGGGCTTTGGCGTCGGTCGGGTTCGGGACGATGAGGCCATCCACACCGTCGTCCATGAGCTCGGACGACCCGTTGCTGGGGGTCGTGATCACCGGGAGGCCGCTGGCCATGGCCTCGAGCGCGGCGAGGGGGCAGGGGTCGTAGAGGGCGGGATGCACCATGACGTCCGCGGCGTGGTAAAGCGGGCGGAGGTCATGGACGTAGCCGAGGAATCGGACGCGGTCCGCGATGCCGAGCCGCTCGGCCTTTAGCCGATATCTTCCGATGGGCCCGTCGCCCGCCAACCAGTACTGGAAGGCGGCATTGGGTTCGTTTCGGCAAATGATGGCAATGGCCCGCAGGGTGGCGTCCACGCCCTTGAGCGCGAAATTCTGTGCGACGCCCAGGAAGACGATCCCTTCGGTCTCCGATAAGTTGGCGCGGAGGCGGGTGCGATCGGCGGCGCGCCCGAGCGGAGAGAATCGCGCCGTGTCGATGCCGTTGTGGATCACTTCGATCCTGCTGGGGTTGGCGCGATGGAGTTTCAGGAATTGGTCGCGGACGAGGTGGGATACCGCGATCAGGGTGACGCGGGGGTCGGCGAAGGCCATTTCCTCCACGCGCCTGCGCGCGCGATACAGCCGCCGCCATCGGGGCGCGAGAAATTCTCTCCATCTGTCCGACAGCGGGCGCGCGGGGGCCTCCGCCCGTCGTGCGGCGAGGCGACTGCCGCCGAGGGGGTGATAGATATCGCAACGCCCGATGCTTCCGGTGTCGTGGAGGACATCCGGCGCCAGCGCGCGGGCGGCGGCCTCGAGCGCCATGGCGCGCCGCGCGTGGTCTTTCGGCCTCTTGACCGGGACCACCTCGACGCCAGCGGGGACCGCGGCGGGTTCGATCACAAACGCGACGACGCAGGGCCGATGGCCGTCCGTGACCAGCCACTGGGCGTACTGGGCGACCCACGCCTCCAGGCCGCCCCACGAGGGGTCGAAGCGGTCGAGCACCAGTGCCACTTTCATCGCGTGACAGCCTCATTGGATACGGCGCGAGATAGCGCGCGCATGACCCCGTCGACACCGAGGTCTCGCATGCAACGATGGTGCCCCAGAGGGCAGGTCTTCTCCTGGCACGGGCCGCATTCGACCTGGATCCTGAGCCAAGACTCCCGGGGGCAATGCGTGTCCGTCCACTCTGGCGCGGTGGGTCCAAATAGTGCTATGACAGGAAGGCCAAGTGCGGCGGCAATGTGGCGCGGGCCGCTATCGGTTGTGACCAGTGCCGCGCAGCGCCGGAGGCAGGCCTTGGTCAGGCCAAGCGAGACATCACGGTCGGCCAGATGCACGACCCGCGGGTGGCTCGCGGCCCGAGAGATGTCTCGCGCGCGCCCGCGCTCGTCGGGCCCGCAGATGAAGAGGGAATGGCGGCCGAGTTCGACGGCGACGCGCCGGGCCAGTTCCGCAAAATGTTCGTCGGGCCAGAGTTTTGCCGCTCCATAGGCGCCGCTGGAATTCATGGCGATCACGGAACCGTCGCCGGGCAGCCCGAGTTCGGCGAATGCCCGGTCGGCGGCAGCGTCGTCCTCGGGTCGGGTGGCGATTTCCATGCGGGGGCTTTCTGGAGGGCAGCCGAGGGCGCGGGCGATGTTCAGGTAATAGTCCACGGCGACCGCGCGGGGCCAGCCCCCTTTGCCGGCGGGCGGTCCTAGCGGATCGGTGAGGAGATGGTCGCGGCCGTTTCGGGCGTACCCGATCCGTTTTCTGGCTCTTCCGGCACTTGCCAGTTCGGCGGTGCGGAGGTTGTCGATCAGTAGGATGGCCAGATGAAATCGCCGTCGCCGCATCCGCTCGGCGATGGCCTTGGCGCGGAGGGACGGGTCTTGGGAGCGGTGGTCGAATGGCCAGATCTCGTCGAGGAGGCGGGTCCCATCCAACGCGCCGATGACGGTCGGCCGCGCGATGCCCACGATATGGGACGCCGGGCCAAAGTGACCGTGGATGGCGCGCAGGGCGGGCGTCGCCATCACGGCGTCACCCACCCAATTCGGTAGGAAGACGGCGATCCGGTAACCGGGCCACAATCGGCGGATGGCGTGTGGCAGGAGGTTCACGTCCGGGACGTATACCGCAATTTCGGCCCGGGCGCGAGCGGGCGCATGTCCCGATTGAAACGGGGAGGCCATGGGGTTACCGTCCTCGACTCCATGATCCCCGGGCTGAGTTTTTGGGAGCTGGCAAGGTGCCGCGCCTGGGCCGCCTGGCTGGGCGCGCTGCGGCCCGGACTGCGGGGGCTGCACCCCCTGCTGCGGGATTGCCCTTTTGCGCAGGTGGTCTTGGGTCGTCCGCAGCCGAAGCGCCTTCTCCTGATTGGGTCCGGGGTTACGCCGTGTCCCGAAGAATGGCTGCGGCGCGATGGCATCGGTGCCGTGTACGTGAACGAAAAGATGCTGGGGGTGGAGCCGTACTCCCACCTCGAGCCATACGCGATAGTGACGCGCAAGAACCCGACGGCGGATCTCGTGCGGGAATTCGCTTCGGGGCATCCCGCGCGCCCATTGGTTTTCGAGTTTAATTCGGGCGAGGCCGCCCAAATGATCTGCGATGAGAGGGGGCGTTTCTTTCGGTTTCCGGTTAACCGGGGCATGGACGGGGCGTGGTTCGAGGCCTACAATCGCGCGGTCCGGGCCCGTGCGGGGAATCGGCGGCTTCGTCTTACGACCGGTTTCTACGTGACCCTCTGGCTGCTATCGGGAGCACAGGAGGAGATCACGATAGTCGGTTTCGACGGGCACCTCGGGCTGGCCGACACTTCGGAGTATCGGTTTCACGCTCGGCCGGGCTGCCGGATGGATCGGAGGTTCCACGACCTGTCCTTCGAGTGGTCGTTCCTGGAGGCCGCGGTGCGGATCGGGCTCCGCCGCGGCGTGCGGGTCAACGTCGCGCGGCGGGCGGGTGGAGCTACCTGAGCGACCTGCGGAAGGTCTCGGCCCGCTCGCGCATGTCGACGAGGCGTGGGGTATAGAAGGGGTCTGGGACGACGTTGGTGGTCTCGTGGGGGTCCTTTTTCAGATCGAAGAGGGCCTCGGAGCCGGGGCCCTTGCGTTTGATGTAGGTGATATATTTCCAGTCGCGGGTGCGGACGCCCTCGCAGGGTTCGATGTGCCTGGGTGGCTTGGGGTGGTGCTCGTAGAGGTGCTCGTAGAAGAAGCTCTCGCGCAGGGGGCGGGTGGGCTGTTGTAACTGGGGCAACAGGCTGCGGCCCTGCATCGTGGCCGGGACTGGGATCCCGGCAAGATCGAGCGCGGTGGGCGCGATGTCGATGTTGAGCGCCATCTCGTCGCAGGCCTGGGCGTGTTTGCCCACGAGGGGTGCCGGGCCCGCGATGATCAATGGCACGCGGATGGACTCCTCGTGCATGAGCCATTTGCCGAAGAAGCCATGCTCGCCGAGGAAATGGCCGTTATCGGAGGTGAAGAGGATGACGGTGTTTTCCAGGAGGCCGCGCGATTGGAGTTCGGCGAGGAGCTTGCCGACGGACGCGTCGAGGCCCTCGATCAGGCGATAGTAATGGCGCTGCTGCTGCTGGCGCGGGCCGTCGGGCGTGCCGTCCTCGGCGAACTGGAGCCCGCGGTCGCTCTCGAGCGAGGCGCGCAGGAAATCGGGTTCGCGCAGGGCGGCCTCGCGGGTCACGGTGGGGCGCGCGGGCATCTCGACGCCCTCGAAACGCCCGGCGAACTCGGGCGCGTAGCCGCTCCATGGCCCGTGCGGGGCCTTGAAACTGACGGAGAGGCAGAAGGGTTTCGCCGGATCGCACTGGTCGAGGAAGCCCTGGATCTTGGCCGGAATGATCTGGGTCTCCAGATGGAGGGGATCTTTGAGGGAGGGGTGGGGTCGCCCCGCGCCGCCGGTTCCCTGGGCCTGTTGGGCCTCGGCAGGGCAATCGCAGAAGAACTCGGTGCGGTTTGTCGTGCCGTCGTTGGTGACGTAGTTGCAGGCCCTGCCATGCCAGTACGAGGTTTGGGCCATGTCGCCGGCCCAGAAATCGAACGCCTTGGCGCAGCGCTGGAAATAGTCGCGGTCGCTCGGGGCGGTGCCCCATTTGCCGACGAAGCCCGTCCAGTAGCCGCCCTGCTGCAAGATGGCGGGGTAGGTGGCGCCGAGCTCGGCGATGGGCGTGGCGAAATCGTGAATCCCGTGGCGGCGGGCGTATTGGCCGGTGAGGATCGAGGCGCGGCTGACCGAGCAGATCGAGGTGGTGACGAACGCGTTGCGGAATAGCGTGCCACCCGCGGCCAGGCGGTCGATGTTTGGCGTCCGGATCACGGTATTTCCGGCGCAGGACATCGCGTCCCAGCGCATGTCATCGGCCAGGAGGATGACGAGGTTTGGCCGGGTCGGTGCGGCGGTCGCGCAAACCGTCGCCAGCAATAGCGCGAGCGGGAGAGCTTTCATTCTTGGCTAGCGCGGAAGGCCGGGGAGGAGGCCGCCGGGGATGCCGGATGGCGCGCCCTGGGGCATGAGGCTTTGTTGGCTGACGCCGGGGGGCAGTTCGAAGGTATCGGCGGGGATCGCCTCTTGCTGGACGGATCTGAGTTCCCATTGGGAGTCGGGTTTGCCGGAGGCGTCGTACGAGACGAAGCGCACGGGCATGCCGTTGAGGATCTCGCCGCTGGCGGGAAGGCTGAGTCCTGGCATCATGCCCTGCATCGCGTCTTGGATGCCCTTGGTCGCCTCCTCGAAGAAAGTGCCCATGGCGCGCAGGGAGGCGGCGTCCTCGCCCGGGATCGGGGAGGTCCCGGCGGGGGCGACCCAGGTCTCTTGCAGCAGCTTGCCGTCGGGGCCTCGGGAGGCGTAGCGGTCGCAGGTCCACTGGCCGACCTTCTCGCCCGAGGCGATCTTCTGGATGACGGGCTGGGGCGCCTTCTGCCCGAGGCCCATGCTGGCACCCATGCCTTTCATCATCCCCTCGACTTGGGCGCGCTGTTCGGGGGGCATGGCCGCGAGCTGTGCCTGCAGCATGCCCATGGCCGCCGAGAGCTGCTGGCCGACCGCGGACATCATCTGCTTGTCCATCTGCGTGTATCGGGCCTTGGCCGGCTCGATGAACCAGACCAGCTGTTTGTCGGCGCGGAAGATCAGGTAGTCGTCCCCCGACCCGCCCGCGCCGGCGCCGCCCATCGTGCCCATCCGGACGCCGGCGGGGGCGACGAATATCTTGGCCGCGCGGGGCTTGCCGTCGGGCAGGGCGGTCTCCTCGCCCACCAGGACGGTGCCGGCGCGGGTCGGGGCAGCCAACATCGATATCGAGGCCAGTGCGAGAAGGAGAAGGGATGAGACACCTGTCTTGTTCATGGCGTTGAAGATAGCGCAGATTTCGACCAAGCGGAGGGGAAAATCCGTGGCCGGAGGGGTTTCGTGTCGCCAGGGCGCGCCGCGTCATCTTCGATATCCGTGGTCCCAATTTTTAGGCTAGATCCCGTGCCCCGCGCGCGGGGCGCCACCGGGGCAGAAAATGGTAGGCTGCGACTTGGCGCACGCCGCCGAATCGAACGCCCGCGTGCGCCAAGGCGCAGCCTACATCGCGACCCAATTTTCGAGTCAGCGGGCGGCTTGAATCACTTCACCGTGATCCACATGGGCGAGACCCAGACGACCTCGCCGTTGTGGATGGGGATCTCGACGGTTTCGCCGGTGGGGGACTTGGCCTTGCGGGTGGTGGTGTCTCCCTGCTGCGTGCCGCGGACGTAATAGTAGCTGGTCTTGCCGGGGGTGGCCCGCGCGTCGGTCCACTCGAATTCGACCTGCTGTTTCTCGGGTTTTGAGGAGTAGACGACCTCGTCGTCCTTTATGATGACGACCTCGGCGAAGGGGGCGGAGCCGACGAGTTTGATGCGGAGGGTGGGCGGCCTGTCGGTGGTGAATGCCTCGCCCATGAAATGATCGCCGCAGCGGACATCGGCGATGATGTTGTCGGTGGCGCCATAGA
Source organism: uncultured Verrucomicrobiales bacterium (assembly GCA_964651705.1). GTDB lineage: Bacteria > Verrucomicrobiota > Verrucomicrobiia > JADLBR01 > JADLBR01 > JADLBR01. The sequence goes on from CAZYWZ010000008.1 coordinate 60,007, forward strand.
CGCGGCGGTTTCGCATGCCCTCGACGACGGCCTCGCGTGTGGGCGCGTCCACGTAGACCAGGCAGTAGCTCATGTGGGTGGAGAGGTGGTCGGAGGAGGCCTGGAAGCCCATGCGGAAGCCCTTCTTGAGCGCGAGGGAGACGAAGCCGAGGGGCCGGAAGCCGCCGAGGGAGAATTGGTCGCTGCTGGCGCGCGGGGCGCCGGGGCGCTCGTAGCTGTTGCGGTCGCCCTGGTAGATTTCGACGACGGGCTCGACCTTGCCGCCGAAGTCGCGCCAGTCGGTGCCCATGTCGGTGGCGCTGGTGTGGCTGGCGCAGATGCCGCCGAACGCCTCGAGGTATCTGAAGAACATGAGGCTGTCGGGGGAGTTGGGGCGCTGGGCGTCGGGGCCGAGCTCGTCCATGATCTTGCCGAGCCCGCCGCGGAGGCGGGGCAGGGGGCGCACGCCCTCGCGGGCGAAGACGGCGTTGCGGTGGCCGTCGGGGTAATTGTTGCTGCGCTCGTAGGACCACACCGGGAAGAATGTGCCGGGGATGAGGTAGGCGTGCGTCGTTTTCTGCGAGATCCACCACGGGAATTCGCGGCTGCCGTTGTCGTGGTCGCCGATGCCGATCCAGTCGAGGTCGGCCATGTCCATCGCGTAGCGCCACATGTCAAAGATGGAGCCATCGCTGCCGCCGTCGCCGGAGAGTTCGGTGTGGCGATGGAATTCGCCGCGGGCGATGCGGAGGGATTTGCCGCCGATCTCGGCGCGGTATTCGCGGATGGCCTTGACGTGCGCGGCCTCGGCTGCCAGCTCTGGCGCGGCGGGGGCCGGGGCTGGGGCGGACTCCGCCAATGTGGGTTCGGCGTCGGGCCGGGAGAGGGTGCCGGTCTCGATGAGGTAGATATCCTGGTTGAAGGCGGGGTCGGGATATTCGGGGTATTCGCGCGTGGTGGGGGGCGGGGTGTCGGGGGAGCGCCGGGTGTAGATCGGCGGGAGGTTCATGCGCGCCGCGGCGCGGAAGCGGCCATCGGAGACCGCGAGCATCGCGACGCCAGATTTCGGCGCGGGGAGGAGTGCGGCGGCCTGGTGGAGATAGGCGTCGGAGCCGAGCGCGGGAATCGCGGGCCGCCACTTCTCGCCATCGAGGCAGGTGAGGTGCTCGATCCAGGTATCGCCGGTGCCGGCCTCGAAGCGCGCGACCTTGGCGCGCGCCGATAGCCAGACGCGCCCGTCTTCGGCGATGGCGATGCGGGGATGCGCGACGAGGCGGCGGTCCTGGTCATCCACCATGACCCCGGCGCCGGGTTTGGCCCTTGTGGCGGGGAAAGCCTCGGCGGGTTGGGGTCCGGGCGCTAACCGGCGCGACCCTTCCAACACCCGGAGCCCGACCGAGCGATTCTGGTACAGGGCGGTTCGATTGGGCGCGTAGTCGTAGGGGCCGAAATCCTTGCCCCAATTCTCCGGGGCGACCTCGTAGGCGACCCAGAGGCGATTGCGCGCATCGAACGCGAGGCTGGGCCTCGCCTCGCCCTCGAGGCTTCGGGTGACCGCCTGGGGTTCGCCCCATGCGCCGCCGGCCCAGACCCGGACCATGACGTCATAATTCCCGGCCCCGTACGTGTCCCACGCGATGGCGACCTGCCCGTCCGCGGATGCCGCGATGGCCGGCTCCCACTCGTTCGCGTCGGTGGCCGAGACGACCTCAGGGGCGGCGAAGGCCTCGCCCTGCTGGGTGGAGGCGAGGATATCGGCGCTGGAGTCGCCGAGGGATTGCCAGGCGACCCAGGCGCGGCCCTTCGCGTCCGTGGTTGCCGCGGGAAACACGTCGGAACCTTTGGCGCCCGACACCCGGATGGGCGAGGACCACTTCCCGGCCGAGCGCGCGCGGGCAAAGATGTCCCAGTTATCGCCATCGCGCGCCGACCAAAAGACCCAGGCGCGACCGTCGCCGTCGACTGCCACCGCGGTGCCCAGCACGCGCTGGCCGGGTTCGGTGACCGGTTCCGGTTGGCCCCACGCCCCATCCGTTTGTGCGACGAAGACCACCTGGTCGCCGCCGCAAGGCGCGGTCAGGAAATCGAAGCTCTCGGGGCCCTCGGCCGCGGGCGTCGCCTCGCCGCCGGCCTTCTTGCCCTTGCCCTTGCCCCCGCGGGCGGCTTCGCCGGGCAGCTTGAACGGCGAGTCGAAACCGGGGCCGTGCGCCATCGCGATGAACGAGGCCACGAGACCGTCTTTTCCCCTCGCGGCGGCGGGATAGCTGTCTTCCTTCGGCGTGCGCACCACGGCCGAATAATTCGGGATGCGCCGCACCTCGGCGTTCCCCTCGAGCACCTTCCGGGCGGGGCCATAGCCGAAGGCACCCAGGGGGATATCGATCTCGCCCTTGGGCGTCGTGATCTTGAGGTTCGGGTTCGGGCCCGAGGTCGCCAGCGAAAGGACGATGCCGTTCGGGTTGATCGGGGCCTTCGTGATATCAAAATTGGCGTTGCGCGTCGCGAATCGCGCCACGAAGGGGCGCGTCTTGACGCGGTATTCCGCCCTGGTGGCGTAGTCGTCTCCCGTGAAGCGCCAGCCGTCGGTATCGATGACCTCGCAGTTGTCCGCGGTGAATTTGCCCTCCCAGACCGTCGCCTCCTTGTCCTTCAGGCCCATGACGACTGCCACCGTCACGCGCCGGGCCTCTTTGGCGGGCTGGGCTGGGGCGGTGCCTGCGGCCAGCGCCAGGCACAAGGCGACCGGCGTCGCGAGGTGGAGCGGGAAATTTTTTGTCATCTGGACCTCCTTGCCGCTGGGGGGCGGCGAACTATTCAGGTGGGTTTTCTACCATGCCGGGGCGGGGATGTCGATGGACGAGCGAGATTCCGGGGTAGCCTTGAGCGTGAGCGAGCGGGAGCAGACGACTTGCCCGCCTCTGGCGGGGGAATGTCTGCGCCACGCGGAAAAGGTTCTCCCTGAATGACGCGGCGCCCCCGCGCGCCGGGGGCGGGGCTGACCTGAAACTTCCCCCCGGTGGCGTCGCAGAGACGCCCTACAAATTTTGTAGGCCGCCTGTGCCAGGCGGCAGCGGGAATGAGGTTTTCGCACGGATTTTCCGCAAGAGCCAAAAAAGGGGGACGGGGCCGTAAGTTTCGTGATGGACGCGGGGCGGGAAATTGATTATGTGGGGTGCCGATGAAGGCGCTTATCGCGGTGATGCCGAAGCGGACGGTGCTGGATCCGCAGGGTGAGGCGGTGAAGGAGGCGATCCATCACCTGGGTTTTGAGGCGGTGGCGGACGCGCGGGTGGGCAAGTTCATCGAACTCGAGGTGCGCGGGATGGGCGAGGCGGAGGCGCGGCGGCGGCTGGAGGTGATCTGCCACGAGCTGCTGTCGAACCCGGTGATCGAGGAGTACTCGCTGATTTTTGAGGGGGGCGCGGGGCCCGAGGCTGGGGGCGCGCGGGGGGCGGCGAAGGGCGCGAAGGGCTTGGCCAAGGGGGCGCAGGCGAAGGGGGCCAAGGCGCGGGCGGCGGCGAAGGCGGCGCGAAAGGTGGCGAAGCCTCGGAAATCCAAGCCGGCGGGGCGGCGGGCGCGTCGATGAAGTGGGCGGTACTTCAGTTTCCCGGGTCCAATTGCGACCAGGACCTGATCCATGTCCTGCGCTCGGTCATGGGCAAGGACGCGGCCTATCTGTGGCACAAGGAACGTTCGTTGGGCGATGCGGAGGTCGTGCTGGTGCCGGGCGGGTTTTCGTACGGGGATTACCTGCGCTGCGGGGCGATCGCGCGCTTTTCGCCGGTGATGCGGGCGGTGGCCGAATTTGCGGCGCGCGGCGGATTCGTGCTGGGGATATGCAATGGGTTTCAGATCCTCTGCGAGGCGGGGCTGTTGCCGGGCTGCCTGATCCGCAATCGGGAGCTGCGCTTCGTGTGCCGGGAGGTGGCGGTGCGGGTGGAGAACGCGGGGATTCCTTTCACGGGCCGGGCCAAGGCGGGGCAGGTGCTGCGGATGCCGGTGGCCCACGGGGAGGGGAATTACTTTGCCGACGCGGAGACGCTGGTGCGGATCGAGCGCGGCGGGCAGGTGGTCTTCCGCTATTGCGAGGGCGCGAACCCGAATGGTTCCGTGGCCGACATCGCGGGCGTGTGCAACGAGCGCGGCAACGTGATGGGGCTCATGCCCCACCCGGAGCGAGCGTCGGAGGCCATCCTCGGCTCGGCGGATGGGCGGCTGATTTTCGAGGGCCTCGCGGACGCGGTGCGGGCGCGGCGGGCGGCGCGGCTGGGCGGCGATTGAGGTGGGCATGGGCAAGATTCCCGAAGACGCGAAGGTGACGCCGGAACTGGTGGCCCGGCACGGGCTGACGCCGGAGGAGTACGGGCTGGTCCTGGATATCCTGGGACGCGAGCCGACCATCACGGAGCTGGGGATATTCTCCGTGATGTGGAGCGAGCACTGCTCCTACAAGAGTTCGCGGCCCGAGTTAAAGAAGTTTCCCACCGAGGGCCCTTCGGTGCTGGTGCGGGCGGGGGAGGAGAACGCGGGCGTCATCGACATCGGCGACGGATGGGCGGTGGCGTTCAAGATCGAATCGCACAACCACCCGAGCGCGGTCGAGCCATTCCAGGGTGCCGCGACGGGGGTGGGCGGCATCCTGCGCGACATATTCACCATGGGCGCGCGGCCGGTGCTGCTGGCGGACTCTTTGCGCTTTGGCGACATCCGCGGCAAGTCGCGGCGCGCGGCGGAGAACCGGCGTCTCCTCAAGGGGGTGGTCGGCGGGATCGCGCACTATGGCAACTGCATCGGGGTGCCGACGGTGGCGGGCGAGATCGCCTTTGACGACAGCTATTCCGGAAATCCGCTGGTGAACGTCTTTTGCCTCGGGGTGCTGCGCCACGACCAGATCCGGCTCGGCAAGGCGACCGGCGAGGGTAACCCCGTCTTCTACGTGGGGGCCAAGACGGGCCGCGATGGGCTCGCGGGCGCGGCCTTCGCCTCGCGGGACCTGACCGAAGAATCCAAGGAGGATCGTCCCGCGGTGCAGGTGGGTGACCCCTTCCGGGAAAAATTGCTCCTCGAGGCGTGCCTCGAGTTGTTCGCGCGCGCGGAGGCGATCGTCGGCGTCCAGGACATGGGCGCCGCGGGGCTGACGTGCTCCACCTGCGAGACCGCCAGCCGCGGGCACTCCGGCATCGAGATCGACCTGGATCTGGTGCCCCAGCGCGAGGAGGGCATGACCGCCTACGAGCTGATGCTCAGCGAATCGCAGGAGCGGATGCTCATCATCGCCCGCCGCGGACACGAGGAGACCGTCAGGCAGATCTTCGCCAAATGGGATCTGGACGCGGTCGAGATCGGGCGCGTGACGAGCGATGGCCTGATGCGCGTGCGGCACGCGGGGCGCGTGGTCGCGGAGATCCCGGCGCGGCGTCTGGCCGAGGAGGCGCCCGTCTATCACCGGCCGGCCCGGGTCCCGTCGGAGGAGATCGGGCGCTACGACCACCTGAAATTTCCCGAGCCGAAGGATCTCGTGGGGGCGCTGCCGCGGATGCTCGCGGTGCCGACGGTCGCGTCGAAGCGCTGGGTCTACGAGCAATACGACCACATGGTGCGGGTCGGGACCGTCGTGCTGCCGGGTAGCGATGCCGCGGTGGTGCGGGTGCCGATCGACCCGCCGGGAGATCTGCCGCCGGTGGGCGAGAGGTCATTCAAATACCTCGCGGTCTCGACCGATTGCAACGGCATGCATTGCGCGCTCGACCCCCGCGAGGGAGGCAGGCTCGCCGTCGCCGAGGCGGCCCGCAACCTCGCCTGCTCGGGAGCCCGGCCCATCGGGGTCACCGACAACCTGAATTTTGGCAACCCGCAGCGGCCTGAGATCTTCTGGCAATTGCGGGAGGCGGTCGAGGGGATGGCCGAGGGGTGCCGGGCCTTCGGGGTCCCGGTGACGGGCGGCAACGTCAGCCTCTACAACGAGTCCCCGGCGGGAGCGATCGACCCGACGCCCGTGGTGGGAATGGTCGGGATCATCGATGATCCCGCGCACATCACGACCCAGTATTTCAAAGGCGACGGCGATGTCATCCTGCTGCTGGGTTGCGCGGGCGGTGGCCTGGGGGGCTCGCTCTACGCGAAGGAGATCCTGGGGCGGCGGTTCGGGCCCTGCCCGGGCGTCGACCTGGCATTCGAGCGGGCCACCCACGAGGCGCTATTGGAGATCATACGCCGCGGCTGGGTCCGGAGCGCCCACGACTGCTCCGAGGGCGGGCTCGGGGTCGCGCTGGCCGAATGCGCCATGTCTGGACCGGGGGAAGCCGTAGGCGCCCGGATCGACCTCTCGTTTGTCGATGGCCCGCTGGGGCGCCGGGACGAGGTGCTGTTCAACGAGGCCTCGGGCCGCATCGTCGTCAGCGTGGACGAGGGGCATTTCCGGGAGGCGCTGGCGCTCATGGCCGAGCGCGGCGTGCCGGCGTGCCGCATCGGGCGGACGGGTGGGGACACCTTGGACATCGACTTTTCTGGCGGTAGATTATCGTGGCCGGTCGCCGAACTCCGCGAGGCGTGGGGGGGGGCGTTGGCCCGGGCGCTCCGCGGGTGATCCGCGGGAACACGACTGAAGGGAAGCGAGCGATGCCCGCGTTGCGGACCTTGCAGGATGGCGGCGATTTCGTTGCGGGTGCATACCCGCGACACGAGTGCGGCATATTCGGGGTCTTCGGGCACCCGAATGCTGGCGAGATCACCTACTATGGCCTTTACGCCCTGCAGCACCGCGGCCAGGAGAGCGCCGGGATCGTGGCCGCCGAGGCCGATGACGCTCCATTCCGCCTGCACCGGGGCATGGGCCTGGTCTCCCAGGTGTTTGACGAGCAGAAGCTCAAGGACTTGCACGGCAGCCGTGCCATCGGGCACGTCCGGTATTCGACGACCGGTTCGAGCACCATCAAGAACGCGCAGCCCATCGTGGTCAACTGCGCGCGGGGGCAGATCGCCGTCGCGCACAACGGTAACCTGGTCAACGCGAACATCCTCCGCGACGAACTGGAGCGGGCCGGCTCCATTTTTCAGACGACCAGCGACAGCGAGGTGATATTGCACCTCATGATCCAGCCGAGGCGCGAGGGGCACGAGGCCTCGCTGGTCAGCGCCCTGCGACGGGTGCAGGGGGCCTTCTCGCTGGTGATCATGGGGGAGCGCGAGATGATCGCCGCCCGAGACCCGCACGGTTTCCGGCCGCTGTGCCTCGGGCGCCTCGACGGCGCCTGGGTCGTGTCGAGCGAGACCTGCGCCTTCGACCTCATCCGCGCGGACTACGTCCGCGACGTGGAACCGGGGGAGGTCGTCGTCATCGATGGCAATGGCATCCGGTCCATCCGCTACGTGGACCCCTCCCACGAGCGGGCCTTCTGCATCTTCGAGCACGTCTATTTCGCGCGGCCCGACAGCGTGCTCATGGGGGGCTTCGTGAGCGAGACGCGCAAGCGGATGGGCCGCGAGCTGGCCCGGCTCCACCCCGTCGATGCCGACATCGTGATCCCCGTGCCCGATTCGGGGAATTACGCCGCCCAGGGATTCTCGGAGGAGTCCGGAATCCCCTTCGAGCAGGCCTTCGTCCGCAACCACTACATCGGGCGCACCTTCCTCCAGCCAACGCAGCTCATCCGCGATTTCAACGTGCGCGTCAAACTGAACCTCATCCGCGAGATGATCCGGGACAAGCGCGTCGTGGTGGTGGATGACTCGGTGGTCCGGGGCACCACCGCGCGCGCGCGGGTCGTCAACCTCCGCGAGGTCGGCGCCAGGGAGGTGCACCTCCGGATCTCTTGCCCGCCGCACCGGTTCCCCTGCTTCTATGGGATCGATTTCCCCGACAAGAAGGACCTGATCGCAAACCAGATGACCCGCGCGGAGATCGCGAAGTACCTCGGGGTCGATTCGATCGGCTACCTGGACGTCGACGGCATGATCCGCGCCACCGGCCGCAAGGGATCGGAGTTCTGCGTCGCCTGCTTCACCGGCGACTACCCGGTGCGCTTCGACGCCCGACTGGACAAGTTGATCCTGGAGCAGCAGCGCCACCGAACCGGCTCGCTGCTCGAGGAGGAGACCGCGCAACCGAGGCTGTTCTGATCCCCTTTGCGATTGACGGTCGCCGGTCCGGGCGGGAGCATTGCCCGCAAGGAGAAATTGGCATGAAGACACGCTTGACCCGGCGCGGCGCGCTGAAAACGTTGGCTGGAACCGCGGGGGCCCTCGCGCTGCTGCGCGAGCGGATGGAGGCCGCGGCGGCGGAGCTGAAGGGCAACGTCCGGCACTCGGTGTGCAAGTGGTGCTACAAGAACGTCAGCCTCGAGGACCTTTGCAAGGCCGGCAAGGAGATGGGCATCGAGGCCATCGACCTCCTCGAGGTGAAGGACTTCCCAACCCTCAAGGCGCACGGGCTGGTGTGCGCGGTGGTGTCCGGCGTCCCGGGCGGCATCCCGAAGGGCCTGAACCGCACCGAGAACCACGACGCGATCGCGGCGTTCATGGAGCAGGCGATCCCCGAGGCGGCCAAGGCCGGCGCCCCGAACGTCATATGCTTTTCCGGCAACCGCGAGGGGATGGGCGACGAGCAGGGGATCGAGAATTGCGCGAAGGGCCTCAAGCGGATCATGCCGGTCGCCGAGAAGCACAAGGTCACGGTGATCATGGAGCTGCTCAACAGCAAGGTGAACCACAAGGACTACATGTGCGACCGCAGCCCGTGGGGCGTGGAGCTGTGCAAGCGCGTCGGCTCGGAGCGCTTTAAACTGCTCTATGACATATACCACATGCAGATCATGGAGGGGGACCTGATCGCGACCATCAAGGCGAGCCACCAGTACTTCGGCCACTACCACACCGGCGGCGTGCCGGGCCGGGCCGAGATCGACGAGACCCAGGAGATCTACTATCCCGCGGTCATGCGCGCCATCGTCGCCACGGGCTTCAAGGGCTTCGTCGCCCAGGAGTTCATCCCGAAACGGCCCGATGCGCTCGGCTCGCTGAGGCAGGCCGTCCAGATCTGCGACGTGTGATCGGGGCTGACTCGAAAATTCGCCGTAACTATTTAGTGGCGAAGGGCCTTCGCCCTTCGGCGGGGGATAGGCCGAAGCCGGAAGCGGCTTCGCTACAAATTTTCACCCCCGGTGGTGCCCCGCGTGCGGGGCACGGGATCTAGCTCGAAAATTCCAGGCGTAGCCACGGCCGTGAGGCCGTGGACCCCGTCGCGCGGCCCCTCCGCGACCGGAGGGGCTACATTTTCACCCACGGTGGTAGAGGATGCGGGGCGGGCCAAACACGGTGCCGAAATTGAACTTGCGGACCACATGACAGGTCCTGAGTCTAATCGGGTGAAAGAGACCACCATTCGGGAAAGGGCCTCGACTGAGAGTGAGCCATGTCGATCGCTTGCTCGATGCGGCGGCGTCGTGAATTTGATTTTTCTGTTTCTGATGTGGGCCGTCCCGGTGTGGGCGGCGGAGCCCGAGCGCGGCGGGCCGATCGCGGCGGCGCTGCGACAGTTCGTCGATGACGGGACCGTCGCGGGCGCGGTGGGGCTGGTGGCGGACCGCGACGGCATCCGCTGGCACGACGCGGTGGGTAAATCGGACCTCGCCTCGGGTCGCGCCATGGGCCGAGACGACATGTTCTGGATCGCGTCGATGACCAAGCCGATGACCGGCGCGGCGATCGCGATGCTCGAAGAGGAGGGAAAGCTCTCCATCGCCGATCCGGTGGAAAAGCATCTGCCCGAATTCCGCGACATGCGGATGATCGTGTCGCAATCCAAGGAGGCGATGTCGCTCAAGCGCCCTGCCCGGCCCATCACGATCCGCGACCTGCTGACGCACAGCTCGGGCCTCAATGACCTCGAGCCGCCGCGCCACGACTGCTCCCTGGCGGAGCTGGCCATGGGATATTCCCAGAGGCCGCTGCTCTTCGAGCCGGGCAGCCAGTGGAAGTACTGCAACACCGGCATCAACACGCTCGGCCGCATCGTCGAGATCGTCTCGGGCAAGCCGTACGCGCAATTCATGCAGGAGCGGCTCTTCGGCCCCCTGGGGATGAAAGACACCACCTTCTGGCCCTCCGGGGAACAGTTGGAGCGCCTGGCAAAGTCCTACACAAAGAAAGGCGACGGCCCTCTTGAGGAGGTCGGAATCAAGCACCTCAAGGGCGATATGTCGGACAGGACGCGCACCGCGTTCCCGATGGGCGGGCTCTTCTCCACCGCGCGCGACCTGTCGCGATTCTACCGGATGCTGCTCGACGGTGGCGAACTGGACGGGCATCGCATCCTGAAACCCGAGACAATTGCGCGCATGACCGCCGTCCACAGCGGCGAGCTGAAGACCGGCTTCGTCGATGGCATGGGCTTCGGCTACGCGTGCGGCATCGTCCGCGAGCCGCAGGGCGTCACCGCGATGCTCTCGCCCGGGGCCTTTGGCCACGGCGGTGCCCATGGCACCCAGAGCTGGGCCGACCCCAAGCGCGGGATCATCTATATATTGATGATCCAGCGCGCCGGCATGCCCAACGGCGACGGCTCCGATATCCGAAAGGCCTTTCAGGACGCGGCCGCCAAGTGGGCCACCGGGGGTGTAGGGCCGTAGCCGAGCGCGTGGGCGAGCGGTGCGTCGGCTCGCTCACGCTCGCCGCAACACCAAAGACTCCCCTGCTTCCGTGCACCCCTCCGGGCGGATCCTGTCTCCGCGATAGTCTCTAAACAAACCCGCGCAGCCCCAACTCGACGGGCGAGCGATTTCCCGCCAGAGTGTTCGACCGTGAGCCCCTCGTTGCAGACCGCGCCTGCCAAGCCGATTGGTCCGGTCGATCTTGAGATCAAGGACGCGCAGCTGATTTTCAACAGCGTCTGGAAACAGCTGGAGGAGGAGTTTGGGCGGGGCGGGTTGCGATTTCCGCGCGAGCTGATCCTGCTGGGCGGCGCGCCTGGCGCGGGCAAGGGGACCAACACCGATTTCATCCGGAAGCTGCGCGACATCACGTCGGCCCCGATCGTGATCAGCCAATTGCTGGACAGCGCGGAGGCGCGGAAGATCAAGTCGCAGGGCGGGATGGTCGGCGACCGGGAGGTGGTCGGCACGCTATTTCGCAAGCTGCTGGAGCCAGAGTGCCAGAACGGGGTGATCCTGGACGGGTTCCCGCGCACGAAGGTGCAGGTCGAGTGCCTGAAGCTGCTCTTCGATGAGATGATCGCGCTGCGTCGCGAGTTTGCGGATTCGCCGGAGGCGGTGCACTTCAAGCTGCCGGTGTTCCACATCATGGTGCTCTTTGTCGACGAATCCGAGAGCGTGGCGCGGCAGCTGAAGCGCGGCCGACAGGTCATCGCGCATAACGAGGAAGTCCACCGCTCGGGCATCGGCGAGCTATGGGAGGAGAGGCCGACGGATTTCAACGAGGCCCTGGCGCGAAACCGGTATCGCGTGTTCAAGGAGCAGACGTACGGAGCGCTGGTCTCGTTAAAGGAGATCTTCCACTACCATTTCATCAACGCCCAGGCGCCTTTGGAAATCGTCCGCGAGAACATCGTGCGAGAGCTGGAGTACCAGAGCTCGCTGGAGCTGGACCCGAGGACGTTCGACCTGCTCCGCAAACTGCCCCTCGCCAGCGAGATTGTCCGGCACGCGCGGCAGGACCTCGTGCGACGGCTGGAGAGCTACGAGGTCGAGCACCCCGACCTGCTCCGCCGGGTCATCGGGTTCATCGAGGCGAAGATGGTGCCCGTCGTCGTGAGGCACGCGATCCCCGGCGAGACCACGATCCACACCGAGGATACGCTGTTTGAGGATCCCCTGGCGCTCGCCATCTTGATCGACATTTTCTCCGAGCGCGGCTTTCGGCCGAGCGTGATGATCGACCGGCGCGAGATCCCGGATCGCGTGGACCTGGGGACCGGGGAGATCCGCTGCCGGCAGAAGAAGGTCTTCCGCTTCAACATCCGGTTCAAGGGCTCGGAGATCCGGCGGGGATAGGGGGCGGGCTAGGAAAATCAAGAATGTAGCCCATCTGGTAACAGATGGGCCCGGGCGCTTGGCCGAAACGTCCAAGGTCTGACGACCTTGGCTACGTGTCGCATGGGCGCGGGAGTGCGGGATCAGGGCCAAGGCGCCTTTGGTGCTCCCGCTTCTCCAGTTCGACGAAGACCGCGCTGAGCTCGTCCCAAGATTTCTTGGGCGGCCGGGGTCCCTTGACCCACTCGACCTGTCTCCCGCGCCAGAGGGAATAGATGGCGGGGACGATCTCGAGGGTGAGGATGGTGGATGTGATGAGTCCGCCGACCATCGGGGCGGCGATGCGCTGGATGGCCTCGGCGCCCGCGCCGTGGGCCCACATTGCCGGGAGCAGCGCCACGATCGTGGTGCCCACCGTCATCAGTTTTGGCCGGACGCGCTGGACGGCGCCGTAGGTGATGGCCTCGAACAGGTCGTGCTGCGTTCTCATCCTTCCCGCCTTCTGGTAGGCGTGGAAGGCCTCGTCCAGGTAGATGATCATCACGGTGCCGGTCTGGGCCGCGAGGCCGGCCAGCGCGATGATGCCCACCCACACGGCGATGCTCATGTTGTAGCCGAGGAGATACAGCAACCAGATGCTGCCGGTCATCGCGAACGGGATCGACAGGAGGATGATGAAAGTCTCCGCCACGCTCTTGAAGTTCATGTATAGGAGCACGAAGATCAACGCCAGGGTCACGGGCACGACGACATTCAGGCGCTCGCGGACGCGGAGCATGTGCTCGTATTGACCCGACCACTCGAACCGGTATCCCGCGGGCAACAGGCCGGCCCTCTCGATCTTGCCCGCGACGGCGGCCTTGGCCTCCTCGACGTACCCGCCGATGTCGCGGCCCGCCATGTCCACGTAAACCCATCCCGTGAGGGCGCCGTCCTCGTTGCGGATCACCGGCGGGCCCGTCGTCGTGCGGAAATCAACCAATTGGCCGAGGGGCACCTGCCGGACAGGGCCGGGCGCCATCGTGCCGCCCTGGGGGGGGCCGCCCGCCATGACGGGCACCAGCACCCGCGCCAGTTTGCCGACGTCATCGCGAAGCTCCCGGCCGTAACGGACGTTGATCGAGTACCGCTCCCTTCCCTCGATCGTGCGGTCGATCGCCGTCCCGCCGATGGCCGTCTCCACGAGCATGAGCACGTCCTCGACGTTCAGCCCGTATCGGGCGATCTCGGTGCGCCTGGGGATGATGTCGAGGAAGTAGCCGCCGGTGGTGCGCTCGGCGTAGACGCTGCGGGTGCCGGGGACTTGGCGGATGACGGATTCGAGTCGCTCGCCGAGTTTGCGGATCTCCTCGAGATCCGGCCCGAATATCTTGATGCCGATCGGGGTGCGGATGCCGGTGGTGAGCATGTCGATGCGACCCTTGATGGGCATGGTCCAGGCGTTCACCTGGCCGGGGATGTTCAGGGCCTCGTCCATTTCGGTGATCAGATCGTCCCATGTCATCCGGCCCCGGTCGGGCCAGATGGGCCGCAGGACCGGCTTGAGCCATTCGGGTGCCCAGCCGGAGTACCAGCGCTCCCTCGGCAGCGTCCGCCATTCCTCTTGGGGTTTCAGCTGGATGACGGTCTCGAACATCTCGAGGGGTGCGGGGTCGGTGGCGGTCTCGGCGCGTCCGGCCTTGCCGTGGACGGTGAGCACCTCGGGGAACTGCTTGAGGATCCGGTCCTGGATCTGCATCAGGCGCGTTGCCTCGGTGATCGAGATCGTCGGCAGGGTCGTGGGCATGTAGAGGATCGTGCCCTCGTTGAGCGGGGGCATGAATTCCGAGCCGAGTCTCTTGTAGATGGGGACTGACGAGATCACCGCGACGGCCGCGATCGCGATCGAAAGCAACCGGCGCGTCATCAGCAGGTTCACCCAGGGATAGTATAGGCGGTGCAGCAGGCGGCTGATGGGGTGCTTGTGCTCGGGGACCACCTTGGCGCCGGTCATCAGCACGATCAGCGCCGGGCCGATGGTGACGGATAGGAACGCCGCCCATGCCATCGTGAATGTCTTGGTGAAGGCCAGCGGCTTGAACATCCGCCCCTCCTGCGACTCCAGGGTGAAGACGGGCATGAAGCTGACCGTGATGACCAGCAGCGCGAAGAACAGCGGTTTTCCGAGCTGCTTGCACGCGGCGATGATGATCTCTTGCCTCTCCTTGCGGCCGAGGTCCGGCGGGGCGTGCTCCAGTTTCTTGTGCACGTTTTCCACCAGCGCCAGCGCCTCGTCGCAGAGCACGCCGATGGATATGGCGATGCCCGCCAGCGACATGATGTTTGCCGTGAGCCCCATGAAATACATCGGGATGAAGGCCAGCGTGACCGCGATGGGGAGCGTGATGATCGCCCTGGCCGCGCCGCCGGGATCCAGCAGGAAGATGATGATGATGATCGATACGATGATGGACTCCTCGATGATCGTCCGGGTGAGCGTATGTATCGAGCGGCTGATCAGGTCGGAGCGGTCGTAGGTGGTGACGATCTCGACGCCCTCGGGCAGCGATGGCCTCACCTCCTCGATCTTGCGCTTGATGCGGTCGATCACTTGGAGGACGTTCTGCCCAAAGCGCACGACGACGATGCCGCCGACGGTCTCGCCCTCGCCGTTGAAGTCGCCGGCGCCCCGTCGCATCTCCGGCCCCAGCGCGATATTCTGCGCCACGTCGCGCAGCAGGATGGGGTTGCCTCGCGCGTCGGCGCCGACGACGACGAGCCGGAGTTCCTCGAGGGATTGGATGTAGCCCAGGCCGCGGACGAGGTAGGTGGTGCCGTAGCGCTCCAGTTCCCTGCCGCCGACGTCGTTGTTGGCGCTGCGGATGGCGGCCACCACCGTGCTGATGGGGATGTTGAAGGCGAGCAGCTTGTTGGGGTCGATCTCGACCTGATACTGTTTCTCGAAGCCGCCGAAGCCGGCGACCTCCGCCACGCCATCGACGGCCTGGATCCAGTAACGCAGGTGCCAGTCCTGGAAGGAGCGCAGATCCGCCGGATCGTGCTTCCCGGATCGGTCCACGAGGGCGTACTGGAATCCCCATCCGACGCCGGTGGCGTCCGGGCCGAGCGTCGGGGTCACGCCCGGCGGCAGGTTGCCCGTGAGGCCCTGCATGTACTCGAGCACGCGCGAGCGCGCCCAGTAGATGTCGGTGCCATCCTCGAAGATCACGTACACGAAGGAGTAGCCAAAGAAGGAGTACCCGCGGACGACGCGCACCCTAGGCGCGGCGAGGAGTTTGCTGACGATGGGGTAGGTGATCTGGTCCTCGACGAGGTTGGGGCTGCGGCCCTCCCATTGGGTGAAGACGATGACCTGTGCGTCGGAGAGGTCGGGGATGGCGTCGAGCGGCGTGTTGCGCATGCAGTAGACGCCGCCGAGGGTGAGGGCGCCCACCAAGGTGAAGACCATGAACTTGTTGTGGGCGCTCCAGCCGATGATCCGCTCGATGAGCGATTCCTTGTGGGGGGCCTCTGTCGGTCCGGTGGGCATGGTCGTCGTCCGTTCTCCCATGGCCAGAGCCTCAATGCGGGGCTTCCCCGCCGGGTTCCATGCCTGAGATGGCCGCCTTGAGCTGGCTCTCGGAGTCCACGAGGAACAGGGCGCGGGTGACCACCGCCTCGCCTTTCGCCAGGCCATCGACGATCTCGCAGTGATCGTCGGTGCGGGCGCCGATCTTGACCTCGCGGGGCTCGAGGTGGCCGTCCTCCCGGGCGACGAAGGCGACGTGGCGCAGGCCGGTGTCGATGGCGGCGCTGGCGGGGATGGCCAATTTTTTGCCCAGCGGGATCTGGAGTTCGACGTTGGCCCACATGTCGGGTCGGAGGAGGTGGCCGGGATTATCCAGCTCGAGGCGCGCCTCGCCCCGGCGGGTCATCGGGTCGATGTGGGGATAGATGAAGGTGACCTTGGCCTGGAACGCGCGGTTACCGAGGTAGGGGAATTCTATCGTCGCGCCCATGCCCTCCTTGACGAGGGGCATCTCGAATTCGAACAGCGCGGCGCGCAGCCAGAGGTGGGAAAGGTCGCCGATCTCATAGAGCGTCTCGCCGGCCACGAAAGCCTTGCCCTCGAGGGCGGTCTTGGAGATCACGTGGCCGCCGAACGGCGCGCGGAACACGAGCTCGTCGCTCGCGGTGCCCCTCTCCTCGATCGCCCGGATCTCCGCGTCGCCGATCTCCCAGAGCTGGAGGCGGCGGCGCGCGGCGTCGAGCAGGCGCTTGGCGTCGCGGCGCTGGTCGCTATCCGGGCCCGGCCCGAGTCTCTGATATTGCCGGAGCGCGAGGAGGTACTCGTTTTCCGTGACAAGCAACTCGGGGCTGTAAATGGTGACTAGGGGCTGCCCCTTTTGCACCGGCGCGCCGGTGAAATCGACATGGAGGGCGCTCACCCATCCGTTGAATCGGGGCGCGATCTTCGCCAGGCGGGTCTCGTCATGCTCGACCACCGCGGTGGTCCGGATCGTCTGGGTCAACGCGCGCGTCTCCACGGGCGAGGTGCGCAGGCCGATCATCTGGCGCTTCTCCGGCGACAGGTAGATGGTCGTGCGGCCCGGGACCTTTGGGCAACAGTGGGACTCGCTGGGGGCGGCGGGTGCGCCATCGTCTTTGATGGGCACGAGCTTCATGTTGCAGATGGGGCAATCGCCCGCCCGGTCGCTGACGTAGGTCGGGTGCATCGGGCAGTGGAATTTTGCCGAGCTCTTCGCGCCGGTCTCGCCATCGCTCCCGCAGCCCGCAAGGGCAAAGGCGACAATCAGGATGAGGGCGAATCGGACAAACGGAATTCTTGAACTAGTGCTTGGTTCCATGGGACACCTTCCGTGTGGTTGGGTTTTTCTTGGGGGGGGCGACGGGGGCGGTGTCCGGCGCCGATGCCGGCAAGGGTGCGCCCTCCGGGTGGATAGCGGCGATCACGATCGCGATTTCGGCAAGGGCCAACTCGCGCTGGGTACGGGCGTCCACCTCGGAAAGCTGCAGGTCGAGCAGGGTGCGCTCGGCATCCAGGAAGTTTATGAAATCGAGCCTGCCCGCAGAGTAGGATTCGCGGGCGATATCGACCGACATCCGTGCCTTTGGAAGGAGTTTTTCGGCGATGAGTTTCGTGTTGCGGGTGGCCTCCCGGTACATGAAGGCCCTTTCCGCGACATCGACCGCAAGCTGGATCTGCTCCGCGGTGAAACGGGCCGCCGCCGCATCCTTTCGGGCCTGCGCGCCTGCGATCTCGGCGGCGATCTTGTCGCGCCACAGCGGCACCGTGAATCCGATGGACGGCCGGAACATCACCGGGGCGGCGTTGGCATCCGCCTCGAATCCGGCATTGAAATCGGGAACCGTCGACTGGTGAGCCAGGCGGATGCCCGTCTCGGCCATGCGGACTTCATCCTCCATCGTCTTGAGCCGAGGGTTGCGGACGAGGGCTGTCGCCAACAACTGATCGGCGGTCAACCCGAGCGGGGTTGACTCGAAGTGGGATGGCATCGGCGGGTCGGGCGCGTCTGCGCGCAGGCCCAGGGCGGCCTTGAGTTGCGCGGTCAGCGGGCCGCGCGAATCCTCCAGGTTTTCGATCTCGTTCCGCAGCCGATCCTGCTCGATTTGCGCGCGGAGGACATCCTGGAGCGTGACCTTGCCGGCCTCGCTCTGGGCGCGCGCGACGCTCTCGAGCTCGTTCATCAGCGCCAGTGTTTCCCCCGTAATGCGGATTTTGTCTCCCAGGAAGTGGAGGCGGTAGTATGCGCGCTTGACCCGGAAGGCGGTGTCGAGCACCGCCGCCTCGAAGGCGTGATACTTGGCCTGAGATTCTGCGGTGGCGACGCCGGCGCGGAGGCCGAGGCGCCCGAGCCATGGCAATTCGGACATGAGGCCGGGCATGATCACCATGACGATGTCTTGGATGTCGAGTTCCAGGCCCAGGCGGGGATCGGGCAGCGACCGCTCGGTGGTGATCCGCTCGACGGCCGCCGCGTACTCGTGATACGCGGCCTCGATGCGCGGATCATTCAGCATCGCGTAGGTCAGCAGCGTTCCGAGAGTGGCGTTCGCGTCAAGCGCCGGGAGGGTCGGCCTGCGCCCGCCGGGGCGATATGTGGCCCCGGTGGCGGCGAGGTCTGCGCGCGCCTGACGTTCGCCCGACGTCGGAATGCCCGCGCAGCCGGACAGCGCGACGATCGCCGCCACCGCGGCGCAAGCGGCGGCGCGCTGGATGCAATGACGGTCTCCGTCCGGGGTGACGTTTGGGAGATTTCGCGAGTCCATGACGATATTCCTAGTGCAGGCACATGCCGCTCCCGCATTCGCAGGGGCTGAATACGCGCGCTTTCATCATCTCGAGGTAGCGGTGACCCTGAATGGGCGGCATGGCGGCCGCGACCGCGTGCGCGTGCCGTAGGTACAGGCGCTGCGACTCGTAGCGGAGATCAGACGCCTCGCGCAGTGCCGCATCCAGTCCGGGCGAAAATCCCTCGCCCCGACCGGCCTCGGCCTCGATGCGCCGGCGGTTCACGACGACGCGGCGGCATAGGTGCTCGCAGGCCGGCTTGTACCCGTCGTGCAGTTGGCTGACCCGCGCGAACGTCTCGTCATCGAGGGCAAACTCTGACTTGAGCCAGCCCATGCCCTCGTGGCAGGCGGGCGATTCGCCGCAACCGGGCGCCCTGGCGCGGCCACCCGCCCAGAAGGCGGCGAGACCGAGCGCGAGGCTCAGGGACAAAATTGCCATCGCGCGTGTCATGGTCCCTCCCTGTGGCGCGATGCCAGCGCGTAGGGGTCGAGGGAGTCGACGTAGGCGATCTGATAGGCATTTTTGGCATCGGCGTCGGGGGACGGATCGTGCCGCAGGCCGAGAAGGAACCCGATCGCCACGGCCAGCGCGGGCGCGGCGGCCGCGAGTCGGAGATCCGCCGCCAGCCAGTTCACGGCCTCGCCAAGCCATAGCCAGCGGCTCGCGCGCCGTTCCTCCTGGCGGCGGATCCGATCCCAGACGGACCTCTGAAAGTCTAGGGGCAGGTCAACATCAGCCCTCCAGGCGGACAGTGCCCGCCGCAGCGAGGGATCATACTGCCTCTCGTCTTTCATCGCCATCGTTCCCTTTTCACTCTGGGCGCGGCCCGCAAGGGCGGATCCGGAGCCGCCCTCGGGGCATCGCCACTGCTTGTTTCAGGGCTTGCAGGCTGGCGAGCACACCATCGTGGTGCGGGTCTCCTTGCTTCCTGCCTTGGTGACCTTCACCACGAACTTGCATCCGGGGCAGCGGTGTTCCTGCACATACCGCACATGGTGGGCGCGTTCCTTCGTGTCCGCGGGCACGCGCACGGCCGTGAGTCCGCTCTTGCAGTGCGGGCACGCCAGTTTCTGGCCGCCGCCGGCCTGTTTCACGGCGTAGATCGGACCGACCCCGAACCTCTCGCCCTTGGTCGTGTCCGCCGCCCGTGTCTGCGCCGCCGCCAGGGCCAGCCCCGCCATGGCGACCAGACTGATCCAACGACTCGTTTTCATTTGCTCGTACCATCCTTTCGTTTTGTTCATCATGGGTGGCCATATCGACCGCCCTCTACCCTCTGGTACACCGCGACGGCCACCGTCCCTCAAAATATCTCGCAGGTCGGCGTGTCGCGCGCGCCCGGCCCTCCCGGTCAGAGGGAAAGGCGCCGGAGCCGCAGGGCATTGCCGATCACCGAGACGGAACTGAAACTCATCGCCGCGGCGGCGATCATGGGGCTTAGCAGGAGCCCCGTGAAGGGATAGAGGATCCCCGCGGCAACGGGCACGCCGAGGGCGTTGTAGGCGAAGGCGAAGAACAGGTTCTGGCGGATGTTGCGCATGGTCGCCCGGCTCAGGCGGATCGCGCGGACCACCGCGCGCGGATCGCTCGTCACCAGAGTCAAGCCGGCGCTCTCGATCGCGACATCCGTGCCGGATCCCATCGCGATGCCGACGTCCGCCGCCGCCAGTGCGGGGGCGTCATTGATCCCATCCCCGGCCATCGCGACCCGGCGCCCATCTTTCCGGGCCCCCCTCACCACATCATGTTTGCCTTCGGGATCAATGCCGGCCCTGAAATCGTCAATCCCCAGCCCGCCCGCCACCGCGCGAGCGGTCCCCTCGTTATCGCCGGTGAGCATGACAATCCGCAGGCCCAGTTCGCGCAACTGGTCGAGGCTCTCTTTCGCGCCGTCGCGCACCGGGTCGGTGATGGCGATCAAGCCGAGCGCCCTGCCGCCGCGCGCCACCCAGACCACGGTCTGCCCCTCGCCCTGCAATCCATCCGTGCGTTCCCGCAACGCGTCCAGCCCCTCGACTCCGCCATCGCGAAGGAAATCCGGCTTGCCGATCAACGCGGCCTCCCCGGCGATCTCGCCGCGCGCGCCCGCGCCCGTCACCGAGTCAAAGTCCCTGACCTGCTCCCCCCCGATCTCCCGCTCCCTCGCCGCCTCCAGAATCGCCGCGCCGATCGGATGCTCGCTCTCGTGTTCGATCGCCGCCGCGGTCCGAAGCAAGATCTCTTCATCCGCGCCTTCGGCGGGCACGATATCCGTCACCCTCGGTCGCCCCTCGGTCAAGGTCCCCGTCTTGTCGACCATGAGGGTATCGACCCGCTCGAGCATTTCGAGGGCCTCCGCATCCCGCACGAGAATACCGGCTCCGGCCCCGCGACCGACGCCCACCATGATCGATACCGGCGTGGCCAGACCCAGCGCGCACGGGCACGCGATAATCAACACGGCAACCGCATTGATCAGCGCGTGAGAGAATCGGGGCTCGGGCCCCCAGAGGGCCCAGGCGATGAATGCCGCGACCGCCACCCCCACCACCGACGGCACGAAGATCGCGGCCACGCGATCGGCCACGCCCTGGATGGGGGCGCGGCTTCGCTGTGCGCGGGCCACCATGTCCACGATCCGCGAGAGCACCGTGTCTGCGCCCACCCGCCGGGCCTCCATCCGGAATGCGCCCGTCTTGTTGACCGTTCCGCCGGTGACGTCGTCACCCTCTGCCTTCGCCACGGGTTCCGATTCCCCCGTTATCATCGATTCATCGACGCGGGAACGCCCCTCGGTGACCCTGCCGTCCACCGGCACTTTTTCTCCCGGTTTGACGCGCAGGACGTCGCCCACCTCGACATCCTCCACCGGGATCTCTTCCTCTTGCCCATCCCGGATCCGTCTCGCGGTCTTCGCGCTCTGATCCATCAGCCGGCGCAGCGCGTCTCCGGTGCGCCGCCGCGCCCCGGTCTCCAGCATTTGGCCCAACAAGACCAGCGTCAGGATCACCGCCGCCGATTCGAAGTAAAGCGGGACGTGCCCCCCTTCCTTGAGAGTGTCCGGGAATCTGTCGCCAAAGAGCAAGGCCGCCACACTGAAGCCATAGGCGGCGCCAGTGCCGAGCCCGATCAGCGTCCACATGTTCGGATTCAGCGTCCGCAACGACGCCGCGAATCGCCCGAACGCAAAGGCCCCGCACCAGAACACGACCGGAGTGGCCAGAATGAACTGCGCGATGTGATTCCAGCCGACTGGCATCCATTCCTCCAGCCTCACGCCGGGGATCATGTGGCCCATCGCCAGAAATAGAACGGGCGCGGACAGCGCCAGTGCCACCCAGAACCGCACCTTCATGCGACCGGCCTCGTCGCCTTCGCTCCCCTCTGCCGGCCTCTCCGGCTCCAGGTCCATGCCGCACTTCGGGCACTGCCCCGGTGAGGACTGCCTCACTTCCGGATGCATCGGGCAGGTGTACCACCCGGGCGAGGATCCCGACTCTCGCACGACCCCCGTGCCGCGCGCCTGGTGCCCCGGGTGTCCATGGCCATGGCAACAGCCCTCGCCATGCCGATGTTCTCTCTGATCTGACATTACCACTTGATTCATCCGATTGTCGGCCTCGTCAAGCGGACGACCCCGGGTCCTGCCGGGGAAGCTCTCCGATAGCGGCAGTGGTCGGTGACCTTATCACAGGAATGGCCCGAGGTGTTTCCGCAGCTCGGCCCGTGCGCGATAGAGGCGCATCTCCACGGCCTTTCTCGAGCAGCCGATGGCGCGCGCGATCTCTTCCTGCGGGAGGCCCTGATACTCGGACAGGACCACCGCGACCCTCAGGTCTTCGGGCAATCGCGCCACCGCCGCGCGGACGGCCGCCGCCAGTTCGAGCCGCTCGGCTTCCACGTCGGGTTGGGGCCGTGTGTCGGGAGGGTCGGGGATGCCCTCCGCCTCGGATCCGCCGAGTCGATTGGTCGGGTGGCGCGCGAGCCAGCGGTTATGGTTGCGCGCAAGGTTGGCCGCGATCGTGAAGAGCCAGCTCCGGAAGCCGGAATGGGCCCGATAGCGATGCCGGGCCTCGTAGACGCGGACGAAAGTCTCTTGGGCCAGATCGTTCGCGACGCCGCTGTCGCCCACCATCCTCAGGATAAAGCCGGCGACCGGCCGGGACCATCGGCCCATTAACTCATCCAGGGCGGTGCCATCGCCGCCTGCCAGGCGGGTCATCGCCGCTTCGTCTTCCTGTGGTGTATCGTTTTCCATTCCTTGTCCTCTTAAGCCGAGATGTTTTGGCGCGGGTGTGCTGGGGTCCACGCGAGGAATAGCCGGGGCGGATGGACACGCCCACGGCGCGTGGCGAAATGACCCGGCCGCTACGAGAATGCGGCCGCGCGGAACTAGCAACGGAAGTTGCCGAAGAGGAGGAAGCGATGGGATCCGAGACCCGGCGGGTCATGGCCCCTTGGCGCGATGCCGGCAAAGCGGTGAGCGTCGGTCAGAGTCGCGACGACTGGCTGGGCCATCCATTTTCCATCGGGAGAAACAATCGGGATGTCGACTAAGGCTGGGCCCGGGGTGAGCAGATCGCGACTGCAGCCACAATCGCACGCGGGGGTGGCGGGGGCGCGCTCGGTGTCTGCCGCCCCGGCGCAGCAGGAATGGGACGTCGCGGATTTCGCCACTTTGGCCCATGCGTCGGCGGCGCAGCAACAGGACGGCGCCGCCAACGCGACGACCAGCCACGTGCAGATTAGCGCGCGTGCCGCCATTGCTTTAACCCTAATGGACGCGACGCGGCTTGTCAAAGGCGGGGGTTGGCGGGAATGCCCGCGTCACTAGGGGAAGGAAGTTACCCCTCATGGCGGGTATTTCGGCTGGGCGGAACGTCGGAAAAAGGCCGGGGGCGGGCGCTGGCCCGCCCCCGGCGTTAATGGCCGACGTTCCCTAGCCAAGATTGTTCACGCGCGGGGCGAACAATCCGCACGGAGTGCCGACACAGCGTGTCCGGGCTAGCGTTTGGGGCAGGGGCAGCAGCGTTTCACCACGCACGCCCTCATGAAATACCGGCAGTCCGGGCAACGGTATTCGGTCGTGCGGTATTGGCTCAACGGGGCGCAGCCGCCCTTCAGGTCCACGCGGACCGGGACGAGGTCCACCCTGCACGTGGGGCACTCATACACGTAGCAGAACTTCTTGCACTCTTTGGCGGGGCGGCAATCGGGCCCCGGGCCGACATCCAAGCGATTGCACTTCGTCGTCGGGCGCTGCAACTGGGGCCCGGCCTGCAGGCACGTGGTCCCTAATGCCGCCACCGCGGCGACGCAGATCCAGTGGGTCAGTCTCATGAGATTACCTTCACCTTTCTGTTCATCGTTTCTTCGCGACCCTTGCGGTCGTTTCCAACGGAGTCGTCTGATCCGCCGCAAGCGGCACCACAGCAACTCCCTCGCCGATCACCCGACCGGCGGCTTGGCCCAATATACACCGGTGCCCCGGGGTTCCTTAATGACATTTTCTAATGGGCGGCACCTGCGCGGAAAAGTGTAACCATCGGGTCACCGATGGGCCACGGGTGGGAACATCCACGGTCTGAAGACCGTGGCTACACCCGGAATTTTCGAGCGGGGGTGAAAATGGGGTTGTGGGGCGTCTGTGCCAGACGCCGACCCATCCGTCGCTGCCGTCTCGCAGAGACGGCCTACAAGATCTGTAGCCGGGATTTGGGAATCCAGGCTATTTTCGAGTCAGCCCCGCCGCCGGCGCGAGGCGGGGCTGACCTGATCGAGAACGCGGCGCGTCATTCCTGTGGGAAATTGCGCGGGTCCAAGACATATAGCCGGGGCTGGCGCTTGCCCGAATGGGGGTTTGCGGTTAAGGAAGATGGATATGGCGCGGCGATATGGGGCACCCTGGGGACGGGCGTTGGCTTGGGCGACGATCTTGAGCTCGCTTCTTCTGATTGGCGTCACGGTATTCGCGTGTGTGGCGGTGGCCCGGGAGGGTGCGCCGGCTTTCGCTTTCTGGCTGTGCGCCTCCCTGCCGCTGATCATCATCGGTTCGGCGCTATTCACGATCCGCGGCTACACGGTGGATGCGAACGGGCTCTTCGTCCACCGGTTGCTGTGGGCGAACCAGTTGCCGTGGTCGGGGCTGCGCGCGGTCGAGGCGGATCCCGAGGCGATGCGCCGCGGGATGAAGACGTGCGGCAATGGGGGGCTATTCTCTTTTTCGGGGAGATTCTGGAACAAGAAACTGGGGCACTATCGGGCGCTGGTGACGGATCCGTCGCGCGCGGTGGTGTTGCGGTACGAGGGGAAGACCGTCGTGGTGTCGCCGGATGATCCCGCCGCTTTCGTGGAAGAGGTGCGGCAGAAGATCGCGCGGGGGTGAGGGTCCGTTCGGCTGGGCGGCACACCAAAATGCCTTTCTGTCCCGCCTGCTGATGGCGGTTTGACAGCGCGGCCGGATAATATATGATGACGTTATCATGAGAACGATTGTGGATTTACCGGAAGACCACCTGCGCGGGCTCGATTTATGGTGTCAGAAGGAGAAGATTTCACGAGCGGAGGCGGTGCGGCGCGCTGTGCGCGCCGCCCTTGCAAGTCGGGGTTCCGACCCCCGAAAGGAAGCCTTTGGCGCCTGGGCACACAAAAAGGTGGACGGCAGAAAATTCATTGAGGCTCTCCGCGCCGAGTGGGACGCATGAAAGCCGTCATGGACAGCGATGTTCTCATTGATTTCCTACAAGGGGACAGAAGAGCGGCAGAGGAGGTCGAGCGCTACGATGACCTCCTTTGCTCAGTGATCTCGTGGATGGAGGTCATGAGCGGAGCCGATTCCGAGGCCGAGAAGGCGGCAGCGAGGGGGTTGTTTGACTCCGTGCGAGTCATTGAATTGTCCTCACGGATCGCCCATCGTGCGGTCGAGGCTCGAAGTAAGCACCGGCTAAAATTGCCAGACGCAGTGATCTGGGCCACGGCGGACAATGAAGGTTGCATCCTCGTCACACGGAACACGAAGGACTTCGATAAGGACCATCCGATGGTCCGCATCCCCTACTGATCTCATCCCCCAACCGCCGCCAGTGCGAGAGGCCGACCGAATGCATCAGAGGGCACGCTGCTTCTCCAGCACGGCCTGGGCGTGGCGGGCGAAGTGGCCGCGGAGGTCTTGGGTGTAGGCGCGGAGGAGTTTCTCGCCGAGCCCCTCGTGGTCGCCGCAGCGATAGAGGGCGCGGGCGAAGCCGAGTTCCATGAGGGAATCGCGGCGGGTGGCGACGGCGTTGGTGCCGCCCTTGGAGGCGGTATCTGCGGCGTGGGCGCTCTGGACGGTGGTGTGGACGTGGCCGGTCATGCCGGGTTTGGCGAGCAATTCGGCGATCTTGGGTGCGGCGGCGGGGTCGGCGAGGAACTCGAGGGCGAGGGCGACGGCGCGGTGGTGCGAGAAGGCGACGCCGGCGTCCAGGGCGGCGAGTTTGTCCAGCAGGATGGGCAGGGCGCGGCTATCGCGGGTGCGGCCGAGCGCGATGATCAAGCGATCCAACGGGCTGAGGGCGCTGCCGAATTGACCCATGGCGCGATAATCCCAGCCCGCGTCCCACGCGGTTTGGGCTTTCACCTCCGCGATGAGCGTATCGACGCCCGTGGCGTCACCGAGGATCGCGAGCGATTGCGCGAGGGCGAGTCTGGCGGCGGGATCGGTGGCGTCGGCATACGCCTTGCGGAGGCCGGGGAGCGAGGCATCCGCGTGGGTTAGGATGGCGGCGGCCTGCTCGGGGGTCGGGTGGCCGGAGGCGATGCCGGCGACCGCCGCGTCGATCTTCTCCTGCGGCAGCGGGAAGTTGTCCTTCTGTTCCAGCACCTCGGCGGGGATGTTTCCCGCCTCGACGAGATGCTTCTGCAATTCGCGGATCACGACATCGCGCGTGCCGGACTCGGACGAGGCGACGAGAGCGGCGGCGACGCCTAGCCCATAGCCCTGGTTCTGGAGGTCGGCCTGCATGCGCACGAGGGGGAGGGCGTCGCGGTGGGCGCTGAGCCCGAGGCCGCCGACGAGGATGCCATCCAATCCCTGCGGCAGCGAGCAGCGATATGGCACGTCCACGTAGCAGCCGACCTTTTCGGGGTGGCTGATCTCCAGCAGGGGATCGGTCGTGTACCCGTGCGAGTCGAAGTTGCTATAGGCGCGGAACAGGGTGTCGGGGTATGTGCGGCCGAGGAGCTGATCGCGCATCGTCAGGGTGAACTCACCGACGATGCGGCGGCGCTCCCGGGTGTCGATGAAGGGCTGCTGGTCGAAGGCGGAGGGGTACTTGGATTTCGAATAGACGAAGACGTGCCACATATCGAGCATGTCGGTCTCGTCGACGATGGTGAAATCGGTGTTGGTGTAGCCCTGGCCGAGCCATCGCGGGGGAAGGCCGGTGCCCTGGACGGCGAGCTCGGTCTCGTCGGTGTAGATGACTCGAGCTCCGGCGGCGGCGGCGATGTCGGCGTTGCCGGTGGTGTCGATGACGCATTTCGCGAGGACGACGCCGCGGCCGTTGGGGGTGGCGACGACCGCGCCGGTCACGCGGCCGCCCTCGACGAGCGCCCCGCAGCCGGTGGCGCCGAACCAGATATCGGCTCCGGCCTTGCGCAGTTCCCCGCGGTACCATTCGGCCTTCTCCTCGGGGTCCCACTTGTTGCCCGTGGGGATCGTGGCGGTGAACCCGACGCGGTTGCCCCAGTAATAGCTGCTGATCAATCCCGCGGTGCCGACGCCGCCGAGCATGTACTGGTATTCGACCACGAGGGTCTTCGCGCCGCGGCGCGCGGCCGAGATGCCCGCGGGCGCGCCGGCGGTGCCCCCGCCGATGACCACGACATCGTAGCGGCCGATGACCGGCAGCGGGCGCTCGGGCTGCGGGATCGTGCTCCCCTTTTCCGCGGGACGGGCGCCCTCGAGGAATTCACGGACCTCTCCTGGGATGTTGGCCTTATCCTTGGCGGCGAGCAGGCGCGGGGATCGTGGGGCGGGCTTGCCGCGCACGGCCTCGGCGGCGGCATTGCCCGCGCGCTCGCCGAGGGGGATGAGGTGGATGGCCCGCGCGAGGCGCGCGGCGTTCTCGGGGCCGACATCGGCGCGGGGACCCAGGATAACGATGTTGGCCGCGCCGGCGGGACGGAGGGCGTCGAGGGGGATGTCCCCGGCGCCGGCGGCGGGCTTCGAGACGGACGCCTCGCAACGGAACTGGGTCGGCGCCGGCTCGAACAACCATTCCGCGGCGGCCTGCTGGTTAGATTGGTAGGTGATGTCGCGGGCGAGCTGGTCGGCGGCGGCACGCGCGTTCCAATCGGGGCCCGCGATGGGGAGGCCCAGGGTGTATTCGGTGACGCCGAACGGATCTTGGCTATGGCGGCCGAGGTAAGGGGGTTCGATGTTGCGGTGTTTCGCGCCTTGGGCCGACGACGGCTCGCCGCCGATCACCGTGCGGCGGAATGTGAGTTCGGCCGCGGGCGAGGTTTTTGCCTTGGCGCCCGCGAGGCGCGCGAGGAGCGCGGGCTCGGTCGCGTCGATGAGCGTCTTGGCGAGAACAGCCTGGCGGCCGGCGCGATTCGAGACCACGAAGCCGCAGGGCTTGCCTTTCGCGTCGACGATCAGGTCGGTGGGGGTGCAGGCGTAGAGGAATTCGACACCGGCGTCCAAGAGGGCGCGGTCGAGGGTCGTCTTTACGTGTAGGGGGCGGGGCGCGCGGGCGCGCGCGGGTTCCTCGGGCGCGGTGGCGGGCCGCGTCACCTCGAGTTCGCCCAGCAGGATGCGCTCGGCCTCCTCGGCTTTCTCGACGAAGACCTTGAGGCGCTGCGCGGTCTCGCCGACCTTGGCGGCGACGACCGTCAGGCCTTGGCTTGGATTCTCGTTGTCGCCCTTGGCCACCTCGCGCCAGATGCCGCTCTCCTCGATGAGGATCGTCACGCGCCGCACGATAAAGGCCTTGGCCGGATCGCTGGCCTCGCGATGGAACGCGATGAGCCTCACCTTGTCCACGGGCTGGGGTTGGCCGAGGTCGACGGTGATCTCGACGTGGCTGTCGAACTGCACGCTTTCGGTCTCCGGCTTGTTCCATCTGCCATCGGCGAGCAGGCTCGGGGGCGTCCGGTCGACGTGGGGTTTCTCGGAGGGGACGTCGGTCGTGTACGTGAAGGGCATGCGGTTCGGATCCGGCCCGCCAGCGCCCGCCTCCGGGTCGCTATAGATGGCCTTGGCCAGCGGGTGCTCCGGCGTCTCCCCCTCCTCGAGCCACGTGCGCAGCGTGGCGCACATGTCTTCCCCGAGGTATGGCCTCGGCGCGCAGAGAAAGACCTTCGCCCCAGACTTCGCCGCCGCCACCGCCGCGGCCACCGCGCCCGAGGTCCCCCCCGCGATCGCCACGTCGCACTCCGCCGCGATCGGGATCTCCCGCGCGGATTCGCGCACGGCGTCGGCGCGGAGCGCCGGCAGCGCGATGTGGAGGGCGACGAGGGTCAGGGCGATGGGGTGAATGCGCATGGGGAAAGGCTAGGGGAGCGGCCGGGCGCGAAAAGCCGAAAAGGACCCGCTGGAGATGCGCCGCGTGGGCCCGGTCCTGGCGAACGGGGCCCCTCGCGCGTCAGTCCAGCGCTTGTCAAGAGGAAGGCGGGTTTGCCGGAGGAATCCGTTGGGCCCGGTCCGATGGACTCCTGGCGCGGATCCACCCGAGCATGGCGAGTGACGCGCAGGCCAGGGCGATCGCCGTGGCTTTGCCGGGCTCGGGGATGAGTTCGATGACGTAGGCCACGGGCGCGCCCGAGGCCGGGTCGATCTCCCAGTCGTTCCAGGTGGATCCCCGGCCGGTAGGCGAGTAGTAGTGCAGGTAGTCCTCCAAGTTCAGATAATTGTCTGGCTGGCTGGGTGCCCACGCGGTGTAAGACCAAGCCTCGCCATCGACCCACGTCCAGTGGCCGGTGGCCTCTGCGCTCTTGTTCGTTTGGTACCCCCCGATCCATGGCCCGAAGACGTTGTTCCGCCAGAGAGAATTCGTGTCGATCAGGGAGAACACGAAGGCGTTCTCCCCGGCGGACGTGATCGAGGCGAGATGCCCGCCGGCCAGCGCGGCCGCGTCCCGCGCATCGGTCCACGAGATGCCTTCCGGCACGGCCACGACCTCGTACCAATGCCCGTTTCCGCCGGACTCGATCGTCCACTGGACGGGCAGCCCGCACGCCGTTTCCGAGAGGGACGCCAGCGCCAGGAGGGCGGCGCAGAGGGAAATGCCCTGCCGCCCAAGGCGGAGCGCCCCGGATCTCTTTGGGTGGACGATCTGGCCGAAATTAACCATCCGCATATTTTTTAGGCGTTAGGAAAAGTTGCTTATCGCATAAATATCCATTTGTGAAGCTAATTTATGGTGGCGCCGCGGACGCGCAACAGCCTGCGTGTCAGAGGATTCTCTGCGCGCTCGGCCCGATCCGGACTTTGAAGTTTCAGGTCAGCCCCGCCCCCGGCGCGCGGGGGCGGGGCTGATTCCGTTCATCCACGCGCCGGATTAT
>CAZYWZ010000009.1:0-89794 GCA_964651705.1 uncultured Verrucomicrobiales bacterium
ACTGGCTGGTTTTGAATCGACCGCCCGTGGCGGGTTTTGAAGTGACCGGTGACACTCGACCCGCCCGGCGATTCTCGCGAATAGCCTGGTGGTGCAGGTGAAGAACCTGTCCGACAAGCATCTGGTCGTGGTCGTGCGGATCACCAGCCCCAGCACCAAACAGACGAAAGTGGTCAACGCCTCCCTGCACCCGCGCGAGCTGGAGGAGCTGGGCCTGATTCAGGGCATCATGGCGGCTTCCGGCGACCGGGTCGAGGTGCGCCATGCGGACTATCGGCCCGTGTCGTATCGCGTGCCATGATGGATTTGAGGAGGATTGGCTTTGGGGCGCCCGAGTGGCTCGGGATCTCGGCGCTCCTGCTTTCCGCCATCCTGCTCCCATTTGGATTGGCGCTGGACATGGTCGAGGTTTCCTCCGGCATCCCGCTGCGGGTGTTTCGCTGGGAGGCTGAGCTATTCCAGCAGGTGCGGGCCTATTCGGTCTTTGCGACGATCGCCGAACTCTTCGGGGACGGGGACTGGTTCCTGGGGTGGCTCATCGTTCTGTTTTGCGTGGTCGTGCCGTTTGGAAAGCTCGCCGGGGCGGGGTGGGTCTTTGCGCGCAGGGTCAAGACCGGATCTTGGCCCGGGGGAGCCGTCCGATGCTTGGGCCTGACGAGCAAATGGGCGATGGTGGAGGTTTTCGCCGTCGCGGTCCTCATCGTTCTCCTCAAGCTTGGTGAGGCGCTGAGGGCGGATGTGAAGCCGGGTCTATACCTGTTCACATTTTCCGCAATCGCCGGCATGGCTGGAATCGGGGTCATCGAATGGCTCGCGGGTCACCGCAACGCCGACGATGGTGTCCGACGCTGTCAGCGATGACCTCCCGGACGTCGGCGCCATTGTCCAGAATGATGTCCGCACGAGGGAGTCGGTGCGCCCGCGGCCATCTGGTTTGGCGAAAAGATGCCGGAAGGTATATTTAGAGCGCCCCCGTGCGCTTGAGCGGCGCACCTACGCCGCCGGAGAACGGATGCTCACCCGCAAGGACCTTCTTTCTGAATAGCGTCTGGTAGAACACATTCCTCAGCAGCTCCTCCACTTTCTCGCGGGATGCCGCGACGTTGTAGGCCGTATGGCGCACGAGACTGCTTGCCGCGTATAGGCGGAGATTTGCGGCCCAAAAGCGCTGTGCCAGGTCATGCGGTGGCATGCACCGCGTAGCGAATACGACGTTGGTGCCGTCAAATCTAGACCAATCGCTCGAGGCGAGTCGTCCCTCGGATACCATCTCATCATAGAGGTCGGTGCCTGGCAGCGGGGTGAGAATCCAGAAGGCTGCGAATCCCACGCGGTTCTGCCTGAGGAAGGAAAACACTTCCTCAAATTGCTCCTCGGTGTCCTCATCAAATCCGAAAATAAAACTGAGGTATGGAACGATTCCCGCGCTCCGCATCCTGTCGATGAGTTCAGCGTAGGCCTCGACCCGATTGAAGGACTTGCGCGCGCCATCGAGGCTGCTCCGATTGAGGGACTCAACCCCAACGAAAAGGTAGAAGCACCCGGAGCGGGCCGCGAGATCGATCAGCTCGGGATGTCTGAGGACGGTCGTGCTGACCTGTGACATCCACCGGATTCCCTTGCCGGACAGCGCCTTGAAAAGCTCGCGACTATACTCGGGGAGGCAGGCGATGTTGTCGTCAACAAAGAAGAGTTCTGTCGCCCCCGAGTCGGCGATCTCGCTCACGACGCGAGCGACGGGCTTGGTCCTATAGCAACGGCCATAGAGCTTGGTCACGGAGCAGAACTTGCAGCCCATGGGACAACCCCTCGTCGTGAAAATCGGCATCATGGGTAAACGGGACCCAAAGCGGCGAGGGTAAATCTCAAGGTTGAAACCGCGCCAATCAGGCGCTGGGGAAAGCGATAAATCGGGAAGGGAGCCGTCCTGGTAGCGTGGCTTAAGCGATCGCTTCTCGGCGTCGGCCAAGACCTCCTCCCATAGGTGCTCGGCCTCGCCCACGAGAACGCTGTCGGCGTGCCGGGCGGCCTCCTGCGGCAGAATGGTGGGATGGGCTCCGCCGAGAATCACGGGGACGCCCCGATTGCGAAATCGGCGCGCGATCTCGTATGCGCGGTGGGCCTGGCTGGTCATCGCCGTTATGCCAACCAGATCGAAGTCGCCATCGAAATCGATATCTTCGACGAGATCGTTGACGCAGGACACCTCATGGCGGGCGGGCGTGAGACCCCCCAACACGGCCAGCGATAGAGGCGGCAAAAAGGCTCGCCGGTACTTCACGGGCGCGCCGTCGGCCCCTTGTCGGGATGGATATACGAGAAGGATCCGCATCGAGTCACAAAGTCCGTTAGCCGCGGCCAAGGAACCGAACCATGATGCTCTCCCAGAGATCGTAACGCATCGCGACATAATGCGCGGTCAGGGCGAGCAACAACACGTTGCTGAAGATGACAAGATATAGAGTCTGCCAGAACGATAATGGCCAAGTGCCTATCCGCTGGATGACCCGTTGATTTTGGCGGAGCCATTCGTATCGGGCCAGCGAATCCTCTTCAGGGTTCGCTAGAAACGAGCCGAAGGCTGACTCGATGTGCTCGGAGTACTCTTGGACGGCCTTGCTGCGCGCCTGTCGGGCGGCGCGCCGCACCATGGCCGGCATGCCGAGCGACCACACCATCACAATCAGGGTGATGATGGCGAGAACGGCCACGTCGGAGCGTATCTCAGCCCTGTGTGTGAATGACGCCGGAAGGAAGTAGGCGGTGTAGGCGATCGCGGCCAGCGTGATGTTGAAGGTCATGAGGGAGCCGAGCGAGCGGATCCCCTCATCGTTGATCCGTGTCAGCATCGGTTTCAGCGGAAGTCGGCTGTATTCAAAAATGAATAGGGTCGTGCACACGATGTAGCGGACGCAAGGATAGAGCCACATGATGAGCAGGAAATAATCGATTAGCCTCTTGAATATGATGGGAGGAGGATTTTGCAACGAGTCGGTCCCAATGAAGATGAGCGTTTGGATCACGGCGAGCCATGCGATCGAGAGGAGCCAATACTGCGGCTCGGCAACGAGGGTGGGCCCGGGCAGCCAGCGGCTGCCGTCAAATCGCAGTTTTCCAAATATCCTGGATCCCTGACTCGCGTGCCACGCGTTGAATCTCTCGAGGCGCATGTTATCGAGTTGGAGGCTGAGGGGGGAACGGAGCCAGGCGAATAGGGCCCGCGCGCTTGCCAGCCCGGCCGTGAAAACGAGGCAACACACGTACATCCCGACGAGGCTGGCCACAAAGAGGGGTTGGCCGAAGTGCCATTCCATGACGCTGGAAAAGGCGTAATAGGCGGTGAGCAGGACGTTCCAGAAGAGAGCGCCGAATGGCCGGAAGCGAGGCGGCGTCAAAGCATCCACGAGGGTGGAAATCGGTTTCGGGGTCGCCAAGGCCTCCGGCGTGGCGTCCGCCTCGGGTTCCGCGGTGCTGTCCGCGCAGTGTTGCAAGAGCCGGTTGGCGTCGGCGTTGTCTGGGTCCAGTTCCAGGCAACGGCGGAGGGTTGCCTCGATGTCCCCTGGCGGATCGTGCAGTTCCATCTGCAGGCGGGCGATCTCGAGGAACGTGGCGGGGCGGCGCTCATATTCTGCCGATCGTTCTAGGCGGGCCAAGGCGTCCTCGAGTTTCCCTGCAGTGACGAGGTGCATGGCGAACCTGAAGTGCTCCTCGGCCCGGCTCGCCCTCTGGTCCGCGGTGAGTTCGGCCGCAAACTCTTCGTCCTCGGTCGGTCGGATATCGATATTGAGCAGGTCGCGAAACTCTTCCTTGAGTTCCCGGTGGTAGTAATAGTCTCCTGTGGCGAAGGAGAGGTATTCGAGTTTAGTTCGCCAGGCATCGTTGAAGAAGAATGCCTCGCCCCGATGGGTGCGAGGGTTGTTTCGCCAGAGGAGGAAGGGGCTGAGGTGAATAGCGGTGCTCGCGTCGAAAGGGCTCTGGGTCCCGGCGAGGTACATCTCCCCGACGTCGAGGTCACGGGTGCCGGTGGCTTTGAAGGGTTCTTCGGCGATGCCCCGCAGCTCTTTCCCGGAGAGGCTCCAGTGGCCGCCGGCATCTTTGGCGACCTGCTCGACTAGGACGAGGTTGAATGACGCGAGGAAGTCGGCCTCATGAAAGAGGTGGGCCAAGAGTTGCTCGAGCAATGGAAGGCGATCGCGCAACTCGTCAGAGTGGGCTCCGTGGCCCATGGCGCTCTTGTTCCTGTAGTTAACCAAAAGGTCGCAGATGTGTGCGTTCGGGCGGCCCGGTCGGGAGTCTGCGGGGAGGCTGAGGGCCTTGGCCGCCGCCATGAGGTGCGAGGTTCCTGTGACCGGAGGTTTCGTGTACCAGGCCATGACCGGCGGCAACAGGGCCAAGGAGATGCTCGGGCAATCGATGGTCTCGAGAGTGCGCAACAAACCAACAAATGAACCGAGCGAGGGTCGCCTGAGGAATTCGAGGGTCTTGGCCTTCTGCGGAAGACGATTGACGAAGTCAGGAATGCGTTGCAGCCCTTCTTGCAGCGCCGCCACAACAATAAATCGCACGAATAGTTGAAAGAGCCCCACGAGCATCTCGTGGCGAGACCCGAAATCTTCGGGGTCGGCAACGCGATACCTGCGGAAGGCAGTCGCCAGCGGCTGGGGGTAGGACCGCTCAACGATTTCCCTCAAGGAGCCGAAACTCATGCGATGACGTCGACGATTCTGCGATATCGGGTGCCTCTGTAAAGCGATAACGGACAGCGACACCGGCCATGGGCAACAGCCGCAGGGATATGCGTCCTCCTCCACAGGACGCGCAGGAAAGGCCGTGCCTGTATCCCCAGCATCTGGTAGCCTGGGTGTCGAGAGGAGTACGGCGATGGGAGAGTTCGGAAGGGTTCCTGATGTGAAGATGAATGCCTTGTTGGCCGGGATTCGTTCCTGGGACGGGACGGTCGCGGCGGCGCAGCCGCTGCGCGATGAGGTTCGGGCATTGGGGCAACCGAACAGTGAGGGGGCAGACGTAGGCGGGCGGGCGCTTCTTGCCGTGGCCTCGGCGTACCGGCGACAAAAGCCGGACAGGCTGCGCTTTGATCCCGCGTCTGAGGTCGATGCCTGCCGGATCATTGGTCCATTCCTGGGTGATCCGGCGATGGGAAAATGGTCTTGGCACGATCCCTTGACAATCAAGGACGTCGATGCCGTGAGATGGCTTCCGCTGGTTTCCGCGTTCGGGCCGGCTGACGATCCGTCCATCTTAAAGTTCGTTTTCGAGATCTTTGGGGCACGACGCCGACTCCTCTGGGTTCCCGCCTCGCGGGCATTGGCGGTGCTGGCTCGACGCGGTGAATCGGCCCGGTCCGTACTCTCCTCGGAGTGGGGTCGTTGCTTCCCCTCCGGCCTTCCGGAACGATGGCCGAACGGCGCGCTGTCGGACGACAGGCGCGCACCGGAATCTCCTGGCATGCGGCATCGGATGAGGCATGTCCTGCATGCCGCGGCGGCATTTCTTTCGGTAGGAGGAGAGCCGCAGTTGCTTCCCGGATTCGAGGTGCGGGCGCTCGCGGCGATGTCTCTGCCTTCCGATGATGCCGACGCTTCGGTGGTGCTTCTGGCTCTCAGCGAGCTCCTCTTCGCCCCTGCAACCCGGGGCGACGTGCTGGCATTCTTCGCGAGCAGGATCTCAGAGGTGCGCCCCGATGAAATGGCGGAGGATGTTCTCCGGTTGATTGCAGATAACTTGCGCCCTGTTCCTGAGGCGAAAGAGGTTCGGGACCTGATCGAGGCGAGACTCAAGGAAGCGCGTTGGAAGGATCGGTCTGGCGAGAAGCGCGTTGATGCGCTTTTGAGCTGGCTGCGGACGGCGCGGTGGTTCCAGGCGGCGGGGGCAAGGGCGGCCATCGGAGAGATGCGCGCCGGAGCGGGGATGGCTGGCCCGGCCCTAGACTTGGTAACCGAAAGGATTCTGCCCGGGGGCGCGGCCGGTGTGGTCGACGCCGCGCTGCCTCGGTTGCGGCTGGTTTTCGATAAAGATGTCTTTGCCACCACGGCGGATGAGGAGCGCACGGTCCGGGTCGTCGAGTTGCTTGAGCTCGTCGGGCATGACGACTTGGCCAATGTGCCGTGGCGTCCTCTGGTGGCGCGGGCTTGTGGGAGCGAAGCTGCAGGTTGGGCCCGGGAAGGGGCGGTGGCGGCGGTGGCCCGCGCCGATCTGGCGCTCATCCTTGTCGCGAGGGGTCTGGCGGCCGGTCTTTTGTTGCGGGACCAGATATTCGGTGAGGCGGACATCCTTCGGCTGGCGACCTCTCAGGATGAGTTCGTGGCCCGTCAAGTGGCCGTGCAGGTGGAGCGGCTTTTGAGAGAAGAGCTTCCTTCGGGCGTGGACCAGGCGCGATTTTTGTGGCGGCTGCTCTTGCAGGATCCTCCCGCCCGGACTTTTGTCGAAATTGGCATGATCCTGCGAGGGCGCGGAAGAGCCATCCATGCGGTCGTGGAAGGCATAGGTCGGCTCGATGGTCTCCGTGAAAGCGGGGCGAGTCTCCTGGAACAGTCGAAAGCGTTCAGGGACTTGGCCGACCATGTCGCGGGGCTGATGGTCACTGGCGCGGACGGGCCAGGTCGGGCGGACGCGATGACTAAGGTCATAAAGGGATTGCGGGCCCTCGGGAATGACTGCGTGCGCGTTGCGGAATTGTGCTGCGCCGACCTCAACTGTGTTGGCAATGCGGAATGGCAGTTGGCCCTTGAGAGGCTGCTGTTTGGCGATGGCTCTGAGGGAGGCGGATTGTCGGCATGGTGCGTATGGCGTGGGCATCCAATGGAGGACCTCCATTCGGTCTGGGTTGGCGTGGTGGAGGCCGCGGGCATGGTGCGCGAGGCCGGCATGGCGGTTTCCCCGGCGGCCTGCGATGAAATGAGCCATGCGGTCGCCGCGTTAAAGGATCGGTTGTGCGCGTTGGCTTGGCCCGAGGGCGGTATCGCGCATGGGATGATCGATCTGGCGGAGCGCTGGCTAGCCGATCGGAGGGACCGGGCCAGAGACTGCGAGAGGGAGACGAGTCGGGTCAAGAGACTCATTTGTATGCGAGACGAGGAAGCCCTGGTTGGTCTTGTGACGCCGACTGGGCGAGCGATTTTGGATGTCTTGTCGGCCGAGTCGGTTCAACAATTGGGGCGGTTTTATCTTCGGAATCTCATGTTCCGCAAGTTCTCTATGCTCCGGAAGCGGGTTGTTCCCAGGGTTCGGCTCCCATCCGTTTGGTCGTACCTCTCGCCCCTTCTCGCGGGCGTTGCGGCGGGTCCGCTGTTCGTTATGGATATCGGTTCCTCATGCAACGAGCTGATCGCGGACGGCCATGAGGCGCAACTCTGGGCGGCCATCGGAATCGGTCTTGTTCTGGCATTTTGGGTGCTATCCGCGAGCCTGACCAAACATTTTCCAGGCCCGGGCAAGGGGTTTCGGAATCGGATGGGGTACGCGGGAAAAGCGGTGGGAAGGGTGTTGCCGATCTTCGCCATCTCGATGGGGATTGCCGGCGCGGTCTCCGCGGCCAGTGTTTGGCTGCTCCGGGGAACGAGCCTATGCGATGCGCCTGACGGCGCCGCCCTGCCGTTTTTTGAACAAGTGTCGCTGTGGACCAGCCTTGGGCTCTTTCTGGGCGTGTTCGTCGGCTTGATCCTTCAAGGGCGCGGAGCCGTTGCCGAAGAGTGAAGCGCCTTGAGGCATCCTGCATTTCACCGAGTCTTCGGTATTTTGCCGCCCGACTTGCCGCGGGCGCGCTGGCGTCGGCGCTTCGGCTTCGTGGCTATTTCGCGGGTCTCGATGCTGCGTTTTTTGGGGCAAATCCTTAGGCGCCGAGCTTGAAGGGGGAGGATGATGGAGCCTAGTTCTCGAGACAGGCACTTGGACAAGTCTTTGACGGACTGCTGAGGCACGAGGAAGAGGACGAACTTGTCCTCGAAGAAGCCTGGGGCGATGAAGAGGGAGCATCCGAGGCGGTCGCCGAGGGCCTGTTTGGTTTCCCGTCCGTTGATGGGCTGGAGCCGGCCATCCTGGACGGCGCCCGTGGCTAGGATCTCGAGGGGGGAGAGCCTGATGCCGCCGCGTTTGGCGTGTTTTGCGACGACGAGCGCGAAGGCGAGGCTGTCGCCCTGCGGGCATTTCGGCTCATCGGGGAATTCGCACAGGATCTGGACGGCGTGGCCACGGTCCAAGTCGCGGTCCAGCGCGGCGACCGCCCCAGACCATTCTGGGATCTCCCGGCCTCGCTTGTCGATGGCCTTGCCTCGGTGGGACCGTGCGTTCGCGAAGCGGAAAGGGACGGCGACGGCCTCGTCGCAGTCGTTCCCGATCACCAGCGGGAAGATGCCGTCGCATTCCAGAAAGTCGATGATCCTCTCGTGCAGGTGTTGCCAGATGGCCTCATGCAACGGCGAGTCGAAACTGGCGTTCATTTTGTGGGCGACGGCCGTGGCGCGGGTCTTTCGGTGATTTCGGAGGGGGACCGCCAGATCGCGGAACGAATGGATCACGGGCGTGAATGGGCCCCGGCGCTTGATCGCAAGGAGTTCTGGGGGGCAGCGGTCCTCGTACAGCCAGCGCCGCACGAAGATCTCCCCTACCACACGAGCCGCCAGGGCGGGGTCGGTGGGCAGGGGGGTGGCGAGTTTGGCGAGGTCACCATCGCCGGCGACCGCAACCCATCCGGGGACGAGGCGGATGCGTCGGTCGAGTTGCTCGTAGGTGCGATGTGAGCAGGCGCAGGGCATGTGTCTATGGCGCTTGCCGCAACGGGATGGCGTTGCCGGACTTGGTTTCCAGGGTGAAGCCTTCCGCTATGCGATCCATCGGCACCTGGGCCTGCGATCCCGAAATGCGCTTCAGGAAGACTCCCCCCGCGCCCTTGATGGTCCCGTGGTCGAGGGCCTCGGATGCCTCGCCTCGGTGATCTAGCACCTGAAACGAGCAGGTCTTCCAATCGGATTCCAGGCAGACGCGGATCCGGAGCGGGGGGTCGTTGGAGATGAGCAGGCTCTCGTATTGGGGCATTCCACTGCCGTGGGCCGCCTGTGCCAGCTCGATCTCTTGGTGGGCCTTGTCGACCCAGGGGAGATGAATGATCACGCCCGCGGGCGCGCAGCTCTCAGAGAGTAGTCTTGCCGCGCCCATCGCGGCTCGCGCCAGGGCGCGCATGTGGGACATCTCTTCGGTCTGGTAGGCGATCCGCGGATCCGCGCCGGCCGCCATCGGCGCGCCCACGCGATCCTGGAGCGGTTTGGGGAGGGCCGCCCCCGTGGCCGCATGGCGGAAAACGGACCACGCATCGGCCATTTCTTCCGTGGTCAGCCGATCGATGAACCAGCTCTCTCGAAGGGCGTCCGGCGGCACCGAATGCGCATTCCAGAGGCATAGAACGCGCAGGGTTGGCGCCTCGCGCCCCAGGAGCAACTCGCCCGGGGTGGCGGGCGCCTCGTACGGCCCGAAGGGCGCCACCAGTTTCCAGTCATCCTCCCAGTCGCGGAAGGCAGCGACGTAGACAGGACGCTCGGCATCTGGCGTCAACCGCGGGGACAGCAGCCGGATCTCGCCGGGACCCGGGGGATCCGAATCAAACGGGGCGACGCGGCCCGCCAAAGCGGTGCGGTCGGATTGCGTGGCCGCACCGGCGCCTCTTGAAAGGGGTGGCTGGACCTCCCGGAACCTCAAGTCGATGCGTCGACTCCGCAACCAGTTTTCCAAGAACTGCTTGCGTGGCCCCGAGAGTGGCTGCCACCCGCCTGGGGAATTGCGGGACATCACTTCATATCCTCACTTCTGAAAGAGCGCCTTGCAGGTTTTTTCCGTTTTTGCCCATGCCACGCACAGATCCCCGATGTCGTCCATCAGGAGCTCCGCATAGGCCCCCGTGGTCTCCGCGTCATTCGCGGCATGCTCCTCCGCCAATCGGGTCGCATCGGCGTGGACCGCGTGCCACGCATCGAATACGGCCTGTCGGCCACAGTCGGCCGCCTTGGTTACGGCGGGATCTGCTCGCGAGATCTCTAACGCCCACGCGGCGACCGCGACCTTTTGGCGGGAATTCATGCCGCCGAAGATCTGCCGGGCGTCCTTGAGAACTGACGCCCGGACGTTGTTCCAAACGGCCAGCAGGGCGGGATCCGATGATTCGATCAGCAGGCCGACGTTCTCCATGGTGGCGCTCTCCGGATCATCAGGCTTCAAAGGGCGATCCTTTGAGACCGGGCGGAAGCCACGACGGCGCATTTTTGCGTTGGCCTCAACGCCAACAAAAAGCCGGGTCGCTGTCCGGATGCACACGGCCGCCCCCGACTCCAGCAGATTGAGGGGGTCATCGTCGTGGAGTTCGACCCTGGCGAGAAGCCAATCCTTCCAGCGGTTGCCGGTGACGCCAGAGCAGGTATGCATGTGGGTCTCAAAGATCTGGCGCGCGAGATCGCCATCGATAGGAAAGTCGGGATCCTCTGCTGCCGCGTAGAAACGGCACATCGTGAAGGCGAACTGTTTCAGGGCCGCGTGGTGCTCGTCGGAGCAGCGCTGCATGGCGCAGCGATCCTTCCATTCCATCCATGCCCCGGGTGTCGTGAGGTGACTCACAGGAGGTCCCTCCGTCGCGCCCAATCCTTGAGGTCTGCGGTTTCCGACTCGTTTAGCCGCGGCTTGTGCAGGTTGGACGCGACCCGTTTCCTGCGGAACCACTGTCCGGAGGTCTGTTCCGGGTCGGCCTCGGGGTCGCGAAACAGGATATTTTCGAGCCCGATGCGTGCCGGGGAAACGAGGTGCCCGAACGAGGTTTGGTGGTTCGGTCCCAGGTCTTCGGTGAGGCCCTGAACGACGACGGGGCCGTGGGTGCCGGTGGTGCCATGGAGCATGGGAACCGCCTCGTTCAGGTTATCGAGAGGCCCCGTCCGCAGGGAGACCCCAGGATGCCATTTTCGGGTGCTCTCGTGGTCGTACTCTCGGATCTCACTGTCCCAGACGTCCTCCCGCACCTGCCAGACCGTTCCCAGCGAAACGTCGACGGCGAAGGCCAGCAGGCGCCGGATGCGCTCGGCGTGGACCTGATCCGGATCGGGCGATTGGATGGGTTCCTCGGCCATGACGTTGCTGGCAGATGATGGCGATCCCGGGGGTGATTCGCAAGAGGGAAGGATGGGGAACGCGCCTTGAAGGGGGTTTGATCGAACCCGTGGCGAGGACGCGCCGCTGCCGGCCGAATCCCGGGGGCGTTCTGGCTTTCGCGATCGCATCAGTGCCCGGTCGGTCGCTTGACCGGCTCGAGAGGGGTTTGGTAGGGTTTGGACATGCCCGATGCTGTGAAAGATGGGCTGGCGGGGGTGGCGTCGGGAACCTCGGATCTGTCCGGGAGGCGGCCGGCGGACGTATCGGCGCGGCGCCACGAGGTCATGATCTCGCACGCGCAAGAAGACAGGGCGATCGCGGATGCGGTTTGCGGCAGTTTGGAGGCGCAAGGAATCCGGTGCTGGATAGCCCCCCGCGATGTCCGGGCGGGAAGGTTGTGGAAGCAGGAGATCATCGACGCCATCGGGGGGTGCCGTGTCATGGTGCTGATTTTCTCCGACGTGGCGAATCGATCCGATCACGTGCCCTCCGAGGTGAGCCTTGCCGCACAGGCACGAAAGACGATAATCCCGCTGAGAATCGAAGACGTGATGCCCGCCGGCACACTGCAATATGACCTCGCGCAGGTCCATTGGCTCGACGCCTTTGACCCGCCCAGGGACGCAAGGATTGGTGAACTTGTGCGGAACGTCTCCGAGGCGCTCGGCAAAACGGGTCCCGCCAAGACGGATGCGGGTTCGGCCGTGAGAACTTTCGGAGGAGGGCAAGTGAAAGTGGAGCAAGGCATCGTGGGCTGGGACTGGGACGGCCGCGGTTATGCGCGCAGAAAATTCGAGGTGAGGTTTAAGGATCCGTTCCGCGCTGCGCCGGTCGTCCAGACATCGATCGTGATGCAGGACACGTATTCAACCCGGGATAGCACGACGCGACTTTGGGTCGAAGCGCGGGAGATCCACGCCGATGGGATGACCATCGAAGTGGGGACGTGGAACGAGAACCAGATCGGGGGGTGCAAGGTCCAGTGGCTGGCGTTGGGGGAGTGATCGCGGATTTGGGCTGCGCGTTGCCCATTGGATTGCTGGGGTCGAAAAAGAAGGGGCTTGCGGACTTTTCTTTCTGGATCGATCCTCATGTGCCAGAGGTTGGGCGATCCCCATGGTCGTATCGAAACGAGGGACGAGGTCGGCGAAAGGCTGGGCCCTGAGCGCGCGGGACCGGGGCCGAATCATTTCCTGGATCCTGAGGCACGGGCCCGCCGAACTCGGGTTGGGGGCGGGTCTCTGGACGCCGCGACGGATTGCCAGGCTGATGCGCGGGGCGATGGGATTTCACGCCAGTCGGGGCGATGTCGCGCACATCCTGCGCGCCCTGGGCGTGGAAGCGCCGCCGATCTGGGCGCGGGGAGCGGGCACCGTGCCAAGGCCGCGCGGCTGGCAAGTGCTGGGGTTGTTGACCATGCGGGTCGGCGCCGGCGGGAATTTGGTTTGGGATGCCGCCGGCCGGCCAGGGACGACGGTCTTGGTCGTCGCAGGTGACAAAGGGTTCTTTGTCCAAAGGCTGCGGGGCCGACTGACGCCACTGGGATTCGTGGCGTTCCTCAAGAAGGTCCGGAGGATTGCGGGTGGGCCCATTATCATCGCGTTTCGCCACCTTCCGGTTCTGGAGTCCAAGGTGGTCGCGGCGTATCTGGCGAGGTCCCGGCTCAGCGTCCGGATTCACGTGACGGACGATCGGGCGAAGGGGAGGGGTCTGCCGATAGCTGCCGCCAGTGCCCCGGGCACCAGAGCGGTAAGTCCGCGCGCAAAGGCCCACGTCAAGAAGGTCGCGAAGAAGAAGTGCATGGCTCGGAAGAAGGCCATCGCCAAAGTGGCGAGGCGCAGAGGCTCGACTCGAGCGCGGTCGGCCAGCGGACCTCCGCAGCCAGAACCTCTGCCCGTGTCGCCTCTCGGGCTTTGCTACCCGCTGCCGCCTTTCGGGGTTTCCTACTCGCTGCCTTCTTGGGGTGCTATGGCTGATGCGTGCCTTGAATGGGTGGAAAAATTCTCAAAATCGGGCCCGATGCCGCCGTCGGTGTGCCCAGAACCCGCGCCTCCGAAGAAGATTCCCACCCTGACCATGAACCCGCCGTTGATGGAGATCAGCACGCCACCACAGGTGCCGACGGTAGCGGAGAGCGTGTGTCCACCTGGTAGGAAGTTCGAGAGTATTCCATTTGAGCAGTCCGAGGACGTTCAGGTTGAAATAGTTAAAGAGCGGTTTTTCCGATGGCCTGGGTCGGCTTGGATGAAGGGGCCATCGATAGACCGGGTTTCCTTCGCGATAGCGGCGCCGCCGGTGGTGTCGGCAGGGACCGCATTTCTGCTGGAAGTCTGGGCCCATCTGGCGGGGCAACTGCAGGAGGTTCGCAAGAGGATTGCGGAGCGACCCTCAAAACCGGAGATTGTGGGCGGGAAGGGGCCGGTGCGCGTGGCGCGGGGTGGGACGCTCCAGGTGGCTGTCCGCATCGATGGCATGGTCGTCGAGTCCGGGGAGGAAGAGATATTGTGGGATGGCGAACCGGCCAACGCCCAGTTCCGGGTTGCTGTGCCCCCGGATGCGGCGCAGGGCGTGCGGCAGGGGTCGGCCATGATTCGGCTGGGTGGCGTGCCCCTGGCAAGGGTGCTATTCGAGTTGTGCGTCGGGACCCGCCAGGCCACCCCGGCGGAGTTGCCCGCGCGTCAGCGGGACGTGCGCTGTGCGATGGCCTCCTACGCGAGTGCCGATCGCGACGAGGTCTTCGCGCGCATCCAGGGGATGCAGAAGGTGCGCCCCGACCTCGACGTATTCGCGGACGTCGCCGACCTGCGATCCGGGGAGCGCTGGGAGGATCGCCTCGAGGCCGAGATCCGGGCCAGGGACGCGATGTTCTTGTTCTGGTCGCGGGCGGCCAGCCAATCGAAACATGTCGACAAGGAATGGAGGACCGGGTTGCGGCTGAGGGGCCTTGATTTCATCGACCCGATGCCCCTGGCCTCTCCCGAGGAGGTACCCCCGCCCGAGGAGCTGAGTGGGTTGCATTTCAACGATTGGACGCTGGCCTATCGCCGGGCGCATCGTTAGCCTCGCACTCTAAGAGAGACCCCGATGGCCATGAGGGGAGATCACGGATGACGCACGGACCCAAGTTTGAGGTGGCGCATGGCGATGTGGCGGACGTCGAGGCGGACGTGCTGGTTCTCAAGCATGCGGGGGGACGTTTCTACGGCGCCGACAAGGCCGTGGCGGAGCGGCTAGCCGTTTCTGGCGGACTGGATCTGTCGGGTTGGAAACTGGGCCCGGATGACTATCGGTTGGTTCCATCGGGCGGGGCGCTTGTAGTGCCCAAGGTCCTTTTCCTCGGCACGGTCCCCCTTTACGCGCTGGATTATGGGGCCATCGGCATGCTGGCGAGGCGATGTGTCGCCGCGCTCGCGGAGGAGGGGGTCCAGAACGCCCGTGTGGCGGGCACGATCCACGGGCCGGGTTTTGGGCTGGACCCGGTCGAGGTTGTGCAGTGGCTGATGGCGGGCTTCCGGGGCGGCGCCGCGGAGCACCCCGGCGTCGTGGACAGCGTCGTGTTTATCGAGCGTTCGGAGCCGCGGGTGGATTTGATCCGGCAGGCGTTGGGGGACGGGAATGACACGTCCGACCCTGCCGCCACATGGGGAGAGTCGCTCGCGGGACATGTCGGGGTCGCCGTGGGTGCGGTCTCCGCAGCTCGGGTCGGCGACGCGATTCCCGGAGTGGTCGGGGCAATCGAAACAACTTTGCGCGCGATTCGCGCGGTCGGCAAGGGGACCCCCGGAGCGGACGACCGTATCGAGGAAAAGCCTCACATCTTCGTCGCCATGCCATTCTCGGACGAGTTTGAGGATGTCTATCGGTTCGGCATCCTGGAGCCGGTGCGCCGGTGCGGCTT
Source organism: uncultured Verrucomicrobiales bacterium (assembly GCA_964651705.1). Classification (GTDB taxonomy): domain Bacteria; phylum Verrucomicrobiota; class Verrucomicrobiia; order JADLBR01; family JADLBR01; genus JADLBR01. The sequence continues at coordinate 15,041 of CAZYWZ010000009.1, forward strand.
CGCCTGCGAGAAGGTGGACGAGGTGTCCTTCACCGGCGATGTCCTCCAGCAGATCAAGAACCGGATCGCCAGTTCCCGGCTGGTCATTGCGGAACTGACGGGCGCGCGTCCGAACGTGTACCTCGAGGTCGGGTACGCCTGGGGCTGCGGGAAAGAGGTCGTCTTCCTCGCGAAGAAGGGCGAGCAGATCCATTTCGACGTGGCGACGCAGAGGACCATCTTCTACAGGAACATCACGCACCTCGCGGAGGAGTTGCAGAAACTGATCGAGAAACTGTCTCCGACGTCCAGGATGGGATGAAATAATCCGCTGGCATTTCCCGCGGGCGGTTTAAACGGTTCTGGCCCTTGATGCGCATGGCTCCGTCGGGCGGCTTCCCGCGAGTCAAGACGCTGGGCGATGCGCGATGACCTTGGTCCCCGTAAGGTGGATCGTCCCCATTCCGCCGGAAATCGGCGGCCTCTCGTAGGGTTCGATCACCAAAGGATCTCGTCTTTTAGAAGGCCGGCCATGCAAATAACCGAGCCGATCGCGGCAAAAATGTTGCGGACGTACATGGGAATGTCCTGATAATCTGCCATGATCCCGATGGCTAGAAAGAAACCGCAGGCAACCAGCTGCAGAGCGCACAGCGCGATAGCAATCGACTTCTTGGCGGCGGGAACCACGCTGTAGCCCGCCGCAACAAAAAAATACCCCCCTAGGCCGGAGATAAAAACCAACTGAAGATAGCCGATGTTGATCGCGCTTAACTTCCAAAGAATAGGAACGATGATGTTGACGGCCAGCTGCGCGAGCGCGGCCGCCGGAAGAAATGCGATCCAACGGAATATGATCGAGAGCGTCTCTTTCAGTGTTTCCGCGTCGCGTTCCCGTTGACGGAGTGCGTTAAACTCGACACCGATGATGCCGGCGACGATCTTGAGGACGGCATTCCTCCGCCCGTCCTTGCGGAAGCGAACGTCCGCTGCGCAGGGCTCGCTCGTCCTTTCGGTCGGGTTGCCGTCTCGGTCGACATGAAAGCGGAGTGCGGGGGGGAAACACTCTTGCTTCGGCCGTTTCGCGAGGGGTGTGCCGCGGGCGATGAGGGCAAGGACCCGGTCCCCCCTGCCCATGGCCTTGAAGATCTTGATCTCCTCGTTGACCCATGTGGACTTGGCGGCTTCTGGAGAGCAAATGACGACGAGAAAGCGGGACAGCCGCAATGCCTCCATGACGTCAGAACTAACGTCCGACGATCCCGCAAGCTCATCCCTGTCGCGGAAGCAAGGGAAGATCCTTTCCGGGATTTGGTGACGCCACTTGTTCTTAGTCCGATGAAGGCCGGGCGGAAGAGAATAGTTTTCGAGTTTTGAGTGCAGCCACTTGCTGACCGCGCTGTCGCGATGGCTGTAACTGATGAATGCCCAGTATTTGAATTGTTCGGGTGGATCGGAGGGTGGATCGGACGAATTGTCCAACGGTGGGGCTTGGTCTGGGGAGGGAAGATAGTTGTAAGTGGCGCGCCGACCGGATTCCGCGTCGCCGAGGTGGCCTGGCGCGGGTTCCGCGCCGGGCGGCGAGGGTGGAAGCGTCTCGGGCGCAGCAGGGTTCATCTCGGGAGGGATGGGGGGTGAGCGCAGGAGGTGGCAGGGTGGGGCGGACTCGATGTGGCGCCGCAGATGGCCCACGTTTGGGACACAACGTAGGACAAGATCTGATCCCCTGGCGTGTCTTTCGGGTAGGCGTTCCATTCCAATTGCCCGGAAAGGACCTTTTCGGTATCGAGACGGTCTGGGAGGATAGCGCTCTTGCGGGCGCGTGGGTCGATGGCCTCTAGATAATCGGACGCGGATGTCTCCGGGTATTCATAAGCAAGGTGCCGGATCGGCACGATGGTAAGACCGGAGGCGTGGATTGCCTTGTTTGAGTTAACGAGCCAGATGCCGGTAATGGGTTGCTTGAACCAGGTCCAGACACGGGTGATCGACAGGAGATCGTCCTGGGTGGCGGCCAGAGCTAGTGCGGTATTGTTTTTGTCCCTCATGGTGCGGGCCGACCATGAATAGTCCTCCCAGAGCCCGTAGAGAATCCAGGCCGCGAGGAACAGGGTGACGGCTGAGACCTGAAGGAATGTTTTCACGCTCGAGGAGAATTCTGGAGGCGCGAGGTTTCGCGTTGCGCGATGATCCATCGATGGCGCGTTGAGAAGGCGGTAGCGGCCATCGGAATTATCTTGGCCGGGGCTTTCGAGGGGTCAAGTTTGGAGTCCGGTTGCGGCGGGTGTCGGCAAGAGGAGAGGCTGGTGGGGAGATTTGAATTGAGATGGTTGCCCGCACTGGCAGGTGATCGCTGCCATCGAGGGGCAGGATTTCGGCCACGGGTCGCCCGAGACCGGAGCAGAAGATGTGGTCTAGGGAGGCGGGGGGGTACGAACCGTTGCCCAGCCAAGAGAGCCGGGCCTCTCGGGGAATCCCGTGGAAAGTCCAAAAGAGGCCTTCGCGGACGAGGGTCCCGAGGGTGTCCTCGTCGGGCTGAAGAAGGCCGGGCAGGTCGGTGTTGAAGTCGCCGCCGACAATGACCCGATCGGTCCGGAACTGCAATTTCATCGCGGCGATGTGCTGGCAGAGCTGGGCGACAGACTCCTCGCGCTTTCGGCGGCAGTCGTCGGGATCCCCCGCATTGCTTTTTAGATGGACGGTGTAGACCAAGAGAGGGGCGCCGCCGACCCGCAGCGCCGCGAAGCAAAATCCGCGAGGCGGCTCAATGGACGCGGTCTCCCACGCCTGACTCCAGGAGGCCAGCGCCTCGAAACGGCTCAGGATGGCCAGCTGCTGGCGCGATCGGGCGGGCATCTGCGGTGAGACCGGAAAACGGCTCACGACATGCAAGGTCAGGCCCGAGGGCCCTGCCACGTGATCTTGGGCCGTGTCCCAGTCGGCGATCTCCTGCAGCAGAAGGATGTCGGCCCCGAGGCGGGCGACTCCCTCGCGGATCTGATGGATGTGTTCGGCGACCGCCATGGCGTCGGCTTTGGGTGCGCCGCCGGGGAACCAGTGAAGGTTCCATGTCGCGACCGTGACCGGCTGTTCCGCGCGGGCCCAGCCGATCGTGGCCAGGAGCGCTAGCCACCGCAGATTTTGCACGCGACGCCGTCCGTAGGCCCGCAGGGGCGGGAGGGATCGTAGTAGCGGCAGCGGGCGTTGTGCCGCTTGCCGGTGGAACTCTTGCTGTAGCCGGAGGCCTGCGGGGCCGGCACGGGTGTCCGCGCGTAGGGCTGGACGAGACCGTACGACGACGAAGGTGGGGACGCCGGCGATGTCCGGCCCGAGGCCAACTGCACTTTGAGCCGCTCGTTCTCCTCGCGCAGGGTCCGGATTTCCTGTTCCAGTTGGGTGATTCTGGCGCGCAAGGATGCGGCGTCGGCGGAGACGCCGAGCTTCGACTGCGTCTCGGGCGACAATTTGTCGATCGGGATGCGGCTCACTCCGAACGATGTGACCACGATGACCTCGGTCGTTGTGGCCGAGGTGACTTCCCCCTTGAGGATGGAGCCGTCCGCGAGGTGCAACTCGATTGGGGCGGCAGGCGCCCCAGTCACCGCCAGAAGGGCCAAGAGCAGCAGGCCCCGTGAGGACATGCGCGTAAGATAACGTTCCATCTGGCCAGAATCGAGCAGAATCGGGGGGCTTTACGCGGGGCGGTGGGATGGCCAACATCGGACATCATGGGCATTGGCTGGGACGTTTTCGTCTCGTTCAAGAACTTGGGCGAGGATGGGGTCCCCTCCGGGGTGGAGCCAAAGCGGCACTGCAGTGCCGCAGTCCAAAAATGGGTGTGGCGACCGCGTCGATCGCTGCACGGTGCAACCTGAGCCCGAGCGGCCCCTCTGTGGCCAGATGGGCTACGTCCGGGATCTTGAATTCACGTGCCTTGCGACTTCTGCGGCATGAACCCCATGCCGGTGTGGAGGGCCTCGCGGAGGAGGGAGGCGGTGCGGTTGAGGCTGGGGTCGACGCGGAAGCCGACGGTCTGGGCGGCGCCGACGATGATGCCGTAGGCGTTGCGCGGGGGCAGATCGAGCTGCTCGGCGATGCCGATGATGGCGGCGCCCTCGACGTCCATGGGGGCGCCGTCGGCGAGGGCGATGTCGGCGAGCCTCGAAATGATAAAGGTCTTGTCGTTCTCGTCGCCGAGTCTCTTGACCTCCTCGACGGCCTCGAGGAGTCGCCTAGAGATCTTCTCGGGCGCACCGACGAGGTCCTCGAGTTCCTTTCGCGGCTCGTCGGTGAAGAAGCGGTGGAGGATCTGGATGAGGATCTTGACCTCGTCGTCGGTGATATCGCCATCGCTGCTGAGAACGAGGAGGCCGCCGGCGGCGACGGCGCGCATGACGGCGAGGTGAAGCGGCTTGGTCGGGTGTCGGCGGGTGAGGTCCATGAGGGCATCGACCTCGTCGGCGAGCTGGTCCTCGGAGAGGAGCTTGCCCTCGACGGGGATGCCGCATCTGCGGGCCTTTTCGGAGCGGGAGAACAGCTCCAGCGCCTTGAGCCGGACTGGGAGCAGGGGGTGTGAGGCGAAGGCGGCGGCGGCGAGCTCGGGCTTGCCGCGGACCTCGTCGACCTGGGCGAGCAGGGCATCGACGTCGAGGGTCACATTGCGCTCGCTGAGGCCGAAGGCGGCCTTCATGAGGGAGCGCAGGGAGGCCTTGAGGTCGCGACTGGCGACCAGCCCGGCGCGGTCGGCGCTGATCTCGGTTTTCTTCTGCCAGCGGAGGAACAGGGTCTCGCCGAAGGGGGGCAGCACCGTCAGCGCGGGGTTCTGGGGGTCGAAATTCTTCAGCGCGTTGAACCGGTTGTGCTCGAAGAGGAAGTGCCCCAGCTCGTGGCCGATGATCGAGGCGAGCTCGGCGTCCTCGAGTTGCTCCAGCGCGGCGGATGTCAGGCCGATGAGAGATTTGGTGCCGGTCTCGGTGACATCGAGGATGGCCACCGCGTTCACCGAGGGCGCCTGGAGGCAGAAGATCTCCGCCGAGGTATCCAACCCCAGGTTGTTGCAGGCGGACTCGAAGATGCCGTAGACGCGTGGGGAGAGGCGCGGCGTGAGGCGGATGCCCTCGCTCATGAGGTGGTTGCGGATCGTGTCCTCCTGCCGACGGCGATTTTCCTCGAAGGTGTCCAAGAAGTCGGCGACTCGATAGGTTTCGAGCAATTCATCGCGGTCGCGCAAGTCGCCGCGGTAGCGGAGGTAATCCCAATCAATTTTCTGCATAAGTGTCCTTTCTATACGATGAACGAGGGCATCCAAGGGGAAACGTGTCGTGGGCTGTCATTTGGCCCGCTCCGGCTTCTTCTGATATCGGCCACGGGGGTCGAACTCCCGTTCCCAGAAGCCCTGGTGTTTCCCGGCGTTTTGGCGCACGAGTTTGTCGGCAAACATCTCGATCTCGTGGAGGCGCAGCCGCCAGGCGTGCGGGATCAGCCCGAGGCGTTGCGCCGCCTTTCCGCGGAGGCTCCGGACGATGTGGCGCCGCCAGAAGCCCCGCCCGTGCGCCCAGAGCGAAGGCACCTCCTCGTCGTCGATTTCCACCGATAGCAGGGCGCGGAGGGGCAGTTTCGTCTCGGGTATGAGAAACGCCTCTGGGCACGGGGGGTCGGACATGACCATGAGGGCGCCGCTGACCAGCCGTCCGTGCAGGATGTCCTTCCGCAGCACCAGCGTGAGTCCGTCGGTCCCCGCGAGGGGCGCCTGATGGATCTCTCGGTCCGCGCCGGGGGCCAAATGGTCCGCCGCTTGGCAAACGGGGGCGCCGGGAACCCGGAATCGGTCGAAGAGCATCACCGGCAAATTGGGCAATCCGATCGGGGCGCTGTTCGCGTGGCGGGCCTTGTCCTTTTTCATCGGCGGTGGTTACCCCTACGTGTCCTCCGGTTTCTGGCGATACGACTCCTCGGGGCGCAGTTCCCTTTGCCAGAAACCCTGGTGAGGGCCGTCGTTCGCGCGGGTGAGGTCATCGGCGCACATCTCGATCTCGTGGAGGCATTCGCGCCACCGGCGCGAGATTTGTCCGAGCAGGCTCGCGCGGGTCCCATGGAACATTTGGACGTGTTGCCGCACCCAGAACCCGCGGCCCCGGACCCAGACCGACGTGTCCGCCTTTCCCCCGATCACCAGGTTTAACAGGGCCTTGCGGATCACCTCGGGATCCGCTTTCAAGAAAGCTTCGGGACGGGGGGGATCCTGCATCACCATGAAAGACCCATCGATGAGGTGCGCGCCCGCGAAGTTCTGCTTCAGGATGAGGGTCAACTTTCGGATTCTGGCGTGGGGGGCTTGCTGGACGCGGTGGCATAATCCGTCTTTTGGGGCGTCGGATGCTTGTCGCTCCGGGGCGCCAGGCGCCCGGAATCTCTCGAAGAGCGCCGCCGGGATCCGCGCGTACATCGTGGGGGTCTGGCGCGTGTGGTCCTTCTGGTTCTTGGTCATTTTGCGATTAGGTTCTCGTGGACGAGGGCGTTGCCCAACTCGGTGTCGTGGGTCTCGAAGAGCACGGACTTCTCGGTCTCCCGCGTGATCGCCTCGGTGCGGGGGTTGACCCGGTCCCGGCGCTCCTCGCGCCGCCTAGCCTTCTCGAAGAGCGTGGCAAGATCCGTCGGATCAGCGGTCCTGGCCTGGGCCTCGGGGCTGTCTTTCTTTCCCGTCGTGCGCCGGCGGAAGTCCTGCCGGGCCTTGGCTTGGAGGGCCTCGACCGCCGCGGTCCGCAGGAGTTTTGGCCAGAGCTTGCGAAAGAGGACGTTCGAGCCGAAGACGTCCGCGCAATTCCACTCGCCATCGATCGCGAAGGCGAAACCGATCGCGCCGGGGCAGTTGGCCGCGGCTCCCTCCAGCGCCCGGATATACTCCTCGGTCTTCTGCTTGATCGCCTCATGCTCGAGGCCGAGATGGTAGCTCGAGGGCGAGGCCTGACTGTGGATCCGCATGCCGGCGCTCGCCGAGAGCCCGGCGAGGCTGCACTCGACCTCCTCCCAGACGGCATGCTGGGAATGGCACAATTTCGCGGCCAGCTTGGTGCCCTTGGAGGCCAGGGACGTTGGGGTGGAGAGGAAGTCGGCCGCCGACTCGGCGCCCCGCCGACCCCAGCGCCCCGACTCCACGCAGAAGGACGGGATCGGGATTCGGCCCGACTTCCGCCCCACGATGAAATCGTAGGCCAGCGCCCGGTCCTGGCGCCCGCCCCGGACGATCTCCCCGGCGAATATGAAGACGTCGATATCCCCCTCGTTCTCGACGGCGAGCTGGCCGACGTTGCCGGTCTCGTGGACTCGCACCGTCTTGGTGGCCATGGCCTCGTCCAGGGTGGCGTACTGCTCGCCCTTGACCCGGTCTTGTCCCGTCACAAGATAGAGGGTCAGGTTGTCGTGGGAGAAGGGCCCCTCCAGCGTGTATCCGTTCAGGGTGGATTTGGTGGTTTCTGGCATATTCTTGGCTCCTTTGTTCTGGCGCGCGCTCCCGGTTTCGCTTCCCGCATTCGGGGTCTCTTCAGGTGCTTCGGCCTGGCGCGCGTCCATGGTCCGATAAAGTGGGCGGGGGCGGGATTTTCCGGTGGGTTGGCTAGAACCTTGGGGCCTCCCGCCGGGGCGCGGGGACGCGGGGGAAGCGAACACATACAGGCGGCGCAGCAAGAACCCTCCCCAAGTCCAAGCGCTAGCACGTGAGAGGGCTATGGGAAAGCATCGCGCAGAACGGCGGCCGCCGTAAACGGTTAGCGCACTTCCGTGTCCCCAATACGCGCCGAATCTATCATCCGATTTTCTTAATCAGGTGTCGAGCGTCCTTGGGTTATGTGAAATGGGTCGCCCGTTATGGCATCAAAAAGTACCGGAAATCGGGAACGCTTCGTTCTTTTCATCGAATGTGAGCAGAACGACGACCTCGTCCGTTGAAAGAGTCGCTGCGGGTGACCGAGGGCACCCACGGCATTGGGGTCGGCATGTTCCCGCAGCGCCTGTGGCGCACACATCGCCATCCCGTGGAAGGGAGCGACGATCAGGCAGGTTGAAATGGCGTGACACGCGGACAGCCGGTCGGCTACTTTCCGCGCGTGCATTGGCGATTGACCCTAGCGACAGTGGGGCAAAGGATCGGATTATGGATTGTCGCGGGCGCGCGGTGCCAGCCGCTCGTCCGGCGTGGGAATCGGGCTCCCACCGTCCCGCTTTTTGGAACGCCCATCCCCAACACCAGGTAGAGATCCCATGAGTTTGATTGTTCAGAACGGCGATCCGCTCCAGCGCCGCGCCTCCTTCAGCCGCTTCGTGCTGCCCTTCGATTGGGACCGCATCGAGCCATGCCGGGACGCAACCGGGCCCGTGTATCGGGAGGCTGGGCCGGAGGATTGGCTCCACGCCGCCAAGCGTGGGTTGCCAGACACACCAACGTTTCTGGACGCGGGGCGGCGACGGTATTGCACGGAGGAAACCAAAGACATCCTCTATCGCCGAGCCAAGTGGTTCGTCCTTGCGGGCGGTTCCTCAGAGCCCTCGGTTTGGAAGAAATTCGATGTCAGGCGAGGCACGGAAGACGGCGTGGGGCTTTACCATGTTGTGCTCCGTCCCCCGGCCTTGGTGCTCTTCGAGTTCCCCGACGCGCCGCCCCTTCGCGACAAGGAGTCTGGACGATTCCATGCGGACTTGCTTCGCACCGGCTTCGCGGTCATCGAAGCGTTCTTTCCCGATCAGAACAAGGCGCCTCTATTCGAGGACCTCCTGCGATTCAACGAGTGTTTCCGGTACCTCCGCCGTCCATTCGAGAAGCACGAAAAGGAGTTCTTCAAGACGGAACTGGAAGATTTCCGCAAGGGCATTATTGGGGATCAGGGAAAGTCGGATGGGTACTGGGCCAAGTGGGAGGCGGCACTGTCGTTTCCCATCGCCTATGGCGGGAAGACATTTCAACTTCAACTGACGGCTCCCGACGGTGACGAGGACGCCCCGCTCATCGTCCAACCTGACGACCGGGCCTTTACCGCGGCCACGGTGTTTCTGGGCGGGCGCTTCAACGGCCTGCTGTCCAACGACGCTCCCGAGTCCATGTCTTCTCCGGCAGAGGTGATCGCTCGCGGCTTCACGCCGGGGGCGGCACCGATTCCGCCCTTCGCGGCGCACTGGGTGAAGTTCCTCAACGTGGATTCGGCGTACTTCAAGGTGAGGCCAACGGATTGCTCCGTCTTCGAGCACGATTGGGCCATGCCAAAAACGTATCGGCGTTGGGCGCACCGCGGCACCCTTTCGGGTTTCACGCCACACTCCTTCGCGCTCATGTCGGGTCCCGCGGCCAGCGGCAACGGGGACCACGGGGACCACGGGGAGCCGGAGTTGGCCCTGCACGCGGGCCAGCACTACTTTGACCTCACCCTGCTGCTCCTCTACGTCCGCTGCTCCCTGTTCCGTTTTAGCCTGGCGCTGCACGACGTATCCGCTGACGCCCGCGGCCCGGCCATCGATCGCCACGCTAAGGTGGCATGGCGCCGGGATTTTGAAAAACTGCGCTGGCAGTTCATGCTGTTCGAGAACCTTTACCAGTGGCCCCTGCTCTCGAACCAGCAGCAGCACCTCGAGATGTACGAGATCCAGCGCCGCGCGATGGACACCCAGGAACTCTACGATGAAATCCGCAAGGAGATCGAAAGCAGCGACGAGGTGCTCGAGAGTGCTGTAGCGGAAGAGCGCAATGCGCGTGCGGAACGTTTGAACATCGTGGCATATTGGGGCTTACTCCTCTCCCTAGGCCTGGCGGGCTTGAGCATGGTTTTGGGATCGATCCAGGCCCTTGGCCCCGAAAATTCGTTCGGCAAGTGTCCCGCCGTCCTCTGGAGTGTCCATGGTGGGCTGGTCGTGGTGACTCTGCTTTGTGTCGCGTTTCTGGCGTTTAAGGGCAGGGACCCAAGCAAGCGCAGGACGAAGGAGATTGGCCCATGTCGCAAGAAATGAATCATCTATTGCGGGTCGAGGGCGTGAACCTCGACCGGTTCGTATTTGACACCCGGGACCTCTCGACCAATCGCGGCGGCGGGCTGTTGCTGCTGGATGCGGTGGCGGAAGTCGAGAAGGCGCTTGCCGTTTCCCTAGGGGAGGGGAAGTACAAATCCCTAAGCCGGGGGGCCTCGATGGGGTTGTTCGAAGTCGAATGCACCGATCCCAAAGCGGTGCTAGACGGGGTGAAAGCCGCCCTTGGAAGCGGTATTTTTGCCCACGCCACCTTCGTGGTGGATCTCGTCGCCAAGAAGGATTATCCGGCCGACGTCGAGTCGCTCATCGCCGCGAACCGATGGCGGCAGATGCAGGCGGCGTCTCTCGCGGTGCCGAAAGCCAACAACGCGGCCGACGGCGCACCGATCTCCGGCAGGCCCGCCTGCGACCTCGACGGGCTGCGCCCGGCACAGCAGGGGAAGGACGGCAGCCACACCTTACGCGGCAAGAAGCTGAGCGAGACCACCTGGCGTCGCCGCGAATATGGACGAGAGCAGAAGCAATCCCGTGAGCAAGAGCAATCATTCTACGAGAAACAGACCGGGATTCGGGGCCTCCCTGACTTCGCGGAGCATTTCGAGGAGATCGCCACGGGTCTAAAGCCGCTCGAAGGCAAGCTCGCCGTCTTTTACGCCGATGGGAACAACTTCGGATCAAAGCAGGCGAAGCTGTGCGGAACGCCCGAAAAGCAGGAGGCCTTTGATTCCTATCTGCGCGGCAAGCGCAAGACGTTCCTGACTGATTTCCTTAACCATGCGAAGACCGTTGACCAATGGAGGGGCAAGCGGAAGAACGGCGAGGCGTTCCTCCGCTTCGAGACGCTGCTCTGGGGCGGGGATGAGGTCATGTTTGTCATGCCCGCCTCGCTCGGGTGGAGCTTCGCCGCGCGGTTCTTCAACTCCTTGGCCGGGATGAATCTCGCCGATGGCAATTCCAAGTTGCCGAAGGGCCAGTCCTTCCCCCCCACGCCGCTCACCCACGCCGCCGCCCTCGTCTTTTGCCAGCACCACTCGCCCATCCACCGGATCAAGAAACTGGCCAAGGAGCAGATGGCGGAGTTTGCGAAGGAGGCCGACCGCAGCCGCGATTCGATGGTCGTCGCTGCCCTCGAATCCTTCGATCATCTCGGGACCGGGTTCGAGAACGCAATGCGCGACCGCTACAAGAGCGCGGTCGATCTGAAGGACATGGTGATGGCTCCGGCGAACGGCAAATCGCTGCACGAGGTGATTTCGGATGTGGCCGAGGGAGTCTCCGCGCTGCGGCGCTCCCCGGACTTCGCCCGCAGCCAACTCCGTGCTCTGGTTCAAAGCATGATCCGGAAGCCGGCGGAGGCATCAGCACTCGCAGAGATTCGGGTAGAGCCTGGCCGGCCCATAAACATCACCTTACCCAAACCCTTCCGCAACGCCTCCGACGACGACAAAGTGACCCTCGTGGACCGAATCCGTCCCTGCCTCCCCAACGATGCGGCCCTCTGGCTCCAGCTTGAGGAGCTGTGGGATTACGCGCTTCCGGAACCAACGCCATGAACCGTCTCTTCCGATTCGAAATTGAGGTGAAGCTCCGCGGGCCGGTGCTCACGAAGTCCACCAGTCCTTCGACGTTTGGCTTGGACGCCGCCGTCGCTCGCGATTTTGATGGCACGCCCATCCTCCCAGGCACATTGATCGAGGGCCGCATCTGCGAGGCGCTGTTCATCTTGGAGGAAGATCCCCAGCGTCTCACGGAACTCTTTGGGGCTGGGACTGACGGCAACCCAACCAACGAGCCGCAGCGCGGCGAGCTGGTGCTCGGGGATTTGATCGCTGGGAGGAAGACCGAAGACGACGAAGAGGAAGTGGCGACCATTAGCCGGGTGAAAATAGATGCCGAGACCGGCACGGCCGCCGGCGAGATGCTGCGGGTGATCGAGGCACCTTTCGCGCCCGGGGAGGAAGTTACCTTCAAAGGCAAAGCGCGGATGTTCTGCAAGGACGAGGCGGATGCAAAGGCTGTGGCCACCCTTCTCCAGACGGGGCTCCTCTGGCAGGTTCAGGTGGGTTCACTGCGGACGACCGGGTTTGGGAGACTCCTGAGTGCCTCTGTTCAGGCGCATGAAGACGAAGCTGATCCGATCCAGATTACCGGCAGCCCCGCCGCTTTGGACCTCACGATCACACCGCTCGATCTGCTCTGCATCTCGCAGCCCAAGATCGGCGGCAACCTCTTCGAATCCGAAGACGTTATTCCCGGCAACATGCTTGCGGGCGCGGTGAAACAGACCGCCGACAAGCTTGGCATCGCCATCCCCGGGTTTGATGACATCCGCTTCCGGCATGCATTTCCCTCGAGGAACGGCACCCGTGCCATTCCGATTCCGCTTTCGACCGTCAAGGTGGGAAAAACGCCACGCGATGTGTCGGGTTTTCGCGATCCGGTTCTCTTGCACGACGGAGACGGGAAGCCCGTTGCTCCCACGTTCCCGATTGACTGGAAAGAGCACGGCGATGTGCTGGAGAAGCTCGGTTGGGCCTTCCCCGCACGCGAGCTGCGCGTGCGCACGGCCATTGACAGCGAGAAGCGCACAGCAAGGCGGCAAAGTGACGAAAATGCGGGCGGGGCCCTTTTCGCTTGGGAGATGGTGCATCCGTTCGATGAGGACGAGAATCGCATCGCGTGGCGCACGCGCATCGATCTGGGAGAGGTGACGGACAAGAAGGGGGTGGTTGAGGCTCTGGCCAAGGTGCTGCCCTATCTCTCTTTCGTCAGCAAGACCAAGGCACGCTGCAAGGTCGAGGCGACGGCCTGCGATGCCCCCGAGTCACTCCCCGCGGACCACGATTTCGGCAAACAATTCGCCCTGCTCCTGCGCACGCCTGCGCTGCTGATTGATCCGCGATTCCAGGATGGAGCGAAGGCGAAATCCGGCGCGCTCTCGGCCCGGGAGACATTCGATCTCTACGCCGCGTTCTGGAAGGAGGTTTCCGGAGGCGCGCTGGAGCTTTCCCACCACTTCGCCAGCCAGTCCGTGGCCGGGGGCAACTATCTGGCAAAGCGGTTTCAAGGGAAGTTGGGCGGGAACAAGCCGTATGATCCCTACCTCCTCACCGATGCGGGCAGCGTGTTTGTGTTCCGCGTGAAGGATCCCGACACCGCGAGAACGAAAGTCAACGAGTGGCTCAAGTCGGGTCTGCCGCTCCCCGGCTGGGCGAAGCAGCGTTTCGGCGAAACGTGGGAGAAGAACCCCTTTATTCCAAACAACGGATTCGGGGAGGTCTCGCTTCATCAGCCGGAGTTTCCGGCACCGAAGACCCAGTTGATCACCCTGGCTGATCCCATCCTCCCCAAAATGCCATGAGTAACCAAGCCATCGAAAAACAGCGCGACGTCATGCCGTTTCAGAACCGCTGGTTCATCACCGGCACCATCACAACCCGGAGCGAGTTGCATATCGGTGATGGAGGGGCGGGTGCCATTGAAGACAGGTCGCGCCCCGCGAAGAAGCAGCCCGAGGTAACCAAGGAAAAGGAGGAGTCCGACGCCTCGACGGTTTGCGTGGACGGTAATGGCCGGGCTTACATCCCCGGATCGGGCCTCAAAGGGGCGGTGCGCGATCTGGCCAGCGATGCCAACGGCACGCTCCGCTCAGGTTTCGAGAAGCTGCTCGGCTTCCAGAAGCCCGGTGACCCCAATTCCGGGGAGGGCGGCAAGCTCGAGTTCTGGGATGCGTTTCTCGCGTCCAACCCGGCGACATACCCGAGCTACGATCCGAATAACAAGCTCTCCGACGATGACCGCAGCCGCCCATGGTGGGACGACACGCGCCGCACCTGTGTGGCCGTGAGCGTGTCGCTCGACCGGCGGACCAAGACCGCCAAGGAGAACCTGCTCTACCATCTCGAATACGTGCCCGCCGGGGAAACGTTCCGCTTCGAGATCACGGGCGACAACATCGCCGAAGTCGAAATGCGCGGGTTTCTCGACCTGCTGGCCGCCGTTAAGCAGCTTGGCGCGGAGACTTCGAACGGTTGGGGACGGGTGGAGGTGAAGATCGAGTCGGTGCGGTATCTCGACGCTGTCGGGCGTGAGGAGTGGAAGAAGAATCCGGTGGCCTTCGATCCCTCGAACCCGCCGGGTTATCTGAAGACCCTGGCGCACAGTGCTGCCGCTCCGTCCCGGTCCGGCGAAGTTCTGGAGATCACGTTGAACCTTCACATGGAATCCCCGTGGCTGGTACGCGACGCGCGTCACCGTGAGAGGTCGGAGGCGGGCAAGGGTCTTCCCGAGGGGCAGAAACCCTCCGATGCCGTACCCATCCACGACAAAGATGGCAAGGCATGTGTCCCCTCCAAGAGCTTGCGCGGGGCGCTTCGCGCGCGCGCCGAGATGATCCTCCGGACGCTCGACTTCCAGATCGAGGGCCACCCAGGCGACATCAAACCCAAGAGCACCAAGGGCAAGCGGGACGTCGTGGCTGAGGTCAAGGCCATGACCGACCTCGCGGCCAAGCTCTTCGGTTGCGGCGACTGGAAGGCCTGCATCACTGTCCCGCGTCTGGCAGCCACGTCCAAACCTGAGGAGAAGCCTCAGGAGTTTGTCGGCATCGATCGGTTCACCGGTGGCGCGGCGGACGGCGCCAAGTTCAATGCCGTGCTGGCTGGAATGACCATTTTGTCGGGCACCCTCCGGGTCGATCTCGCACGGCTAAGGAAGGTGGACCCAGGTCTTGCCTCCCTCGGCTTGCTGGCGCTCGTCCTGCGTGACCTGGCCGAAGGCGACATTCCGATCGGCTCCGGATCGGCGAAGGGGCAGGGCTACTGCACGGCCGAGGCCATGATCCAGCACGCCGGGCAGACTTTCGACACGGTCGATGCATGGTTTTCAAGCCAACCGCTTGCCGACGCGGTTACCGCGTTCCGGTCCGCGCCGCGTTTAACGCCTCAGGGGACGGCCCCCGCCACAAGTGACACGAATCCCGCGTGATCGACTTTTCGTGACATGAAGAAGATCACCATTCCCATGCCCGACGAACTGGCCCGCAAGACCCGCATCCTTGCCGCCGAAGCTGATACCAGCATGTCGCAGTTCCTCTGCAATCTGGTCGCCGAGAAGGCTGTGTCCTCCGACGAGTACAAGGCGGCGATGAAACGCTGCCTCTCGCGCAAGCGCGGTGGAGTGAACTTGGCCGGTCAGAAACTGCCCACCCGCGAAGAACTCCAGGAGCGCCATGCACTTCGTTGACTCTAATCTGCTCATCATTGCAGCAGCCCTCGCCCAGGATTGCCGCACCCTGCTTACGGAAGACCTCCAGCACGGCATCCAGATCGGAAGCCTTCGCATCGTCAATCCATTCGCCGCGGACTTCGACCTCGACGACATCCTGGCCGCACCGGAAGGGCACCCATGAGCCAGTTCCACAATCCCTATCATTTCGTGCCAGTTGCCCCAAAACCCAATGCGGGCCTTGCGCTGGCGGACTTCCCCGGCAGGCTGCCAACTCACCTCTCCCTTGCGTGCCATGCTCCAGGCACGCTCAGTGGCCGCCTCATCGCACGGCTGGAGACGGCCAGCCCGTTGGTCATCGGCTCGGAGCAAGTGTCAGGGAAGGGAAAACTGCTTCCCGGCGTGGTGAGTCCTTTCAAGATCGGCGGCAAAGCGGCGGTTCCCGGCTCCTCACTGCGGGGCTTGGTTTCCGCCACCGCAGAGGCCGCCAGCAACTCTGCCTTGCGCGTCCTTTCCGAGAAGGCGTGGGATCGCTGGGAAGATGGGCACTACAAGAAGGGGGCACGCTCGAAGAGTTCCCCGGTGAAGGAATTCGAGAAGATTTGCCCTGACTTCGTCCCGCTCGGAAAATCCCACAAGCGGAAGAATCTCACGCTCGCGGAGGAGATGTTCGGTTTCGTCGAGCATCGGGAACCGGACAGGAAGTATCGGGATCCGGCTATGGCGATGGCATCCCGCCTTCGCTTCCACCATGGATTGGCGACCTCGGAGATCAAGCTCGACCGGGTCATGATCTTGAGAGAGTTGTCCGATCCCAAGCCACCCCGAGCCTCGTTTTATTACGAGCCATCGGCCGCCGCGAAAATCCCCGCTGCCGGCGCGCGCCCGAAGGGACGCAAGTTCTATCTACCCGCCCCGGAGGGTATGAATCTAGCTGTTGATCCGGAATCGCAACGCCGGCGAGAGACGCACAAGGAAAGGAAGACCTCCGAGCGGCAGCTCTCAGTGACGCCTGTCCCTGCGGGCAGCGTGTTTTGGTTTGCTGTGGACTTCACAAGCCTACGGCCCGACGAGTTGGACCTCCTTTGCTACGCTATCCAGCCGCGGGCGTGGTATCTGCATCGTCTGGGTCTTGGAAAGCCGCTCGGGCTTGGGTTGGTGCGCATCGAGGCCGTCAGTCTTTTCCTGCTAGACCCCGTAGAGCGCTATGGTGGTGTCGAAAACGACACTCTGTTTCCGGAACGGTATCCGCAGCGCTGGGTTTCCGAAGATCCCGACTACGGGGGCTGGAAGTCCGACGCTCGGTTTGTGATGGAAGCGGCTTCGGTGACGACGGTCGTCGGGACCAGATCGCCCGCCGACCGTGTCGACTGTTTCCGGAGGGCCGCAACGTCTTCTGGGCTGGCCGACTGCATCGAGGCGCTCGAAATGCTGGGAAACCGTTCGCTCGTGCGGCATCCGGTGCACTACCCAGCCCTGGCCGGGCCCGACCTTGAGGATAATCTCTACGAGTGGTTTAGGGACTCCAGCGAGTATTTACCAAGCCTGCCGAATGCTGGAACGCTCCCCACTCTTTCCCGGAGTGGCGGGAGTTCCGGCGGATCTGGCGCTCTCGCGAAGCCCCCAGCTGGCCCGGGAAAGTCGGGCGCCTCCGCCGTCGCCAAGCCACCCAAGGTAGGAGAAGTCGTGTTGGCCAAAGTGGAAGATTACCTCAAATCGAAGACCGGTGCCTTCTTCGCCGTCAGGCTCGATGTGAGTGGCCACCCGGGCTTCCTGCACGCCGCTAAATTGGGTCAGGGATACGTGGACGACATCCGCAACAAACTGACCAAGGGGAAAACGATCCGGGTCCGCCTCACCGCGCTTCAAGACCCCAAAGGCAAGCCGATCCTCCAATGCACGATGAAAGGAGTGCCCCAGTCATGAGCGAGTTCCACAATCCCTATCATTTCGTGCCGGTATCGGAGGGTACGCCACCGGGACTTGTGGGTGTTTCCGACTTCAGGTCTCGCGAGAAGGGCGGCCCGGCCCGCGCGCGCTCCGCCCCGCACATCACGCACGACCGGTTCGTGGAGGGATCCCACTCCGGGCGGGTGACTTGCAACGTCACCGTCGAGACGCCGCTGATCAGTTGCAATCAGCAGAGCGATCAGGTCGATTGGACCAAACTCCTCGAGCCCTTTGAGCTGGTCGATGGGGAGCCCGCCCTCGCCGCCTCGGGTTTGCGCGGCATGCTCTCGACGGTCATCGAGGCGGCGACCGGCAGCGCCCTGCGGGTGCTCAAGAACACCTCTCTGTCGCATCGCATGGCGGTGGCTCGCGAGTCCCTTTCTGCGATCGGGCTTCTGGTTCGAGCGAGCAACCGGAGGGGGGAACCTATACTGGCCTTGCAGCCACTGACAGCTCCAACAGTTGATGCGCGCCCCCCACGTTGGGCCAGCGAAGGGCGGGACGAACTTCCGGCAAGCTATTCTCCGTTCTTCCAGCCAGGATTCTCCCAGCCGCTGCTTAAAGCCTATGTGAACGGCTACCGGCGTCTCGGGCAATCGAGCGTCGAAATTGTGTCCGGCAGCTTCCTCGACCGGCGCAGACCGGCGTCGCAATCGGCTGATAACCGGGAATATTGGTATGCTAAGTTGCAGGGCTCTGTCTCGCTCTCAGGCAAGACGGTATCTGCTGTGGTGCCAATCCGGGACACCAGGAGTGGTCGGTTCCTCCTGGCCCAAGGGATCGAGGGAATGCCCATTTCGCAAAGCGAGTTCGATGCCCTTGCCCCAGCTCAGCAAGCCGATTACACCCGAGGGTTCTTGCGAATCTTGGGCATCGAGGATCGCGAGTCGGAAATCCCCACCACCAAGAAGCACGAGTATTTCATCCCCTATCCGGTTGGGTGCGAGCGTTCGATTCCGTGCTTCGATGCAACCGCCGCCTTAGAACACTTCCATCAGCTCGCCGACCAACGGACAGAGACCGATCCGAGCCTGCCTTTCGAGGTGGCGGGTTCGC
Source organism: uncultured Verrucomicrobiales bacterium (assembly GCA_964651705.1). Taxonomy (GTDB): domain Bacteria; phylum Verrucomicrobiota; class Verrucomicrobiia; order JADLBR01; family JADLBR01; genus JADLBR01. Next base: position 33,260 of record CAZYWZ010000009.1, read on the forward strand.
GCCGCAACTCGAGTCCTGCTGGCGGCGACCGCAAACTGCGCCTCCGTGAGGGAGATCTCGTCTATTTCAGGCCGAATGCCGAAGGAACTGCCATCGCTGAGGTTTCTATCTCCTCCATCTGGCGGTCGGGCAACGGCACTGTCCACGAGTACTTTTCCGAGTTGTCGCCAGACTTTCTCCCCCTTGCCCCCGGACGTGAGGGGATCACCCTCGCCGAGCAGCTCCTCGGCGCGGTCGAGGTTAGAGATAAGAAGCAACAAGACGCGTTGGAAGGCAAGTCCGCCTTCGCCCTGGCGAGCCGCCTGAGATTTCACCATGCGCGCCTGTTTTCCGCGCCGGAGGGCGGGGCCTACATGCCGCACGAAGAGCTGCTTTCCGACGCGCAGGCCGAGGCGATGCGACGGCACGGCCTGCCGGACATCCCGCTCCAGAACCTTGCCAGCCCGAAGCCTCCCTCGCCCGCGATGTATTTTAAGCCGAGAGGTGGCCCGGGAGCCTACATCCCGAAAAACAAGCTCAACCCCGGCGACCATGCCCCGAATGGGTTCAAGTTTTACCTCCGCCGCGACCCGGAGACTTACGATGCCTCCCAGTCCGCCTTCGTGCATCCCGGGCGATTCCCCGAGGACCGGGCGGCCATCGCTCGCCAGCACCAATCCGTCCACAGTCTGGTCCGCCCCCGCACTGCGTTCACCTTCGCGGTCGATTTCGACAACCTGAGCGATGTCGAACTCGGGGTTCTGCTCTACGCCCTCGAGCCGAACCCGGATTTCCGCCACATGTTCGGTCACGGCAAGCCGCTCGGGCTCGGCCAGATGCGCATCCAGATCGCCTCGCTCGAACGAGTCAATCGCGCCCGGCGCTACGGGCAAGACCCGCTCGATGCAGCACGCTTCCACGACCGCGAGCTGCTGGAGGACGCACCGGAGCCGAAGCTCGCCTTCGAGCAGAGGCTCGCGGAGTTGCGAAAGCCGTTCCTCGATTGGGCGACCGCGAACGGTCTTGGCCCCACGCTCAAGGCCCTGGAGCTGGTCGGAAAACCCGTTGGCGATGGAACTCCCATCCACTACCCGCAGGTGGATGGCGTGGCGGGCGGCTCGTCCGACTTCGAGAGCGAGCACTACGCCTGGTTCGTGAAGAACGACGACACCAGCCAACATCGCCAGCCGGGGCAATTCCTGCGCCCGTTGGTCCGGCAGGACGGTGCCGTGGCGGCCACGTTGCCCAAACTCGGACGCACCCAATCCACCCACCCGCCGGGGTTGGGCTATGGCCCGGCCCCGGCGGGGGGGCGCACGTCCGCACGTCCGGACCCGCCCGGCCAGCCGGCTGCCCGGCGGTCGCTGTCCGCACCGCCCTCCGCCCCCGTATCTCCGGCAGATTGCGCGGGCAAACCGTGCGTCGCCCGGGTCGCCCGGCATGAGACCAAGAAGCACACGACCCGGGTGATTTTCGATGTCGAATGCGAAGGTCACAAGTTCGTGGGAACGCTCGCCCAACCGGATACCAACACGGACAAGGCGAAGTATCCCGAGCGATCCGAGAAGGAGCACGCCTTCATCCTCATGAATCCGATCCGCTCGCAGGGAAGATGGACCTGCCAGCTCAAGTCATGAACACCACCCTCCGCCTCCCCTGTCCCGTCGGCCAGGTGTCCGACGGCTTCCACACCTTCGACGAGCTGTACGCGCACCGGAATATCCTGTTCGCGTGCCTGATGCGGATGCACCCGGAGATTTCCTGGCGGGCTCGGCGGCGGGACGATGGGCTCGAGGAGACCGGGTGGTTCATCGCGGGCATCGATTTGCCGGAGGGGACGGTGACGTACCACATGCCCGAGGCGATGTGGGCGACGCTCGATTCGATCCGTTGCCGGACTCTGGAGCGGGCGCCCGCCTGGGACGGGCATTCGAGCGCGGATGTCCTCGACCGGTTGCGGCGACACTGCGGCGCATTGGGAAACGGCCATGGGCGCCGATGACGTGTCATTGTCTTTCGCGGTCGCCGAGCTCTCCCTGCTCACCGATCACGCCGTGCACGGGGAAGCGGAGCTGGGCTCGGTGGTCCGCGGTTTGATCGGCGCACTGCCGGACGGCGACCCGAGTTACCAGAACTTCATTTCGGAGCGCTTCAAGGGCGACTGTCCCCGCTGGCGCCAAGTCTCCGGTCCGTTGAAAGTGGGTAGCGGCGTCGGCGTGTTGCTCTACGCGTTCGGCCCCCAATCCCGGACGGATGTGGATGCCATCGCCAACGCCCTCTCGCGATCCGCCGGCGCCATCGCCCTCCGCTTCCGCGGCTGGTCCACCTCCGTCCGCGCCGTTACCCGCTTCAAGACCCGCGAGGGAACCATCGTCGCGCCAGACCCCCACGCAACACCGGCCGCCCTGCCCGGCACTGTGCGCCTGCACTTCCTGTCGCCCTTCATCACGGGTTCCGGTCACCGGCCTGTCTCCGCGAGGGATTTCGTCCCAACCATCCTTTTCAACTCCTTGAGAAAACGCTTCTCGCACCTCGTCGATGAGGTTCCCTCCCGCTGGCCCGCCTGCGGCCACGGCATCGCGCACCGCCTTGAGGTCCGCGAACTCCAACAGCACTTCGTCGACTCCGGACGCCGCCACGGCACCAGGGACCTCCTGGGCACCGTCGAACTCTCCCAGATCTCAAGCACCGCCTTGGCCTGGCTGCGGGTCGGCGAAGTCATCGGCCTCGGCAGACGCACCACTTTTGGCGCTGGACATTTCCTTCTCTCCCATGCGCAATGATTCCACAGGTCTTGAGTCGTGCGTTGCCCCCGCACGCACCCTCCTGACCCAGGAAGCAACTTGTTCTTTGACAGCTTGTTACATGACCTGCCAATGCCCGCCGCGCCAGCCTAGGCGCTGGGACGCTCGCCCGAAAATACCCCTCCTGACCTCGTCAAGTGATAAGCCGATATCCGGCAGTCAGTTAAGTCTCCAGTGCGGTCGGGAACCGACAGCCGCGCGAAAGCGCGTTGAGACGAAGGTTCCGAGGATTCGAGAACAGAATTGCGAGAGAGTCGGGAACCGACAGCCGCGCGAAAGCGCGTTGAGACAGTTGATATTGACTCCATTAAACGACCTGAATTCAGGTCGGGAACCGACAGCCGCGCGAAAGCGCGTTGAGACTATTCTATGTTATTTTTTGGTTTTGTCAAGCGCGTCGGGAACCGACAGCCGCGCGAAAGCGCGTTGAGACGCTGCAACTCCATAGGATAGACGATGCCGCAATTGGTCGGGAACCGACAGCCGCGCGAAAGCGCGTTGAGACCAAACCGCCACCCGCCAACCCAAAAAGCCAATCCAGTCGGGAACCGACAGCCGCGCGAAAGCGCGTTGAGACCTTTTCCATGATATTGTTTTTTGCCCAGCGAATCGCCGTCGGGAACCGACAGCCGCGCGAAAGCGCGTTGAGACCCTTTCCATGATGGGAAATTTTTGATCCAAATATTGTCGGGAACCGACAGCCGCGCGAAAGCGCGTTGAGACGCCGTTAGGCGACCGCTGGATTGTACCGTAGGACTGGTCGGGAACCGACAGCCGCGCGAAAGCGCGTTGAGACTCAAGGGAAATGACCGCATTAAACGGTGTTTCGGGTCGGGAACCGACAGCCGCGCGAAAGCGCGTTGAGACCTTGTCCAATCAAGATGAGTAAAGAGAGTTGGACAGTCGGGAACCGACAGCCGCGCGAAAGCGCGTTGAGACTGGGTCCACTGTGAAGGTTATCGTGTCACCCATCACAGTCGGGAACCGACAGCCGCGCGAAAGCGCGTTGAGACCATCTTCAGAGGCATGACCAATTCATCCCCATCCCTGTCGGGAACCGACAGCCGCGCGAAAGCGCGTTGAGACGTCCTCCAAAGACTATCGTCAAGATGATTGCAGGAGTCGGGAACCGACAGCCGCGCGAAAGCGCGTTGAGACCGGTCACCTTGAATCGGAGTGTGAAGTTCCCGATGGTCGGGAACCGACAGCCGCGCGAAAGCGCGTTGAGACTCATAATAACGCTGAGTTCCTTCTCGAGCGAAACCAGTCGGGAACCGACAGCCGCGCGAAAGCGCGTTGAGACTAGCTGTTGCCGTTTGGGACCAGAGCAAAGTGATTGTGTCGGGAACCGACAGCCGCGCGAAAGCGCGTTGAGACACGGACCCGAGATAGGCCCAATCACCTCGCTCACAAACAGTCGGGAACCGACAGCCGCGCGAAAGCGCGTTGAGACTCAATCGCCCTTTCCGGGTGCAACAAGATATAAGAGTCGTCGGGAACCGACAGCCGCGCGAAAGCGCGTTGAGACGACCACCGCGACAGCCCCGACAAGAAGTGGCAGCAGGGTCGGGAACCGACAGCCGCGCGAAAGCGCGTTGAGACCCCAGATCCAGGAGCTCTCCGACAAGGTCCTGGGGTCGGGAACCGACAGCCGCGCGAAAGCGCGTTGAGACGCTCCTGATGTGGTCGAGGCAGTTCTCAGCACTGTGTCGGGAACCGACAGCCGCGCGAAAGCGCGTTGAGACATTCCAGGCCCGTACGAAATGTACTGTGGCGTCCGGTCGGGAACCGACAGCCGCGCGAAAGCGCGTTGAGACTCTCGCGTTCATTTTTCAGTCTTTCTGATCGCTCGCGTCGGGAACCGACAGCCGCGCGAAAGCGCGTTGAGACCTAACGCTCGAATTCGAATTTCAGATTTTTCATATGGTCGGGAACCGACAGCCGCGCGAAAGCGCGTTGAGACAACCCTTGGGGGAAGATCACCTTCCTTTCTTGTTAACGTCGGGAACCGACAGCCGCGCGAAAGCGCGTTGAGACAAGACCAAGCGTCATGATTACCAGCAGCGATTTGAGTCGGGAACCGACAGCCGCGCGAAAGCGCGTTGAGACGTTCTTTCTTTTATAAATGATGAAAGCTTAATCCTTGTCGGGAACCGACAGCCGCGCGAAAGCGCGTTGAGACCGAGCGAACGCTCGGTGAGGTAGTTGAACGGATTGTGGGTCGGGAACCGACAGCCGCGCGAAAGCGCGTTGAGACCGTGGTCAGCAATCCAATTGATAACTTTCATGTTCCAGTCGGGAACCGACAGCCGCGCGAAAGCGCGTTGAGACTGCACAGAGAATGAGATAATTGACAGGATACATTAGTCGGGAACCGACAGCCGCGCGAAAGCGCGTTGAGACCGAATTTTGCCGATGATATTATCGATTTTCACTGAGTCGGGAACCGACAGCCGCGCGAAAGCGCGTTGAGACGTGGTTGGATGAAATATGTAACCAAGACCTGTCCGCGTCGGGAACCGACAGCCGCGCGAAAGCGCGTTGAGACGACTGCTCCAGGAGCACCTCAATCTGGGCCTGTCCGGTCGGGAACCGACAGCCGCGCGAAAGCGCGTTGAGACTCACGGACGTACCGTTAACAAAACCAAGCATGCCGATGGTCGGGAACCGACAGCCGCGCGAAAGCGCGTTGAGACTGGTTTGCATTTCTTTCTTGCCCAGTGGTTTATAGAGTCGGGAACCGACAGCCGCGCGAAAGCGCGTTGAGACGGCCTGGGCGACGGTCCATGTCGAAAGGGACAGGTGTCGGGAACCGACAGCCGCGCGAAAGCGCGTTGAGACCGTCATCCTCGGCGCGGACCATCGCGGCATACTTGGGTCGGGAACCGACAGCCGCGCGAAAGCGCGTTGAGACGTTTTCTCGTCCATCAATCCCTTGATAAACGCACCGGAGTCGGGAACCGACAGCCGCGCGAAAGCGCGTTGAGACCACCTCCGCGCGACTTGGTGCGTCCGTCACCATCACCGAGTCGGGAACCGACAGCCGCGCGAAAGCGCGTTGAGACAAGACCGATGGCCGAGGGGAAAACGACTCTGTCGGGGTCGGGAACCGACAGCCGCGCGAAAGCGCGTTGAGACGGGGTCTTCCCGACGACTGTTGTAAACGTCCCCTTGGTCGGGAACCGACAGCCGCGCGAAAGCGCGTTGAGACCACCTTGGGTTTTGTACACGATCAGTCCGAGAAACGTCGGGAACCGACAGCCGCGCGAAAGCGCGTTGAGACTTGCCGATTGGCTGGCCATTGCCATCAGTCAGGATATATGTCGGGAACCGACAGCCGCGCGAAAGCGCGTTGAGACTGAACCGTGATTCCCGTTCCGTTGCACCGCGTACAAGGTCGGGAACCGACAGCCGCGCGAAAGCGCGTTGAGACAACACAACCGTCCTAGCATTTAGTGTGGCCTTGTCGGTCGGGAACCGACAGCCGCGCGAAAGCGCGTTGAGACTCAAAGTCGGTGTGTTTGGATATATTCCGCTCCACCCGTCGGGAACCGACAGCCGCGCGAAAGTGCGTTGTGTCCTGCGCAAGATCTATTTCTGCCTTCCGCGCGCGGGCATGAACCCCATGCCGGTGTGGAGGGCCTCGCGGAGGAGGGAGGCGGTGCGGTTGAGGCTGGGGTCGACGCGGAAGCCGACGGTCTGGGCGGCGCCGACGATGATGCCGTAGGCGTTGCGCGGGGGCAGATCGAGCTGCTCGGCGATGCCGATGATGGCGGCGCCCTCGACGTCCATGGGGGCGCCGTCGGCGAGGGCGATGTCGGCGAGCCTCGAAATGATAAAGGTCTTGTCGTTCTCGTCGCCGAGTCTCTTGACCTCCTCGACGGCCTCGAGGAGTCGCCTAGAGATCTTCTCGGGCGCACCGACGAGGTCCTCGAGTTCCTTTCGCGGCTCGTCGGTGAAGAAGCGGTGGAGGATCTGGATGAGGATCTTGACCTCGTCGTCGGTGATCTCGCCGTCGCTGCTGAGCACGAGGAGTCCTCCGGCCGCGACGGCGCGCATGACGGCGAGGACGAGCGGCTTGGTCGGGTGGCGGCGGGTGAGGTCCATGAGGGCATCGACCTCGTCGGCGAGCTTGTCCTCGGAGAGGAGCTTGCCCTCGACGGGAAGGCCGCACTTGCGGGCCTTCTCGGAACGGGAGAACAGCTCCAGCGCCTTGAGGCGAACCGGCAGGAGGGGGTGGGAGGCGAACGCGGCGGCGGCCAACTCGGGCTTGCCGCGGACCTCGTCGACCTGGGCGAGCAGGGCATCGACATCGAGGGTCACGTTGCGCTCGCTGAGGCCGAAGGCGGCCTTCATGAGGGAGCGCAGGGAGGCCTTCAGGTCGCGGCTGGCGACCAGCCCGGCGCGGTCGGCGCTGATCTCGGTCTTCTTCTGCCAGCGGAGGAATAGGGTTTCGCCGAAGGGGGGCAGCACCGTGAGCGCAGGATTCTGCGGATCGAAATTTTTCAGCGCGTTGAAGCGGTTGTGCTCGAAGAGGAAATGCCCCAGCTCGTGGCCGATGATCGAGGCCAGTTCGGCATCCTCCAGCTGCTCCAGCGCGGCCGACGTTAGGCCGATGAGGGATTTGGTGCCCGTCTCGGTGACATCGAGGATGGCCACCGCGTTCACCGAGGGCGCCTGGAGGCAGAAGATCTCCGCGGTGGCATCGAGGCCCAGGTTCTTGCAGGCGGACTCGAAGATGCCATAGACGCGGGGCGACAGGCGCGGCGTGAGGCGGATGCCTTCGCTCATGAGGTGGTTGCGGATCGTGTCCTCCTGCCGGCGGCGATTCTCCTCGAACGTGTCCAGGAAATCGGCCACGCGGTACGTTTCCAGCAGTTCGTCGCGGTCGCGCAGGTCGCCGCGGTAGCGGAGGTAATCCCAATCGATGGTTGGCATAAGCGTCCTTTCTATCCGATGAACGAGGGCTTCCAAGGGGAAAGGTGTCGTTGGCCGTTATCTGGCCCGCTCCGGTCTCTTTTGATATCGACCTCCCGGGTTAAACTCCCGCTCCCAGAAGCCCTGGTGTTTCCCGGCGCTTTGGCGCACGAGTTTGTCGGCAAACATCTCGATCTCGTGGAGGCGCAGCCGCCAGGCGTGCGGGATCAGCCCGAGGCGTTGCGCCGCCTTTCCGCGGAGGCTCCGGACGATGTGGCGCCGCCAAAAGCCTCGGCCGCGCGCCCAGAGCGAAGGCACCTCTTCGTCATTGACCTCCACCGAAAGCAGCGCGCGCAGGGGCAGTTTCGTCTCGGGTATGAGAAAGAACTCTGGGATTGGGGGGTTGGGCATGACCATGAGCGCGCCACTGACCAGCCTGCCGTGCAGGATGTCCTTCCGCAGCACCAGCGTGAGTCCATCGGTCCCCGCGAGGGGCGCCTCATGGATCTCCCGTTCCGCGCCGGGCGCCAATTGATCCGATACCTTGAGGACGGGGGCCCGGGGAACCCGGAATCGGTCGAAGAGCATCACCGGCAATTCGGGGTATCCGATCGGGGCGTTGTTTCGATGACTGGGTTTGCCCTGCTTCATCGACGTTGGCCCCCCTGCGTGTCCTCCGGTTTCTGGCGATAGGATTCCTCGGGGCGGAGTTCCCTTTGCCAGAAACCCTGGTGACTGCCGGCGTTCGCGCGAACCAGATCATCGGCGAACATCTCGATCTGGTGGAGGCAATCGCGCCAGGCGCGGGGGATTTGGCCGAGCAGACGCGCCCGGGTGCCATAGAAGCTGTTGACGTGATGCTGCACCCAGCAACCCCGGCCCCGAACCCAGACCGACGTGTCCGCCTTTCCCCCGACCACCAAATGATACAGGGCCTTATCAATCAGGTCGCGATCCACGTTCAGGAATGCCTCGGGCTGCGGGGGATCTTGCATCACCATGAGCGAGGCGTCGATAAGGCGTGGGCCGGAGAAGTTCTGTTTCAGGACGAGGGTCAACTGTTGCATCTGGGCGTGTGGTGCCTGCTGCACCCGGCTAAATCGCCCGCCCTCGGGTAGATCCGACGCCTCGCGCGCGGGGGCGCCAGGATCCCGGAATCTCGTGAAGAGAGCCTCCGGAATCCCGGACAGCGTCTTGGGGGCCGGGCGTTCGTCCATGCTTGGATAAAGCGTTGGTCGGGGAAACATTCCGCATTCACACACAAGAGACGCCAGGGGCGAAAGGATGACTGTGCGTCTCCTGCAGACCGCGCGCATCCTTCCAAGCGGTAACGCGCCTGGGGCGTCGGTTGCGCGTGGCGGAAAAGCGGTGGGCGCCGGGCTTTTCGAATGCATGAGGGTGGCGTGCGAGATGGTGGAGCGGGTTCGGGATGAGGTGCTCTGGTCGCAGTTCCTGCATCCAGACAACGTGGCGGCAGCCTGGGACCGGGTACGGCGGAACCGGGGTTCGGCGGGGGTGGATGGGGTTACGGTTGCCCACCTCGCGGGAGACCGCTTCGGCGTGGAGTGGCGCCGGACAAGGCACGGACTGCTTCATGGCAGCTACGAGCCCCGGCCGGTGCTCCGCTGTCCGGTGCGGAAGACGGGCGGCGGGATGAGGTGGCTGGGGATACCGACGGTCATCGATCGGGTGATCCTGCAGGCGATGGCACAGGCCCTGATGCGGCATTGGGAGCCGACGTTTTCCCGGCGCAGCTTTGGCTACCGCCCGGGACGGAGCGCGCGCCAGGCGGTTGGAGTGGCGAGGCGGGAGATCCAATCGGGCAAGTCTTGGGTAGTCGACCTGGACATTGAGAAGTTCTTTGACTCCGTGGACCACGATCTGCTGATCGGGCGCCTGGTGGGGCGCGCGGAAGACGGTCGATTCTTGGCGCTGGTCAGGAGATACCTGAGGTGTGACGGGATCGAGGAAGGCCGACCGAGGACGACGGACAAGGGCCTGGCACAGGGGAGTCCTCTGTCGCCCTTGCTCGCGAACGTGGTGTTGGACGAGTTGGATCAGGCTCTGGAGGGTCGCCGCGTCGCCTTTGCCCGATATGCCGACGACTGCCTCCTGTTTTCGCCAGGAGAGGAAGAGGGGCGCGCCCTGCTGAATTGGTGTGGCGAGTTTCTGCTGAGGCGAATGGGGCTGCGGCTGCACGATACGAAGTCGCGGGTGACACTCGCGCAAGGCGCCGCGTTCCTGGGGTTTCGCTTTCTACCCGGAGAAGATGGGCGAGTCCGGTTGGCACCCACCGATGAGGCGGTCATCGCGTGCTTGGGCCAATTGGAAGACCTGACGCGGTTTCGGATGGGGGTGGGCTTCGAGCGTATGCGGGCAGACGTGGCGCGCTTCTGGGAGGGTTGGCGCCGGTATTATCGCGGAACCCACTTGGATTCGGTGGATCGCCTCGTCGAAGAGCGGCTTCAGCGGCACTTCCGGGCATTCATGTGGACAATGTGGGGGGATGACAAGACACGGTTGGGACAATTGCTGCGTCGGGGCGCTGACGCCGACATGGCAAGGCATCTCGTGAGGTGTCAGCCGACCGCGGCCGCCGCCGCGATTCATCCGGTCGTGTGCCGCGCCATCACCCTCGAGGAACTGCGGTTGCCGGCGTGCCGGGAAGCAGCAGAGGATGACGAATTTTCGTCGAGGCTCAAACGGGCCTGTCGGGGGGCCGCAGGGTATGGCATCCCGTTGCCTCGTGCCAGGGACGGGGTCTCCCGCCCGCCGGGCCGATACGCGGGGACGCTGGCGGCGCTGCTGGCCACCGTGGCCGGTTGCTTTTGGCTCTGGTCGGGATGGCGGCGCGGCAGGGCGTGAGGTGATGCCATGGCCAGTGTCTATGTCGAGACCGATGGCAGCCGGGTGGCCCTGCGTTCTGAGCGGATCGTTGTCCGCTCACCTGATGACGATGAGACGAGCGTGCCGTTGGCGGAGATCGATCGGCTGTGTGTCCGGGAACGGGTGCAGGTGACGTCCCAGGCCTTGGGCGCCCTGTTCCGGGCATCGGTCCCGGTGGCATGGCTCGATTGGCGGGGCGAGATCCTTGGGCATGCCCTACCGCCGGGATCGGCAGACGCGGCGGTGCGGGCGAGGCAGTATGCGCGGGGTGCCGACCCGACGTTTGCCCTGGCGGTGGCGCGGCGGATTGTCGAGGCCAAGATCTTTAACCAGCTCCGGCTGATCCAGCGGCTGCGCGCGGGCCGCAAGCTGCCGGCTGGCGAAGACCTCGGGGCGCTGCGTTCGCTCCTCAGGCGGGTGCCCCGATGCGCGACGATGGATGAGTTGCGCGGCGTCGAGGGTGCCGCAGCGGCCGCCTACTTTCCCATGTGGGCCGCCTTTTTGCCGGCCGAGGCGCCCTTCGGGGGTCGGAGGGCTCATCCGCCCAAAGACGCTGTGAACGCCTGCCTGTCCTTCGGCTCGGCACTGCTCTATCACGAGACTGTCGCCGCCATCCAGCAGGGCGGTCTCGACCCGGGCATGGGACTGCTCCACGTGCCGGCCCCCGGCCGTTGGGCGCTCGCCCTCGATATCATGGAACCATTCCGCACCCCGGTTTCGGATTCCTTGGCCCTTCGCCTCCTCTCCCGGCGCATGCTGGCCACCGAGAACTTTCTCGAGCGCGCGGGAGGCGTCTGGCTCGACGACCGCGGCAAGCGCGTCTTCCTCGATCAATACGAGAAGCGGATGACGCGCGAGTTCGGTTCCGAGCACGCCAAACACCGCACCACGATACGCCAGCAGATCCGCGATACGGTCCAGCGGTTTAAGGCCGCCATCGAGAACCCAGACGCATTCCGCCCTTTTCGTCTAAACTGAAGCCATGGACTGGTGGGAGGACCTGCTGCCCCTAAACCCGCACGAGCACCCCCCAGGAGAAGAGACCTTGCTCCGCCTCGTAGCCTACGATATCAGCGAACCCAGGCGCCTGCTGCGCATCGCGTCGATCTGTGAGGATTATGGCACGCGGGTACAGTTCAGCCTCTTCGAATGCTGGTTGGATGATACGCGCTTCGAGGAACTCTGGGCCAAGCTGCTGGGCGAGATCGAGAAGGATTCCGACCGCATCGTCGCCTACACCCTGGATCAGGGCGCGGCAAGGCGCCGCCGCACCGGAGGGGCTAAGATGTCCTGCACCGAAAGGCGCGACCTCATCATCGTATGAATGCGGGTTCGGTTGCTCGAGACCGTTCGGAGGCTTCGCGGCGAGATGCCTGATGGCTTGTAGGGCAGGGGATTGGATCGGTTTGGAAATGTTGCAGGATCTGGGGGCGCTCAGGGCTGGTGGAAAAGGACGCATCGTGCCTTCTCCCGTATCCAACAATCGTCAGGGCGAGGTTCCGAACGGGACTGTGGCCGAGCCGGTAGAGCCCTGGAAGCGCAAGCGGCAGCGGGCGAGGCGATGAGCGCGGAGGGAATCGGGGGCGCCGCATCGAATAGGGGAGGGAAAACGCGATGAGATATACCTGTCTGGTTGCCGATCCTCGGGGCCCTGCTCGTCCTGGGGTTTCTGTCCGGCGGCCTTTCGGGCGGGCGCCGATGAGGGGACTCGGGTCCGGGGCGGAATCCGGGGCGGCGCCGGGCTTTATGGGAGTGGAGTCAACCATGGCATATCGGGGAAGAGATGGAAGGTGGTACGATCACAAGGAGACGCCCGCCGAATATCGGCGGCGGACCGGCGGCGGCGGTGGCAGCAGCGGCCTGGACGGTGCTGTGGGGAGCTTCGTGATGGTGATGCTGTTCTTCCTGTTTCTGATACGGGGGTGCGGGTGAGCCGGGTGGAGTATGGCATGAGCGACCATACTGCGGAGGGCGAGGGACAATGAAGCAGGGCGACAACGTGAGGCTATTGCATTGGACCAAGATGGTGCCGGTGGTCGATGGCAAGGATCCGCTTGGGCTGATGGGCCGCGTGTCGGCCAAGCTGGCGGGACAGTTGCTGCACTGCATCACCTCGATCACGCCCCGGGCGCGGTATTATTCGTTTTTGGCCTGGTGTGTGGCGGACTATTACCGGAGGGTCAGGGGCGAGGCCGGTGACCGTGGGCTGATGGAAGCGATCCGCCTCCGAGAAAGGGCCCTCGCGCTGGGATGCATCGAGCATCATGGTGGGGAGCCCTGCGCCGGTGGCTCGCTGGTGGGCACCAAGGGGGCCAAGCAATGCCGCGAGGCGAACCGCGGGGGACGGCTCAGGCTCACCCGGCTCGATTTCACCAAGAATCCGGCGATGCACAACTATTTCGCCTCGCTGGTCAAGCTGGGGGTGTTTAAGGCCAATGGCGGCCCCATTCCAGAAGACGGTGACGAGGCTCCCGAAGATCTGACGATCATGGATCTGGAGCTGACGGAGATCGGGCGTCGGCTGGCCGATGGCTATGGGGCGGCGGTCGATGGCGCCGCCTGCGTGCGGAGGTTGGGATCCGATCCCGATGCCTGCAGGTTGGCCGATCTGGGGGCCTGGGGCGAGCGCGGGGGATTGTGTGAGCTCGCCGCCGGGGGCCCGGATCTCGGCACCCTGCGCGACATGTTTTTCGCCCGGGCGGGGGAGACCGGCGGCTCGCACCCCCTGCGACGGGACTCGCTGATCCTGCTGCTGGATCTGATCGGCCGATTTGCGGAGAAAGATCTCCTGACAAATCCGGGCACATTTGGCGAGGCCGTCTATTTCGGGGAGGTGGCCGTCGATTTTGGGGCAGAGGGATCGGTCGAGGTCGCGCCGGCGAGGACCCTGCAGGGCATCGCAGACCGGTGGAGGATGTTCCAGTTTCACCAATATTTCGCCTTCGCGCTCGAGGCGCTATTTGTCCATGTGGTGCGCGCGACGTCCGGGGCGGGCCTCCGCGGGGTGCGTTTCGCCGGCATCTTGAAGGATCTTGATTCGGCTGCGGTGCGGGAGGCCGTCGGGCGCGCGCTGGGACGGTGCCCTCCCACATCATTTCTGAGAATGAGCCCGCGGGATGTGGCAGGTCTTTGCGGCGTCGATCTCTCGAGCGCCGATGTGGTGTGCGGCGAGGCGTTCGGGAGCCAAGTCAGGGTGCTCCATCCGATTTCCGAGGCGCGCCTGGCATGGCAGATCGGGGAAGCGTTCGGCATCGGCACTCCGGAAGCCGCGGCCCTGGCGCTTCAGATGCTGGCGGGAATCCTCATGCGCTATGCCAGATGGGAAAACACCGGCGTCGGCAACTGGCTGGGGCAGGCCGTCGGGAACGATTACGAGGACGTCACGGTCCCCGTGATGCGGCGCGAATTGCAGTCCCGGTTCGGGGACTTTTGGAACGCGCGATGGGCCAATCTGGGGGATTACATCATCCGGCGATTCGTCGTTCGGCTGCATGAGACCCTGGCGCTCGAAAAGGGCTTTGGGCAGATCAAGGCCTTCTTCCAATCCGATGGGGATCGCATCCACGGGAGGGGTTTGAGATATGACCGGATCGGCGTGAAGAATGCGCGGCTAGCCAGCGCGATCCGGATCGTGCAGGACATCGGTTATGCGGAGGAGGCGGCAGACGGGTCGGGGTGCCTGCGCCTGACGCGTGCGGGCGCGGCCTGCCTGCGAGCGGAACTCGGGAGGATGGGCGCGCGATGAAGTCGCTGGAGTGGTTGGATCTGTTCGAGGGGGCCGAGGCGAGGGTCGCGATCCTTTCGACATATAACTTTGACCCGATGTTCTTCGAGGCGCGTCTCCTGCGCTCCAGCGCGCTGCAGGGCGCTCGACGCGTGGTGGTCCTGATGGATGGCCGGGAGTATCGGCGACTCGCTCGCGAGGGTTCTGGTTCGAGACACCTCAACAGGCGCTACCTGCTGGTGCCGGTGGACGTGGAGCGGGGGGTCTTCCACGCCAAGCTCAGCGTGCTGCTGTCCGGCGAGGCCGCGCACCTTATCTGCGGCAGCCATAACCTGACCCAGCCGGGATGTACGCACAACCTGGAATTGGCCAACGGCGTGTCTGCGCAGGTCCCCGATGGGCGGCCACCGGCGAACGCCGCGCTGATCCGGCAGGCTTTGAGTTTCCTTCGGGATTGCGCGAAACAGGCGCATGGCCGGACTGGCGACATCGCCGGCCGTTGGATCGACGAACTGGCTGCCGAGGTCCGGTGGCTTGGCGCAGGGGGATCGGTCGCGGCGCCGGCGGGCTACCCCGAGTTGCTCTGCGGTGCCGGGGGGACGCTTTGGGACGAGATCGTCTCGCGCCTCGCGGGCAAGCAGGTCACGCGCGTGACGGCCCTGTCACCATTCTTCGATCCGGATCTGGCCCTGCTGCGGCGCGTCCGCGACCAGTGGCCGAGATGTCAGGTCAGTCTCATCAGCCAGCAGAACTCCGGGAACTTGCCGGCGAACCTCCTGGGGCGGGTGGGTCGCCGCGTCGGGTTGAGCGAGGTGTTGTGCCGCAAGGGCAGGCGCCTGCACGCCAAGCTGGTGGCGTTCCACGCCAAGGGACAGGTGCTCGTCGTGGCAGGGAGCGCGAATTTTACCACCGCGGCCTTCTGTGGTCGCAACCGCGAGGCCTGCCTCGCGTGGTGGCAGAAGGAGGATCCCGTGGAGGGGCTGTTTGACGGGGATATCCGATGCGAACCGATCCACCCCAAGAAATTCGTCTCGGGCTCAATGGGTGCGCCGGAGGAAGCCCCCGACGACACTCAAACCGAGGCGCCGGTGGTGCGCGGCGCGCACCTAAACGCGGACGGGCGACTGGATGTAGAATATGCGATCGCGGCGCGCGGCCGACCCTATTCGTTGCGTCTGGCCATCCGGCTGGCCGGCCAGTCCCAGCCGATCCTCAGCCAGAATATCACCGAGTCGGCACGTGACCGATTGGCCCTCCAGTTGCCGGACAACGTGCTGGCGCAGATCGGCGACGCGGCCACCTGCACCCTGATCGCCACCTTTGGGAAGACCGGGGTGGAGAGCGATCCGGCCTGGGTCATCCAAGAGAGCCGCCTGACCCATGAGCCGACCGGCGGGGCATCGGGTTCCGATATCGATCGCGAGATCGCGGAGACGGGGCACGGCCTCGTCGGGCGCCTCGAGGAACTCGGCAGGACCATGGGCCCGGCGGATGTTGTCGCGTACCTCAGAAATCTGAGCATCCGCTATGCGGACGGCGTGTTGAGGGCTGGGGGCCAACGCCGATTCCTCGTGCGGGCGCGCGACCCGCTCCGACCCGACACCGTGCCGGACTGGTTGCAGCGTCAGGCGGATGATCGGGCGGCATTGGAAAAGACCATCTTCGAATTCTTGGACCGCCACGAACAGCGGGTCCTCCATCGGCACGTGACACGGGCCAATATCAACGGGCTGGGGAATTTCCTGGATGTTCTCAGAACAATGGTGTCACTCCTACATTACTGGAATAGGAGGGGCGTGATTGGCCCTGCGATGGTCGTTGGGCCAGTCTGTCGCTGGCTTGATTTGTTCTATAAGGAAGTGGAGGACGAGGATGGGATTCCGGAGCCCGACGGTTATCTCCCTGCGCTGGCGGAAAATCTGGCGGGTGATTCGGCGCTGCTGCGATCGCGGCTCAGCGAAGAGGGGGTGGCCGGGCACATGGGGGCGGCGCTGTGGGTCGCACAAACGGTGAGGGCGGGCACCGAACGGAATCCGCGCGCGAATCCATCCTTCATGCTTCCGACGCAGGCCCAGCGGCTGACCAGGGCCCTTCGCCACGTCGGCCTGAACCCTCCGTCGCCGCAGCAGGTCATCGACGCGCTGGCAAGGTTCGAGGCTCTTCCGGAGGAAATGGTGACCGCCTGGGCCGGGCGCATCAACGCGATGGCGGCTTGATGTGGTGGTGGCGTGGTGACCGAAGCAGGTTGACGGATCGTTCACGGCACGGACAGAATCAGCATCGAGGACGGGCGGTTACGACGAGGGCAGAGTGGGCCCATGAGTGAACGAAAGCATGAGTGATTCTGACAAGCCGAGGGGCATGAGGACGCACGTCTTCATTTCTTACGCCAGGGAGGATCAGGAGATTGCCGTCGAGGTGGCCCGTGCCTTGCAAGAGGCCGGGATACGCCCGTGGATTGATCTCGAATTAAAGCCGGGCACTCCAAACTGGGATCGCGCCATCCGGGGCGCGATCGAAGCCAGCTTTGCCGTTGTGCTGATCGCGTCGGGAGCGACCGCCGAATCGGACTACGTGGGCACCGAGCTAATGTATGGGAAGGGAAAGGGGTTGGAAGTGATCCCATTGTGGGTGGAGGGCGCCACCTGGGCCGATTGCGTGCCAGGCCTCCAGTGGCTTCAGGCGCAGTATATTGACGCCCGCGGCGCCGATAGGGAATCGGGCGTGACGCATCTGGTGGGGCGGTTGGCCCAGTTGATACGCGAATCGACACCGGGACATTTTCTGGTCCGGGATTTTCGTCGCAGGGTTAAGGGGGAACACGGGGACGTGGCCTGGGTTCAGGAGACGAGGAAGCCGCTGCCCCCCGGCTGCTGCTCGATCGAGTTGGATGACCCGGGACGCGATGGAGGTGCGACCGGCGATGCCATCGTCGTTAACTGTTTCGCCTGGCGGTCGATGGGGCAGTTGAGCGATGAACTGTATAGCGGGTATTTTGCGGAGCGATTTCCTCCGTACACCTACGGTCGTGACTGGGTCTTTTCGCGCGTTTTCAAGCATGGACGTCGCTTTGCCCTGCCATGGTCGTGGCTCCTGAACCAACGATCATCCGCTAAGGACCGGTCAGTGTGGAACGAGGATTCAGACTGCGCGCCGATGGGCGTCGGCATGGTGCCCGGCTCGCGTTGGGTCATCACAGCGCCGACCAGGGAGAAAATTTTCGGTTTGCTGACGGAAGACGTTCGAATTCTCGACGCCTTGCTCGAGAATCCAAAGGTGGCGCTTTACGGATTTGATGTGCGGAAGATTCTGAAGTCGTTCCGGGCGAGCGAAGTCGACCCAGAACGGTTTCGCGTGGCTGCGGTGGTGTCCAACAAGTGGGGCCTGTTGGGGATGATTGAGGCACCGTTGTGCGGCCGAGATGCCACGGACCGAGACATGCCCTGGGTCATCGCCCAGACGGAAACGCTCGCCGATTCCGATGTCGGCCGCATGTTTTATAGAATTTTCCGACGAGGCGCCGACTCTGGGATTGGGAGCCTGGGCAGGACCGACGCCATGGCGGCCGAGGATTTGATCTGAAGGGCGCGGGTGATTGGACGAGCATTGGGGCCCCGAAGGACCGGCAAAACCGGTCCGACGGGTTACGCATCGCCCGCGATATCCCAGACGCGGATCCGGTCATCCCAGCCCGCCGATACAGCGCGACGTCCGTCAGCGGTGACCCTCACGGCCAAGACGCCCGAGGAATGCCCCTCGAGCGTCTGGAGATTCGCGTAGTTCTCGGGAGTTGTGCGCGCAGGGGCCCGGGGCAGATATTTCGTGATGTAATTCTGGGCTGGCGAGTTCTGGTGGCGCAATGGCATGGAGTCCATCAGCGCCGCGATTCGGGTTCTGAAATCCGGTCCGGGTTGGGCCTCGGAGGCGTTGTATTTGCAGAAGTCCCGCAAGGAGTCCGGTATCTGCACGGGCGCCGGCATCCGCGCGCGTTTCAAGAGCAGGGGCACGATGGGAATCTGCTCTTGAAGGGCGGTCTCCAACTCGAAACGGACAAAGTCGCCGGCTTGCCAGATCCGGGCGGTCTGCGGGTCTTGGCCGCCCAGCCAGGCGACGGTATCCCCGATCACGGCGACGACCGCACTGGATTGCCTGACATTATCGGCGACAAAATGATCCCAGCGGGCGCCCGCCGGGATCGAATCGATATCGTAAAAGACCTCGAATCGGTGTTCCAGAATCTCGCAAATCAGGAATAGCAGGGAACTGGCCACGGGGTCTTCCCTGCGATACGAGAGAAAGACTTTTGGCTTTTCAGTTCGCATGGCCGGCATCCGCAAATCAGCCGTCGATATAGCTTGTACGGCGCGGCAGGTCAACGCGCGCCGGCATCAGCAGCACGGCGTAACCTGACTGTCACACGGGGGGCTCGTCCGAGATTGGCGGGCGAACAAGCGGGGAACCTATTGACCTTGGGATGAATCGTTCATCCCGGTTCCATGGGTTGTCGGCGACATGGCGTCGATCTGGGCGCGGGCTGTGGCGAGCTGTTGGCGTTCCTGTTGGCGGAGCATCTCTGGGTTGAAGATTGCAATGAACATGTGGGCGGTGCTGCGGCCAGCCAGGTGCGCCAGGGTGCCTGTGACGAGGCTGGCGCCGCCCCCGATCACGGGGGCCCATGGGCCCGTGGGCGCCGCGGCCTGAGTGACGACGATGAAGGTGGTGGTCCCGATGGTGATGGCGCCGACGCTGCCCCCAAGGGACTCGTAGAATTCCGGGCGGTGGAATGCTGCCTGGCCGCCGTGCTCGTGGATTAGCCATACGGCCTCGGCGAGGCCGACTGCGGATCCGATGATCCCGTTGCCCCTGAGCGTTCCGCGGAGGGAGCCGTCCTTGAAGCGTTTGAGGAGAACGTCAGCCCCGAAGCCGGCGCCGACCACGATGGCCCCCCGGGCAACGCGATACAGCGCCTGGTTGGCGCCGATCTCGCCCCGCGCCCAGTCCCATGCGGTGGGGCCCAGGATCAAGCCACCGCAAGCGGCTAGGGGAAGGTAGGCCGAGGCGCGCTCGCGGGCGACGGTGCGGGCGGCCTCGGCGACGCCCCTCTCGATCTCGGCGGATGTGGCGCCAATGCGCGCGACCCGGCCGAGATGGCGCTTGGCCTGCTTGGCCTGATCCGGTTGGCCGGCGGCCTCAAACTGCTTGGCTCGGGCTCTCCAATGGTCCTGCAGTGCAGCGACGTGGTCATTGGGCACGGCGAAGCGGTCGGCGCGCCAATCTTTGACCATGTCTCTGGCGTAGGTCGCCGAGTCCCCGCTCTTATGATACTTGATCTGTGTCCCGGATGGCGTCTGGCGCCCGGGCACCATTCGATAGGCGTCATGTTGCGTGGCGTTTGGCTTGCTCACGTACTTGGTATCGGAATTGCGGTCGATGTAGAGAGCCTCAGCCATGTATCCGCGCAACGCGGCTTTGGTTTGGTAGACGGAACCCTCTTCGATCTCTAGGATCAGTTGCCGGGCCTTATGCGGGGACCCCCCGAGTTGTATTGGGCGCTTGCGCTGTAGGGCATCGGCGAGCAGCTCGAGTGGCCGGGGCCGGAGGCCCGGCGGAGTCGGGCGGGTCGTGGAAGCAATGGTCGTCGTTCGGGGGCGCGCCACGGCGTTGGGTTGGTTCAGATTCCGGGCGCCGTCCGGGGCCAGAGCCCAAGCGCTTTCAAGGGGCAGATACCTGCCGTTGGCGGCTGGAGAGACCAGCGTGCCGAGCGAACATATGGCAAGTGCAATAAGGTGTGCCGGCGTCCTCATCAGAACTCTCCAAGGCAGCGGCGCCCCGTCGATGGGTCCAAGAGACGTTTCGTGAGATCGACGGCCTCCTTTTCGGAAATGCTCTTCTTCGTGAGCTCGATCGCGTACTCGTAGAGCGTCAAGACTGCCGGCTCAAGCAGGTTGGGATCGACGGGCCCGAGGTTGCGCGATGCGCAATCGATGAGGGCGGCGTTCTCCTTCTTCGGGCTCCAGAAGCTTCCGTTTGCGTGATAACCGTTCAGGGCGGATTCGATCTGGTCGGCCGCCCACCGATTATAGCGCTGGCGCTGGATCACCTGTAGCCTCGCGGCTGTTTCGGCGTGCTCGGTCGCTAGACGCCGGGCCTCCTCCATGATTTCTTCATCACCCGAGAGGGGATACCGCCCCAGTGCCCGGCCGGCCTGCGAGAGGAGCTGGGCGCCCTCCTCGCCCGTGGCCGAGCGCAGCGCCCGGCCATGGAGTTCGGCGACCTCCTGCCCCACAACCGCGCGGAGGTCACCCATCAACTCGTCGGTCAAGGCCTCGGCCTTCGGTTGATCCGCTGACTCGAATAGCCAGGCGTCGATTTCGATCAGGACTTCGGCGATCTGCTCCGAGGTGGGCGAATCGCCCAGCGCCTGTGCGGCGGATTGAGCTTCGGCGAACGATCGGGTGAATCCATCGAACGTGTCATCCTGGGCGGTTTCCGCCTCCTGCGGGAGTGGCGTTGTCGGCCGCGCCATAGAGTCGCGGGCGAGGCCCAACCACTGGCGCGCGGCCGCCTCGCCATCATCCAAGAATCCGAGTTGGCCCGGTGAGACCAACCTGCCCGCGAGGGCGCCCATGGCGAGACCCACTCCCAAGGTGAAGATGTGTGTCAGCGATTTCATCATGAAACAACAAAGCCCGGCCCGGCGCCTTTTTCTGCCAAAACGCCCTCAATTGCCGCTGGCCCGGAAGGCGGGGTCCGGGCATGCTTTTCAGGTGCTATTGAGGGAGCCGATGTCGATGAACGTCAAGGAGCGGGCGCTTGCGCGGCGGGGATGGTGGCGCCGGGAATTGCGGGTGTCGGTGACGGGCCATCGGGATCTCGTTCCCGGAGAACTCGGGCGGATCGAGAGTGCCGTGCGGGCATTGCTGGGGGAGCTGCGCGAGCGGGCGTTTAATGCGGGGTACCGAAAGTTCGTGTTGCAGTCGGCGCTGGCGCCCGGGGCGGACCAGGTGGTGGCGCGGGTGGCGCTGGAGGCTGGCTGGGAGTTGCAGGCGGTTTTGCCCGAGGATGTCGCGGCTTACACGGGGGGTTTCGAGGAGCCGAACGCCGTCGAGGCGTTCCATGGGCTCAGGGGGCGTGCGAGACGGGAGGAATTGGTGAAAACGCCGGGCGGTAAAGGCGCTGTGGGGGTGTATGTTGCCGTTGGCGAGCGGCTGCTGAAGAAGGCCGATCTGGTGGTTGCGCTCTGGGATGGTATCGACGCCGGTGGGGAAGGCGGGACGGCCTGCGTGGTTCGGGAGGCGCTTCAACCGCGGCGCCGGATTAAGGAAGGGCCGCAAGAGATCTGGCACTTGGCTGTGAGGCGGAGGAGCAATCCTCACCCGGCGGGGGAGGTCGTCGATCGGGTGGTGCCATCGGGGGGAGGGCCGCCGCGCACGGTCAAGGATTTCGGATGGCGCCGCATGATGGCTGAGGAGGATCACGAGGCCGCCGATAAAGAGGCTCTGGATCGGTACAGGTGGAGAACGCTGGCGTTCCGTTGCTTGCCCGTGGCGCTCGTGCTCGGCTCGGTAGGTTTCGGGACGGCGGGCTTCTGCAGGCTCAAGGGGTTCAGCGGGTGGGATGGCTTCAACCATGCGGTGGGACTGCCCATCCTTCAGACGAATGCGGTGGAGAGGGAGGCCGGGTCCAAACTGCACTGGACTTTGGAGGTGGGCAGGGCGATGGGAATCGGCGCGGCCGTTTCCACGTTTTTGCTGGCCGGCTATGAATTGCTCTGGGCCGGGATCCGTCTGCGTCGGCGAAGGCTGTTCGGCGGCCACGCCGTCGTCTGCGGGTTGGGGACCATCGGTCGACGGCTGGCGCTGGACCTGCGCCGTCGGCACGAGGGAAGGAAGGGCAAGGTCGTGGGCGTGGATAGGGAAGTGTCCGCGGCGGTGCGGCAATGGTGCTTGGCCCACGGGATGTTGGTCGTGGAGGGGGACATGCGCGACGAGGCGGTGCTCGAGAGCGTGGGTTGCCGGAAGGCCAGCAAGGTCCTCTGGGTCAGCCGTGACGAGAAGGCCAATCTTCGCGGGGCGGGGACGTTATCGCGGATGCTGTCCGGTCAGCGGGGGTCCCGCAAGAAGCGCAAGAAGCGCGTGAAGTGCCTCGTGCGGCTGGAATCGGTGGCGGGCGTCCGGGCGCTTTCGGGTGCGGTTGCGGGTGAGGCCCGATGCGATGTCGAGGGAGTCGATAGGCACGCGGCCACGGCTCGCGGCATAATGGCCGAACGATGGATCGACCGGTTCACCGAAGCGCGACAGCGGCGCGCGGAAGTGGTCATCGTGGGCGATGGGCCGATGGCGGACGCGCTGGCGATGCAGGCCTTGCGCATCGGCTTCTTTGAGCCAGGCAGGTTGCTGGCGGTGACGCTCTTTGCGCGGGAGCCGGCGGTCGCTGCGGAACGATTCGTGCGGACGAACCCCGCGTATCACGTCGGGGCCGATGGCCCCGCCAGGCTCGCGGTCGAACCCCAGTGGTCCGGCGTTCTGCCCGCCGTCGCTTTCTTGCGCATGCCCGCCAATGACAGGGAATGGCTGGACGATGGATGTCCGCTTTGGGGAATGGTCGGCGCCGATCGCGTCACCAGCGTCTACTTCGTCGAGGCCGAGGGCGCGGCATCGGTGGCCGCGGCCAGGGTCCTCCTGCCGAAGTTGGCGCGGCGGCGCAAGGAGGGGTGTTGCGATCTGCAGTCGTTCGTCTACTTCGAGCATGCCTCGGAGGGGCAGCGCGCGCGTTTTCAGCACGATCTGAACGAGATGGTGTCCGGCCTTCCCGTCTTCGTCTTTAGCGATCACATGGGCATCGGCACCATGGAGGCCTTCGAGGGTCGCGGGCGCGATCGTCTGGCGAAGCGGATCGCCCTCTTCTATGAGTGTGTCCATGGGAAGGGAGAATGGCCGGACCACTCCCCGGGGACAGGAGCGCGTTCGCTGTTGGGGGACATCCAACGCATCCGCCAGCATCGGGCATCGGACGCGGCCGCGAGGCTCGAGGAAATGGGCAGACTCATCGCCGCAGGGGGGGCGGCGACGGACGAGCTGGCCGACGAGGTCTGGCACCACCTGCCGGAGGAGGACAGGGACTCCAATCGTCAGGCGGCAGATCACGCCCCCATCAAATGGCGCCTCCATCGCCGACGGTTGCATGAGAAGCCCGGCGAGGACCCGCTGCCCGTGCTCGCGCGCGTGGAGCGCGACCGGTGGTGCGCCGAGAAGTTGTTCAAGGGCTTCGCTCCCGCCGAGGGCGGTGCCGACAAGGCGGCGCTGAGGGCAGAGCTCCGGCACCGGGACCTGATCCCGTACGACTCGTTGTCCGATAAGGAACGGGATAAGGACATGAGCCAGGTGATGCTAATTAGAATGTTTGGAGAAGGGGGTCACGGTTGAGGATTGATTTTCTGGGCAGGCATCTAGCGGTGGCGAGCCGCGAGGGGGCCGAGAAGATGGTCGAGATGGATCCGGGGTTCTGGAACGTGATATCGATCCGGGAACCGGAGCACTCCCGGGCCATGCTGCGCAAGGCGAAGAGCGTCCTCCATGTCGCTTTTGACGATGTCGAAAGCCGGGAGACCGAAGATCTCGGGTTCCGGCCGATGCGGGGTGGGGAGTGGGGCGAGATCTTCGCCCTTGTGGATCGGACCCACCCGGAGGGTCTGTTGGTGCATTGCAAGATGGGCGTCTCGCGCAGCGCGGCGGTCGCGTTGGTGATCCTGTTGCGGGCGCTGACGGGACAGCCGGATGCCGTGCGGAAGGCCCTCGATGCCCTCATGGCCATCCGGCCCCAGGCCTGCCCGAATGGGTTCGTTCTTGGTCTGGGCCTGAAGAATTGGATGGGCGAAGCCGAGGCCGAGGCCGTCGTAGTCGGGGTGCTTGGCGACCCGCGAATCAGGATGAACCGCGCCAGTTGATGGTATTGGCGCGCGCTGGATGCAGGCGGAACCGAGGCGACAGGGGGGCGAGAAGAGCGCTTGTCGCTCGGGTGGCGAGGGGGCGGGCTCGTGGTCTGTGATGTCTGGGAGGTGCCTTGTCGCCGATCGAAGTCGGCAATATCGTGATGGCCATGGACGAGCGAAGCCACGATGTGTTCGTCAGCTATTCCTCTGGGGACAAGGCGGTGGCAGATGGCGTGTGTCATGGCCTGGAGCAATCCGGATTCCGTTGTTGGATCGCGCCGCGAGACATCCTGCCTGGCAGGATGTTCGAATCGGCGGTCATGGAGGCCATCGGGGAATGCCGGATGATGGTTTTGGTGCTTTCCACCAATGCCAACGAGTCGCCGCATGTGGCTGCGGAGGTAAAGCGGGCGTTCGAAAAAGGGTTGACCGTGATCCCTTTTCGAATCGACAACGTGGCGCCGGCTGTGGGTCTTCAATACTATATCGGCAGCGTTCACTGGCTTGATGCGTTGCCACCCCCGTTCTCCGCGCACATCGTTCGGCTGATCGAGTCCGTCAGGGTCAACCTGAAAGGCGAAATCCGGCCGGCTGATGGCCCGAGGGCCAAGATTCCCGCGACAGAGGCATTCCGGCTGCTTGTTGCCGCCGATGGGTGCGCGACATTTCAAGGCGCCAAGGCATTGCTCGATCGCATCAGCACGAATGATTACGATGATCCCGATCTGGTGACGTGTATTGGACACGACAAAGACCTTGTGGATTTCTGCATCGGGGCCGGGATTCCACGCGATGCCGAAAGGCACATCTATTCGTTCTTCGGGATGCTCCGGGCCGTAAACATCCCGACGCTGATCCACCACATTTTTCGGGAAGGCCCACTCAAGACGCTCGGCGCGGCGCTCGAGATCCGGCGTCAGATCAAGCATTATCCCGAATTGATGCGGCGGCTTTCGCGCAAGTATGGATCCGCCCTGAGGCGTTAGCGGCCACTCGGATTCTGTCGAATCCGAGCGGATGGCTCAGAAATTCGGGACGTAGCCGAACGCGCCAAGCGTTTGGCCCAACCCACCAGCGCCCCCGAACCAAACGCTTGCGCGTTCGGCTACCTCTTGCGATTCGACATGGTCCCCACCCCCGTGGTGCTTTGTGGCGAATGGGGCACGGGCTTTGGGTTGTCAGGGAGCGTGCGGGGATCTCGGAAAAGTCCTTACCCTCGGGCTTTATTTCATGAACAAGGAGGTACGGAATGGATCAGGAACCGAGAATCGGGGAGTTTGCGGGGCCGAGGATGGGGGAGGTGGGGAAGGACTGGGACCTGCGGGTGGCGAGCGCGCTGGAGGCCCACGATGTCAAGTATCAGGTGGACGAGGACGGGTGCTTTTTCGTTGCCTGGGAGTTCGAGAATGGGAGGTCGCACACGTGCCTGATCAGCTCGCGCACCGAGGAGTTTGGCGGGGTGGAGTTTCGGGTGGTGCAGGCCCCGTGTTGCCAACTGAAACAGCCGCCCGATGCGAACGTGGCGAACCGGCTCCTGCTGGCCAACAACGTCATGCACCTCGGCGCGTGGTTCATGGCGGTGATCGGGGCGAGCTACGCGATCGGCCTGAAGATCTACATCGCCGCGGACTGCCCCGCCGAGGAGCTGGTGTCCGTGGCTTTCGCCGTCTGCAAGCAGGCGGACGAGATCGAGAAAGACGTGACGGGTGCGGACGAGTTCTGACAAAAAGGAGTCCGCGATGAAGCTCTATCACGTGGCCGATGTGCATCTGGGTCGAAGGCGGCTGGACGGCCGGCTCCCGGACGAAGACATGGCGGTGGCCTTCCGGTTCATCGCGGAGGCTGCGGTGGTAGATCGCGCGGACGTTTTCCTGATCGCGGGGGACCTGTTCGATCGCTCGCAGGTGGAGCCGCCGCACCTCAGGCAGGCGGAGGATGTGCTAGGCTTGCTGAAGGAGGCGGGGATCCCGGTCGTGGCGATCGAGGGCAACCACGACAAGCATTTCGTGCACTCGGACGAGCCGACCTGGGTCCAGTACCTGTGTGAGGATGGGCTTCTGACGTTGCTGCGTCCGGCCTTCGGGCCAGAGGGGGCAATCCTGAAGCCCTGGGATCCCGACCGGCGCCGGGGGTCATGGATCGACATCGGGGGCGCGCGGTTCGTGGGCGCGGGGTATCTGGGTGCGGCGACGCCGGCCAAGGTCCGGCAGATCCTCGATGCCGTGGACCCCGGCATGCCGATCGTGATGTTGCTCCACGCTGGTCCCGACTATTTCGTGGGCGAGGGGGGCGGGTTCAGCCGGGAGGATCTGGCGCTGCTGAAGGATAGGGTCCGCTATCTCGCCCTCGGCCACATCCACAGGCCGATGCGGCACGGGGATTTCGCACGCAACCCCGGTTCGCCGGAGAACTGTGACCTCAGGGAGGCCGCCCACGATCCGCCGGGGTCCGGGGAACAGGCGGGGCGCGGCTATGCGGTCGTCGAGTTCGATCCGGCGGTGGCGGGCGGGGACACGCGCATCGAGATCCGCAGCAACCCGCGGCGCCCGTGCCGGATGGTGGAACTGGATTGCTCGCCGTTCGGGAACAAGACGAAGCACGGGTCGGAGGCGCTGGTGAAAGCGGCCGTCGCCGAGATCCGTGAGGGGCGTGCGCCGCCGGAGGCCGTGATCGATCTCAGGCTGGTGGGTCGACTCAACCTCAATCGCATCGCCCTGGATCAGGCCGTGGCCTCGGAGGAGATCCGTGAGGGAGCCGGGGTATTTGCGGTGTCGATCGACTCCTCGCGCCTGAATATCGAGGGCGGCGGTTTTGGTGGCCCCGACGGGGCGGCGATGGTGTCTCGGGAAGATCTGGAGAAAGGGGCGATCCGCTCCGTGGTGGACGAGCAGCAACTGTGGGGCCTGTGTGATCGGGCCCAGGAATTCGCCGATCTGTTTTTCGGGCTCAAGGAGTCCGTCCGCCTCGGCGCGTCCCGCGATGCGCTCGCGGAACAGGTGCTGCAGAGCCCGCTGTTGGGTTGCGTGCGGGACGCGCTCGCCGCGGCGGCATCGGGACAGGCCGGCGGCAAAGCTGAAGGAGGGGAGACCCGATGATCATCCAATCGATCCGTCTGCAGAACATCAAGTCGTACGGGGATGGGCCGGACGGCGAAGGCGTCACGGTCACGTTTCAGCCCGGGATCAATCGCATCGCGGGGCGCAACGGGCACGGGAAGAGCACGCTCATCGAGAGCCTGGGCTACGCCCTCTTCCTCGCGGAGCCCCAGTACGCGGAGAATTTTCAGTTGGCAACGTATCTGTTGCGCAACGGGGCCAAGGCCGGCGAGATCGACGTGACCTTTGGCCACGGCGGCGAGACCTACCGCGTGGAGCGGGGGGTGGGCGCCCAGAGCCGACGGCGCCCGAAAGTCGTGGACTGCGCCGACGGGAGCATCTGCGCGGAGGGGGACGAGGAGGTGCGCCAGTTCCTGTGTCGCCTGTTTCGACTCGGCGATGCCAAGAGGCTAGCGGAGCTGTTCGAGAAATTGGTCGGGGTGAAACAGGGGCGCCTGACTTTGCCCTTCGACTCGAAGCCGGCCGAGGCGAAACGGTTCTTTGAGCCGCTGCTGGAGGTGGACGTTTTCCGCCATTGCTTCGACAGCCTCAAGCCTGTCGTCGATCAGATCGAGGACCTGATACACGGGCAGCAAGAGGATCGGGCAGCGGCGCAGGCGCGGGTGGAAGAGCGCCAGGACAGTGCCGAGAAGCTCGATGCGGCCAGCAAGAGGGTCGCGGAGTTGACCGAAAAACTGGAAACGGCGCGGAGGGAGGAAGCGGGGGCCCGAAAGGCGAAGCAACGGTGGGAGGAGTTGGAGCGTTGCGCGAACGCGGCGCGCGAGGCATGGCAGACCGCCAAGGCGGCCGCGGATGCGTCCGCGGAAGCAGTGCGGTCGGCGAAACAACAATTGGACGAGTCGGAGCGGGCGGCCGCGACCGTCAGGGATCATCAGGCGGCGCACGAAACATTCCGGGCGGCGGAGGCGAGGCTCAAGGATCTGGCGACCAAGCGGACGGCAAGGGATCGGCTTTTGGCCGAACGGGGCAAGGCGGAGAAGGGGCAGACCCAGATGGAGGAGCGGTCGAAGGCCGCAGGGGATCAGGCCAAGGCCCTTGAGGGGGATCGGGCCAAGAGGGAGAAGGCCCTGGCCGAGTCGGAGGCGCGGGCCAAGAAGATCGACGGGGAGTTGGCGGATAGCGCGGAGGCGTTCAAGCGACAACAGCGGTCCGCCAAGGAGGCCGGGGCGGATCGGGAGAGGATTCAGGGATTTATCGATGGGTTGCCGGAGGCGTTGGAGGATTTCGAATCGCGGGCCGAGACGATAGGCATCCTGGGGGATAAGGTGGCGGCG
The DNA here is from genome assembly GCA_964651705.1 of uncultured Verrucomicrobiales bacterium. GTDB lineage: Bacteria > Verrucomicrobiota > Verrucomicrobiia > JADLBR01 > JADLBR01 > JADLBR01. The sequence continues at coordinate 61,891 of CAZYWZ010000009.1, forward strand.
TGGGATGCCAAGGGGCTCACGGCGGCCCGGGATGGGGAGGGGTCTGCCGCCGAGGCGCTTGAGGCCGCAATCAAGGAACTCACCAAGGCCCAGGCGAGAGAGAAATCACTGAGCGAACAGCTCGAGCAGATCAAGGGGGGGCTTTGCCCGTTCCTCAAGGAGGCGTGCCGGCAGTTTGATCCCTCCAAGGTTCGAGAGGATCTGGCAGAGGTCAGGGGGGCGGTGACGCGCCTTGAGGCAAAGGCGGACGCGGCCCGAAAGGCGCACCAGAAGGCCAAGAAGGCACTCGATACGCTCCAGAAGGCCGAGGGGCAGTTCACCGAGGATCGCGCCAAGTTGACGGGCGAGATCCGCGAGTTCCGGAGGTTGGCGACGGCGCTGGCGGCGCCGGTGGTCGCATCTGCCGCAGAGCGCTTGCGCCGCTGGCAGGATAGGGTGCAACCGATGCCCCCCGCGCCGGGGATCGACGGGATCGACACGACTCCCGCGGGCGTCGTTGTCCTGCACGGCTGCGTGAAGCAGTTTGCGGCCGCCGCGGCGGCCTGGTGGCAAAAGCAGGAAGCGATCGTCGCCCAGAGCATCCAAGAGGCCGACGATCAGGCCAGTGCCCGCCAGAGGATGGAAAATGAATCTGCCAACCTGCGCGAGACGATCGGGCAACTGAAGGTTGAGGTCGCATCGCTGGCGGAGAAGGTCGCGGGGCAGAAAGCTCTCGAGAGCAGTCTGGCTGCGCGGGCCGAGGCCGAGGCCAAGCGGATCGCCGAAGTGGACGGGCAGATGGCCCCGCTCGCGACCGTGCCTGACGAGATTCAGGCCGAGGAGGCCCGGCGCGATGCGAACCGCGCGGGCCACGAAAAGGTCTTGGCCGCGCGGGATGCCGCCGGAAAATTGGAGGAGCGGCGGCAGGCGCTGGCCGAAAGCGATGCCAAACAGAGGCGCGCGGCGGATGCGGTCCGCGAAAAGGAGGCGACGAGAGACAATGCCTGCAAGGCATTCGATCCGCTGGAGCTTGGGCGTGCCAGAGAGGCCCACGAGGGTCATCTAAAAACGACGGCCAACGCCGACACGGATCTGAGGCATGCCCGCGCCGAGCGCGAAGCGCAGGAAAGGCGCCAGAAAGAGTGGCAGGCGGCATGCGCGGCCCGGGATCGGATCGATGCGGAGATCGCCCGCCTGAAGGCCGGGGAGGCCCTCGCGGAACTGGCCCGCAAAGTCCTGCGGGATTCGGCGCCCGCCGTGGCCCAGCACCTCTGCGACAGGATCGCGGCGCGCGCCCAGCGCACCTTCAACCGCATCAACCACGAGGCCGCCGAACTCTCTTGGGACGCGGGCCATTACAGCCTCCGGATCGCGCCAGGGGACCGCCGCTTCGCCATGCTCTCCGGTGGCGAGCAGACCAAATTGGCGCTCTCGATGACCCTCGCCATGATCGAGGAATTCAGCGGCCAGAGGCTCTGCATCTTCGACGAGCCCACCTACGGCGTCGATGCCGATAGCCGCCACCGCCTCGCCGACGCCGTCCTCGAATTGCACCAGGCCGCCGGCCTCGAGCAGCTGTTGCTGGTCTCCCACGACGATGCCTTCGAGGGGAAAATCGAGAACGCGGTCGTCCTAGACAAGACGAGACCCGCCGGAAGCCGCCTCGCCCATGCCGATTAACGGGGAATTGCACACTGGCCTGCGAGTGACACGCCATCGAGTCGATCGCTCACGCCACACAGGTGTGCGGAACGAAAGCGTGACTGGACGGGTATCCGACCTTCCGGGGTCAGATCAGTTGCGCTACCGATCACGCGAACGAAGGGGGTGATCCCGACGTAGCTTGACGCCCGTTCGCTATTTAACGTCTGACTGTGGCGCCACGGTGGGTGCTTCCACCGCGTGAACAAATCCATCCATGGCCTCCAGCACTACCGGATCGAGGTTGGGCGACATGATCACCGGAATGAGGCACGAAAGTTCAATTTCTCGACCACCCAGATGGGTGACCCGGTGATAGCAACGAAAGCAATCGTGCCCTCCGCCAACGCCCCAGACATTAAAAACCGTTTCACACCACTCTAACCCAGAGCCTGCGAATCTTCGCCGTGTGAGAATTTCTGAGTGGCCGTCGAGGCGGCTGGACAACGCCTGTACCAGGCTGCCACTACGGTCCTCGAGCGTCGAAAACTGGGGAGTGGATAGAGGATCGACCGCCCCGGTCCGGCACATCAGCGCTGCGATGTCGCCTAGGGTGAATAGCCGATCGCCATTTTGAGGCGACGGAAACTCTACCCAGAACCGCTTCAATCGCAACGTAAACAAACCGTTGGGGTCGGCGTGCAACATAATCTCTTGTTGTGAAGGGTCAGAAATCAGCCTTGAAATTCTAAGCTCGTGAATTCCGTATTCGTGAGAGGAAATCCCGAACAAGCCTGCGCCTAGAGCGGCAGGAATCATGTTTGCGACGCATATGATAGGCAGCCAAAAGGAAAGTGCCAGCCCAATGTCGAACGCACGCCGCAATCTTCCCGGACGGGCTTGGCGGATCGGCAGGGGATGACCCTTCATGTTTGAAAAGAAAGGAGCGAGCGTCGCAGAGAAATTTGCTGCGCACCCGAAGGGCCAAAAGATGGGATGCCGGAGCCGCATCGGAGCGAGTTGCGCTTTGCCCTCGCTAAACCAAAGGAATGCCTGATCACTGATCGCCTGCGGGATCGTGAGCCCAGTCTGCGATTGGAACCGGGCGGCGAAGCGTTCGTAGGCATCCGGTTCGGATTTGAAATGGATAAGGCAAAAAAGCACTCTCTCTAGCGGCACGCGGTTGAGAACCGTTTCGATCTCCCAGAAAACAGAATCTGTCTCGGAGGGTTGGAGGACGATCATCTGCGCGCGGCCGATCCACTCTGAGACTCTGTCCTGCCAATTTTCATCTGGGACGTAAGCGCGCGCGGCGCCACCTTGCGCGATGGCGTCACCGGGTCGACCGATAGCAATGAAGGGGCCGCGTTTTCTTAGGAAGCGAGCGAGTTGTTCCTCGGCGGTATCCTGCGTTGTCGAGAAACACAGGCGGGCCAGACGCAGAGGATGGAAATTCGCGAGTGGCCCTACAAGCTTTTGCAGAAAATCAAGGACGTCGATTCCCAATAAGAAGGGGACAAAGCCCTTTGGATTGAAGTCGAAGTGGCCGTCATCGGAAAAGGAACGCAGGTATACGACGGGCGGCCTTTTGTCCCGCCGAAGCAGAGAATCCGCGGGCTTGAGGCCGAGGCGATACCCGTAGTAGATCAGGAATACAGAGGCGAAATACAATAATAGGGAGATGGCGAGCCCGAATACAGACACCGTGACCTGTGACGGAAGAAGAAACGAGGACAGATAACACTGAAGAGGATAGGTGAAGATGAGGATTGCGCAGCCGATGCCTTTCAAAAGAAGACTGACGGGCGTGCTGTGCAGGGGACGGCGTCCAGGCGTGGTCCTGGGCGTCCGATGCGACACGCGAAGCTTTGGGGGCGGTGTGGGGGTCGCCACTTTGATGATCCTTGTGGCGTATAAGTGAAAATAGGGTGCAATAAACTTCTGGGAAAGCAAGGCTCCGAGGAATGAAGGCCCCAATACAATTATTGGAAAAAACAAGTAGGGGTGGGAGATGAAAGAAAAGGGTAGAAGAACAAGTGTGGCAATGGCTGCGGCCAGGGATATGCCGAGCGATCGAGGAAGGAGCCTCGCCAGGGCACCCGTCATGGAGGGTGTAGGGCCTTGGCCGGTTCTCGTTGCAGTGCCGGGTGCACGAAGCGATTCGAGGGCAAAGGATGCGAGTATGAATGCGGGCATCAAGAGGAACGGGAGAACGGGCACTAGCCCAAGCATGGTGTAGAAGCGAGAGGGCGGGGGCGGGGTGTCGAGGGGGGCGATGTGGCACAAGCCGCCCTCGAACCGCGCGCCGAGTCGGCTTTGCAGTGCCGCAAAGACATTTTGCGCGTGGGACGCCGGTAGGAAGAGGGGCAGGATCGTGCCATCGCAAAGGTGAATTCGGATCTCATGACCCAGTTGCTTGTTGTTCGTGATATTGCTGCCGCGAAGGACGGCCGTGGTGGCGCAGATGGCTTCGACATCGCCCCAGGCGATCGTGTGCATTGGTCCGCGAGACGGTGTCTCGAGGATTGAGGGTTCGCCGTCTTGGAGGTGCGCTTCGGGTGGTATTGAGGCCCTATGCGGTTTTGTAAATACCACTATGGCTCTGTCGTAGAGAGCCAAGACGTCATCATCAGGGCCTAAGAATTGGGGGGCCGCGTAGGCTGGAAACACTCGAACTATGGGAAGAGATGGGACGGGGTCAGCTGGCGGGACTTTTGCGGCTGCGCTCATGCGACGATCCGTGATCCGGGAGGATCGTCTGAGGGTCCTGCCCAGAGTCAAGATCCGAATTGCAATAAGCGCGCTATCGGGGGTCGAAGTGTGGTCTAAAACACCCCAATCAGGCGGATGTGCCTTGTCTGGTCTGGGCGATCGATCCCGGGGTAGAAGGGGCCTGAGCTTGCCTGGGGCAGTGAGATGGTCTGGCCGACGCGGGCGTTGCGGAGGGCTCGGACGAGGGGCGAGCCAAAGGCGGCAGCGGTGATCTCCTCGCCCTCGAAAGTCAGGGGCTTCGAGACGAGTCCGGTGGAGACGAAGATGGTGCGCGGCTCGCCGTCCTGCTCGATGCGTAAGACAGAGCCGACGCAGATCTGGTGGCAGGCATCCGGCGAGATGCGATCGAGCAGGGCGAGGGCGTCACCGAAATCCTGCACCTGCATCGCGAATCCGTCGCGGAGCGCCTGGGCCTCTTCCTTGAACGTGTCATATCGCGACGCCATGGCGCCTTTGTGGGAGTTAGCCTCTCGCTGGGCTTCGTCCATGGCGCGCTTGGCATGCTCCAGTTGGGAGCGGACGTTCTCTTTGCACTGCCTGAGCAACTCCGTCTTCATCTCGGTCATGTCGGTTGTCTTCATGTTCCTCCTATTGGGGCTAGGGCGGCGGTTTGGGCCAGAGGGGGATGTGACGAATCTCTCCAGGGATCCGCCTGATGGCGCCGCTCGCGGATGATGCGTTGCAGTTGCGGCAAGAGCAGATCGTCGTTGCCGCAGTTCAAGACGTAGTGGTCGCACGTGGCCAGTAGGATCCCAACCTCGAAGAGCCGGCCGCCCGAGTCAGGTTTGATACCCAGCTCGGCTTCATCGCGGGCGGCAATAGAGCGGTGGCCGGACCCGTCGCGACGCAGGAGGCGAGCGACCCTGGTGGCCTGGTCGATGACGACGCCAACGAGCAGAGAGTTCTTGAAAGCCGAGGCAATGGTGAAGTGCTCGATGCGGGTCCGGACGGAGTCGACTAACACGACATCGTGTGATGCGGCGAGTGCCGCTATCCTGGGGATGGCGGAGTCGACCAGTGAGGCGTCTTGGTTGAACGCCATCATCATCTTGTTGGCGTAGGTGGACGGCAGGCCGGCGGCGAGGCAGGCTTCCTCGAGCATCGACCCCATGTAGTAAGCCCCGTAGCCTGTGGTTCGCGCCCGCGCGCACAGGGTGCTCTTGCCCGAACCCGGCATCCCGACGAGGTTGATGACGATTGCACTCACAGGATCACCTCGTTGTCGGAGCGCGCGAGGCAAGGTTTAGCGGTCCCATCTGCCTTGATCCGGAGCGCGTATGGGCCCTCGACGCAGATGGCCCGGACGGGGCAGCGGAGACAATAGGGGTTGGATTTCGCGCGCTCGGCCCCTTGCTGACGGAAATCATCGATCTCCACGCTCGCCCCGCCCACCAGGTGCAGGATGGAGCACGACCCGAGCCTCTTTGTGACAACCTCCTCCTCCGTCACCCCCAAGTGCCGTTCGATCAGCCGCCGGCAGTCCGGGATTATCGAGGGTGAACCGTCGAGCGTGGCCAGAAGGCTGAGCGGCAACCTGAGCGAGGAAGCCAGTTTGACGAGGGGTATCAGCCCATGCGGGAAGTTCAGGCCCGGCATGATGAGGGCATTGATTTTCGAGCCCGGCAGGGTTTCGGCGAGGGATCGGATGTTCTCCAGGACCGAATCGAGACGGTCCGGGTGGCAGTTGAATAGTCTGGAGTATTCTATCGGATCGGTGCTGTGGAGGGAGACGGTGGCCCGCCGTATGCCTGCCTCCCGAAGGCTTTGCTGCCGGCACGGTGTGAGCAATAGGCCGTTCGTGACGATGGACAGGTCTTCGAGGCCCAGGCCGCCGAACGCGCGGACAATCTCTTCCAGATCCCGCCGCAACAGGGGCTCGCCCCCCGTGAACTTGACGGCGCGGATCCCGAGCCGAATGCAGGCACCGGCGATGTCGCGATATCGTTCGGGGGCGAGTCCTTTGTCTTTCTTGTGATTGCCCTCATTGTGGCAGAACGAACAGTCGTAGTTGCAGGTCCCCGTGACGCTGACGCGGGCGGCGGGCCGGAAGCCCCAGGCGGATAGGATCGCCCTCAGACTGGGGTGAGAGTCCTCGATTCTGGGGGTCGGGCGAGCGGTTCGCGGGGACCGTGGTGCAGTCGCCCATGTTCTGGGGCCGAACCCTGGACGCTGCCGGGGCTGGCTTCGCCGACCATTGGGCAAGGGCGCGCTGTGGCTCGGCGGGGCTACCGACGTCGGGGTGAGGCCATTGTGTCCTGGCCGCTCCCCGATGCGGCGTCGGGACGAAACCCGAGTCCTGGACGCGAGAACAGCCCGGAAGCGTCGGGTGTGGCGACTTGACTTGAACGATTCGAGTCGAGTCGAGAAGAACCTGCGTTGCCTATCGGGTGCCGTTGTCATCAGCGCTTGCCTTATCCATACAAAGCCGGGACCGGTTCGCATTTCCGGAGCGTCCATGGGGAACTAGGCGTGCGTTGCTCGTCCCATGCGGCTATGGGCGTGAGACTTGCGCGGGTCGAACACCGAGGTGGCACCTTGACGCGAGTTTTGTCGACCGTCTAATCTCGGTTTGCCGCCATTGGGGCGCCTATGCCCTCAGATGTCTTCATCTCGTACAGCAGCAGGGACCTGGATCTTGCCCGCCGGGTGTACGAGTACCTGAACGCCCGGGGTCTGAATTGCTTTTGGAGCGAGGCGAGCCTGCCGCGGATGGGGCAGGCGCGGTTTCAGAAAGCGATCGATCAGGCAATCGAGTCGGCCGGGCACATGGTGGTGGTTGCCTCCCGTCGGGAGCCAGATCAGGCCTTCGCGACAAATGTGATGCGGGGAAAGGAATGTCTCGCGGGAACCCTGCTTCCGCCGCTAAAGAGGCATGGGTATTATGATAGATCATGGCCCGGACAACGGAGAAGGTGGGCCGCCCTCGGCCTCGGCGAGTCGGGCCAAGGAATTGCCGCTTTTTGTATTTGGGACGCTGAGAGACCGCGCCGTGTTGCGGGCGCTTTTCGGGCGTGAACCCCGGATAAGGTCGGCGGTGTTAGGGGGCCATCGGACCTGCATAGCCCCTGATGGATACCTGTGCCTGTTGAGTGACGCGGGATCCGAAGTGGACGGCTCGCTGCTGGATCTGTCGATTGAGGAACTGAGGGTCGCAGATCAGTGGGAGGAGGTCCCCCTGTATGCCCGGCGTCGATGCCACGTGCGCACCGGGTCGGGTGTTGAGGAGGCCTTTTACTATGAACGTACCCTTGAAGCTCCCGATCCCGCGCCGACGGGCATGACGTCGGCCCATCCCGAAGAGGACGTCGTGGCGTTGGCCGATTCCCTGCGGCGGCAGGCCGAGGCGCATCAGGTCCCATTTTGCGATCTCTACATCCTGTTGCCGTGCTGCCTCGAAGCAGGAGTTTCCCCAGAGCCCGGTCCCCAACCCACGGGAACCGAGGCGCTGTATCTCCAGCTAATGTCCGCGACATCATCCTCGGAATTTAGCAGTCGCATCGCGACCGACCTGAAGCGGATGAGGCTACCCTCGCAAGAGATGGTTGTGCTCGGTTGCCCGGGGGATGAGGGTGAGATCGGGAGACAGCGGACCAGCGTGTATCTGACCAGCCATCAGCCGACCGGGCTGGGGGTGGTGACCCTCATGATCCCGGGTGCGGCGGCCTCTCCGCTCCATCTGTTGGATCAGATGGCGCGATCCAACCTTCAGGTCGATGAGCCCGGGGGTCCCCGGCTGCGGTCGAGCCTCCAGGACTGGCTGGCCAGGCACCGGATTCGTCTCATGGGCACACCGCGGGCGGCCCTCTTTCTGTCGGAGCGTCCCAAGGATCCCGACATGTTGGCTCAGATGCTGGCTGCCGAGGCAGAATCGCCAGCGGTCATTGTGGGAGAGGGGTTCCGAAACGCTGCGCTACGATCCATCGCACAGTATCAGTCGGCGCAGATTTTTGTTTCGGAGGCTGTCATTGTGGAGATCCCCAGAGAATTTTTGGACCCATACGAGGAGCGTTTGCCCGGACAGGTTTTGACGCTCTTTATCATTGAGCTGATCCTCCTGCAGGATGCTGCCTTGTCACGTGTCGGGGAACGTGTTCAGATCGAACTGCAGCATGCGGGAAAGCACCGGGCCGGGGACGAGCTTGCCGTCATCGAGAGACTGGGCATCGAATTTTCCTCCGCGATGAGTCTCTGGGATATCCGGAACTTCCGCTATCGGACGGCTCAGGCGCTATCCGATTCGATCGGCGAAGCTTTTGGCATCGGCCGGCAGATGGAGAATTTTCAGGCGCACAGGGGCGTCCTCGAGCACCTGATACACATCCACTCGGCCCGCATGGCGGAGGCGGAGACGCGCAACCTCAACAGTCTCTTGTTGCTGCTCGCGTGCATACAGATTCTCCCGACCCTCTTCGTCCTGACGATCCGCCTCATTCGACAAGATTTGACCGTGTTGGACATCGGCGCGGCCCTGCTCACCGGGGCAGCGATCCTCTTCATCGTGCTGGTGTTTAGGTGGAGTGCGGCCCGTGAGCGGCGCCGACGTGCAAGACAGCTGCTGGCGATGGGTCGCGCGGAGGGGTGATGGAGAGACGAGGGGTGTTAAATCGTTCTCTTGTGACCCTCGGCGCCAAGCTGCCCTTCGTGGCTTGGCTCAACGACCTGCCCGGCGTGGAACCTCCGCCGCGGTTGCTGCTGGATCGGAACCTGGGCTCGTACCTCATCCCGCGGGTCGAGACGGAGGATGACTTCATCATGTATCTGGCGACCCGCGCGGAACGGATCTTTGAACGCGAGTTGCTGCGGTGGTGGCCCTCGGAGTACAATTGGCCCCGGAGCCGGGATCTGGTCACGCTCGAGGGGTGGTTTGAGGTGACCTTGCACCCAACGATTCAGGATGTCGCGGAGGGCCCTATCCAGGCAATCGAGGATCTCCGCTAGGTTTGGCCAAATATGCGGTTCATGAGGCGACCGAATAACCCCCTCTTTCTGGCGACGGCCAGGACTTCCTCTCGCTGGGCGAGATCATCATCCTCCGGCTGTTCGAGTTCATCGGACCCCCTGTCCCGACGGCGTCTCCAGATCTTCATCAGGTTGATGCGGCGTTCCTTGAGAGCCCGGCGCCGCAGCAGGATCTGGTCGCGGACCAGTCGGCAGGCGAACGAGGCGACGTCCTTCAGCGCCGTGCTGAAGGACTCCCGCAGTTGGAGCTCGGCCAGATGCCTCTCGTCGACGGCCAGGGTCTCGGCCGCGATCTGCATGCCGTGGTGGAATAGGAGGGTTCCCGCCACCACGCCCTCGAGTATCTCGTCGCCGTAGGAGTCGACGAGCCGGGAGAGGAGGCGCGCCCCGTTGGCCCCGGCCCCGAAGGCGATCGAGGCACCGCTTTTCAGGAGGCTGGCGACCGTGCCACCGAGTTCGTCGAGCTCGTCGACGAACTCGGTAAGGTCCAGCGTCTCGACCTGTTCGCCAAGGCCCGCGGCCAGGTCGGCCCCAAGGGAGAGTCCCATGGCCGCGCGTTTGATGGCCAGGGATACCATGAAGGACTCCTCGCGATTCAGGAACGTATTGATGGCGACGCTCCCAAGCGAACGCTCCAGCATGAGGCGCCACGCCCGGGGTGATGGCCGCTTCCCGAGCAGCGTCAGCAGGGCCAGTTGGATCTCCAACGCGCCCGCGGCTATCGAAACCGTGTCCAGCCAAGGGCGGCGGCTCACGCCGACGATGAGGCCAAGTGTGGTGGCGCGGAGGAACGCCTCGCGACGGATCTGCCCGAGGACGGATTCCGAGAACTCGCGGAGTGCCTTGGGAGAGCCGCCCTGCTCGATGGCGTTCCGGGCCGCAGGCAGCAGCGACCAGTGACCCGTGCGCGCGAGGGTGAGGAGATACCGTGCCTGCCATTCTGTCGTGCGCGCCTGGGCGGCCCGGAAACGCGCGACGGGGGAGAAGCCATCGACTCCAGCCCACGTCCGGCGCATGCGGCGCCCCCAGTGCCTCTGATACCAGAGCAGGGCGACCGCTCCGAGGACCACGGGCGCCGCGAAGACCGCTGCGAGGAGCCCGATCATGATCCAGTCGGGTCCGTGGGACGGCGCCGTGGAACCCAGCGCCTGGCGCAACCGGGTGGCGAAGTCGAAGAGGCCGTTGGCCAACCAGAGGAGCCCTCCAGACAGCAGGATGGTTCCAATGCCCGCCGCCACCCAAAGCGCCACCCGAAACAGGCGGAACTGGAGGCGTCGCAGGCTCTCCAGAATGGATTTTGGGCCACGGTCGATTTCGGCGTCCGTGTGCGTCTTGCAGGCGCCATTGCTGGCGTCCCACGCGACCGTTCCATGGGCGAAATGCTGGATCACGCTTCCGTTTGGCCCTGGGATGGGGATCTCGTCCGTGATGGGCCACCCCAGATCGCCCGAGTCTCCACCCCGGGAGAGCCATTCTTGCAGGATCGCCCCTCGCAGCTCGAACGCTGACAGTCCGTCGGGAGAGACGACCCATCCTTGCTCGTGCTCTTGGACGCAAACCCGGTCGTCCAGGGGTCTCGGCTGTCCGACGGGATTGCCCAGGGATCTCCCGAGGCGATTCAGTGCCTTTGCCTTCTGTTTCAACACGTGCATGTCGGTGGCGGGTTAGAAGCGTGTCTGGGTGGTGGCCGGGCATCTTGGGCGGAAGACGAGCAACGTTACCCCCAGCCATAGGGTCACGGAGCCAAAGCAGAGCCGTTGCCAAAGGCCGTCGAGCTGAAGCAGGTTGGTTTTCATGAGGGGGAAGCAGAGGGCCATGAATATCAGGGCGATGGCGGTGCTCCACCGGTACTTCGACGCGCGGGAGCGGTCCGGTGGGCCGACGAGGGTCATGGCAGCCATCGAAAGGGCGATGCATGTCATGGCCGCGCCGATGGTGGCGTCGTGGCGAGAGGCCTTCGACACGTCCTCTCGGGAGGGCCTATTGCGAATGCCCTGCAGGGTGACCAGTTGCCAGACGTACTCGGTGAGATTATGGGCCGGCCTAGGGACCCGCTTCGTGGGCCACAGCGCGACGAACGGCATGCAGAGCGCCGCCGCGATCAGGAGCGCGCCCGTGACCTTGGGGGCGATGCCGGGCGAGGCGGCAACCGTGAGGCCGACGAGTGCCGCCGCAATCCCGAATGTCACCATCGAAAAGGAGATGGCGCCGCCCAGTCGGGCGGAGGAGGCATACTCGCTGATGAACTTGGAAAACGGGTCCAGATGCTCGGGGTCGATCCCGCGATGACCAACAAAGAAGAGCCCGATGGTCGCACCCAGAAAGATCCATGCGCCGAAGAAGGAAAACCGAGCTAGCCGGCCCATGGCCTGTTCCTCTCACGTGCGAGGGCGACCTCCCGCCGCCCTGCGGAGGATTTAACGTGTCGCGTGTCCCGATGCCAATGCATTCTATGGGTACTCATAATATCCTCGCTGCACGATCAGGGCCATGAGGGCGACCGCAGTCTTCTCCTGTTTCCGCGCGACCGTCAGGCTGTGAAAATCGGCCACCATGGCAAAATTCTCGAGCATGCCGCGGATGGATGCCTGTTCCATCGCGTCGTCGTCATCGGTCCAGAGGACCGGATCCGCGATCGCGTCGAGATTGGAGCGAATGAATCCCTCCGCCGGCATGCGGGGGCCACCGTCTAGATCGTCAAAGGCCCACCGAAGTTCTTCTAGGTAATCGCCCCAGTACGCAGCAAGATCCGTCGAGGAGCGCAACGGCTCCCAGATGCCGTCGAGATGTGGGACCATGGAATGCCGGCAGCCCGGATCTCTCTTTGAGGCGATCGAAAACGCCTCGAATTCTTCCTGTTCCTCATCCTCGTCGTCGCCCACGAGCCATCCCTCGACATCGTCCCAGTGCCAAATCCCGAAGAGATCCTCGTCGGCCGAATCGATCCAGATGTATTGACCCCTGCCGTATTTGCCTCCCAGAACCATCCAGTGGCAGTGCGGGTCTGAGCCGATCACCACCGATCGCCCCCGCGTCAGGGCGGCATCGATCCGCCTCCTGAGAGATCTGGGGCCCGGAGAGGTGAGATCGGTGGGAGCCAGACCGTTTCGCCGGGCGATTGTCATGAGCGGTTTCCGGTCAATGCCCCCGACGATCTGCCAAAGCGATCGAAGCCGCAGGATATCGTCTCGATCCACGGGTTCTCCCACCATGAGGGCCGCGTGATGGAGCGAGAGCGGACCGCACGCGGTCCAATGCAGCGGGTGGGGGAAGAAGCTGGCCTGCAGGGCGGCGAAACCGTTGGGCATGGGAACCTCCTGGGTTAGTCGGACGTGTGATCAGAGATGGGACCAGATTGGGTCTCGATTTGCTGAGTGCACTTCACCTGTTTCGCGACGATAGGCATCGGTTTTACAAAGTGGAAGCGATCTCCGTTTTCCGGCGGTTTGCGAAATGAGGGCGGATGGGCGCATTGGTCTGAGCCTTGCCGGGGCGGCGCCACCGCATCTCCTTGGCGCGCGTGGAGGGACCCATCAAGCCTGCAAGACGAATTCTCGGCGCCGCGTCTCCACCGGGCTCGGGCCGCCAGAATAGGGGCGCCAGAAATAGCGACGGCGGCGCGCTTTATTCGAATCGGGGACCAGATCATGAGCGGGCTTGAGTTTTTCTACTTGACGATTGCGGTGGCCTCGCTGGCAGCATTCCTCGGTGGCCTGAGTGTGTTGCTGGGGACGCGGGGTGGGCGTGGCTACTTGACTGCCGACACGGTTCCCGCGATCGGGGCGCCGGCTTGGCTGGTGGCCGTCGCTCTGGCGGCTGCCTTTTTGGGATATACCTATGAAGCCGCATGGATCGCGGCGGCGCTTGTGGTGTTGGCTTTGAGCGTGCCGACCGCAATGGATTTGTGGGGTCTGCGCGCGATGGGGCCGGCGGCGGCTTTGGCGGGCGGTGCTTGCGCGTGCCTGGGGGCCTTACCCGTCCAGATGTGGGGACAGTGGGTGTGGCTGGACATGTTTCGGGAAATGTCTTGGTCTGTGACCGCCCAGCCCTGCGTGGCAGCCTTTGTCGAGACGCCCACGGTTGGCAGCCGATTGGCGATGATCCAGGGCATCGTGTTCGAGGCGCCCGTCGTCGAGGAATTGGCGATGACAGGCATGCTCTATCCGTGGCTCAAGGGCCGCATCGGACGATGCGGGGCATGTCTGTTGACGGCGCTGGTCTTCTCGCTGCTTCATTACCATCCGATCGGCATCCCGAAGTTCTTCCTCCACAGCCTGATGGCGACCTGGCTATTTGAGACGACCCGCTCGCTGCTGCCGGCCATGGCCATGCACTTCGTCGGCAATGCCCTCGTGACGGCCATGCTCTGGCTGGAGTACCCGTGTGGGTGAGGCCATGGAGTCTTCATGCCGGTGGGGTTTGCCGGGACTATGGGCAGAGCCCCGAAGGGCCTTGAGGACGGAATCTCACGGGTGGGGCGGTCGGCAGCGGCGCCGAAAATTGTGGCCCGTCCGCCCCCGACGACCCGGCACCCGTCCGTCAAGAACGGCAAGGCGGATAGATAGATGCCAAAAGGAAGCAACATGACGCGCGCATCCCTCATCCCGGTCGCGGCCGTCACCGATTGGTGACGCGGCCGCGGATGACGGGGCAAAGATCGCGCGCATGGAATCATCCATTCCACGGCGAGTTCGGCGGATGGCCCGCGCGCGGGCAGATTTAATAGAACATTAACTCAAAATAAGTCGTGACTTAGATAAGTTCTGGTTGACTGGCGCGCGCGCATGAATAAGTTGCCGCCCGTGTGGGATAACCGATCAGGCGCGCCGGGGGGAGTCTTGGCGCGCGTCCCACCGCGAGGAGGAGCAAGCCCCATGAATGCCACTCATCCGCCCGCCGGGCGATGGTTCCCGATTGTTTTGGCGCTGCTGTGCGGCGCGTGCGCGGTGGCGACGGCGGCCGAGCCGGCAGCGACGACCGCGACGCGGGCCGCCCCGTCGACCGGGGTCCGGCCGCCATACACCCGGCCGGGGCAGCCGCCCGGGCTGGGCGCGAAAGAGGCCCTGGCCTGGCGCAAGGGCTGGGAGATGTACGAGGACCGGGTGCGGCTGCGCGAGAGCCTCAAGGGGGCCACGGCCGCGGAGCGGCAGGCGGCCTTCGGGGCGTGGGACCGGGCGCACGCGGCCGACGTGACCGAATTGAGGCGCCTGCACAAGGAGGCGGCGCCGGAGAGGGCCGCGAGACTTCAGGCGACGTCGGCGCCGTAGGTCGAAAGGCGCGGGATAGGGGCCAATGGGAAGAGGGATCAGGGCGATGGCGGCGGGAACCGGGGCGCGGGAGGGCGGGCATCCCTGCCCGCCAGCGTGCGGCGGGTCCCGCGCCCGCGATCCCCGTTCTCGGGCGGTTCTCTTGACCGGCCTAACGCTGGCGCTCGCCCACGCGGCCCCTGCGCAGATCGCGCCGGCGGATTTCACCAACGGGGCCTGGCTCGGCGACCACGCGGGCTGGACCTCCTCGCCGCCCTCGGCGGCCTGGATCGACGGCCTCCCGGACCCGGCGGCCAACCCCGGGGCGTTGTCGGTCTCCCCGACCAACCCGCCCGCTCTCGTCAGCCGGGCGGTGCTGCCCGGCGAACTCGGGCCGTGGGCGGCGGGCACCTGCGCGGTGGCCTTCGCGGATTTCTGGGTGATGCCGGTGGCCCCGCCGGCCAACGCGGCCACCTCGATCGACATCGACGGGGCCAAGGTGGGATTCCTGGCCGACGGCCAGTTGGGCCGCGCGTTCGCCTTCGACGGCGACGGGCTGGGCGGCGGCGCGCCGGTCCCGCTGGATTTCCTGTTCCCGGTGGGTGCGGACGGGGCGTCGAGTAACTGGGTCCACGTGGCGGTGCGTCGGGACTACACCAACGGCTGGTACGACCTGTGGATCGACGGGACGCTGTATCTGGCCGGCGCGGGCGCGGACGCCTCGCCCCCGCCATCGGCCCCGGCGCTGCTGCGCTTCGACGGGGACGCGGCCGTGGCCGTCCGGCTCGACCTGCTGGGGCTCTCCCCGGACAACCCGCTCTTCCCCGACGCGGACCGCGACGGGATGCCGGATGATTTCGAGACCTCGCGCGGGCTGGACCCGTATTCCGACGACCGGGACGCGGACCCCGACGCCGACGGCGCGGCGAATATGGAGGAATACGCCGCCGGCACCGCGCCCGACGACGCGGGCAGCGCGCCCTGGACCAACGGCCCGGCGCTCTTCTACGTGGACGGGGACTGCGGCGACGACCTGTTCAACGGCATGGCCTCCCACCCCAGCGCCGCGGGCGGGCCCAAGCGCACCGTGGGTTCCGGGCTCTCGGCCGCCGCGGCCTCCGGCGGGACCGGCGCCACGCTGGTGGTGCGCGGCGTCGCCTCCCCCTACTCGCAGGATTCCATCGACCCCGGAACCGGTTCGGTCGTCGTGCGGCCGGCCGGCGAGGTGATCATCCAACCCCAGCCATGAGATTCCCCACAATGAAGACAGCCAACATCGCAACAACGCTCGGCGCCCTGCTGCTGGCCGCCGGCGCTCGGGCCGGCACCGTCACGGTGCAGGGAAACCAGACCGTGGAGGGCAGCCAGCTGGTGCAGAGCAACCAGACCGTGGCGGGCTCGCTGACCAGCCAGGGATCGAGCGCCGAGGTGGCCGCCACCCGCTTCCGGGCGTTCGGGCCGGTGGGCTCCACCCGCTGGATCAAGCTGGCCCGGATCGGGGGGGCCGACCTGACCAACGCCGTGATGGCCGGCCGCCTGCTGGTCCGGGGCACGGCCCCGGGCAACCAGTACGTGGCGGACTTCGCCTTCCCCGGCCCGGGGCAGAACCCGTACTCCCCGGTGCTGGTGGAGATGGGCGGCGGGGCCGCGTCCGGGCTGGTCTGGGAGGTGCGCAGCTCTGGCGCCGACCACTTCCTGTGGTTCGGGCAGGCCGGGGGCTCGGGCTTCGCCAACTTCCTCTACGGGGAGGCCGGCTGCGTCCCGCTCTGGGAGACCAACGCGTCGCCCTCGGGGACCCTGGTCTGGAGAAACACCACCGCGACCGACTCGCGCCAGTCGCTCAAGGCCGGCGGGCTGACGCTGACCAAGGGCCTGACCCTGCCCGACGGCACGCTGCTCAACGCGCGCTCCAACATGACCGCCACCGCGCTGATCAACCCCGCCAACGGCCAGAAGCTTTTGGAGGTGGCCTCGGGCAGGCTGCGATTCACGGGGCCATCGGACTTCCTCGGGTCGATCGGGCTGGGGACCAACGGGCTCGCCATCACCGCCGACGGATGGGCCGCGGTGCAGTCCGCCGTCGTCGGGGGCAGCGGCGCCAAGGACGTGGCCGGGGCCGCGGCGTGGGCCATCACCGGGATGGCGGACGACGCGGCGGGCAACCGCTACGCCTACGGCTACTTCGCCGGCACGATGCGCGCCGGGGCAACGGTGCTCTCCTCCGGGGCCGCGGAGAACGACCGGGCAGGATTCGTGATCAAGATCGACCCGGTGGGCCGGATGGCCTGGGCGCGGGCCCTGCCGGTGGTCAACCACTCTGCCAACGGCCAGCAGAACGAGAACCTGGTGCAGATCGCCGGGGCGGTCGTCGGCGCATCCGGCAACGTGATCCTGGCGGGCACCTTCCGGGCGACGGCGGATTTCGCCGGCTCGACCAACTCGCCCTCCGGGGGAGGGGACGGCTTCGTGGTCTCCCTGGGCGCCGATGGGACCGCGGCCTGGTTCCGGCAATTCGGCGGCTCGGAGTCGGCGGCAGACACCTTCGCCGACATCGCCATCGACGCCTCGGGCGGCTCGGTGGTGGCCGCCGGGGCCAGGGCGGTCTCCGGCGCGACCGAGGGCCGGGCCGTCAAGCTGGCCGCCTCGGACGGCGCGACGCAAGATGAGTGGACCGTGTCCGGACCGGTGTCCCACGCGTGCTTTTCGGGGACCTCGGCCGTGGTGGTCTGGGGCGGGTCCATCAAGAGGCTGGGGGCGGGCGGCTGGGACGCCTCGGTGTCCGACTCGGTTAGCGACCTGATCGGCATGCCCTCGGGGGACGTGCTGGCCTTCTCTGCGAGCTGGGAATCGCTGGGCGGCGCGTGGCTGCTGGGCGCGTCGAACGGCTACGAGCAGTGGTCGGAGCTGGGATACTCTTACGGGAGCGGGTGGAGCGAGGAGATCGAGGTCGGCTACGACCCGGAGTACGGCTACCCGATCTACGAGACCCAGTACTACGACTCGGGCAACTGGTACTATCTCCGGGGGGTGGCCATTGACCGGACCGGAAATATCTGGCTGGCGTGGGAAGGCGGCGACAGCAGCAACGCCAGCGGCCCGGTGGCGAATTACTCGTATTTCAACTCGTACCAGCACATCGGCAGGCGTGGAGGAAGTTTCGTGGACTTGGGCCACGCGTTTACGATGCGGGCCGACGGCGCAGGCGACATCCACGCGCTGGCCTACGTGGGGGGCAATGCCCGCGACGTGCGCTTCGACGGGCAGAGCGGGGCGCAGGAGGCCGACTCTCTGGTCGGGGGGGCCAGCGGCACCCTGCTGGGGGCGTCGCAATCGGCCCACTCGCTGGTGGTCGCCAGCGCCGGGGCGATCGCGCAGGATTCGGACTGGTCGGCCAGCGTCTCGGTCGACGGCCTGCTGTCGGCCGGCTCTGGCATCCTGCTGGGCGACGGCACGGTGGTGGCCACCTCCGGCGACATCGCCGCGCTGGGCCCGGTGCAGTCGGGCGGGGGAGGGAACTACTTCCTGATGGGCAACGTCGGGATCGGAACCGACGCGCCATCCTACGGCCTTGACGTGACGGGCGACGCCCGCATCACCGGGCCGCTGACGTTGGGCCAGACCCTCGCGGTCGGCGGCGCGCTGAGCGCGGCGGGCGGATCGCTCTCCGGGGACATGGCGGTGGGCGGCAACCTCACGGTGGCCAGCAACCTCACGGTGCTGGGCACCTCCGACCTGGCGCGGGTCCCGCCCAAGGGCGACGTGCCCATGGGCGCCTTCACCAACGGCCCGGCCCAGTAGCGACCCGCGACGGGCACACCGACACCATGGCGTCATCACCACAGCGACCGGCGGACGGGCGGGGGGGCCGCGCGGCCCCGCTGGCCATGCTGGCCCTGCCGCTGGTCGGCTCGGCCTGCCTGCTGCTGGTCGCCTCGCTCCGCGCCCAGGTGCCGGAATGGTGGCTGGAGCGCGGGCTCATTTCCGCCAACGCGCCGGTGGCGACCAACGACTTCGCGGCGGCCAACCTCGGCCAGCTCAAGCACGCCGCGAGCCTCGCGGCCGAGGAGCTGGAGGCGAACCTGCCCGGCGGGGCGGGGAGCGACATCCTGGACATGGTGGCGGCCTGGACCAACGCCGCCGGGGCCGATGATTTCGCCGCTCTGAACCTCGGCCAGCTCAAGGCGACGGCCAAGCCCTTCTACGACCGGATCATCGCCGCCGGGGGCTGGACCAACGGTTACCCGTGGACCACCAACACCGTCTCCGATGACGCGGACTTCGCGCCGGCCAACCTCGGGCAACTGAAGCATGCCTTCGCGTTCGAGGCGGGACCGGGCATCCCCACCGAAGGACTGAGGCTCTGGCTGCGGGCCGATTCGGGCGTGACGACCAACGCGGCGGGGGAGGTCGGGCTCTGGGAGGACCGCTCCACCAACGCGAGCCACGCCGCGCAGGCGACCGCGGGCCTGAAGCCCCTGCTGGTGACCAACGGCCCCGCCGGGGGACCCGCTGTCCGCTTCGACGGGGCCGATGATTTCATGGACCTTGGTGGGGCGCTCGACCGGGACCGCGACCAGCCGCTGACGGTGTTCGCCGTCTGCCGGATGGCCGACGGGGCCCCGGCGAGCGCGAGCATCCTGGCCAAGATGGAGGTCTCTGCCGCCAGCCGGGGTCACGACCTGTTGCACCTGTTCGATCTGGCCGACGGCGCACCGAAGCTCCGCCAGCACCTGGTGCGCGACTGGTCCACCGGCGACGCGGTCGTGTCGGACTACGCGGTTCCGGAACCGTGGGGGCAGCACTTCAACCTCCTGGAGGCGAGCTACGATGGGTCGATGTCCGCCGGGGGGATGGGGCTCGGCTGGGACGGGATGGTCGTGGCGAAGTCGATGGGGTCGGGGACCGGGCCCTCCGATTCGATCCGCACGACGGCGCCCACCAGCCTCGGGGCGCGCGGCGGACAGGCCTTCTTCTTCGCCGGGGACATCGCCGAGGTCATCGCCTACGACAGGATCCTCTCGCCCGAGGAATTGGCGGCGGTGCAAGCCTACGCGGCAGCCCGCCACAGCCCGGGGGACTCCGACTGGGATGGTTTGCCTGACGAGTGGGAATTGCGCTACTTCGACGATCTGTCCCACGGCCCGGGGGGTGACGACGACCTAGACGGTCCCGACGGTCTGACCAATGCGGAGGAGTTCGCCCTCGGCACCGACCCCAGCCGCCGAGACACCGACGGGGATTGGCTCGACGATGGCGAGGAGGCGGCCCACGGAACCGCCCCGCTTGTCGCCGACAGCGACGGGGACACCATCCCGGATGGCCGCGAGGTCAACCTGGGGCTAAATCCCACGGTGGCCGACGATCTGGAGAGCGACACCGACGCGGACGGGTTGACCCTCGGCCAGGAACTGCTCCTGTGCACCGACCCAGGGAATGCGGATTCGGACGGGGACGGCACCCAAGACGGCGCGCAGTACAGCCCGGTGGGATACCCCGGCGACCTGCTCGCGCCGTGGCCAAACGAGAAGGTGGGGGAGAACGTGGAGGCCGGGGCCTGGAAGTACGGGTATCATGCCTACGAGCAGGCGGAACCCCAGCCCGTGTACCTGACGAAGACCATGACGTGGTCCGGTGACGACGAGCAAGGCCAGTGCGCGTGGACCAAGGACGCGGTGACGGGAGAAGTCGAGTTCACCGGCGACCTTCCGCCGTGGCCGGAGGACTGGTGGGAGGAGACTTCCCGAACCGCGACCACGAGGTCCGAGAGGGCCCAGATAGGTGTTAACGCCGACAATTCGCCGAAATGGGCAACCCGCCAGACCACCATCACCGAGCCCAGCACGACGGCGGTATTGCGGCAGCGGGTCGAGGACGCGATGCCGGCATTCTCGGGGAACTACCTGCCGACCTTCTTGCATGCCGAGTTGGTCTTGGATCCAGACGAGCTTCACTTCAGCATCCGGAAGATGCGCTACCGGTTCGAATTCGATGCGGTCGAGGGCCTCCGGTCGACCGCCCCGCTGTCCTGGGTGGAGATATTCGTGCCCTACGGGGACGGAGATCTGGCGTTTTCGGGGGCCCTGGCCGACCCGGATTGTTCCATCAGGCACTGCGGCGTGTCATCTGCCACGGCGGGGCCGTTCGAGATCGACCCAGCCGGCCGCCATCCTTCCGAAAACGGCTGCGATTTTGAAGCCCTCCTGGATATCGCCGTTGACGCGAATCGGGACGGATTCGTGCGGGACATCTTTCACAGGGACAGCGATCCGGGCACCGGTCGACTGGTGAATGATTCCAGCGATCGGACGTCGTGCCTGCGGCCATTCCGCTTCTGGGTCAATAACGATCAGGACGACAAAGAGGACGAGAAAGGCGAGACGGCCAAGGTCAAGGTGCCGGACTGCACCGATGGCACGATCAAGACGATGAGGGACCTGGAGGATTTCTCGCCGCTGACACTCTGCGTGGGGCGACTCGCCGGACCCATCGCGGCCGGCATGGTCGAGGTCGGGCTCACGTGGCGAAACACGGGCGGGACCCGGCCCGCCATCCGCGTTTTCCCGAAGCGCGATCCGTACGACCAGGGCTCCCGCTATCTCGCCGACGCCGAGTCTGCCGCGCTGTACGTGGGCAATGGGGGATCCCGGCTGGTTGCGGGCGGTGCGCCGACACCGTTGCCCGCCAGTTTCCTGGTCGCGGGTGACCCGGAGGAACTGGGGTTCACCGACCTCACCAGCTACCTCATCTTCGAGGGCGTCAGCGAGGGCAAGGGCGAGCTGGTCCTCACCATCGACGGCCAGCCAGGTCCCGGTGTCTGGATCGAGATCATGGATGTGAAGAGGATGTACCAGCGGGCCAAGGCTACTCCCGACGCTGGTTTCGACCCGCCTTATGGCTCGGGCGGCGAACCCCAGACACCCAATGTCGGTTTCGAGATTATCGAATCCGCCGGCTGCGCCTTCGACCCGCCCGCCGACGAGGAGCCCAAGTCCCTCGTGTTCGTACACGGATGGGACATGACGATGGACGACTACCACAGTTTCAGCGAGACGATGTTCAAGCGGCTCTGGCACCAGGGCTACAGGGGCCGCTTTTGCGCGTTCCGCTGGCCCACGATCTCGGGGGGGCTCATGGACCACTACAACACCAGTGAGCACCGGGCCTGGAAATACGGGCCGGCGCTCGCCGCCTACGTCGCCAGCCAGCCCGGCCACTACGCCACGAACATCGCGGCCCACAGCATGGGCAACATCGTGGCGGGCTCGGCCCTCCTATCCGGGATGGCGATAAACAACTATGCCCTGATGCAGGCGGCGGTCCCGGCCGGTTGCTACGATGCGAGCGAGGCCGTCAACAGCTACGGACCCTTTGAAATTCCCGAAACCTCCCACCCGACACCGGATTGGGCGGAAGTTCGAGGCTACCGGGCGCGATTGGCTGGAGTGACCGGCAACCTGGTGAGTTTTTACAATTCCTATGACTACGCGCTTGTCAGGGGCTCGGTCAATTGGGAATTGAATCAAATAGCTTGCAAACCGAACGTCATCGAACGGACCCTATTCGGCGCGCCGAAACGCTGGTATGGGTGGTACCCGCAAGGCTTCCCGGATCCGGCCCTGGCTAACAGGGCATGGTTCTACGACACCGATCCTGTCACCGAACGCTGGGTCCACGACCATCACGAATCCATGTCTTTTATCGCCCGCCCGCATTCCCAGGCGGTCGGGGCTCGGGCAATTCAAGGTTGCGCGGTCGATTCCAGCATCGATATAGGTCCGGATTCGATTCAAGGATTCACGGAAGCAAAGCACGACCACAGCGGCCAGTTCAACAGGCCGATTCAGCAGGTCGATGATTTCTACCGAACCTTGGCGAGTCGACTTGGTTTATTCCCGGAGGAATAATGTCTCGGAAGATCATTCTATTGCTCTCCCTGTCAACCGCGGCTATCGTCCTGTTTCTCCTCGTCCCCTTCTGGTGGCCGATCGGAAAAGCCACCAAGGCATTTGGCCGCCCGGTCCCGCGTGACGCCAATCATCGCACCGACGTCGCCTTGAAATTGCCATCATCACACCGCATTCCTCAGCCCCCTCCACGCCCCTACGAGGGGATTTCCGATCCGCGGTGGGAATGGTGGAAGACGATGCAACGGAAGGATCTGAAGTTTGAATGGAAGATGGAGATCAGTTTCTACGGCATGGTCGTGGATGAGAGCAGCCAACCTGTCGAAGGGGTGGAGGTGCTCTTTGGTTGGACTGATCTCTCAACAGCTGGAAATTCGACCTGCTTAACACGTACCGATGCATCGGGGCGATTTGATCTCACGGCGGCGACGGGCAAAGCCCTAGTCGTCCGTTCCCTGAAGAAAGAAGGCTACTACACATCCAAGAAAAATTCTCGCTTCGGCTTCGAATACGCCGCATTCTTCGATTCTTCGTATCATCATCCTGATCCGAGCAGCCCCGTGATCTTTCGTCTCCGAAAGAAGGGCACGCCGGAACCGATGATTCACCACAGGAAGCTTTTTGGGTTTGAGCCGGATGGCACCGTGTCCTATATTGACCTTGCCCAGGGGCGGAAACGGGTGGGCGGCGCGCCGATGGGTGACATTTCGGTCCGAATCACGAGGCAGCCGCTTGACACCGCGGAAGATTACGCTTGGACATTCACGATTGAGACGATTGGTCGGGCGGGTCTCAAGGAATCGGACGAGGAGTTCATGTTTCTTGCTCCGGAGTCCGGCTACACGGTGCGCGATCATTACGAATTTCGACCGGGTCAGCCCAATTATCGCAAGGACCTCGAGAAGAAATTCTATTTTCGCACCGACGCAGGCGGACATTACGGTCGGCTTGAGATTCTCGCTTTGCCGAAGTACAACAACCGAGCCGCGATAGATATGGCGATCTATGTCAATCCCTCTGGCTCGCGGAACTTGGAGTTCGACCCGAGGAAGGTGGTGGGACCGGGGCGACCTGCGCCCGCGAAGGCGGCGGGTCAACGATGAGGTGATCCATGGGGTCCCGACACCTGAGAAATTGGATGTGGGGTGGGGTTCGGACGGGCTTCGGTTGCTGCTGGTGAGTCGTTCATGCCGGCGACCGTATTGGCTGGCCCGGTCGTCGGCTGGATCTCGGTAGGGCGATGTCGTAGGCAGAGGAGAGCCAGTCTCCAATGGGAGACCGCGGCCCTCCCTCCCTCACGACATCCCGACCACCGCGTCGAACAGCCCGTGGAGGGCCTCGCCTCGGCGCATGGCGGTGTGGGGGTTGATCTCCCGGTAGACGCCGGTGAAGGCGTTGAAGAGGCTCCACAAGATCGACGGGCCCCACTGGTGCCGGCCGTTCAGTGCGTCCGCTCCGCACGGCACGCCGCGCGCTCCCGCCCGGCGACGATGTTGCCGCGCCACGCGGGCGGGCGGACGGAGTCGCCGATCGCATCCTGCACCAGTTCCTCCGCGTCCTCGGCACCGACCGGCCTGACGGCCGCCGGGATGATGTTGCGCAATCTCGGGGCTATCTGATCCATCAATACGAAGCCTGCCTGTGGGCTCATCGTGGTGTCCTCCTTTCGTGGGTGTGAAAGGCGGCCGGCCGGGGAGGGGATCGAGCCCCGCCCGCGGTGGCCACCATGTTGGTTGTGGTGGGCCACCGCGGGGGTGGCGTGGTCGAACGCGGGCCATGGGGCCCGCACCGTGAAAGCTATCGCATGCGGGAAAACGGCGCGGCCCCGGCCCGCCCTCGTGGGGCAGACCGGGGCCGTGGTGCCGAAACCCGCGGGTGATTGAGAGGGACCGATGAGGACCCTCTCGCACTGCTATATAACCTGTGCTGGGGCGCTATTGCGCTGGAGCGTGTCCTCGGGCTGTGCGGTCCCGTGTCAGTCAGGCGATATGGAATCGTTCGCGGTCATGTGGCCTGCTTCTCCCAAATCCATAAACCCGCGAGACGAAAACCGCCCGGGGAGCACCAGAATGGTTCGTAGATGCACAGCAGGCCCGGCTCCAGATTCAACGCCAAAGGCCAATGTTTTCTCCCGCCGCCCAGCGGCATGCCCCAGTGTCCTCCAACTGCCAGGATCTCTCCACCCCTGGAGACCGCGAAACCCTCGATGCCCAGCAGCGGGCCGTGTCGCACGAATCTGAAGTAGTCGATGTGGAGGCCGATTGCGCCGTGATCGAGATCCGCGTGGTAATGTGGGGCGGCCCGGCCGCCAGGCGCCGGGGTTTGAAGAGGGAATCCCGGGTGCCACGTTAGGGGAGGGGTGGCAATCCGGCGCAACTCGTCTTCTCCGAGTCGCACGAGGTCTGGTGGGCGGTTGCAGAAAGAATCACGCAGCTCGATGACGCTGCCGGCGCCGGCCCTGGTGCCGGACCTGATGTGCTCGAATGCGATCGATTCGAGTTCGGCGATGTTGCTGAAGGGACAGGTGGTCACGGCTTGATCTCACAGCGCGAAGAACAGCACGTCCTCGATGGTGAGGGTGAGCTCCTGGGCCTTGCCTCGCCTGGCGGCGCCGCGCAGCGCCCGGGCCCACGAGGCGAAGTGGTCCTCCTTCTCGCCGTGCTCGGCGATCTTCTGCTTGCATTGGGTGACGCGCTTGGCGAGCCCGGGGTCGCCCACGATCTCGACCTCCTTGCCCATCGTGTGGATGTGCTCGCGGTACTCGAATCCCTTCTTCTTGAGCAGGGCCTCGGCCTTCTGGCTCTCCGCCTGCCACCAGGCGATCCGGTCGCGGTGGTGCCTGGCCTGTTTCTCGGCCGCGGCGGCCACGGCGCTCGCCTGATAGACGAACTCCCAGCCCTGGCGTCTGGAGGTGGGTTCGGGTCTGTCTTCTCCGTATCTCATCTCGTGTCTCCTCGTTCTGTTTTTCGCGGAAGGTACGCGCCGGGTGGGGCCGGCGCCAGCGCCCGGCGTGTCATAGGGCGCCGCCGCGCGGGCTATGACACAGAACCCGGTTGCGGGGCCGGTGGTCCAGGGTGTAAAGTGCCCCAGCATCAAGAGCGGTCCCGCCGATGGGGCGGGACACGGCAACCTGGCGGGGAGACGCCAAGGTGCCTTGGACCGGGCGGGAGCCCGGGACGATGTGCGCGGGCGAGGCGCCCGCGAATGGAAGTCTCCCGCGGCCGAGGCATGCGGGCCCGGCCGCACTCTTGGTGCGCTGCCGCGAAGGAGGCGGCGCATCATGGCGCAGACGATATTGTCGGTGCGGGTGAACCGGGCCAACCCCGACCATCACCTGTTCAACAACAACGGCACGTGGTGGGTGCATTTCACCGTCCACCGCGACGACTTCACCAAACAGCGGGTCCGGCGATCGCTGGGCACGCGGTGCCTCGGGGCCGCGCGTCGGCTGAGGGACCAGCTGCTGGCGGGCGTGGCATCGTCGGGGTCCATCCCCGCGACCAACTGATCCGGACGGGAGGGGAACCATGGAACCCGAGACTGAAGCAGAGAAGCAGACCGGCGCGAAGGAGCCGGCGACCGGACCGGGGCCATCCGTCGGCCCTTCGCCGCCCCGGCCCATCGTGGCGAACTGGAACACCCACCGGGTGCTGCAGCGGCTGTTCGCCGACTGGGCCACCCTGTGGCTGCCCTCGGAGGAGGCGTCCGTGCCCCGGTGGATGAGCGTGGCGCTGACCTCGGGGGCCTGCCTGGCCAAGTGGGACGCCGCGGCGGCGAGGGGTGTCGTCGGCTCGCTCGAGCTGGACCGCGACAGGAGCGATCGGATCTATCGCGACCTGCTGGCGGCGTACGCTGCCGCCGACAGGCAGAATCTGGCGGTGCCGGTGCGCGTCAGGGCCGCGATCTGCGATGTGCTGTGCCGGCACTCTCGCGCGAGGGGCGGCGGCGCCGTCATCTGGGAGCGGGGCATCGAGGCCATCCATTCGTACGCGGCGGCCGCCATCGCGTGGGGGGTCCGGGCGTTCCAGGAGGACGAGTTGCTCGCGGGGTCGTTGCTCGGCTACCGGGAGCCAACATTCGCCCACGAGCAATGGTTGGTGTTCCACCGGCTGATCGAGCTGTGGGTGTTGGGGCCCGACGATCCCAGGTCATTTCTAGAACTGACCTTCGCGTGCGCCTACCCGGATACGCCCATCGAGGGGCAGATCATCCGGGCCTACGCGGCGCAGGCCTTCGATCGCGTCAATCACATCGTCTCCACGGAGGGCCTGCCCCACTGGGCGATCGAGGGATTCCGGTCGGGGCAGGACCTCGTCCGCGAGGAGCCGCAGGCCACCCGCGACATCATCGCCGAGCTGCGGCGCGTCGGCGGCGAGGACGCCTACGAGGACCAGCTCGGGCTGTCCCGGCTGCTGCTCCGCGCGCTGGGGCACCCCGGGCCGATCGACGGGCGGCGCATCTACCGCGAACTGCTGCCCATCATCGAGGAACGCTGGCCCAGCCTGCTCCTCGGCCACACCTACGCCACCCACCTCCGGCTCTGGTGGCGCGTCTTCGACCAGGCCTTCTGGACCGGGCTCTTCGCCGAACTCATCGCCACCGGCAACCTCCCGCCCCAGCCGTCGCCGGGGTGGCCGGAGGGGGAGCGCGCCAAGGGAAATTGAAAAAGCCCTTGCGCGGGGGCCGGGATCGAGGTGTGCGGCATAGGGGTCGGACCAGAATGGCGCTAAGTTAGAGGGGTTTCTGGGCGATTCGCACGGGATGTGCCGTCATGCCTTCAGTCGGGAGGGACGCCGGCCCCGGCGTCCGCGCGCCACCAGCATGCGGGATGCCTCGGCCGACCCGGCCCGCGAGGCCGCGGGCCCTCCGAAACATGGCTTATCTTAGCGCCATTCGGGTCGGACCACGAGATCGTGCCGCGGTGCCGAGGATTCATCCGGGATCGATGGCGAGGTCCAACCCCTCACGCGCTTTCGCGGGTGTCAAAGGGGGCCGCATGTGTTATCGTGCCGATGTCATGAGCCGCCAAGACATGCTCGAGCACATTTGGATCGACCCGGCCCGCTGCGGGGGCAAGCCCTGCATCCGCGGCACGCGCATCTGGGTCTCGCTCGTTCTGGACTGCCTCGCCGCGGGCGAGTCGTTTGAGGACATCGTCGCGAACTATCCCGGCATAACCGCCGACGACATCCGGGCCTGCATCGCCTACGGCTCGGAGATGGCCAGCCAGCGATACGTGGACATCCCCACCGAAGCCACCGCGTGAAAATCAAGCTCGACCAGAATCTGGGCGAGCGCGGCCGAACGGCCCTGGCCCAAGATGGATACGACGTGTGCACTGCGGGCATGCTGTCACCGGTCACTTCAAAACCCGCCACGGGCGGTCGATTCAAAACCAGCCAG
>CAZYWZ010000010.1:0-89446 GCA_964651705.1 uncultured Verrucomicrobiales bacterium
TCGCACCAACACCGAATTTTGCTTCATGAGTGTCAATCTACAGCCGGACGGGACAGCCTATTCCCCCCCGAAGGGCGAAGGCCCTTCGCTACTAGAGGGTCGCGCCGTATTTCGAGCCAACACGTCCCGTTCGCCGTCGCTCGGCAGTTCCGCGGCATCATCGGCTGTCCCGTTCATTGCGCGACCCGGGGCAACGCGGCGATCTGGACGGGTGCCGCACCCATCCTCACGCGCTGGCCAACGGCGCACTTCTCGACGATGCTCCCGGCCATCGCCCCCAGCGATTTTGCCAAGCGCGCGTCATCGGGATAGAGCTCCGCCAGCGCCAGGAGTTCGGGCAAAGCCTCGACCGTGATTCCCATGGCATCAAATTCGTCCAGCAGCGCCCGGATCGCGGGCCTTGCGACCGCATCGATCTCGTCCCGCTCCGCCGGTGCGGCGATCCCGCCGAGGTCCGCGATCGCGCGCAGGATGATGACATGATACACCGTCCGCGCGTTGTGCGGATCCATCCACCTGCCGTTGGGCGCCTGGCCCGGCGCGACGCCGACGCGGAACTTCTGCCAAGCGCCATCGCGGCACTTCGCCTCGCCCGTGACGCGGAACGCGCGCGCCAGCAGGGACACGGAGAACGCGTTGTAATTGAAATTGGCACAGCAGGGCTGGACCAGCGCCCACTCCGCCGCACGGAGTCCCGCGGCCCTCCAGTCCGCGTTGCCATATGATTCCCCGGCGAGCAGCAGCGCAACGCCACACAGACCCGTGTCGAATTGCGTTCCCCCACTTGGCTCGACCGACAGAATCCAACCGTCGCGGGCCTCCGCCTGCCCGGCATCGACCCGCTTCTGGATCATGTCGCCAAAGCGGATGTTCTTGCCGCGCAAATCCGGGAACGGAAAATGGCCCGCCGGTTGCTGCAGGGACAAGAGGATCGTCGCCAGGCCACGGGCAAGCCCATCGATCTCACCCAGGGCATCGGGCCGCCGTTTTGCCACGAAGGGCCGGATGCCCACCATGGCCGCCAGCATGTCGGCGTAGACCCGCACCATCTGGTCGGGCAGCGGCTTCCCCGCTGCCATCTGGAGAATGGCGGAACCCCTGCTCTGGAGCGCATCCAAGAAAAGATCCGCCGCCTCGGCCTCGGTCATGCGGAGAGGTTCGGCGGCGCGGCCCGGCCGGCGGCCATCCGGGACCCCCGCCTGATCGCCGAGCAACTCGAGCATCTCGGCGGTGACCCCGCGCACGGCCCGGGGATCGCCCGAGCGCATCGCGGCATCCAGCCTCGGCCCGATGGCCCTGAGTCCCTCTTCCATCTCGCGCGTGGGCCGGAACAGGGGTTGCCCCGCCATCGACCAGCCACCCGGATCGATGCCCGCCGACCGCTCCACTTCCCTTAACCGCGCATCAGCATCCTTGGGCAACCCGCCGCGAAACTCCCGCCCCAACCGTTCCACCGACTCGACGAGGGCACGGTTGTTTCGCTCGCGGGCCATCTGCATCGCCACCCGGAGGCGACCCGATGCGTCGGCCGGGGTGATATCCGCGCCCAGCGCCACGGCGCACGCCGCCATCCCTCCGGCGATTCCGGCAAGGACGCATGGCGTCGCGCTCATGCGGCGGACGGTCTCATTGTTCGATCGGCTGCACCGCGTGCAGGGACGAGATCTGCCCCGGGTCTTGTCGCCATTGCCAGACCAAACGACCCGCGGGATCGTATTGGAGCAATTGGACACCCTTGGCGCCGTTGCCGGGACCGTGGCCCTGCCAGTTGGTCAACAGGATAGCCCCCGAGGGAAGAAGTCGAAAGCCCGCGTAAAAATTCGGCGCGACCTCCGCGGGACCCGTGATGCGGCGGAGCATCTTGCCGTCCCGGTCGATCTGGACCAGCGCCGCATCGTAACCCGTTGTCGCCCACGCCGTGCCGTCTGGCGCCCTCCGGGCCTCGTAAATCCCGCAGCGCTTGCCCTCCACCTTCGCGCTCCAGACCACTTTGCCCGCATCATCGGCCTCGACAACCGAGTCCACGTCACCGTAGAGCCATGTGCCCAGAGGCGTGCGGTTGAGCACCCGGAACACAGGCCTCTCGAGCCGGATCGCCGCGGCCTCGGACCCGTCGGCCGCCACGCGGCGCACCGTGTCACCGCACGCGAGCGCCGTTGAGCCATCCTCCAGTCGAATGGCTGACGTCACCTTCGAAAATCCATCGACCCTGCGGATGACCCCGCCGTCGCCCAATCGGATCTCCAAGAAGCCGTCCCCGGTGCTGCACAGCACGGAACCACCATCCAACAGCTGCAGCGTTCGGTGATTCGCCGGCATCCCCACGACCCAGTCCGGGGCCTCGCCCGGCCGAATCCTCATGATCGTCTTGTTGCCCTCGTCGGCCAGGAGCAGGCACTTGGGAGGGACAGCGGCCTCGCGGTCCGCGCCAGATCGTGGTGTGACCCCGGCCGCCGATGCCGCCTCGCCCGCGCGCCCACCCTCATCCGCCAGATGCGCACGCAATGCCGCGGGCATCGGATGCTCCAGCTGCACGTGCTGCTCGCGCAGCGCCTCGCGCAGTCGCCCCGCGGGCACATCGGGCAGATCCATCTGCGCTTCCTTCGCGATAGCGACGGCGGTGCCCGCGGCCTGGCCGAGCTGCATCATCGTCCGGGAGAGCCGGCAGCTCGAGGCCGCCAGGGAGCTGAAGCTCGCCGCGCGGCAGGCGACGAGCAGATTGCGGCGGCCTTTTGGGATCAGGCATCGGTAAGGCACGCCGTAGGGCTCATCGAGTTCGCCGATCCCGCGGCCATGGCCACCGTGCGTGTCCATCGGATGATCCACGATGCAGACGATGTCGGGGTGCCTCTGCCCGCTCAGCCCGGCCACCAGATCGTGCTCCGTCAAGACATACTCTCCCGCGATCCGCCGCGACTCCCGGATCCCCAAGGCCGGGGCCACCCAGCTCACGCGGAACTTCTGGAATTCTGAAAAATTGGATTGCAGGTGATGCCAGTGGGCCCTGATCCTGCGGCCGCACCCTTCCATGGCATCCGGGTAGCCCCGCCGCAAAAACTCCACCCCATCCATCGTGGGCAACATGTTGACGTTCAGGTCGCCATTCGGATAGTGGTTGATGTGGGCCGACGGGAACCGCGCCGCCCACCAGCAGCGATTCGTGATCCCCGCCGGGAGAGGCTCCACGGCGGGATCGGGCACAGGGGTGGCACGATAGATCAGGCTGACCCCGTTCACGCGAGACGTCGCCTTATCCGGGGCACAAGATTCGCCAAAAGCCCCGCGCGATTCCTGCCCCTCCATCTTATCGCATCCTACCGCCAAGCAGACGACGCCGTCGCCGCTAGCGTCCACAAAGTAATCGGCCCGCAACCGACGACCATCCGCGAGTTTCACCGAATGGACGTACTGTTCATCCCCGTCCGCGCCCACGCACAGCGCATTGAGCAGCACGCGGCAGCGACCGGTTTCCGCCAGCATCTCCCGCATGGTTCCGGCCATGGCGTCTGGCTCGAAGGGGATCCCGTGCCACAGCTCGCGGACGCGGGCGGCATCGTCGCGCATGCCCTTCGTCCCATGACGCTGGAGGGTGTCGAGGTACCGGCGCGACGGATCGATGACCGCCTCGCCGCCGGGATAGCGGTATGGCTCGCGCGCCGGGTCGAACCAGAGCGCGTGCCTGCCAAACGAATAGACCCCGACGGCGCCCGGCTTCCGCTTCAGCCGAAGATACAGGTCGAACGGGATTCCCGTCCCCCCGGCCCCCATCTCCCAGCAGTTGACCCCGCCGCCCACGGAATTTCCACCGAGGCGATCAGCCCGTTCCACGAGCACGACATCCACGCCCAGCCGCGCCGCGGCCAGCGCGGCACCGAACCCACCGCTCCCCCCGCCGATCACCGCCAGCTCGCAACGGATCTCAGGCCGGGCGGGGACACCTGCGGCCTCGGCCCTCGCCATCAGATTCACACCGAGAGCCGAGGCCAGCACCCCTAGACGAAGGCCGAAGAGCCGCGCGAATGACATCATATCGAGATCCGCGCATTGTCGTAGCAGCCCATCCCCATGCAATCAAATTCCCTCGCCGACTGACTCGAAGATTCGGGACGTAGCCACGGTCGTTAGACCGTGGGCGCGCCGGCCGAGCGCCCGGGCCCATCTGTTACCAGATGGGCTACGTTTTCCGCACCGATGGTGCCGTGCTCTGGGCCACCGTGCCGCCCGACGCAGAAACAGGCGCCCCCACGCATGGCGCTCCCACCGGCAAGTCTTCCGGCAACGGCACAAACTGCCGGATCTTCTCCCAGAGGCCCGAAAAATCCTTGTCCACATCACCCGAGAGGCAATCGGTGATCTCCCCTGCCGCCTCGGGATGGGCGTCGATGACTCGCTTGAAAGAGAAGTCCGGGCTGTAAAAGGCGTACACGAGCTTCCGCATGTTCTCGATGCCTCGGCGCATCCCGGCGGCATAGCCGGCGAAGCGCGATGCGGAGAAGTCGCCATCGACGATGGCCCGGTGGACTTCGTCCCCGGCCATGACGCCGCTCTTGAGCGCCAGCATCAGGCCGCTGCTGAACACGGGGTCCAGGAACGCGAAGGCGTCGCCCACCAGCAGCAGGCCTTCGCAGCCGCAGTGGCGCGCGTGGTGCGTGTACTCGTTAACGATGTAGTATGGCCCCTCGGGTTCCCCGACCGAGAGGTGGTCCTTGATCCACGCGTTCTGTTCGATCTCGCGCCTGAAAATCCGCTCTGGCTCGCGGACGCCATCGCGGCTGAGGTATTTGCCCTCGGCCACGACGCCGACGCTGACCCTGTCATCGTGCAGGGGGATGTGCCAGAACCAGCCCTTTTCGGGGATCAGCGCCACGGTCGTCTGGCCCTCGTCGATACCCGACTCGCGCTTCGATCCCCTATAGTAGGTCCAGACCGCCACCTTGTTGAGGAACGGGTCGCGCATCCGCCACCCATTGCGGACGGAACCGAACGCCTCCTTCCCGGTGCAATCCAGCGTGATCGGAGCCCGGAACTCTGCGGTCTCCCCCGACCGCGTTTGGGCGCGGACGCCCACGACCCGATCACCCTCGCGCAACAATTCCTTGACGCATGTCTCCTCGAGGACCTCCGCCCCCCTCTCGCGGGCATTCTCCAGCAGCAGCTGGTCGAACTCGCTGCGGAGAACCTGCCAGGTCTGCGCCACGGTGCCGCGGTCATAGCGGGAAAAGAAATAGAACGGCTGGCTCGCCTCGCCCTTCGGCGAGATGAACACCACGCTATATTTCTTCTGGAAGGCGGAGTCCGCCAGCTTCGGGATCATCCCGAGGCGGAGGAGGGGGTAATACGTGAAAGGGATCAGGGATTCGCCGACGTGGTAGCGGGGGAATTTTTCCCGCTCCAGCACCAGCACGCGGTGGCCGTGCTCGGCAAGGATTGCCGCGACCGAGGTCCCGGCGGGTCCGGCGCCGATAACGACCGCGTCATAATTGTCGCTCGTGCCCATACCAAACTCGCGCGTACCATAGCCCATCCCCCGCCCCTGTCTAATGGGATCTCGCAAAAGCGCCAAACCGCGCCACCTTTCGACCGCATGCAACCGTTCGCTCGCCCAATCGCACTGCTCGTGGCCATCTCCCCCCACCTTATCCCAAATGGCGCATCGGCCGACGACTGGCCGCAGTGGCTGGGCCCAAGCCGCGACGGCGTCTGGCGCGAGGACGGCATCATCGAGCACTTTCCTCCGGGCGGCCCGGAGGTCCTCTGGCGGACACCGATCGGCGCGGGATATTCGGGACCGTCGGTGTCCGCGGGACGCGTCTACGTCATGGACCGGGTCCCCGATGGCGAACCGCCATCCGGCCAGGCGACCAAGCGCCGCCCCCCGAATGGCAAGGAACGCGTGCTGTGCCTCGATGCGTCGGATGGCCGGATCCTCTGGGAGCACGCCTACGAACGCGCGTACGGGATCGCCTATTCCTCTGGCCCGCGGGTCACGCCCACCGTGGATGCCGATCGCGTCTACGCGCTCGGGGCCGAGGGCGACCTCCTCTGTCTCGACGCGGCATCGGGCCGCGTCATCTGGCGCCGCGATCTCCAGGCCGACTACGGTTTCAAGACCCCCATCTGGGGATTCGCGAGTCACCCCCTCGTCGATGGGGAGAATCTGATCTGCCTCGTCGGGGGCGAGGGCAGCGTCGCGGTCGCCTTCGACAAGCGATCCGGCAAAGAGATCTGGCGCGCCCTGTCCGCGAAGGAACCCGGCTACTGCCCGCCCACGATGATCGAGGCCGCCGGGAAAAAGCAACTCATCCTCTGGCACCCCGAGGCCCTCAATTCCCTGGACCCCTCGACGGGCGCCGTCCATTGGAGCGAAGCCTTCGCCTGCCGCGCCGGAATGTCCATCGCGCAACCGCGCCAGTTGGGCGACCTCCTCTTCGTGTCCACGTTCTACAACGGCCCGCTCATGATGCGCCTCGCCCCGGACCGTCCCGCGGCCTCGGTCGCGTGGCGCGGGACCAGCCAGAACGAGCGCCAGACCGATCGCCTACACGCCGTCATGTGCACCCCCTTCCTCGAGGATGGACACATCTACGGCGTGTGCAGCTATGGCCAACTCCGCTGCCTCCGCGCCGACACCGGCGAACGGCTCTGGTCCACCCTCGCCGCCACCACCCGCGACGGTCAAGAAACCCGCTGGGCCAATGCCTTCCTGGTCAAACACCGAGACCGCTTCTTCCTCCCCAACGAATTGGGCGAACTCATCATCGCCCGGCTCACGCCCGCCGGCTACGACGAGATCGGCCGGGCGCAACTCCTCGAACCCACCAACCCGGATCCCCGCCGCACCGTCGTCTGGTCCCACCCCGCCTTCGCCAACCGCCGCATCTACGCCCGCAACGACCGCGAGATCCTCTGCGCGTCGCTGGCCAAAGACTGACTCGAAAATTGGGTCGCCATGTAGGCTGCGCCTTGGCGCACGCTGCCGAATCGAACGTCCGCGTGCGCCAAGGGCAGCCTACCATCTTCCACCCCGGTGGTGCCCCGCGCGCGGGGCACGGGATCTAGCTCGAAAATTCGGCGTCCATCCGTGTGAGGCAGACATTCCTGTCTGCCCCCGGTCGCGCAGGGCCACCGACGCAAGCGACCTGCACGCCTCTGGCGGGGGAATGCCTGCGCCACCACAGCAGCTCCGCGCGAAATACTGCAGCGAAAGACCTCCGCCGTTTACCGCATTTCTACAACCTGTTTTGTTAAAATTAATATTGTGGGATTATCGGCATGGCGCATCATGGCGGCCGATCGCCGCGGCGTGTGTGCCGGGGCGGGGCAAGGAGAGGAGCGACCATGGCACGGACGATTGGCAGGAGGCAATTCTTGAAGGCGGCGGCGGCCACGACCGTCGCGGCGGGCGCGGCGCGAGCCCTGAGCGCCGCGAGCTACGCGCGGGTGAAGGGCGCCAACGAGCGGATCTCGATCGGCATCATCGGTTGCGGGGGTCGGGGCTCGGGGGCGCACATGCCGGGTATCCGCAAGCATCAGGAGTCGATGAATTTCGAGATCACGGCCCTCAGCGACCCCTACCGCCCGTCCCGCGAGAAGGCAAACGGTCTCGTGAAGGAGTGGTACGGGCGCGACGCAAGAGCCTTCTCATCGCACCGGGACGTCCTCGCGCTCAAGGATGTCGATGCCGTCATGATCGCCTCCCCCGATCATCTCCACGCGCGGCAACTCGAGGCGGCGGCCCGCGCGGGCAAGCACATCTACATCGAGAAGCCCATCGCCCGGAACATGGAGGAACTGGTCCGTTCGGTCGATGCGGTAAAGGAGGCGAACGTCATCGTGCAGGTCGGGACACAATTGCGCAGCGAGGCGTCGTACACCGGATGCCGCAAGCTGTACGGCACCGGGATTCTCGGCACGGTGGGCCGCGTCGAGCAGTGCCGCAACGGGGCCCAGCCCTTCTGGGTCAAGCGGCTGGCGGACGTCAAAAAGGAGGACCTCGATTGGGCGGAGTTTACGGGAGGCGCCACCGATCGCCCATTCGACCCGATGCTCTTTTCCGCATGGTATGGCTACCGGGAATTCTGCGACGGGCTGGTGCCGCAATGGGGCAGCCATTTCATAGACCTCGTGCATTACATCACCGGGGTCACTTTCCCCACCTCCTGCGTCTGCCACGGCGGCACCTTCACCTACGTGGAGGAGGCCAAGTTCACCGTGGATGACCACGTCCAGTGCCTCTGGATCTACCCGTCGGCCCCGGGCCAGAAGGGCCATGGCTTCATGGTCAGCTATTCCACGAATTTCGGAAACAGCTCCGGCAACAGCTGGAAGATCTATGGTGACAAGGGCGTCCTCGACATGACGCTGGGCAACTCGCCGGTCCTCTCCGCCGACGGGGGCGCCAATCGCGACGGCTCGATCCGAGGCAAGAATCCCGTCGAGCCCATCGGGCGCCCCGACCACTTCCTCGACTGGCTCCAGTGCCTCCGCGAGGGACGCGAGCCGCACGCGCCCATCGGCGCCGGCTACCAGCACGCCGTGGCCTGCATCATGGCCGTCCAGTCCCGCGACACCGGTCGCCGCATGGTCTACGACCACGCCAGGCGGCAGGTCGCGGCTGGGTAGAGGCCGGCACCCGAAGCATCGCACCCTCCGCCACTTCCCTGCGCGAGGATCCTGCGGCACCCCAAATCCTCGCGCAAGGATCGCTCCCCGAGTGACGTGCCCTCAACGAACCGTATAGGACACAGGCACGTCACTGTGCCAAGTTTTGTAGGGCGCGGATTCCTATCCGCGCCACGCACGGTCCTGCCGGTTGCCCGTGGCGCGAAAGGGATTTCGCGCCCTACATTCCCAAGTGTTGCGCCTCCGGGTAGTGCCTTACGCGCGGATTTGGGGGCACCCTACCTCCTTGAAAATTCACCCGTTGGCCGATACAAGGGCAGACGGGTCGTCTGGCCCACGGCAGGAGAATCGGATTGAAGTTTCCGGCAGAGATGAACGCGGCGGCGCTCTTGGTGGACTCCCACCTGGAGTCGGGCCGCGCCGACAAGCCGGCCATCCTGTGCGAGGGGGAGACGGTCACCTACCGCCAGCTCCACGAGCGCGTGAATCGTTTCGGCAACGCCCTCGGGGCGCTGGACGTCCGCATGGAGGAGCGGGTCGCGATCCTGATGCCGGACACCCCGGAGCTGGTGTACGCCTTTTTTGGCGCCATGAAGATCGGCGCCGTCGCGATCCCGATCAACACGATGCTCCTGCCAAAGGACTACCTCTACGTGTTGAACGACTGCCGCGCGCGCGTGCTCGTCCTGCACGAATGGTTCGTGCGGCACTATCTCGAGATCCGGGAAGGGCTGAAATATCTCAAGCACGTCATCGTGGCGAACAACGGGCCCGAGGGCTGCCTCCGGCTCGCCGATCTCTTGCGCGACGCCCCGCCGGAACTGGACCCGGCCGACACGAGCAAGGACGACTCGGCGTTCTGGCTCTACAGCTCGGGCACGACCGGGTTCCCTAAGGGCACGATCCACCTGCACCACGACATGCTCGTCGAGGCCGAATACTACGGCAGGCAGACGATCGGGATCCGCGAGGACGATGTCTCGTTCTCGATCGCCAAGCTCTTCTTCGCCTACGGCCTTGGCAACGGCCTGTATTTTCCCCTCTACGCCGGCGGGACCACGGTGCTGCTGCCCGAGCGGCCGACGCCGCCCAAGGCCTTCGAGGTGATCGACCGATACCGACCCACCGTCTTCTACGGCGTTCCCACCAGCTACGCGGGCATGCTCCATGCCGCCGAGATGGTCAACCGCACGAGCCTCGGCCGAACGCGCATGTGCGTGTCCGCCGGCGAGCCGCTACCGAAGGTCATCTACGAGCGATGGCTCCAGCGCTTCGGCGTCGAGATCATCGACGGCATCGGCTCCACCGAGATCCTCCACATCTTCATATCGAATCGCCCGGGCCAGGTCCGACCCGGGAGCACCGGACAGATCGTGCCCGGCTACGAGGCCAAGATCATCGATGACCAGGGCGCCGAGCTTCCGCCCGGCCAAGTCGGGACCCTCCTGATCAAGGGCGACAGCATCGCCGCGGGCTATTGGAACAAGCACGAGCAGACGAAGGAGACTTTCCGCGGCGAGTGGATCAACACCCATGACAAGTTCATGAAAGACCAGGACGGCTACTTCTGGTATGCCGGCCGGACCGACGACATGATCAAGGTCAGCGGGCAGGCGGTCTGGCCCGCCGACGTCGAGGCGGTCCTCCAGAAACACCCGCTGGTCCTAGACAGCGGCGTCGTCGGCACTCCCGACAAGGACGGCCTGATCAAGGTCCGGGCGTATGTCGTCCTCAAGGACAAGGGACAGGCCTCGCCCGAACTCGTCAAGGAACTCCAGGAGTTCGTGAAAGAGAACACCGCCAAGCACAAGTATCCCCGGGTCATCACCTTCGTGGACGAGTTGCCCAAGACCGCCACGGGCAAGACCAAGCGGTACCTACTGCGCAAGATCGCCGCGGAGGAAGGAATCTGACCCGACGATCCCGCGACCGAGCGCGCCAGCATCTGGGCGTCAGGGGCGCATGAATCGCGCTCAACATTCCGGCGGCAGTTCGCCCCGAGCCTCGAACCAGTACCGCAAAAACAACAGGTCGGGGGCGTCCTTCGCCGCCTCCGCGCACTCGATACCGCATGCCGATCTCATCAGATCCACCACGATCTCGTCCATCACCCGGACAACAGAATACTGGGCCACCTCGCCAGGCTTCAGCTCGCGCACGGCCTTGTCGGTTCAGCTCTTCTTCTGGGGACGGGCAATCATCCGCCATAGCCATGTGTCGGCCTCTTCGTGCGTTCGAAATCGATAGACGCCGCGGGGCAAAGAAGCCGCACGAAACGCCCGATGCCACGCTTCCATGTCGGCCCTCGTCTCACCCGCGAGGGACAAGGCATAGGACGTCGGCCGCCGCCGTCCGACGACTTTACCCGGGGTCTCCTCAAGATTCACGATCGGTTCCATCCGCCCCTCCGGAACCAGCCTACACCGCTCTGCGAGGGATGCAACGCCGGTTCGCTAGCGGCGCTGCCCTTCGTTTCGCACATCGCGCCCACCGCGCGAACAAACGCCCCTTCTTCGCCCGCGGGTCCCCCTACATCCTCAGCAGCGTCGATCCCCACACGAAGCCAGAACCGAACGCGACCATCAGCACGAGGCTGCCGGGCTTGAC
Organism: uncultured Verrucomicrobiales bacterium; assembly: GCA_964651705.1. GTDB lineage: Bacteria > Verrucomicrobiota > Verrucomicrobiia > JADLBR01 > JADLBR01 > JADLBR01. The sequence goes on from CAZYWZ010000010.1 coordinate 11,230, forward strand.
CATGCCGGACTCCCTCGCCTGATACAGGGCGATGGGGAGGCAGGCGGATGCCATATTCCCGTACTCGTCCACGTTGACGAAGACCTTCTCCTTCGCGATCCCCACCTCCGCCACGACCGCCTCGAGCATGCGGAGATTGGCCTGGTGCGGGATCAGGACATCGATGTCGTCCAGGGTCAGGCCATTCTTCTCCAGCGCCTCGAAGGTGGCCTCCGCCATGCGCCTGACGCCATTCTGGAACATCTCCTTGCCGATCATCCGGAAATGGACGCGCCCGCTCTCGATATCGTCAGGCTGGATCATGTTGGGTCGGCCGAGCGCGCTGCCGGGGGCCGCCGTATACAGGACCTTGGCGCCATCGCCCTCCGCGTGGAGGATGCTCGAGAGGACGCGCCCCTGCCCATCCTCGGACGGTCCAACGACCACCGCGCCCGCGCCATCGCCGAGCAGGATCGCGATGTTCCGTCCGTCGTAGGAACCGTCCATCCGCTTGGACAGCACCTCGCTGCACACGATCAGGATGTTCCTGTACATCCCGGATGCGATGAACGACTGCGCGATGGCCGTCCCGTACACGATGCCGGCGCACTGGGCGCGGATATCCAGCGCCGGTTTGGTCCCCAGCCCAAGCTTGCTCTGGAGGAAAAAGGCGCAACCGGGGTCGGCGTGGTCCGGCGTGATCGTGTTCATGATCACCAGGTCGATCTGGTCCATGGTCAGCCCGGCATCCGCCACCGCCGCGCGCGCGGCGATCGCCCCCAGGTCCGTCGCGCTCTGGTCCGGTTCCGCGTGGCGGCGCTTGTGGACGCCCGTGCGCTCGACGATGAACTCGTCCGATGTCTCCATCGTCTTCATCAGGTCGAAATTCGTGACGACATTTGGCGGCAGGTAATGCCCGATGCCGGCGATGCGTGAGGCTGTCATGGTCTCTCCCTTCGATCGTTTCATTTGACCTCGATGCCCTCGTGCTTGAGCGATTGCTTCACGAGAAGCCCACAGTTCTTCTGGAAGAAATCCAGGGGCAGCAGCGGCGGCAGTTTCGACACGACCTCGTCCGCGATCGCGTCGCCCACCTCCTGCGGCGTCTTGCCCGCCCGGACCTCCGCGACGATCCGCTCGTGGCATGCCTTCGTGGCGGCGATCCCCTTCTCGAAAAAGGCCCTCCCCTCGTCTGCGCCCCGGATCGTGGCGGTGTGCCCGAGGCAGACGATCTCGGCCCCGAGGGCCGCCAGGCGCTCCATTGACGCGACGTACGCCGCATAGCCTGTGAAATAGTTCGGCCACCAATAGTCGTGCGCCGAGATGTAGTATGGGGTCACGTCGGCGCTCACGAGGATCCGCCTCTCGGCATCGAAGAAGCTCGTGCTGCAATCGCTGTGCCCCGGGGTCGCGATCACCCGCAGGGAGAAGCTCCCACAGTCGATGGTGTCGCCATCCTTGACGGTCTCATCCACCGGGATCGTCGGCCCCGCCGCAATCGTTGGCCGGTGCCGCTCCTGTACGACGCCATTCTTGATCAAAGACTCGGTGATCATCGCATCGATCTTGGAGAAGAAGCCGACGGCCTTCTCCACCTGCAGGGTCTTGGCGGCGATCTCCGACGCCGCGAACGTGGCGCCGGGGAAGATCTCCCGGAAATAGGGCACCGCCATCACGTGATCGGGATGGGCATGGGTGACCAGGACGCGCGCCACATAGTCGCGCGGCACGCCAAAGCCCTCCAACTGCTCGGCCACCATCGGGCCCATGGCGCCGATCGTTCCCTCGACGAGCACCCCCGAATCTTTGCCCTTCAGCAGGTAGACCGGGTACGGGCTGGTCCCGAGCATCAGGACATCTCCGGAGACTTCCGCGGGGGGTTTCTCGATCAGCATGGCATCGCTTCCTTTCTGCTTCTTTCCATGGCAAACAGCGCGGCGCCGAAGGCGCCCATGAGCTGCGGGTCGGGGGGGACGAGGGGCCGGCGGCCAAACGACTCGCCGATGAGGGTCACCAGGAGCGGATTGTGCGCGACGACGCCGCCGCTCAGGGCCAAGTCGCCCTCGATCACGTCCATCTCCATCACCCGTTTCACCACGGATCGGAATGCCCCCTTCACGATGTCCTCGACCCTCTCGCCATCGCGGATCCGCGTCAGGATCTCCGTCGCCGCGAACACCGTGCAGAAGCTTCCCAGCGACGCCTCCTTGGTGGATTTCTCCGCCAGGCCGTTCAGCTGCCCCACTTCCAGATTCATCCGGTAGGCGATCTCCTCGAGGAAGGCGCCGGTGCCTGCCGCGCACTTGCGATTCATTTTGAAATGGGTGCGCCGCCCCGCGCTGTCGAGGTGGATGACCTTGTTGTCCTGGGCGCCGATATCGATGATCGCCAGCGCCCTGGGGAAGTGGTGGAAGATGCCCTTGCCGTGGCAGGCGATCTCGGTGCTGGCGTCATTGGCCCAGGGTATGTTATGCCGACCATAGCCGGTGGACACCGTGTGCGCGACGTCATCCCGCGACAGCCCGGCGGCCTCCAGGGCTTCCGCCAGGCAGGCCCCCGCGGTCTCCGCGTAGGCGATCCCCGACCGCCGCACCGCGCGCCCCACGATCTTGCCGTCGCGGTCGACGAGCACGAGCTTCGCCGCCGAAGCGCCCACGTCGATGCCGCAGAAGTGGCTCACGGCCCGATCACGCCTCCGCCAACTGCTCCACGAAGGCCTCGATGTTTGTCCGCGTCTGCTCGTCCGAATACAGGCGCAGGTCGTTGAGGTCGCCGTTGACTATCATGTACGGCAACCCGAGCCGGGTCTGCAGGCGCTGCGGCATCTGGTATCGGCAGTTGGAATTGTTCGGGCACGTCTTGGCGTCGTGATAGAGTATCCCGTTGACCTTGTATTTCTCGACCATCTCCTCGATATACGCCTCCTTCGGGTCATCGCTCCGGCAGATGAAGATGCTGGAATAGGCCCGCGCCATGCTCTCGAACGGATCGGCCGGATCGAGCGACTCGAAGATCCAGCTATTGCAATAGGTCGAGGCCACCACGCAGGCCTTGAGCTGCATGAACTGGGTCGAGAGATCCTTCAACTTGCCCCATATCGGCATGCCCTCCCAATAGATCCGGAAGGACTCGCCCTCGACGGCGGCCACGCCATCGGCGATGCGCTGCTTCAATTCCTTCAACAGCAGCTCGTAATAATCGATGGCCGACTGCTGCCCGCGCAGCACCACGGCGGGCCCCATCTGGATCGTCTCGTCAAAGAAGCTGATGGGCGAGGGCACGTTCGCGGCGGTCTCCAGCACCCGCTTCCACAGCTCGGTGCATTTTCGCGACGAGGCGATCACCTCGCGCAGCCTGTCGATGTCGAACTTCTGGCCGCCGACCTGCTCCAGCGTGGGGATCAGCTGCTCGATCTGCTTTGCCACGCTGTCGACCAACTCGAAATCCAGGTCGCCGCAGGCGCGCGGCGAATGGATGCCGATGCAGGGGACATCCCACTCCCTGGCGTAGAACTGGAACCAGTCTTTGACGTCGCGGCACTGGTTCGTGTTGAAGACGAGCACGTCGGCCTTGGGTGGGCCCGGCAGTTTCATCTTGTGGAACGGGCTCTGTTTGGCGAGGTAGGAGCCGATGTCCGCGGTCAGGTACGAGCAGATGTCGGGGGAATAGCCCTGTGCGTTGGCCAGCGGTATCAGGTCGGTGGCCATGCGGCTGGCGCCCAGCATCGCACCGTGGTTCTCGGGGAAATATACGTTGTACCCCATGGACAGCAGCAGCTCCGCCGGCCCCACGCTGGTGCACCAGGCGGTCTTTTTGCCTTTCTCGGCGCCCTTAGCCAGCTCGACGAAGTAGTTGCCCATGACCTGCCTCATGGCCTGGTTGGATTCGAAGTCTTTTCTCTCTGCCGCCATACGTTTCTCCTTAGTGCTGATTCACAAATGTTCCCGCACGAAACCGTTCGCCAAACCGCGCCGCCAGATCCGCCAGCCGGCGTCGGACGGCATCCAGCCCGAGGTCGCGCGCGTGGCGCATCACGCCGCCGCGGAAATCGGGGAAACCGATCCCCAGCACGGTGGCGACATCGAGGTCGGACTCGCAGCGGGCCACCCCCTCATCGAGGACGTAGGAGGCCTCGGCGACCATCCGCAGCACGAGCCGCTCGCCAATCTCGTCGTTCTCCACCTTCCGTGGCATGCGATTCAATCCGGATCTCACCTCGGCGATCAGCCGCCGCGTGTCCTCATTGGAACGCGAAGTGTATGCGCCTTTCTCGTATTTGTAAACGCCGGCCCCCGCCTTCTGGCCGAGGTGTCCCCCCGCGACCAGGCGGGTCGCGATGGCCGACAGATCCCCATGTCGCGGAAAGACTTGGCGCATGACCCGGTCGGTGGCGACCAGGATGTCTATCCCTGCCATGTCGATCAGGGTCAGGGGTCCCATCGGGAACCCGAATCCCACCATGGCCGCATCGATCGCCTCGGGCTCGGCCCCGTCCTCCAAGAGATAAAAGGCTTCCTTCAGGTAGGGGATAAAGAGCCGGTTGACGATGAACCCCTCCCGGTTGTTGCAGAGCACGGGCGTCTTGCGGATGCCTCGGGCGAGGGCGATGGTGGCGGCGATGGCCTCCGGCGCGGCGGCCGAGTGGCGGATGACCTCGACCAGGGGCATGCGCTGCGCCGGGTTGAAGAAGTGCATGCCGATCAACCGTTCGGGGTGTTGCAGCCCGGAGGCGAGCGCGTCGAGCGAGATGGTCGAGGTGTTGGTGGCGAGGATCGCGTCCTCCCGGCACACCCCCTCGAGCCGACCGAGGACTCCCCGCTTGGCGGCCACATCCTCGAAAACGGCCTCGATCACGATATCGGCATCGGCCAGCGCCCCCCAGCCATCGGCCGGCCGGATCAATTCCAGCATGCCCCTCGCGCGCCCGGGAGCCATCTTCCCTTTCGCGACGCGGTCCTCGACCGACTTCGTGATGCGGCCGATCGCCCGGCCGACGGCATCTCTGTTCTCATCCAGAACGGCGACCGGCACCCCGCCCATGATCAGGGCGTGCGCGATGCCCGTGCCCATCGAGCCCATCCCGACCACCGCCGCGCGTCCGATCTTGCCGGGCGCGACATCGGACAACTCGGGGATCTTGGCGGTCTTCCGCGTGGCGAAAAACAGGTAGACCTTGTTGCGCGTGGCACGGGTCTCCATGCAGCGGGCGAAGGCCTGCCGCTCCGCCTCCAAACCGGCGCCGATGCCCTGTTCGAGGCCGACGCGCACCGCACCCGCGATCTCGCTCGGGGCCACCAATTCGGGCCGGACACCCGCCAGAAAATCCTCGGACCAAGAAAACGCCTCCGCGACGGCCGCCAGATCCACGATCTTGTCCTCGCGGCACCCCGTCCGAATCGGGGGACCCATCCCCCGCGCCAACTCGCAAGCCGCCTCGATCAGTGCTCCGGCAGGCACGACCGCATCCACGAGCCGGAGCTTCCGCGCCTCGGCGGCGTCGATCGCCTCCCCCGCCATCAGCATCTTGAGGGCCGGCCCTGGGCCGATCAGCCGCGGAAGCCGCTGCGTCCCCCCGGCCCCGGGGTTGAAGCCCAGATTCACCTCCGGCATGCTGAAGCGCGCATCGTCCGCGCAGACCCGCGCGTGGCACGCCATCGCCAGCTCCAGCGCCCCGCCCATCACCCGCCCCCCCACCGCCGCGACCACCGGCTTCCCCGATGCCTCGATCTCGCCAAACGCCTCCTGGAACATCCGGGAAATCCGCACCGCGTCCTCCTCCCCGGCAATCGCCTCGAAGAGGCCCACGTCGGCCCCGGCGCTGAAGTGATCCGGCCGACCCGTGATAACGATCGCGGAAACCGCGGGATCCCCGTTCGCGCGGCGAACGGCCGCCACCAATGCCTCCAGCAGGGGAAACGTCAGCGTATTCAATGGCGGCGCATCGAGGCGCAACACCGCTATGCCATGGGAAACGTCGTAAGCGATCATGCCAGTATGGGGCGGCGACTGTATCAGGCGCCCCGGGCGGGATCAAGGGATGGCGAGCGCCTCTGAGTCGAGGGGATCGCTTTACGGCGCCATCTTGGAGCAAGGGCTGCACGGACCCTCCCACAAAACGGCCCGGTCTCGCCTTCCGGGTCCGATCAGGCGAACAACCGGACGGGATATCGCGCGAAGGTCCGGTCGGAGGTGGCGATCTCCCACCCGAAGTGCATCGCGTGCGCCAAGAGCATCCTGTCGAACGGATCCCGGTGAATCGGCGGGAGCTTGCCCAAGAAAAAGATCGCCTCCGTCGAGAGCGGCGCCTCGGTCAAGCCGGTCCTTTTCATGATCTCAGGGATCAGTTCCGCCGGCGGGGCAGGCATCCGCAACTTGCCCAGATCGTGCTTCACCTGAATCTCCCAAAAGGAAACCTGATGCACCCGCCAATCGTGCGCCCCCGACCGGAGCGCGGCTCGCACCGCCTCGGGAAGGCGATGGGAGGCAAAAGCGAGCCACAGGAACATGCCGGTGTCCAACAGGATAGTCCTCATCACTTCGAACCGTAGAAGTCGCGCTCAAACTCGGGCAACGACCCGTCAAAATCCTCGGGGATCTCGACCATGCCATCCATCACGCCGACCAAGATCTTCACGCCAACGGCCGAACCGGGCAGCGCCCTGAGTTCCGCGACGGGGATGTTGCGTTCGGCCAAGATCACGGTCTCACCGGACTGGACCTCTCGAACATATCGGCCGAGATGGGCCTTGGCCTTGCTGAGATTAATTCGTTTCACACAATCAGTCTACTAGTAGACTCTAATGAGTCAAGTTGGGTCGGCCCGTGCCCTTCCTCGGTCTCGCCCGACAGCGCCGAGGGTGAACCGACCAAAGACACAAAGCGCTTGCGGGCACCGCGCGGGGACAGGTAAATGGTCCGAATGAGGAATGTCTTCGCATCGCTCTGTCTGATTCTGCGCGCCGGAAACGCCTTCGCCGGGCTGGTGGGCCATTGGCCGTTCGATCGCGTCGAAGGGAACCTCGCCCGGGACATGTCCCTGGGCAGGAACAGCGGCGCGATCGTCGAGGCCGAAGTCCGCGACGGCGCGCTACAGCTGGACGGCCTCGGGGGTCACGTCGTTATCCGGGAGGCGAAGCCTTTGGCTTTTTCTAACGCGATCACGGCCTGCGTGTGGATCAGGCCAGCGGCTTTGAAGAACAGCACCGTCATCTTTGGCGTCCCCCATACCAACCAGACATGGACGACGCCGATGTTCGGCATGTACCTGTCCGACGGGCGAGCCGTCTTCGGGATGTGGGGCGATCGCGGTTCCTCGAAGGTCCTCGTGGAAAGCGCGGAGCCATTGCCGCTCGACGCGTGGAGTTTTCTCGCGGGCGCCTACAATGGCGCCACCGCCCGCCTTTACGTCAACGGGACCGCCAGCGGCGAGAAACCACACCGGGGCAATATCGTCCGGAACGGACAGCCCCTGATCGTCGGCAAGGGCCTTGGCTATGTGAAACCTTCGTTCCGCGGCGCGATCGGCGAACTACGCCTATACGACCACGCGCTGGGCGCCGATGCGATCCGCGCGCTATTTGAGGAGGGCAAGTCCGGCCGCGATCTCGCGGGGCCGCCGATGGAGTCGTCCGGCGATGGGACCGTCATCGTCGAGACCCACCGCAACAGCCCCGAGAGCACCTTGCCATGGCGCCCGCAGCCCACCCGCCTCTTGGAACTGCTGAACGGCTACCGTCCCTCGGGCGACGGCGTGGCGCTGGACGCCTACGGCGGCCGCCTCGATCGCCCCAAAGAACAGGCCACGGGCTTCTTTCGCGTCGCGAAGATCGAGGCCCGCCATTGGCTGATCGATCCCGACGGCCGCCGCTACTTCAACATCGGCCTCAACACGGTCCGGGAACCCAAGAGCCTAAAGGCGCACTTCGGCTCACCCGAGCAGTGGGCCGAGAGCGTGACCGCGCTGCTCCGCACCAATGGCTTCAACGGCCTCGGCAATGGCAGCTCCCCCCGCCTTCAGGAAGTGAAGGCCCCGCTCCCCTGGGTCCGCCGGCACAATTTCATGTTCGAGTTCGCGAAGGGCAAGAGACTCACCGAGCCCGCGTCCGGCACCATCGGTTTCACCAACCGCTGCATGCCCGTTTTCTACCCCGATTTCGGGGCGTTCTGCGAGGAGTTCGCGAAGGGTCTGGCGACGACCGCGGATGACCCAACCCTCCTCGGCATCATGACCGACAATGAGCTCCAGTGCCCCGCCGACCTCCTCGACCGCTACCTGTCCTTCGACGCCGCCGACCCCGGCCACCGGGCCGCCAAGGCCTGGCTCGCCGCTCGCGAAAACACCGGCGAGATCACCCTCCGCGACCGCTACCGATTCATCGCATTCGCGTTCGAGCGCTACTACCAGATCGTCACGCGCGCGATCCGCAAGCACGACCCGAACCACCTGTACCTCGGATCCAGGATCAATTATCACACCGGACAATTCGACAACCCGTGGTTCTGGAAGGCCATGGCCCCCTACCACGACGTCGTTTCGGTGAACTACTACGGCCAATGGGGACCGGATACCCGGCAGTTCGCCGACTGGCAAACGTGGGCGGGAAAGCCGATCCTCCTGACCGAGTGGTACGCCAAGGCGATGGACGTGCCGGGCCTCGCCAACACCAAGGGTGCCGGCTGGCTCGTGCGCACCCAGGAGGACCGCGCGCGCTATTACCAGCACTTCGCCCTCGGCGCACTCGAGACCCGGAACATCGTCGGCTGGCACTTCTTCAAATACCTCGACGACCCCAAGGAGTCCGTCGCCCTGGACTCCGCCGGCGGCGCCAACAAGGGCCTGTGCGATATCGACGGCCGCCCTTACCCACCCCTGCTCCGGCGCGCCCGCGCCGTCAACCGCGAGGCCTACCCCCTCATCGAATTCTTCGACGGGCGGAACCGGTGATGCCAGGCCGCGGGTTCCTGAACCACGCGCAACGGCGGCGGCTCCCTACGGCTCTCTCTTTTCGATCCCGTTGATCTCCAGCCTCGCCGCCCGGTCCTCCGGCATGACTAGGGCCAGGTGGGGCAGGCCGTAATTCTTGCCCTCCATCCCGTCATGGGGAGGGATCGCGACTTTGCCGGGGCCAAATTTCTGGCTATATATCACGTCGGTGCCCGTCCCCCATCGGATCTCCATGTCGGTCCGGATCCAACCGACGGGAAGCTTCGGTTCGCCCCGCCGGTGGACGGCCAAGTAGACCGTCGCCGGGACGTTGATCTGAAAATCGTAGCCGGCGGCGGGCCGGTCGGGCGCCCCGCGCTGCACGACTACCCCCGCGGCGCCCTTCAATCCTTGCGGGACCGACTCGATGGGAAAGCGACCGAGCACCCGATGCAGCGCGACCCCGGGCGCCACGAGCTGGCCAAAATGATCGCGCGAGCCCAATGCCTCCAGCCTCTCATCGATGGCCGGATCGGGTTTCACCAGCGCGATCAGTTCCCCCAGGTGCTTTTCGTACACGCCCCGCGGGGTGGCCCCGTGCTCTTTCATCAGCGACGCGGCATAACCTACCGCGACGCCCATCTGCCCGCAGGTGTTCATGACGCGCGGCCCGCCCAGGCCGATGTGCGAGCAACTGAAACATCGCCCCGCCATCAGGAGGTTCTCGATGTTTCGGGAGTAGAGCGCCCGGTAAGGGATGTAGTACCGGGGCGTTTTCCGAAAAATGGCGGTGGAGAGAAAGTCCTGCGGGAAGGTCGGGTCCTTGTATTGCCGCTGGAAGTGGACATCGATCTCTCGCACCTCCGTGACGACAGCGTCGGGGAACTTTGTCCCTTCCACCATGTCGCGCATCGTGTAGACGTAGTCGCCCATGAGGCGGCGGGACTCCCGCTTGCCGCTGACATAGCCCACGAACTGGAGCTGGTGTGACGCAAATCGCTCGCTGCGGACCGCGTTGGCGAAGCTCCCGTAGATGGCGCGCAAGAGATGGTCGCGAATGGCCTCGGCGTCCTCGATCATGTCGAGGTCGTCCCGCGAATATTCCCAGAACCACTCGCCCCTGACATCCGCCTTGCCGTTGGCCACGGCGAGCGCCCAGGGCACTTCGGGAAATGGCACCGGCTCCGCCACCTTCTCGGATGACCACAGCAGGGAGACCCCCATCACCCGGTTGTCCGGTTTTTCCGGGGACCAGAGGTCGCCATGCTCCTCCCACCCCTCCCCGAACTCGTCGCGCGACTCCCGTCCCATGCGGTAGTCCGCGCCCGCCCAATAGCCGATCCAGCCGTCGCCGGTGCAATCGATGAAGGCGGGCGCCCGAAAGGAACGCGCCTCCCCCGATTCGGCATGCCTGGCCTTCACCCCGACGATCCGCTTTCCGTCCATCGTCACCCCGTACGCCCGCCAGCATAGGAACTGCCGGATCTCCGGAATCGCGTCGATGGTGGCCTGGCGCCGCCTCTCGTCGGCGACCGCCTCCGGCGAACCGTTCGGCCAATGCCCCGTGTTGATGCGCGAGATGTGCCGGTCGGCGTAGCCGGTCGTGCCGATCGTGTGCACGCGGATCTCGCTGCTGGCGTTGCCCCCGAGGACGGGCCTATCTTGGACCAGCGCGACGCGGAGCCCCCGCTCCGCCGCCGCCATCGCCGCCCCGCAGCCGGCGATTCCCCCGCCGATGATGACCACGTCAAACTCACCCGCCGTGGGCGGGTCGGCGGGGTGCCCCGCCAGCCTATCCCGCCACGCGGCAAGAGCCCCCCGCTCCTCTGGAGGGGGCGACTCGCCCTCGGGGGCGAGATAGATGGCATCACAGCGCCCGTCAAAACCCGTGAGGTCATGCAACTCCACGCGGACCTGGCCGGCCCGAAGATCGACCGACCCACCGTCCTGCCACGCCCAGCCTTGCCGCGTGCCAAATTCCACCCCCAGCGGGCGCCCGTCGAACGCGACACGAAATCGCCCCGGCGGCTCCCATTCGCCGGGCGCCCAATCGCGGGTCCGGACCCACACGTGGTACCGCCCCCCTTTCGCGATCGGCACCACGATCCCGGCGTTCGCTACGGGGCGCCCCAACCCATGCGCCAGCAGATACGGCGACCCCATCTGCTCAACAAATTGCGCATCCACCACCCAGCCGCCCTTCTCCGCGAAACTCTCCGCCTCGATCAGCAGACCGCCATCGCCCCGAAGCCCCATCGGCCACGGGAACAGCACGCATGTCACAACGAGCGACGCCGAGAATTTGATCCCCTGTCGCCACCGACCCACACCGCCCGGATTCCTATGCACCCACACGTCCATGCCCAGAGTCATGCCAGAGCCGCGAAATCATACAAGATGCAACTCCTCTCACCAGCTGGGCGGCATCCCCCCGGGCGGCCCAGCGATTCAACCCGGGGAACCTGGGCCCGCCAGATTGCCTGACCCGCAACTTCCCCCCGCTGGCGTCTCGCAGAGACGCCCTAAAAATTTGTAGGCCGCCTGTGTCAGGCGGCAGCGGGAATGGAAAGTGTCTGCCTTACGGGCCGTCGGCGCAACCCATTCCCAGCCAAGAGAAATATCCGCCGCGGCATCCCGATATCCGCGGTCCCAAGTTTCAGGTCAATCCCTATCGATCCGCGCGTAGAGGTTGATCGGGGTGACGGGATTGATGCCGCTGCGCGTGAGGGCCGAGATCGCGGCATCGATGTCGCAAAACCGGAAAACGAGCACGGCGCTGTTGCCGAGCCGGCTGGTGAAGGCGTACATGTACTCGATGCTGACCTGCGCCTCCTCGAAGATCTTCAGCAATCCGGCGAGGCCGCCGGGGCGGTCCGACACCTCGAGGGCGAGGACCTCGGTCACCGCGACGGCCCAGCCGTCCGCCTCGAGCGCCTCCTTGGCGCGCTGCGGCTCGTCGACGATCAGCCGCAGGATCCCGAAACGCGTCGCGTCGGCGAGGGAGAGCGTCACGATATTGACGTCGGCCTCCGCCAGCACGCGGCACGGGCGCACGAGGTGCCCTGGCTTGTTCTCCACGAAGATCGAGAGTTGCGGGATTCTCATCGGCGTTTCTTGATCCTCCTCACCTAGACGCCCCGCCTGTCGATGACGCGGGTTCGCCTGTCTCCCCCGCGCTCTATGCTGCGGGGCTCCACCAGGCGGACGGCCACCGGTATGCTCAGCGCGTCGCCGATCTCGTAGGCGAGCTGGGCCTCCAACATCTCCATCGCGCTGACGCGGTCGCTGAATATCTCCGGGGTGATCTCGATCTGCACCTCGGCCTGATCGAGGCCCTGCTCCTGGGTCAGGACGATCTGATAATGGGGCAGGCTGCCCTTGACCGCCAACAGGGCGGCCTCGATCTGGGAGGGATACACGCTCACGCCCTGGATCACGCACATCTCCTCCCCGCGCCTCCCCACCCGCCGGATCTGGCGCAACGTGCGCCCGCAGGGGCAGGCCTCCCCCCGGATGAGCGCCAGCTCCTCCGTGCGGTAGCGCACCAGCGGCATCGCCTCCTTGCTCAGGGTCGTGAGCACCAGCTCCCCCTCCCTGTCGGGCGGCAGCACCTCGCCGGTCTCGGGATCCACGATCTCCGGATAGAAATGGTCCTCGAAGATATGCAGGCCATTCTGGAAACAACCCTCGGCACCGATGCCGGGCCCGATGAGTTCCGCGAGACCGAAGATATAGTATGCCTTTATCCCGGCCGAGGCCTCGATCCTCTGCCGGATGGCCTCGCTCCAGGGACCGCCCACGAACGCCCCCACCCGAAGGGGGAGCTTGCGCAGGTCGACGCCCATCTTCCCCGCGCGCTCGACCAGATACAGAAAATAGCTCGGCGTCGAACAGATGGCCGACACGTTGAAATCCTTCATCACCATGACCTGGTGATCCGCGTCCCCGCCGGAAACCGGGATGACCGTCGCGCCAAGGGCCTCCGCACCCGCCTGCAAGCCCAGCCCGTCGGCGAACAGGTGATGGCCGCAGGCGTTCTGCACGATGTCGCGCTGGTGGAACTCGCACGATACCAGGCAGCGGACGATGACCTCGGTCCAGACCTCCATGTCGCGCCGCGTGTAGGCCACGACGACCGGTTCGCCCGTCGCGCCGCTGGAGGTGTGCAGGCTCGCGATCTGCGACTCGGGCACCGCGAACATGCCCGACGGATAGGTCTCGCGGAGGTCGGCCTTCGTCGTGAATGGCAGCCGCTCTATGTCCTCGATGCCCCGGATGTCAGCCGGGGTCAGCACGGCCTTGTGCATCCGCTGGCGGTACAGCGACACATTCTCGTACACGTGGCCAACGGTGTGCCGCAGCCGGTGGGATTGCAGGGCCCGCAACTGCTTGTGCGGGAGAAAATCCAGGCTGCTGGCCGGATAGAATGGCGCGTGGCTATCCGAGACGGCGATGGCGGCGGAGTTCATTGCGATCCTTGCGCACATGTTCCAAGGGAGGGGAAGAAAGTTCAAGGTCCAAAGTGCGAGCCTCAAGGTCGGTGTCCCGAAACGAACCCGTAGATCTCCGGTCGAGATATCGCGCGGGCCTGACGCACCTGCGGGTCTCGAGACCCATGCCGCATTTCGCGCAAAGCGCTTTGGAGTGCGGTGCGTCCCCGCACCGCTTTGGCCCCACTCTTCACTCACCGCCCAATTCGCCTGGCGACGCAGGACCAACCTTTGCGTGAGGATTTGGGTTCGAGGTCCGAGTTCCGTGGTTTGCGCGGTTGCGCGCGATCCGCCGCCCGGACACAATCTCCCCATGCGGTACCACGGCACGGTGATCCGTCCCCCCAGCGAGGCCGACAGCTACATCCTCCAGGTGACCTTCGGTTGCTCTCACAACCACTGCGCCTTCTGCGGGACGTACCTGGATAAGCCGTTTCGCCTTCGCCCCATGGAAGAGGTGTTGGAGGACATCGCGGTCGCCGGGCGGGTGCTGCCAGAGACGCGGCGGGTCTTCCTCGCCGATGGCAATGCGCTCGTCCTGCCCACGCCCAGGCTCGCGCAGGTCCTGGATGCGCTGGCCGGCGCGTTCCCGCTCCTCCGCAGGGTGGGCACCTACGCGAATGCACAAGACATGCTGAGGAAAAGCGACTCCGATCTCGCGCTGTTGCAAGAGAAAGGCCTGGAAATCATCTATCTGGGGCTGGAGAGCGGCAGCGAGGCGGTGTTGCGCCAGATCGACAAGGGCGCCGATCCCGCCCAGATGCTCGAGGCTGTTCGGAAGACAAGGCGCGCCGGCATCCGGACTTCGGTCATCGCCCTTTTGGGCATCGCCGGCCCCGAGCTCTCCGCCGAGCACGCGGAGGCCACCGGGAAACTCGTCAGCGCCATGGATCCCGAATACCTCTCCCTCCTCACGCTCATGCTGGTCCCGGGAACCGAATTGCACCGGCGGCATCAGCGGGGGGAGTTCCCCCTCATGACCCCGGTCGCGCTACTGGAAGAGATGCGCGGCATCCTCAATCATACCGACGGCCTCACCCGCTGCGTCTTTCGCACCAACCACGCCTCCAACTACGTCCCGCTCTCGGGCATCCTATCCCGCGACAAGGCCCGCCTGCTGGAAACTCTCAACCGCGCGCTGGCAACGGGTCCGGCCGCGTTCCGCCCGGAGGAGTGGCGGGGACTTTGAGGTGTGGGGCGTCGGGTTCGGGGCTTCAAAGGTCGAACAGGAAAATCCCTACGGTTCCCCGGCGCTTGCGTTTCGCACCTGGAACAGCTCCCCGATGTGGATCACCTCCGCACCATTGCCGTGTCTCGAGAGGGCGTCGCGGAGCTGGATGACGCATCCGGGGCATGCCGTCACTAGGGTGTCGGCGCCCGAGGCCTCGAAGCCCACGACCTTGTGGTCCGCGATCTTCTTGGAGGTGTCGTGGTGGGTGATGCTGTACGAGCCCCCGAGCCCACAGCAGCGATCGGCGTCGGGCATCTCCACAAAGCGCAGGCCCTCCAGCGCGTTCAATATCTTCCGGGGTTGCGCGGCGACCCCCTGGTGCCGCGTGAGGTGGCACGGGTCGTGCCAGGTCACCGTCTTGCCACGGAACCTCGGCTCAAGCTGGAAACGCTTGGGTTCCGCGGCCAGCACGTCGATGACGAAGGCGTTGAAATCCCTGACCTTGGCGGCGAACGCCTCGAACCGCGCCTTTTCCTCCGGGGTCTCCGACAGGTAGACGGGATAATCGCTCAGACCCGAGCCGCACGTCGCGCAGCCCGTCACGATGTAATCGCAGCCCTCGAACGCTTCGAGATTCTGCCGCGCCAACTTCCGGCCCGTCTCCAGATCCCCGGAGAAGAAGACCGGCGCCCCGCAGCACGCCTGATCCCGGCTGAACACGACCTCGCAACCCAGGGCCGTCAGGATATCGACGATCCGCCGCCCGGTCTCCGGAAACATGTACTCGGTCGCGCAGCCCGAGAAATACCCCACGCGATACCGCCGCTCCCCGACCGCCGGGCTCCGCTCCGGCAGGCTCTCCTGCAGGAACTTCGGCGCGACCTCGGGCACCGCCCTCCCCGCCCCCAGCGCCGTCAGGAATTGCGGCAGGTGCCGAAACTTCCCCTCGCCGCGCGGCAGCAGAAACTGGAACCACGACCCCACCCGCAGCACCCACCCGAACAGCCAGCGCTTCGACAGGACGTGCCGGAAGACGAGACTCTTCGATAATGGCAGTCCCCTCTCCGCCGCGTAATCGGCCCGCGCCGCGATGACGGCGTGGTCGATCCGCGTCTTCGCCGGACAGTACTGGACGCACGTCTTGCACAGGAGGCAATTGTCGATCGCCCCATAGAAACCCTCGGTCAAGCCCTGCTCGCCCTTCAGCGCAAATCGGATCAGCTGGTTCTTGCCACGCGCCAGCGCTTTCTCATCCCGCTCCTCGCGATACACGGGACAGAAGTACGAGCAGAAGCCGCACTTCATGCACTGCGCGACGTCTGCGGCAAACTCGCGGACATTCTTTAGGCTCGCGGACACCGGGGGTCTCCGCTCAATCTTCCCATATCTTCCCGGGGTTCAAAACCCCATTCGGGTCGAATATGCGTTTAATCTGGCGCATGAGGTCGATGAAGGTCGGGTCCTGGGTGCGGCGCATGAATTTCCGCTTCTCGAGCCCGATGCCATGCTCGCCAGAGAGGACGCCCCCGAACTCCACCGCGGCGGCTATGATCTCGTCCACGGCGCGCTTGGCTTTGGCGAAATGCTCCGGGTTGTTCTGATCGGTCATCACGCTGGGGTGGAGGTTGCCATCGCCAGCGTGGCCGATCACCGTCACCTCGAGATCCGCCGCCTTGCAGATATCGGTCACGCGCCGGATGAACTCCGCCATGCGCGTCCGCGGCACGGTGACGTCCTCGGCCAGCACCGTCGGCGCCGCGCTGAAGACCGCCGCGAAGCCCGCGCCCCGCGCCTTCCAGTAGCGCTGGGCTTCCGCGGCGTCGCTTGCCACGATCACCCCTGCCGCCCCCATCCTGCGACAGACTGAGATGATCTTGCCCGCGTCGTGCGAGACGACCTCCCCGGTCCCGTCGCACTCGAACATCAGCATCGCCGCCGCATCCTCGGCCAAGCCCATGCCGGTCATCCGGTTGATGCTCCGGATGACCCAGTTGTCCAGCAGTTCGATCTTGGCCGGCACGGTGCCCGCGTCCAAGATAGCGCTCACCGTCTCCCCCGCCTTCGGCAGATCATCGAAGGTCGCGATGATCGTCTGCCGCGCCGGGGGCATCGGCATCAGCCGCAGCACGGCCTCCGTGATCACCGCCAGCGTCCCCTCCGAACCCGTCAGCAGCGAGACCAGGTCGTAGCCGACCACGTTCTTGAGCGTGATCCCGCCGAATTGGATCGCCTTCCCCGTCGGGAGCACGGCCTTGATCCCAAGGATGTACTGCTTGGTCACCCCGTACTTCAGGCACACCGGCCCGCCCGCGTTCTCCGAGATGATCCCGCCGATCGTCGCGCCCAGAAAACTCTGCGGGTCCGGCGGGAAGAAGAGACCTTTCGCCGCGAGCGCCTTCTGGAGGTCCATCAGCACGACGCCCGCCTGCACCCGTGCCGAGAGATTCCCCGGGCTGATGTCCAGGATCCGATTCATCCGCGTCATCACCAGCGAGATCCCGCCGCGGATCGGCACCGAACCACCGCTCAGGTTCGTCCCCCCGCCCCTCGGCGTCACCGGGATCCTCGCCTCGTTCGCCAGCCGCAGCACGGCCTCGACGTGCGCGGTCTCCGTCGGGAACACGACAACGTCCGGCTTGTGCGACCATGTCGAGGTCCCGTCGTAGGAATAGACCTTCCTGTCCTCCTCGGACACCAGCACGTTCTCTTTGCCCACGATGTCCGCGAGCGTTCGCCGTATCGGATCCGCAATCATGTGAGAAGCGAGGTTAGCCACCCGTTCCATCACCAGTATGCTATCAGCCAAACGGCCCCTTGGCCAGCCTCCGCCCGGTCGCGAATCGGCAAATTGCGGCAACGCCATGCCTTTCCCGCACGGGAAGCACACATCGCCTCAAGAACCATTTGCTCAAATCCAAAGACGCGACACTTTTGTCCTGTCAACCGTCCCAGACCATGAGACACGCCCGCGTCATCCTCGCCGCCTCGCTGCTGATCCCGTTCGCCATGCCCCTCGCCGGCGCGGGATCCACCGGGGAGAGGATGCCGCCATTCTCCTGGGATCGCGTGCCGCTGTACATGCACATCCGCAAGGACACCGCGTTCACCGACGAGGAGATCCGGCACCTCGCGGCGTTTCCGCTCGTGACTTTCGAGAAGACGACCGGCGCGAAGGAATTTGGTTCGACCGAGGCGGGGACGCTCGCGGCGGCGCGGGCCATCAAGGCCATCAGCCCATCGACCAAGGTCTTGTACTATCGCAACGTGATCGTGCATTACGGCGGCTACGCCGCGAACGACGCGCTGGCCGGGATCCCCGACGCATTCTTGACCGATCGCACGGGCAACGAAAAACTCGTGCGGGGCCGGGTGCAGGCCTACGACCTTTCGAACGCGCGGCTGCGCGAGTGGTGGCTCGCCGGCGCGAAGAGCGTCTGCGCCGACCCGGCGATCGATGGGCTCTTCCTCGATGGCAACGTCAAGGCGCTGGAGCCCGGCTACCTGCGGAACGAGATCGGCGCGGCGAAGAAGGCGGCGGTGGAAAAGGGATACGAGGTGCTGATGGGAGACTCCCGGCGGATGCTCGGCGCGGAGAAACTCATGGTGGCCAACCTGCTGCGGGCGCGCTTCCCGGATTCTGGGCTCGCCGCCCTGCGCGGCTTCGATGGCTCTTACATGGAGGGTTTCGAAACCAAAGTGGGGGATGTCTCGCTGGCAGACTACGTCGCCAAGGGGATCGCCGCTTTCCAGCAGGCGGCGCGGCAGGGGTACCTCATCGCCTTCACCGCCGGCCTGGGCGAGGAGGTCGCCGGAGAGGAGGGCAACCGGGGCCGCACCGACGAGATCCGAAAGCGCCTCGCGCAACGCGAGGCCGCCGATCGACGCCTCGCCTACCTCCTATCGATCTTTCTCATCTGCGCCGAGAGGCACAGCTACTTCTGCGCGCACGATGGCTATGACGCGAAGACCAGCGGCGTCTGGCTGACGCGCCCGGCCGAATTCGATCGGCCGCTGGGCCCGCCGAAGGACCCGGCGAGCCGCGACGGTTACCTCTACACCCGCGAGTTTGCCCACGCCTCGGTCCGACTGGACATCGAGAAACAGGCGGGTTCGATCGCATGGAAGCGGCCGTGAGATATCGCCACCGGAATCCACGGAGGGGGGGGATGATCGGGTCAGGATCTGGCAGGATTGGCGTCCGGCGCCTTTTGGTGCTGGCAGCCCCCTGATGCCTGAGTGGGGACTTCGCGATCGGCCGCGCAAAACGGGGTGCGCGCCGGAGACCTGGGCCGGGGACGGCGCGGGAGACCGGAGGCTGTAGGCTGGAGGGGACACCCTACGGTTTGAGCGGGGCGCGGGGAGCCCGTTCAGAACCTTGGATGTTCCGGCGCACAGATTCTGCGGTTCTTGGCAAACCGATTCCTCGAGGAATCCGAGGCGATGCGCGATACCGACTTGGCACTCGACCTCACGGGCTGAGCCGTACGCGGCGTTCAGGAAACAGATGTACTCCGCTTCGGAGGATCTTGCGCATCAGCCAATTCGACTGAGTTCCAGATTGAAACGGTCCGATCCGACAGCGTCTCCATCAGGGATCCGCGACCACGAAGTCCCTCAGGCTCTGGATTGTCTCTTGCCCGTCCACCAATTCGGCGGCTACCGTGCACCTGCCCGGCTTGTCGGGCGCGCGGAACTTCAGCGTCACGATCTCCTGCCCGAGCGGCGCCACCTCGGCCCCGGCCTTCGCCTGCGCCTGCTCCCGCCCCCCGATCCGCAGCCGCACCTCGCCGCGCCAAGGTTCCTGCCGGTCGTTGATGACATACACCTTGACCTCGCGCGCGGAACCGGGCGCGACCTTCTCCTCCCAGAAATCCAGCATGATCCCGACGGGATTGAAGGCCATGCGGACATACTTCTGGAACAACGGCTCGAACTCCAAGGTCGCGATGTCGAGGAAGTCGTCGCTGGTGGCGCCGCCCTCTGGGCGCGGTTTATCGCCGGGGCGGGAGTAGCCGAGACCGCAGAAGTGCAACACCGCGGCCGCCTTCCGGTGCGCGCGCCAGAACTCCGTCAGCGCCGCGACCCCCCGCGCGTGGAACATGCGGCGCCGCTCGGCGGTCGCGTCGGGCCCCACGTGGAAATCGTAGTTGTGCTCCGTGAGGCATGTGGGATTTCCATCGCGCGTCAGCCAGAGCCAATCGTACTCGTTGATGATGATGGGCACATCGAGAGCCTTCTGGGGGTCGCGTAGATCCGGTGCCGGATCCACCGACGGCATCTCGGCCAGGCGGAAGGGGTCGCCCTTCTTCCAGGGCATGCCCCTGGAGAACAGATAGGGGTGCGACTCGACGCAATCCGTCGGAGCCTGTGGCTCGCCCCAGCCATTCTCCCAAGGGCGATTTGAGTAATCGATATGCCGCACGGCCTGGAGCGCCAATCCCGATTCCTTTATGCCGCTCTCGTTCTGCGCGTCCCAGATCACGACGCACGGGTGATTCCATCGCTCGCGCATCCACGCGATGTACTCGGGGACGATCTTCTGCGCCTCGAGCTTCTCCGGGTTCTCCCCGAGCGTCCAGATCGGGAACTCGTCCTGGATCAGGAAGCCCTCCTCGTCGGCGATGTCGTACCAGAAATCCGGCGGAAAGCCGATGCAGTAGCGCAGCGTATCCCAGTGCATGGTCTTGAACTGGCGGTGCAGTTTCCTGACCCACTCCCGGTCCCACGGTTTGTTCCCGCGCAACGCGTCTTCGAAAAATCGATAGATGGTGACATTTGAGCCCACGAGGTACCGCTGCTGCCCGTTGATCACGGCCCGCTTCCTCGCGGGATCGAACCGGAACTCCCTCATCCCGAAACGCGCGGCAAGGGAATCCCCGTCGGTTTTTAGCCTGACCTCGTAGAGAAACGGATCCTCCGGCCACCAGAGGCGACACCTCTCGATCGGCAGCGTCAGGTCCAGCACCCGAGTCCCTGCCGGTGCCAGATCGAGCGCCTGGGCCGCCCCCTTGGCCACGACCTTCCCTCCCGCCATCTCGACGACCTCGGCCGCGACGCGGCATGGGCCCGCGACCGCGCCGCCCCGAAGTTCCACGAGCAGGCGCACCCGCTTGCCATGGATGTCCGGAACGCATTGCACGTTGGCGATGTGCGGCGGGCCGCAGAGAATCAATTCGACGGAATCGTATATCCCCGGAAGGAACAGATACTTCTCGAAATCCCACCCGGTGGGCATACCCGACGGCAACGACTCGCGGTCAGCGCCCACGCGGACCACGACCTGGTTCTCCGCCCCGGCCTTCAGATGTGGCCTCACATCCCAATACGATGGGGTGAAACTCGGCAGGTGTTCGCCCAGCGCCTCGCCGTTGATCCATACCGCGGTCCCGAACTTCGCCTTGTGGATCTTGAGGGCCGCGAACTCTGGCAACTCGCCGGGCACCGAGAACGTGCGCCGATACCAGAAATACCGCCGCTCGTCGCTCTTCTTCCCCACGCCAACAAAGGGGGGTTTCGCCATATCGGCGAGTCCGGGCACGGGACATCTGGCACCAAATTGCCCGGGCGGCGTCGCGTCCCGCGTCTGGGCGATCTCCCATTCGCCGTCGAGCGACTGCGTTGTCCGGGCGGCACGGCATCTCCCGCCCACTCCGACGAGCGTCGCGCAAAGGGCGATTCGTATCAACCGATCGACGTGTTGTCCGGGTCTCATGTCATCTTCTCCATTTTTTGGGTTAAGCGATATCTACCGCCCCGCATCCCTTGGCACCGGCACGAGAATCGCGCCATCGGGCGTGAATCGCGTCGGCCCCAAAAACGTCTGCGGGCGCTTGTCGGCCTGGAGCTTCCGGTCGAATTCCCGCGCGGCGCGCAGCAGCGCCTCAACCCGATCCGGGTGCTCGCGCGAAACATCTCGCGTCTCGCCGGCATCGGATTCCAGATCATAGAGCGCCGCCTCGGGGTGCAGGCGGTAGTGACCGCGAAACGCCTTCGGGAAGAGCGCGTACCACAGCGTCGGCGGCATCGCCTCCGGGTACTCCTTGATCGGCAATATCAATTTCCAGCGCCCCCGCCGAACCGCCTGAAGCTGCGCGCCAAAGTAATAGCAGAACTGCCTCTCCCCCATCGGCCCCGGTTCGCCCTCGACCAGAAGCGGACCGAGATCCGCGCCATCGATCACCCGATCATCCGGCAATGCCACGCCGGCGAAGCCCGCGAGCGTCGGCATCACGTCCAATACCGAAGCGATGGCCCCGCAGGTCACCCCACCCGCGATCCGTCCCGGCCACCAGAAGATCGCCGGGACCCGCACGCCCCCCTCCGAGGTGGTGCCCTTGTACCCACGCAATGGCCCCGGCCACCCCCCATGCCAGCGCTCTTTCCCATCGGTCACCAAACCGCCGCCCTTCGCGGGGCCATTGTCCGAAGTGAAGATCACCAGCGTGCGATCCGCGATCCCCAGTTCCCGCAGCGCGCCGACCACCTCCCCCACCGACCAATCCAGTTCCTCGACCGAATCCCCATAGATGCCCCCCGCCGATTTTCCGTCGAAACGCGGCGATGCGTACTGGGGCGAATGCGGGAAGGTGTGCGGCAGATACAGGGCGAATGGCACATCCTTGTGTTCCCGGATAAACCGGATCGCGCGCTCCGTGTACCGGATCGTGAGGGTCGTCTGATCCACGGGCGCCTCGATCACCTCTTCCCCGTCTATCAGGGGCAGTTCGACGTGCGCCAGCGGGATGCGCGGCGGCTCCTTCCCATCCCACTTGAACGAATCATTCGAATACGGCAGCCCTAAATATGCATCGAAGCCCTGTGCCGTCGGCCGCATTGGCGGCTCGAACCCGAGATGCCACTTCCCGACGCACGCCGTCGCGTATCCACGCGCCTTCAGCAATTCCGCGAAGGTGATCTCCCCCGGGGCCAGCCCCGTCTTCTCCTGCGGGAATAGCACACTCGGCACCCCCGCCCGGACCGGATACCGCCCGGTCAAAATCGACGCCCGCGACGGCGAGCAGAACGGCGCGCCCGCATAGAAATCCGTGAACCGCATCCCCTCCGCCGCAAGGCGATCGAGGTTGGGCGTGCGCAAGACCGCGTTGCCATAGCACCCGAGATCCCCGTAGCCGAGGTCGTCCGCGAAGATCACGATGAAATTGGGCCGCGGGCTCACCACCTTTCCCAAACAACACGTGATCCCCAGCACCGCCAATCCGACGGCAATTCTCGCGACGCCTCTCATCTCCGCCTTCCTCCTGTCGCCCCGCCTCACGCACCCCAGATCGCGGTCCAATCTCGCGCCGCGGGATCCACCGTCGCGCGTGACTCCGCGCGCTCCGACCCGGCGCCTTCCACCGCCTTGAGATCCAATCGCCCACCCAGCGAGACGGGCAGGTGCACCGCTCCCGGCGCCGGACCGTCCCCGCGCCGAAAGCACAGCCGCCAGCCGCCCTTCCCACGGGGCTCCAGCGTCATGCCCACCCGCCCGAAACGCGTCGGAGATCCGGCGATCGACCAAGGCCCGCCCGCGGCCAACTCCGGCTCCCCGATGCCCGACAGCAATCGCAATTCGTCCCCCACCTCGAACGCCAGCATGTGCCGCAGGAACAACACACACATCGCACTGGCCCAATTGTGCGGCATGTCGCCGACGTACTTTGAAACCAACGATCCCCGCAGCGGCTGTTCCTCGCGCCAGCAGTACAGCGGTGACGCGTGATTCAAGAAGCCGATGAACGCGCGCCGGGCGAGATCCGGCAGTCCGGCCCAGAGATAGACGTGCGCGACGAACGCCGCGTGATACGTCCACACGCCCTCGTGCGGGATCCAGCCGGTCTCCGCAGGTATGTCCTCACGCGTCACGGCGCGCATCAGGGCGATGTGGCCACCGACCACGGGGTCGTCCCGATCAAACACGAGTCCCGGATAGATGGCGTGCGACAGCGCCCACTGCGCACCCTGCGGGCGCAACCTCTCCCACGGGTCCGCCTCCTCCCACTGGGCGTCCTCTTTCATCACCATCGGCAAGAAATCGAACCCATCGGAGTGTCGGCGCATCTCGGCGCGCATCGCTTTCGCGCAAGAGTCGCCGAGTTCCGCGTGCAGCGCCTCGGCCTCGCCGAAGCCTTCCATCCCCAGCCTATTCGCGGCGCCAACCAGCGCCTTCAACCCCGCCAGCACCCAGAGTGTATTGGTGAACTCCGAGCGCCAGCTCGCCACCCCCCCATCGCAAAACCCCCGCGCCAGCAGACCGTATTTCCCGTTCGCGCTCCCCTCGTCACGCGCCACTTTCCGCAACCCGTCCAAGTACCGCACCGCCCGGAGTACGTTAGGCTGCATCGAACGGAAATATTCCCAATCTCCCGACAACTCCGCCTGCCGCACCAGGCTGAAGATCGCGATCCCCGTGTCCTTCCAGTGCCCCTGTTTCACCGCGGCCACGACCGCGCCATCCTCCTGCTGGCATGCCCATGTCGCCTCGAGTCCCTGCTGCGCCTCCTTGTCGAAGCCCAGATAACGGGCCGCCTCCAAAAGAAAATTCCCGTCCACCACCCACAGCCCGCGATAACACGTCGGACCCACCTGAAACGTCAGCCGCCCCTCCTTCTCCTCGCGCGCCTGCAAGATATTCCGGGAACACGCCACCAGGAACTCCCCGTGCCGCCCCGGCAGGTCCCACCCGACTGGCTCAGCCGAGGGTTTCCAAACCTGCCAGAGGGCGCGCGCCTCATCCAAGAGCCCATCGGCGTCATCGAGTCCCGCGGCTATCTTCGCAAAGGGTTGCCCCTCCTGCGGCAGGCGGAAGAACGCGCGCAGCGGCCTGCCTCGCGCGGCCTCCCCCGAATGCAGCGCGTAATGCACCGCGAGGCCCGTGTTCTCGCGGCCCTGCCGCTGCCAGCGCTCCGCCGGCTCGCGATCGCAAGCCAAGAAGGGCACCGCTTTCCCATCGCGCTCGATCAGCACCTCGATCCGCCCCGAGGCGTTCTTGCGGATGTTGATCTTCGCGTCCGACCGGATCACGAATCCCGGCACCGCCCGCACCGGCGCATCGCCCTTCGGCACGACCTCCATCAGCACGTTGTCCACGCGCCCCTCGCCCTCGCGGTTTGTGGCGAATGCCGTCAGCCGGATCTCCGCCTCCGGTCGCCCGAGCCGCGTCACCACGATCGGCACGCCCGGCGCCTCCAGCGCCTGACCGAGCACCTCGTCCCCCTCCATCCCGAGGCACGTGAATTCCACCTGCACCGGATGCGGCGCGTGCGGCCAACCCAGCGGCTTTCCGCTAAGCCGCAGTTCGCCCCGCTCGCCCACCAGGCTCTTGTGGCGATCATCCGGGAAACAGATCGCCGTCTGCCATTGCGCCGGCGCATACCGGAAATCCACTGGGGGGGCATCCGCCGCCCCCTCCCCTGATGGCCCATCGCGGGCCACGCTCGCCTTCGCCCCAGACCCATGCGGCGCCAGCGCCGTCGCGATGGCGCCCAGCGCCCCGCCGCTGATGAACTTCCTCCGATGCATTTCCCGCGTGCTCATAGACCCGGTGCCCCCAGTTGCTCGCGCAGCCTCGCGAGCTCATTTGACAAGGATCCGGCCACCGCCCTGGCAGTCGGCTCGGCGACGATGTTCCTCATTTCGGAGGGATCTTTCTCGAGATCGTACAGCTCGGTGCCCCTATCCGAAAAACCATAGCGGATCAGCTTGTGTTCCATCGTCCGCACGCCCTCTATCGGACCCAGGCCGTAGCCCACCTCATAATAGCGATAGTAGAAAGACGTCCTCCAGTCTATCGGCCGTTCGCCACGGAACAGCGGGACCAGGCTGCGCCCGTGCAGATCCGCCGGCGCCAAGGCACCCGCGATCTCGATAAACGTCGGCGCGAAGTCCACATTGAGGGCCATCGCGCCGACCCGAGCCCCGGCGGCGACGACGCCCGGCCATCGCACGATCAGCGGCATCCGGATCGACTCCTCGTACATCAGCCGCTTGTCGTACAGCCCGTGCTCCCCGAGAAAGAAGCCCTGGTCAGAGGAGTAGACCACGGCCGTGTTGCCAGCCAGGCCCTCGCCGGCCAGAAAGTCCAGCACCCGCCCGACGCCCGCGTCCACCGATGCCGCACAGCGCAGATAGTCCTTGATGTATCTCTGGTACACCCAGCCGCGGACCTTCTCCTCCGGCACATCTGCCGGGATCGGCCCAAATCGTTTCTCGAAATGCAGCTCCCACTGGGGCCGCCCCACGAATAGCCGGTGCGAACGGACCGCCCCGCTGCGCCCGGCGAGGTCTTCGTGCAGGCTCTCCGGTTCCGGGATCGTCTCGCCCTCGAACATCGCCGCCTCGCCCGGGCCGACCTCCCAGTTCGCGTGCGGGGCCTTGTGCTGCACCAGCAGGCAGAAGGGCCGACCTCGGTCGCGCGACTTGAGCCACGCCAGGGCCTTTTCCGTGATGACCTCAGAGACGTAACCGGGGCACTTCTGCCGCGCGCCATTCTCGATCATCGCCGGATCGAAGTACGCCCCCTGGCCGGGAAGGACGCACCAGTGGTCGAAGCCCTCCGGTTCCGTGGTAAGATGCCACTTGCCGATGATCGCGGTCGCGTACCCCGCCTCCCGCAATAACCGCGGGAACGTCACCGTTCCCTCTGGCAGCGCGTCGCCATTGGTCCTCACCCCATTGGCGTGGCTATACCGTCCCGTCAGCACGCAGGCGCGGCTCGGCACGCAGATGCTGTTCACGCTGAAACAGTTCTCGAACACCGCGCCCTCGCGCGCCAGCCGGTCGATGTTCGGAGTCCGTCCGACCTCGCTGCCATAGGCCCCGATGGCCTGCGCCGCATGGTCGTCGCTGAAGAACAAAACGATATTCGGCCGAGCCGTTTCGGTGCCGCGCAACCCAGCGAGCGGCAGCACCGCGATCACGGCGAGGATGACCCGCATCGGTGACCTCCCTTCGACCCGCTTCACCCGGGGCCATGCCCCATTTCCAATGTCCGTCACTTTCGCGCCTTTCCGGCCTTCGCTTTCGCGGGCTCCGGCGCCGCCGGATAGCGGCGGACATCGACGTCATTCGCCCGGGGCGCGCCGGGCGAACTCCGGCCATCCGCGATGAGCTTTTCCAGCAGGGCGCGCATCTCGGCGACCCGCGCGGGCTGTTCTGCGGCGAGGTTCTTGGTCTCGCCGATATCATCGGCCAAGTTATAGAGCTGTGGTTCCGCGCTCGGGATGAACTTCCAGGCGCCGAAGCGGACGCCCGGCTCCCCATGGCCGGCGCAACTGACCGCGTGCGGGCGCACCGGCTTGTCCTCGCCCCTCAGGAGGGGCAACAGGCTGAAACTGTCTTCGCCCGCATCGTCGGGCAACCTCGTCCCGAAAATCTCGGCGAGCGTGGCCATGATGTCGGCCTGGTGCACCAGTTGCCCGCAGACGCTGCCGGGCTTCACGACCCCCGGCCACCGCACGATGAACGGCACGCGATGCCCCCCTTCCCAGACGGATCCCTTATGGCCGCGCAGCGGGCCGCTCGATAGATGCCCCAACTTTTCGACCGCCGCCACCAGGCCGATCCGATAAGCGGCCCCGTTGTCGCTGGTCAATAGCACGAGCGTGCGATCCGCCACCCCTGCCTTGTCGAGGGCCTCCATCACCCGACCGACCACCCCGTCGGTCTCCATCACGAAATCACCGTAGGGATTGAGCCCGCTCTTGCCACGCCACTCGGGCGCGACCGCGATCGGCGTGTGCGGGCTGGTCAGCGGCATATAGAGAAGGAACGGTCGCGCCGCCTTCGCCTCGCGGGCGATGACATCGCAGGCCCGGTCGCCGAGCGCGGGCAGGATCCGGTCCAACTCCCAACCCCGCAGGGCCGGCCCCGGTTTGCTGGCGAGCGCGTTCTGAAAGTTTTCCTTCGGGAGAAACTCCGTCGGGATGCCGACCGTCCGGTCATTCTCGATGAAACAATACGGCGGCCAGTTGGGCACGTCCGTGCCGAAGTATTCGTCAAACCCTCGGGTGGTCGGACCACCGGCAATGGGCCGCGAATACACCTCTTGCCAAGACCGCCGGTGCTCGTCCGTCACCGCAGGCCCGGGCTTCTGTGGCGGCGCGAAGAACCCGCGCTGCCCCTCGGGGATGTCCCAGTCCCAACCCAGATGCCATTTGCCAATCGCGGCGGTGCGGTAGCCATTCCGCCTGGCCAACCCGGCGATCGTCAGTCGATCGGGCGCAATGAGCGCCCTCTCCAAATAGTCGACGATCCCCGCCTGCAATCGCGTCCGCCAATGATATCGCCCCGTCAGCAGCGCATAGCGCGACGGCGAGCACACGCCCGATGACGAATGCCCGTCGGTGAATCGGAGCCCTTCCGCGGCAAGCCGATCGATATTGGGCGTCGGGATCTTGCCGCGATCCGGATTGTAGCAACGCACGTCGCCGTAGCCCAGATCGTCGGCAAGGATGATCACGACGTTCGGGCGGGCGGGAGGCGACCCCGATCTCCCCGGCCCGGTTTCGCCAAACGCGGGCGAGGCGGGGGCGAGGACGATGCCGGATAGGCAGAAGGAGACTAAGATCCTGATCGGATGGCTCATCGGTTCCTTTCGTCTTTGGTTCGGGACGTTCTCAATGGTAGACACCCATCTCCCACAGTGAATAGCCGAACCGCGTGCCGCGCTCGGTGCCGTGCAGCCGGAGCCACCGCGCCCGCGTCGGCGCGAAGCGGATGGTCTCGGCCTTTCCGGTGGCCGTGCCGGTGGTGAAAACGTCCTTCCATGTCTCGCCGTCGTCCGAGACCTGGATCTTGTAGGATTTCGCGAACGCGCCCTCCCACGCCAATTCCACACGCGATACGCTTTGCGATTCGCCAAGGTCCACGGCGATCCATTGCGGGTCGCCGAACTCGCTCGACCAGCGCGTGTCCCCCTTGCCATCCACCGCGAACTCGGCCCGATACGCCTGGCCGTCTTTCGTCAGCACGGAGGATGCCTTCACGGGCCTGCCCGCGGCGAGGTCGCGGCGCGCCTCGATCTCCTCGGGCGTCAGCACGGCGAAGTCGCGCAGGCTCCGGACGTCGGGCGACCCCTCCCGGACAAGGGCGGCCTCGAGCCGGTAGTGTCCTGGCGCGGCGGGAACGGCGATTCCAAACGTCAGCCGCCTGTCGCCCAACGGGCCGACCTCGCAAGGCTGCGCCTGCTCGAACAGCGTCTCGCCGCCCCGCAGCAACCGCAGCCGCACCTCGCCCTTCCACGGCGCGTAAAGGTCGTTTATCACAACGGCCGAGACCTCGCGCTTCTCGCCGGCCGGCAGATCGTCGGCCCAGAAATCGAGCATGATTCCCGTCGGGGCAAAGGCGTCGCTCACCCATCGACGGAAATTCGGCTCGTAGGTCAGTTCCCGCACATCGATGAAATGGTCGCTGGTCTGCCCGTCGTGCCGCGAGTAGCCGAGCCCGCAGAAGTGGAGCACGCCGGCGCACCGGCGTTTGGAGCGCCAGAATTCGGTCTTCGCCGCCAGCGCGCGGGCGTAGTACTCGAACCGCTCGGCGACGGTGGCGTTCTCGCCCAAGAGTCGCGCGTAGACCTCCTGCGTCAGCGTCGGCAGCGTCCCGTCGCGGTTGATCCAGAGCCACCCGTATTCGTTGATGAGATACGGCGGCCCGGCCCCGCTGCGCGGGCCGTTGTCGGGGACGCCATCTTCCCGGCCCAACTTAGCGAAGGAGAAATCCTTCTTGCTCGATCGGTAGGGGTGCGCCTCGGAGATGTCGCCGGGTCGCTGCGGCGTCCCCCATCCGTTGTCCCAGGGGCGATTCGACAGATCCAGCCCGCGCACGGCCATCAGCGCCGGGCCGATGACGTGGTCGTCGGTGGTCTCGTTCTGGGCGTCCCAGATGACGACGCACGGGTGGTTCCAGCGCTCCCGCATCCACTCGGTGTACTCCACCACGAGATCCTGCGGCGTGATCTCGGCCGGCCATGCTCCCTTGCGCCCGCCATACCAGATCGGAAACTCATCCTGGATCAGGACGCCCTCCTCGTCCGCGGTCTCGTACCAGAGCTCCGGCGGGAAACCGATGCAGTAGCGCAGCGCATTCCAGTTCATCTCCTTGAATCGGCGATGCAGCTTCCTCACCCATTCCCGGTCCCACGGTAGGCCGCCGCGCGCCGCATCCTCGAAAAACCGGTAGATGCACACATTGGAACCGCGCAGGAAGTAGGGCTTACCATTCAGGATCGCCCTGCCGCTCCCCGGGTCGGTGGTGAACGAGCGAAGCCCGAACCGCGCCTTCGCCGTGTCGCCGCCGGTGTCCACCGTGATCTCGTAGAGGAAGGGGTCCTCTGGCGACCAGGGCCGCGCGCCCTTCATCGGGATCGTCATCTCGATCGTCCCGCCCCCCCGCGCCTCGGCCGAAGCCTCGCCCACCTCCCGACCGGATCCCGCCTCGCGCACCACGCCACGGACCCTCCCGGTCGCCGCTCCCTCCAGCTCAACGACGGCCCGGACGCCCCCCTTCTCCAACTCGGGCACGGCCTGGATGTTCACCACGTGCGGCGTGCCGCAGAGGATCAGTTCGACCGAATCGTAGATGCCGGGGATGTACCGGCTCTTCTCAAAATCCCACCCCTCAGTCAAATGCGCCGGCACCTGCGCCAGGGATGCCCCGACCCGAACGATCAACTCGTTCTCGGCGCCATCCCCTTTCAGGTGGGGCCGCACGTCGAACAACCCCGGCGTCCAGTTCGGGCCGTGCTCCCCCGCGACCTCGCCGTTCACAAATACCTTCGTCCCATAGCGCGCCTTGTGGATCTTCAGCCTAGCGATCTCGGGCAACGGGCCATCCAGCCTGAACGTTCGCCTGTACCAGAACGCCTCTCGCCTCGGATCGGCCGGCCTCTTCCTCTCCCGGCGCTCGTCCAGCGACACGCTCGAACCGGGAGATTCGAACTGCGGCGTCGCCATATCCACCAGCCCCGGCACCGGGACCGTGTGCCGGAACGCCGCCGGCACCGCGTCGGGCGCACCCTCCGCAATCTGCCAGGTGCCATCCAGGCAAACGCTCTGCCGGCACACGGGGGCGGCGACGCACGATGCCGCGCTGCCCGCAAAAAAGACGATCTGGACAAAGTGTCTCATGTGATTTCTCCCTCGGTCGTGTATCGCCTCACTGCGCAAGTTCCGCCCGAACCGTGACAAGCCCCCACGCCGGGATCGCCACAGGGCCGGTGACTTCCCGCCCAGGCCTTTCGCTCGTATCGCTCAGGTAAAGCCGCTTCGGC
Organism: uncultured Verrucomicrobiales bacterium; assembly: GCA_964651705.1. Classification (GTDB taxonomy): domain Bacteria; phylum Verrucomicrobiota; class Verrucomicrobiia; order JADLBR01; family JADLBR01; genus JADLBR01. The sequence goes on from CAZYWZ010000010.1 coordinate 42,060, forward strand.
CCCGGCCCCGACCAGGTCAGCCTGGCCTCGCGGGCTTCGCCGCTGGCCCCAAACAGGCGGACCATCAGCGCCTTCCGGTCATCGCTAGGCTTTAGGGCGGTCACGAGCACGTCTGCCGGTTCCACTCGCAGCCGGGGCACGCCGCCCGGCGCGCGGCCCCGCCCCGGCACAACAACCAGCGGCTGGCTGAATTCCGCGGCGAATCGCGAGGCCTCGGCCGCCGTCGTGCCGCGATGCGGGCGCAAGACGAATCGGAAGACGACCGGTCCTTCCTGGTAGGCGCGGTAGTTTGTTCCCCAGTGGTTGTTCATGACCCATGCGTACAGCTTCTGCGTCGGCTCGATCCTTTTGCGCCACGCCTCCGGGTCGGTCTGCGAGTTCAGCAGCGTCGCGGTGATGCCACCCACCTGTACCAGGGGCGCATCGACCGTCACCCACGTCACCCCGAAATCCTCATTGGAAACGTCCGCCCAGCGCCCCACCGTCAGCCAGTTCTTGCACGCGCTCGGCATCTGGTCCCGCCCGGGGCGGAAAACGCAGAGCGGCGCATCGAGCCGGATCTCCCCTCCAGGGACGTTGAACGGAAAGCCGAAGTTGACGCTCTCCTTGCCCGCCCTGTCCCGATAGTCGCCCGCCTCGAGCCGCCTCTTGTCGACCGTGTCTATCAGCTCGACATGGCCCTCGCCCGCCACGACCCTGACCTCGCGCCTGAGCCTATGGCAACCGGGGGCATCCGACTCCACCATGAGCGCGGCCACCAGCGGCCCGCGGTCGCGCGCGATTATCGTGACGGGACCGTTGCGCTTCAACCCGCCGGGATCATCCCCGATCATGTAGAGATAATCGTTCAACGCCCCGCCTCCCGAAGTGTCCACCAGGTTGCCATCGATCCCGCCGGCGCGCAGTTCCACGATCGCGCCCGTCGCCTCGTCGACGCGGACCCGGATCTTCCCGTTCTCGATCATCGCGCCCGTCAGTTTCGGCCCGTCGCCGGTCGCCGGCGCTCCCTCACGCGCCACGGTGTAGCGACGCCCGGAAAAGGGCGGCAGGTCGCGCACCAGCACCGCCAATTCCCGGCTCGCGAGCCTCTGCGCGGGCACCGGCTCCCCCCCCGCATCAGTCACGAAATTGGCGCCCAGCGAGAGTTCGCGCGGGACCAGCGCCAGGCCCGTGCGCGTCCACGAGGTCGTGTTGTAGATGTCGATCTCGTAGGCAGGCTTCTCGTCGATCGGCGCCCCGGGCGGACGGGGCTCGAAGCCCGATCCGGCCTGCGCCGCCTCGCTGAGACGCTGCCGGGACTGCACGTTCGCCGCGGCCGCGTATGATCGCTTGATGTCCCACTGGTCCACGGTGAAGGGGTTCTCTGGCTCGGTGATCGCACAATACGCCCCCCACGTGTGCTCCGAATACAGGAGGACGTTGTTCCACGCCTCAGCGAACTTCTCGGCCGGGTATCCCGCGGGATCCAGCATCGCCCAAAGCGCCTCGGCCTGGGACAGCCGTTCGGAGCTGGCTCGGTTCATCGCGGTCTCGGCGGCCGAAGAGCCCGCGCCATCCTCCCAGTACGGCGTCCAGTCGCCGCGCACCCGCGGCAGCGCATCCCCATGCCGCGACTCGAAAGCCCGGAAGGCCTCGCTCGTCGAAGAGATGATGAACCGGGGCGACTCGTGCGCCGCATTCCAGTCCCTTATGAAATCGCATATCGAAGCGTCGGGGACCGCGTTGTCTCCGTGGCCCGCCCACCGGACATACGCGATATCGTAGGGATATTCCCGCTTCTCGAGGGCATCGCAGAACTCCTCGACGAGCGCGGGTGTCAGCGCACGGTAACGGTGCGACATCGCATAGCCCCAGAACGGGATCCACACCAAGACCTTGCTCTCGCCATCCGGACCGACCCACCAGAACGGTTTGTTCTCCCACTGCACGAGGATGTCCCCGATCCGATCGAAGTAGTTTGGCGCAACCGAGAAATACCGGATGCCCGCTTGGGACATCGCGGTCACCGTCCCCCAGGTGTAGCCCGGGACATCGCTGATCATCGCGGAATCCACTTTCACCCCGCAGCGCTCGCCGAGCCCCGTCGCGCGGCGAAACAGCCTGACCAGTTCCTCCGGACGGCAGAGGCCCGTCAATTCATTCAGGTACATCCCGTTGAGCGCCACCTGCCCCCGTCTGACCGCCTCGAAGAATTCGGCCCTCCGCGTCTCCGGGAGTCGCCCCAGGTACAGGTCGGCGGCCCACAGCACCTCCACATTCCATATGAAGCGCGCCCCCTCGGGAGAGCCCGACGTGCGTCGCGCGTCGGCGATGCCCTGCAGCAGATTGTTGACCTGCTTTTCCTCGATATCTGTCTGGATCGCGGTGTAGCCGATATCGGTGTGCGAGTGCGGCAAGACATACACGGTCATGGGTCGCGCGGGCTTCAGCGGGATCGTCGCCGACGCGATGCTCGCACCATCGGCTTCTATCGAGATCGCCGCGCGCCGCGCGGTGTCCACGGCGGGAATCTCATAATCGAGGGTCCGGCTCCCAAAACCCAGATCGACCATCCGCTCCGCCTGGCCCTCGACCCTGACGGTCGCCCTCAAAGCCTCCGCATAGGGATACTCAAACGACACCCTCAGTGGTTGCACCGGGCCACCGTCCTGGCGCCGGATGATCGACACGGCCCTCGCCCCGATGCCGATACCGCCCGGTGAAGGCTCCGTCTCCCCCGCCAAGAAGAAGGCGACGCCACACCCTCCGACGTTCGGCGAGCGCCCCGGAAGGACCGACGTCACCCGCCAGCGGGCGTAGCGCGCGACCACGGGATCGAAACCCACCAGGGTCGTTGCGGCCGGCTCATCCACGTGCCGGATCGTCACCGCCTTCAATATCTGCCCAAAGTCGGGGCTGTCGCTGAATAGGAGCTCCGCCGCGGCGATGGTGTCATGCGTGCGCCGCTGGACGTGCCGGAAACCACCCAGCCGCACGGGCCGCCCGAGGTCAAAATCGACGAAGGTCCTGTCCCCCAGATGCCTCGAAGCATACTCGGACCCTCTGCCGCCCGGGCCAGGGGCCTTGAGGATATTCGCCGCCGCAAAGTCCGCGCTGAATGCCTCGGCCGCCGCGATGATCTTCGGCTCGGGCCCCGCGACCAACCGGGTGAAGCCAGCCTCGCACGGCGCCATCATCGCGAGGCACGCGCCCGCGACCCACGGCACCAGGAGACCCTTCGTAGATCCACGCCCACCGCAATCCGTTTCGATCGTCATGCTCGCTCTCCCTCACCGTCTCCACCCCGCCTCGATCTCCTCGAGGGTCCGTCCCTTCGTCTCGGGAACGAAACTGGCCACGAACACCAGGCTCAACAGGCTCAGGCCACCGTAGACCCAGAAGGTCCGCGACGGCCCGAGCGCCTCGAGCAGCATGGGAAAGGTCTGCGACACGGCAAAGCACGACAGCCACAGTAGGGAAATGGACACCGCCATGGCCCGACCGCGGAATTTGTTGGGGAAGATCTCGGAATTGACGATCCACGACACCGGACCCATCGCCATCGCGAACGCCGCCACGAATGCGAGAATCCCGCCCAGCAGCAACCACCCCGGACCTCCGCGGCCAAACAACAGCCCGACCATGAAGAGCGAAATCGCCTGAACCGCGGTGCCGATGAGCAGCAGCGGTCGCCGACCCGCCCGGTCCACGAAAGCGATCGCGACAAAGGTGAACAGCAGGTTGACGGCCCCCACGGTGACGGTCTGCGCAAAGGCCGCATCCCGGGCCGCCCCGGCGGCCTTGAAGATCTCGGGGGCATAATACATCACGGTGTTGATGCCGCTCAGCTGGCTGAACACCGCCAGCAGCGCACCGATCGCCAGCGGCCGGCGATAGGCCGCAAACAACTCGGACCACCTCCCCGCCTCCTGGGCGAGCGCCGACCGGATCTCCGCGACCTCACGCGCCGCATTCTCGGGTCCTCCGATGCGGTCGAGGATCTCCAGCGCGCGCCCCTCCAACCCCGCCTTCATCAGCCATCGCGGGCTCTCCGGCACGAACGCCAGCAGGCCCCCGAACACCACCGACGGCAGCACCAGCGAGCCGAACATCCACCGCCAGCCCCGATCCACATTCCACGCTTCGTCCCCCAACCGCTGGATCTGCAAATTCACGAAGAAGACCACCAGGATCCCCACCACGATCGCCAACTGGTACAGCGCCACCAGCCGCCCGCGGAACTTCTCCGGGGAAACCTCCGCGATATATATCGGCGAAAGGATCGACGCCGCCCCGATCGCAAGACCCCCGGCGAACCGCGCCCACGCGAACTGCGCCAGGGTCGCCGGCATCGCCGACGCCACCGACGACACCGCAAACAGCGCCGCGCACAGAAGCAGGCTCGCCTTGCGGCCAAGGCGGTCCCCCACCGGGCCGCCGAACATCGCCCCGAGCATGCAGCCCACCAGCACGCTCGAAGCCGCCCATCCCTTCAGTTCCGCCGATAGCCCGAAATGCGCCTGGAGGAACCCGATGGCCCCCGACACCACCGCCGTGTCATAGCCAAACAGGAACCCGCCAAACGCCGCCACCAGGCTGATGAGCAGGATGTAACCCAGATTCAGATCGCGCTTCATCGCACAGCCCTCCGACGGGTAACCACGAATCGACACGAATGGACACCAATTCCATTCATGGTGCGCCGGCATTGGTGTCCATTCGCGTTCATTCGTGGTTCACATACCAGTTCTCACGAAGGCCTTCACCGTGGCCGATTCCCGATCGCCGCCGCCGGTCGGCCGCACGGTGTACCGCCCCGCCGCCGCCGGCACGATAAATGTCTCCGCATAGTGCACGACAAAGGGCGCGAAGGCCCCATCGGGACTCTCCACGATGGCCTCGTCCCCCTCGACGAGGTTCAACACATTGACGCCGCCACGCACCATGCCGCCGGTGTCGTGCGGCACTCGCCCGGTGAACCAGTGCCGTCGCGTCTCGATGAACTCGCGCTCGTGCAGGCCCGTGCGCTCCTCGCGCCAGCCGTCGCCCGAGCCCAGCGCCATGATCCGGTTGATCAAATTTTCCCTGACCCACTCCGCATCGCGCTCCCACTGGATATTCGCCAGCCCGTGCTCGAGATGGATGGGCCGGGGTTTGCCGTCGAGGCCGAGCCGCGCCCAGTCCCACATCTTGAAGGTGAAGATGTATGGCGTGGCGCTGATCTCGAGGACCATGCCGTTGCGGCCCGAGCAGTGGCACGTCCCCGCCGGTATCAGGAAATGGTCGTGCTTCTTCGCGGGCCAGCGATTCACATATCTCGCGTCATCGAACGGCGCCCCGCCCGCCTGCGCATCGGCCAGATCGCGCGCCATCGCCTCGCGGTCCACCCCGGGCTTGACACCCAGATACACGCACGCGTCGGGTGCCGCATCCAGCAGGTAGTAGCTCTCATCCTGCGTGTAATGCATCCCGAACTTCCGCTGGATATACTCCGTCAGCGGGTGCACCTGGAAGCTCAGGTTGCCGCCGCCCATCGTATCCAGGAAGTCGAATCGGATCGGGAACTCGTCTCCGAAGCGGGCGTGCACCGGCTCGCCCAGCAGCTCCCTCGGCTGGTCAAACACCAGATCGATCGCGGGAATCTCCACGCGGTGCTCGCCCATGCCGAGCAGCAGGGAGTTCTCCTCCGGCACGCAGTCGAAACACCAGGCGTAATTCGGCGCGGTCCGGTCTAGATCGCACGCCTCTTTCATCCACTGCCCGCCCCAAGGCCCCGGATCAAAGAAAGGCACCACACGGAACGGGCGGCGCACGGCCTCGTAAAGCCCGCAGCGAACGGCGCCGCCATCCGCTAACTTTGGCGCGCCGGGATCATTCGTGTCCAAGAGGTAATCGAATCGCCGGAGCAGCGGGCGCTTCCACCGATCCGCGGCACGCCAATCGATGAAGAATGCCCGTTTGTATTTCAGGCCGGGAGATTCGGCGGCATTCCCTGCCCCGAGGTTCCCGATCTCGCCGCGCCGCTGCCGCCGCTGTATCTCCCAGCGCGCCAGATCGGCATAGACGAGGATGTCGCCCTCATCGATGAGCCGCGCCCCCACGCCCACCACCAGCACCAGGCCGCGCCCCACAGCGGCCGCCCGGGCCCGCAACCGCGTCACGTATGCCGCGCGAAAGAACGCGGGCAGGTCCAACGGGCACAGATAGCCGAAGACGGGATCGGCGCCACCAAGGTAGGGCGCGCACAACCGCTCGATCTCCTCGGCGGCCTTGAGGGCATCCTGCGCCCGGATCACCAGGGCCGGCTTCAGCTCTTGGCGGAGGGCATCGCAAACCGCGCCCTCGTCAACGCCCGGATAACACTCGACTGTCAGCACCGTCTTCGGCTTCCCGCGCCCGGCGATCGCATCGCGCAACCGCGCGCCGATCGCCCCCCATCCCGCGACGCACGCGCCAGATCCACCGGGCACTTCGATGAACGGCTCCTTGTCGTAGTTGGATCGCCGCATGATCACTCCGCCGGGGCCGCCGAGGCCCCCATCATTGGCAAGCTCGTTCGCCGAAGCAGGGCTGACCCCAGTGGCCTCAATGTCACCTCGACGGGCTTCCCGCCAGCATCGCGAAGCGCGCCGCGAAGTCCGATGGGCGGATTGGCCCACGGGGTCTTCAAGTTTCCGCCCTCCAGCGGAGTCAGGACGAACGTCGCATCGGGCGCCAGCCGATAGCGCCATGGGCTCTCATCGGCCGGCCGAATCTCCCACATGTGGAAGCCGCTGGGTCTCCCATCCAACGCCGCAAACTCGCGGATCGCCTTGCGCTCGTCCGCCAGCGGCAACGAGAAGACCAGCGGCCCCCACTGGTGGTAGAACTCGCCATTGCGGTCCTTCAGGCGACGCACCACGAAGTTGAAGCCCACTTCGGCGCGATCGCCGGGCTGCCATATCCTGGTGACATCGATGCGGTCCTTGCCGCGCGCCACCTCGGCCCCGGCGCCCGCCTCCACGCCGACCTCGCCGGCCCCGATCGGCACGCGCAGGGACAGGGTGAATCGCACCGGTCGCTCGGGATCGACGCGGAACACGACGCGATCCGAGAAGGGGAAATCGGTCTCCGAGGCGATCTCGACGCCGACGTCGGCGATCCGCGTGCGCACGCGACACGGCCCATGCCCGTTGACGATCAGCGCAGGCCGCCGGTCGTCGCGATACCACATCCCCTCGACGTAATAGGGCATCAGACGGCCGGCCTGGAGCGTGCAGCAGGCGGCCGCCTCGTGCCACGCGGAATAGAGGAATCGCTGGGCGTGGCGGTGCTCGTCGGCCCTGAGCTGGTTATCGCTCGTCAGGTAGCGCACGGCCCTGTTGACCGGCTGGAACCGCGCGCCCTGCGCGGCGTTCAGGCACACCCGCTCGATCCGATGACCCACGGCTAGGTCCCCGGACCACGCCAGTATCCGGTTCAATGACGAGACCCCCTCGGTCATGGTGCAATATTCTGCCGGCATGTCGGCCGAACCCAACCGCCCCTCGACGGACTCATCGCCCACCACGCCGCCGCCCGGGTTCGCGTGCCGGTCGAACTTGGCGAGGGCGTTGGCCGCGGCCTGGCCATACCTCGGATCCCCGGTCAGCGCATGCAGCACCGCGGGCATGTGCAACCCCTCCATGATGTGCGGCGTGTGCTCGCGCCACGGTTGCCCCATGTCCAGGAGAAGATCCAGCTTCATGTCCCGGTCCCGGGACTTGAGCTTCTGAAAATCCTCGTAGAGCCAGATGGCGCCGTCGCGATAGACGGCCTTGCCGGTCAGCCGGTACAGCCATTCCAGCGTGTCCATGTACCCGACGCCGTGCGACAGCCCGCCCAGGCCCTTGTCCGCCCCAAAATAGGTCGTGCCCCGATACTTCGACAGCGTCAGCTGCACCGCCCGCTCGATCGCGGCCAGAATCCTCTTGTCCCCGGTGAACTCGTGGTACGCCAGCATCGCCTGAAAAATCCGGCTCTGCACCCACAGTTCGCCGTTCTCTCCCGAGGTCGGGAACCGCGTCTCCGGCGAGTAGATGCCGATGTATCCATCCTCGCCTTGAGTCGCCAGCAGCGCCTCCATCCAATCCGCGACCCGTTTTTTCTGCGCGTCATCTCCCACGAGGTACGCCATGCGCACGATCGAGTCCTTCCAGTACCCCTCGTGCTCGCCGCTCCACCAGCACCGCTGGCGCTTCTCTCCCGGGATCTCCGCGAAGCCGCCCGCCACGCGCTCGTGTTTCTCGAAGACCCGAAGGTTCACGGCGTTGGAGACCTTGTGATAATTGCCCGTCAGCCCCTGCTCCAGATCCAGCCGCATCTGCTCCCGTATCCAGCCCTCGGGCATCACCTCCCCCGACCGCAGAGGGCAGAACACCGGATCCCCCCTGGCACCCGATGACACCAGGGTCCCGAACCCGAATGCAAAAACGAATGCGCCAAGTCCCGCTCTCATTCTCACTCCACCTTGAAAGTTGAATGTCGGATGTTGGTTGTTGGACGTTGACCTCCACCCCTCATCCCTCCCCCTCCTTCGGCCGATCAAAGTCGTCCTCGTACCGGGTGATATCCTCCTGCTGCCAATTCCCGAATGCCACCTCCAGCACGCGCACCGGCCGATCGCTCGGGCAAGAGAGCCGATGTTTCTCCCCGGCCCGGATCCAGATCTCCTCGCCCGCCCGACAGTCGCGCGCCTCCTCCCCGACCTGCACCCTCGCGCCATCGTCCAGCACGATCCACAGTTCCGCGCGGCCCCTGTGCGACTGCAGGCTCAGGCGCTGCCCCGGCAGCACCGTCATCAGGCTCACCGTGCAAGGCGCGTTGTGCGCGTATTGCCGGAACGAGCCCCACGGGCGCTCGACGAACGAGATCGCCGGCATCTCCTCCGGAATCCCATGATCAGCTCGTTTTTCCATGTGTCCGGTGTTGGGTGTTGGGTGTTGAATGTTCATTGTTGAATGTTGAGACCGTCCCTATCGACCATCGCGGCCACCCCCGCCCTCTCCACCACGACCATGCGGAAATTCCTCTCCGCGATGGCCCCGTAATCGTGCCCCGCATCCGCGGGATATACCCCTATATATACCAGCGGGACATCGCCCGTGTTCATGGTGCGGTGCGCCGCGTGGCCGGGCACGTACACGACGCGCCCTTCCCCCAGCGGCTCGATCCGGCTCTCGCCGGTCGCTTCGTCCTCCAACAGCATGCATCCCTCGCCTCGCAGGCCGACATACACCTCCGCCGCCTCGCGCCGCGAATGCAGGTGCCCCTTGGTCAGGTAATACTCATCGCCCACCCGACCGGGGTACAGGACACCCAGACCATAGTGGAGATCGCCCGGGCGATCTCCCGCCTCGATGCTGGAGACCGTGTACAATACCGGATCGCCCTGCGCCTGCGCCGCCCCGTACGCCGCCGCATCCGCGAAACACCCGCGCAGATCCGACAGCCGACGCCGCACCACCGGTGCGCCGACGATGACGCCCGCCTCCAGATCCAACCGCGCCGCCAGCTCACCCCACATCGTGCGCCCTCAGGTTCTCGATCATCTCGTCCTGCCCCGAGATGCCCATCAGCCCCAACGCCAGCATCGTCGCCCCCGCCACCGGGCTCAGGATCGGGCGCCGGACCACCGCGCCAGGCAATCGCCGCATGATCGCCGCCTCGATCATCGCGCGGTATGTTGCGTCTTTTGTCCCCACGCCCCCGGTGATGACAACATCCGGCCCCTCGCCCGTCGGAACCCGCGCGTGATTCGCCGCCACCATCTCCGCCAAGGCCTCCGCCCCACGCTCGAGGATGGTCCGCCCCACCGGATCCCCAGCCACCGCCAACCCGCTGACCCCGGGCGCCAGCGCCGCAATCTCCGTCCGGCTCAGGCCCTCCTCGTGCACCCGGCGCAGGATCTCCCCCACCGCCCCGATCCCCAACCACTCGAACACCGCCGCCCGCAATGGGCTCTCCAGTTCCCGGCCATCGGCCATCCGCACCGCCGCCACCATCGCCTCCCGCCCCAAAAAATAGCCGCTCCCCTCGTCAGCCAACAGCGCGCCCCAACCGCCCGTCTGCCACCACCGCCCTTCCGCCGACCGCCCATAGCACGAGGATCCCGTCCCCACGATCAAGGCGATCCCCGGCCTCCCCGCCAACCCTCCCGCCAGCGCGATCCGGATGTCGTGATCGATCTCGACCTCCGCCCCACCCAACCCACACTCCCGCAGCATCCCACGAAAAACTTCACGCGATGCCTCGTGCGTCACCCCCGCCATCCCGGCGAATACCGCCCCCACGTCGCGCGCCGCCGCGCCCGCCCCATCCAGCGCAGCCCCGATCGCCGCCCTCAGGTTCCCCAGCGCCTCCCCCGCCCCCGCGTGGTGCACGTTCGCCAACCCCGTCTCGCCGCGCCCCACCACCCTCCCGCACGCATCGGCCAGACAGGCCCGCGTCCGCGTCCCGCCACCATCAATGCCAAGCGCCAGAGCGACCCCGCGGCCATCAGCATCCGTGTCCATCCGTGTTTATCCGTGGTTCAACCCGTCGGCATCCGCGATCCGGCAGCACCCTGCGAACATTTCGCTTGCGCGTCAACCAAAAACCTAACAGTTTATACCATTCTTCACATTTATGATCGCCCACGAAAGGCACCGTCTCCTGCTCCGCCGCCTCGAGGAGACCGGCTCGATCGAGGTCCGCGGGCTGGCGGACGAGCTGGGGGTGGCGGCGATGACGGTCTGGCGCGATCTCCGCCTGCTGGAGCGGCAGGGATTGCTCAGGCGGGTGCACGGCGGGGCGATCCGCGCCGATCGCGCCCAGGAGCCAGAGTTCCGCCAGAAGGAGGGCCGCGCGCTGTCGGAGAAGCGCCGGATCGCGGCCGCGGCGGCGCGCCTCTTGGTGCGGCCGGGTGACGTCATCCTCCTGGAGGGCGGCACGACGGTGGCCGAACTGCTCCCCCATCTGCCGCCGCGCGCCCTGACGGTGATGACCAATAGCCTGCCGATCCTGTCGCGCGCACAGGCGCTGGGCCGCGGCTGGCAGGTCCACTGCAGCGGTGGCGTGCTGAGCCCGGTCTCCGGGAACTTCGTCGGCCCGGAGGCCGTCCGTTTCTTTCAAGGGAAGTACGCGGCAACGTTCTTTATGAGCGCGACGGGCCTCGACCCGCGGACCGGCGCGTTGACCGACCCGAATCCCGTCGAGATCGAGGTCAAGCGCGCGATGGCCCGCGCCGCCGAGCGCGTGGTGCTCCTCCTCGACTCCGGCAAGATCGGCCTGCGCTCGGTCCAAGAGGTCCTTCCCCTCCGCGATATCGACTCCCTCGTGATCGACCGCGGCATCGCGCCCGCCGACCGCCGACGGATCGCCCGGCTCGGGCCGCGGGTCAAGATCGTCTGATCCGGATGCCGGTCAGGGCGCGATCCATCGCCGGACATATGCGCCGTAGCTTTTTTCCTCCCCGTGCACCAGCGAGCACGACGGGCATGGCCCGCTCCCATCCTCGGGCACGACCCGATCGACGAAGCGTGCCAGCTCTTTCCTCTCCCCCGGATCGAGGCGGCCCGCGGCGTCCCGATACGCCTGCTTGAACATGGCCCGACGCTCGGGCCACCGCACCGACCACACCGAGTTCCGCTGTCCGAACACCACCAGCAGTTTCGCCCGGCTGAGCGCGTCCTCCGCATCCCAGAGCATCGCCACCTCCCTCGCGAGGTGCGAACGGGCCGCGGCCATTGGCGCAGTCGAAAAACCTCCCTCCTGAACGTTCTCCTCGTCATCGGGACCAGACGTGGCGATAGAGACGATCTCGGGCCGCAGCAGCCGCAGGTCCGCCGCCCACGCGGCCCATATCGCCCCGTGCGGGTTGCGGTTCGTCTCGGAGAGTTGCGGACGGAGCGTGTCCGCAAGCCTGGGTCCAAAGCGTCCGGGATCCATCCGCGCCAAAAGCGCAAGGGCCCCGGCGAACGTCGGGCGCACACTGGCATCCCGGCTAGCCGAATAACACTCCGCGATCGCGTCAAAGCATTCGGCCCGGCCCCGGCGCGCCAGTGCCGCGGCCGCTGATGCCCCGCAACGCTCTTTGGCATATCGGGGCTGTTTCGGGTCCAGGACCAACAGGCGCGAGAGCGATCGGTCGATCTCGGGGTCCCTGAACCGCAGCGGCGCATCTGGCGGCACCAGCAAATCGATGCCCCGCACCACCTCGCGCATATCCGGGTCCGGATGCGAGATGGCCCGGAGCATCTCTGGCACCCGTTCCTCCATCGCGGGGACGTCCTCCTGCTTCGCCAGCAGCGCAAAACCCGACACCACCAGGTCGTCGCGGCGTGTGGGCGCCAAGACTTGCTCCCGAGCCCGCGCCTCGTCTATCCCCCGGAGTTCCTCAAAGAGCTGCCGCGCCCATTTCGGATCCGAGTGCTCCAACCACCACTCCAGGGCCCGGGCGTAGCGGACAGGGTCGATCTCCCGAAGTCGCTGGAGCGCCCATCGCGCACCCTTCTCCTCGGAGCAGGCCCAGCGGCCCAAGGCCTCCGCATCGCCCGCCGCCTCTATCTGGGTCAGCGCCAGCGCCACGCCATCGCGAAGCGCAGCCACGTCCCCGCCAATCGGCATCGGGGCGGCCGCCAACGCATCGCGGATCGATTCCAGATCGGGCGCGAGTTCCCCACAGGCGAAATCGCCCGCCGCCGCGACCGCTTGCCCCACGATACCCGCGGATACGAATCCCGGCCCTTTCTCGAACAGCCCGAAAAGGCGTCGGACGATTGGCACCAACTGCGCCACTTCTTCGTGCGGGTATTGGGCGCCCGCCGGTTGCGGGCCGAGGACGGCGTGCGCCTTGCCCTGAGCAAAGGATTGCCCCGCCTCGCCGAGCCTCTCGGGAAACGCCTCGACCATCAGCCGATTCACTAACGCGAGACACACCTCCGAGTCGAAATCGTCCAGCCACTCCTCGGCCACCCGCCCCGAGCGAACCCGGCCGAAAAGGCGCATTGCCTCCTCCCCCGTCGCCGACCACAGTTCCACGCCCCCGCGGCCATCCGCCGAAGAGAATGTTCTCGACCCCCAACTGCGAGAGAAGTTCCGGCGACCGATCTCCAGGGACTTTGGTTCAATCGAGCGCGAACGAACACACTTGAGCCACCATATGGCCTGGGCCAGGTTCCGCGCCTCGGAGTAAGCCAGCGGACAGAAACGGAACCGATACGAGGGGAAGTTCTTGACCACGTGATCGAAGACGACCCCTCCGCCGCGGACCACCGAACTGACGAAATAAGATCCGCGCGGATCGAAGCGCAGAAAATAGTGCCCGGCGCTCGCGACGTATGACCCGTCTGGCATGTCCGTGTATATCAGCCAACCGCAATCCGGCGGCACGATCCCGAGGCGGTCATCCACGGCCAAGTCAATCCGACCGCGATGCGCGTCCGAACGATTGGCGTCCGCGTACCGCAGCGCGGCATGCTTGGGCGCCAGATCCCAGAAGCCGTCGGGCAGGACATATCGCGGACGGTTTACGGAACCGCCGGGTTTGGAGCGCCTTCCCGGCCCCATGTGCTCGATGATCGCGTCGTCGGACAGACCCGCGATGGACCCGCGCTCATACGGCGGGGATGGTGCGCGCGGTTCCGGCGGCGGGGATGCCGGCCGTCGCGCAACGGATTCAAACCGCCACTTCACGTCATTCGCTGCCTTCGCGTCGAACTCCGGATCCGGAGGCATGGAGAAACCGTCGGCCTTGAGCCGCGCAATCTCCTCAGCGATCCCCGCCACCGGCAGGATGCGGTAGTGTCCGTCGCCGGTGTCCCCCGTCGCGGCAAACTGGCGCTTCACCCCGTCCCACCGAAACGTGACCCGGCTCGTGATCCCCTCGGCGTTGCGCGTGCCCAGCCGGATATCGTAGATCCCGTCGCGATCCTCATCCGTGACCCGGTAATCCCACTCGTCCTCACCCCAATTGAACAATATCGCGAGCAGGCACTCCGCCGACTCGCGCACGACGCGGACCGCCAGGACATCCGCTCCGCCCGCCTTGGCCCCGATCGGGTGAGTCTCGTGGTCGACGCGCTCCACCAGGCCGTCCCCATTGATATCCGCGACCAAGCCCCATGGCTCAAGCGTCCCCCTCTTGCCGAACGGCCAGAGCATCGTCCCGTCTGATGCGAAAATCCGCAACCCCAGCCGGCGCCGGTTTGGCATCCGGCACGTGCCCTCCGCGGGCGGAAACAAGATCTCCAGATTCGCGCAAGGGTAAGCCAATTGCCCCACATACCCCGACCGCGCAGCAAATCCATACACGACGACATGAAGCGGCGGCAAGCCGTCCCCCTGCGGGCAAATGATCCGCTCGGGGTCGTAGTGCCTCTCCAGAAAATCGGCGAAATCCGCCTCTGTCTTCGGATTGTCCCGCCGGCATAGTTCGTGGAAGGCGCGCGCCCTAGTCTCGGTCGATGCCAGACGCTGGACAAGGCGGTCGCCGGGCACCGCCGAGAGATCCTCGTCGGAACCGTGCGCCCCACCCCCGGCGGCCCCGCAGACAGCCACCAGCCAGATGCCCAAGCTGCACCGCAGGCTTCTCCCTGAGCACATAACGGAAGAGGATTCATCATAGGACCCTTCCTCCCGCCAAGAAAGCAGAGATTCGGTCACGCCCCTCGCCCTTGACACTCGCGGCTCGCGCGGCCCATGGTCGTGCGTGGCGGATGGCGGCGACAGGGCGGCGCCCGAAGGGCCGGCGATCGCATTCGATGGCGTGAGCAAATCCTTCGACGGGGGCGCGACGCACGCGGTTCGGGATATCGGCCTGAGGATCTCCCGGGGCGAGCTGTTCGTCCTGCTGGGATCTTCGGGTTGCGGGAAGACGACGACGCTGAAGATGATCAACAGGCTCATCGAACCGACCGCGGGGATCGTGCGCCTTGGTGGCGCGGACGTGCGCGACAGAGACCCGGTGACGCTGCGGCGATCTATCGGGTACGTGTTTCAGGGCATCGGGCTGTTTCCCCACATGACGGTGGAGGAGAACGTCTGCGTCGTGCCACGATTGATGGGCGCCGGCGACTCGGCGCTGCGCACGAAGGCCAGAAAACTGCTCGGGCGGGTTCACCTCGATCCCGGGGAATTCGGCTCGCGCTACCCGCGGGAGCTGTCCGGCGGCCAGCAGCAGCGGGTCGGCGTGGCCCGGGCACTCGCGGCGGATCCCGAATACCTGCTGATGGACGAGCCTTTTGGGGCGCTGGATGCGATCACGCGCAGCTCGCTGCAGCAGGAGATGCTCCGGCTCAAGGCCGAACTGGGAAAGACGACAGTCTTCGTGACGCACGACCTGTTCGAGGCCCTGACCCTAGCGGACCGCATCGCGGTGATGCACGAGGGTCGCATCGAACAGGTGGGCACCCCCCACGAATTATTCGGGAGCCCTGCGACCGACTTCGTGCGCGGCCTGATGCGGCGCGCGGCGGCGCAGTGGGCCGAATTCCGGAGATTTTTCGATGGCTGAGTCATCCGCGTGGTCATTCCTGTGCTCCCGCGCACCCGAGCTGGCCCCGAAGGTGCTCGAGCACCTGTCTTTGGCGGGCTCGTCGCTGGCATTGGCGATCGCGCTGGGCGTCCCGCTCGGCATATGGGCGCACCGGTGGCCGAGGGTGCGCGGTGCCGTGCTCGGCGTCACGGGGGTGGTTCAGACGGTGCCGAGCCTCGCCCTCCTGGCGCTGCTCTTGCCCCTATTCGGCATCGGGGGCAGGACCGCGATCGTCGCGCTCACCCTGTACGCCCTGCTCCCCATCGTGCGCAACACGCTCACCTCGCTGCAGGAGATTTCACCGAGCGTGATCGAGGCCGCCACCGGCCTGGGATTCTCGCGGGCCCAGCGCCTGCGCCTGGTCGAGTTGCCGCTCGCGGTGCCGGTGATCGTGGCCGGCATAAGGACCGCCGGCGTCATCACGATCGGCATCGCCACCCTTTCGACATACATCGGGGCGGGCGGCCTGGGCGACTTCATCAACCGCGGGCTCGCCATGAGCAACCTGCGACTGACGATGCTTGGCGCGATCTCCGCCGCGATCTTGGCGCTGCTGCTAGACGGCGGGCTCGGGCTCATCGAGGCTTGGCTCCGGCCCGGACGCAGGCCGCGCGCGCTGGCTTGGCAATGCGGGTCTTATCTCCTCGGCCTGGCGCTCGCCGCGGGCGCGCTCGCGCTCGCCCGCCTTCCCCTGCCGCCGGCCGCCGACACGGTCGCGACAATCCGCGTGGGCTCAAAGAACTTCACCGAGCAATTCATCCTCGGCGAGATCATCGCCCAGCACCTGGAGCGGGAGGGCGGCTTCCGCGTCGAGCGCGTATTCAACCTGGGCGGCACCATCATCTGCCACCAGGCCCTGGCGAATGGCGAGATCGACCTGTATCCGGAATACACGGGCACGGCGCTGCTCAATGTCCTGAAAATCCCTATCCCCCAGGATCGCGCCAATATCCCCGGCATCGTCGATGCGGCGTATCGTCAGAGGTTCGCGTGCCGCTGGCTGGTGCCGCTGGGATTCGACAATACCTACGTGCTGGCCGTGCGCGGCGCGGACGCCCGCGCAAGAGACTGGCGCAGCATTTCCGATCTCGCCCCGGACGCCGCCGGGCTGAGGGCCGGGTTCACCTCGGAGTTCGTCGAACGCCCCGATGGCTATCCCGGCCTGCGGGAACGCTACGGCATCGCCTTCGGCACGATCCGGGATTTCGGGCCAGAGCTGATGTACGAGGCCATCGGGCGCGGGGAATTGGACGTGGTCTGCGCCTTCTCCACCGACGGTCGCATCCAGGAGTACGGGCTGGCCATCCTCGAGGACGATCTCCGTTTCTTCCCGCCCTACGAGGCCGCGATCGCGGTGCGGGAGGCGACGCTCGAAAAGCACCCGGACCTGGGTCCCGCGTTGCTCCGCCTTGCGCGGCAACTCGACGACGCCACCATGCGGCGCCTGAACCACCAGGCCGACATCGGCGGCAAACGCCCGCGCGAGATCGCCGCGGAATTCCTGCGTCAGGTGATCGGCAAGAGGTGAACTCCGGCCCTTCGCCGCTGGAGAGTTACTGCGTATTTTCGAGTCAGACCTCATGCCCCGCGTGCGGGGCACCGCCGGGGCGGAAAATGGTAGGCTGCGCCTTGGCGCACGCTGCCGAATCCACCGTCCGCGTGCGCCAAGGCGCAGCCTACATCGCGACCCAATTTTCGAGTCAGTCGTACGCGGGAATCCAATCGGTCGGGATGTCCGCCTCCTTCTTGGCCACGACCGCGTAATAGTGCAGGGCCTTGCCGTCGATGGAGAGGCGGTGCCGATAACGCTCAAGATGGTGGACGCGTATGGTATCGCTCATCAGCATGTCCTTGACCAAACGCGAGAACCCGGAGCGATCCTCGCCCTCCAGAAAGGTATCCTTGATGTTAAAGGCCACCCAGCCATCGGCCTGGATGAAGTTGAACGCGCCGGCGAACGCCGCCGGCGGGATGTCACCAAAACCCAGCGCCGCGACGGTCGTCATCGCATCCACCCGCCAGGCGGCCAGATCCTCCGCCGTCCCGGCATCCAGATTGCATAGGTCGGCGACATAATAGGCGTCGTAGATCCCGGGGCGATCCCGCTCGCAGGCATCCCTGGCCTCCGCCACGATATCCACGCCGATGATCCGCGCGACCCCAAGCTCGAACAGCCGCTCCCCCACCATGCCGTTCCCCGCCCCCACGTCGAGGACCCTCATCTCGCTCATCTCGACGAGATTCTGCTGAAGCACCTTCCTGAGCAAATCACATACCTTGGACGGCGACGCGCACTTGAGGCGATCGTAGAACAGTTGCTCGTAGAGCCCCTTGTGCCGGTATTGCGCGGCATAGTCGTGAAAGCGGATCGCCTGCTCCCCGCTCCCGTTGTCCAGAATGAAGTACGCCTCGTCCTGATCGAGCGCATGCGGCTCGGTCCGAGGAAGCCGGATGCGATAGGAGTTCCTTGGAGTAGGATGCGGCATTTCAAATTCTACCTTGCGCGGCCAATCGCGCCCAGTCCCGATAGCCAAGGCGTGATCGCTAAAAGCGAATTCCTTTCCGGCGCGCCGGGGCAAGGCATGCTCCTTTGTCGCAGGCCCCGTGACAGGACCATCGGCCATCCGCCGTCCCGGGGCAACAAATGCGTTGCGCCGGACCGCACCTTCTGATTCGCTCTTGGCCTGGAGTCACACATGAAGCATCCCATCTCGCCCACACGCCGCCGCGCGCGCCTCATGGCCGCGCTCTTCTGCGCGACATCCCCCCTGGTCGCCGCCGATCCCGAGGCCGGTTTCCAGAGCCTATTCAACGGCAAGGATCTATCGGGATGGGAGGGCAATCCCGCGATCTGGTCGGCGCGCGACGGGGCGATCACCGGGGAGACGAAGGCCGACCCCAAGCTGACCCATAACACTTTCCTGGTGTACACGAATGGCGGCTTCGGCGACTTCGAGCTGCGCCTGTCCTATCGCATCACCGCCGGAAATTCGGGCGTCCAGTACCGGAGCCGCCGTCTGGAGCCCGGCGAGTGTGGGCCGATCATCACCGGATATCAGGCGGACATCGAGGCCGGCAAGAATCACACCGCCATCCTGTATGAGGAGAAGGGCCGCGGCATCCTCGCCAAACGCGGCCAGAAGGTCGTGATCCCCGAGGCCGAGGGCAAGCCGAAGCCCGAGGTCGTCGGCTCTCTCGGCGACGCGGCCGAACTTCAGACCAAGATCAAGGACCAGGATTGGAACGATTACGTCATCGTCGCCAAGGGCAACCACCTCCAACATTTCGTGAACGGCGCGCAGATGATCGACGTCGTCGACAATCAGGCATCGAAGGCGGCGAAGGAGGGGCTTCTCGCGCTGCAGGTGCACGTGGGCCCGCCGATGACGGTCCAGTTCCGGGATATCCGGATCAAGGCATTGCCTTGACGGGGGGCCGTCGCGGCATGTTTCCGAAGGCGCTGCGCGTTGTCCTTGTCGCCAGCATCGCGCTGGCTTCACTCTTGGCGATCGCGTCTCACACAACCGAGCCACCCCTGCCCCATGGGGTGGTGAAACAGACCTCCCGCGTCGTCCTGACGGGCCGCGCCGTCGCGGTCGACATCTACGCGCAGACAGGGGCAACAAACGCGCCAGTCGTGATCGTCGCGCACGGTTTCTCGCGCGGCCGGCGTCACATGGCCGGCTGGGGCGGCATGCTGGCCGCCAGCGGCTTCATCGCGGCGATACCCGATCAGCCGACGTGGGCCGACGCCCCGCGCAACGCCCGCGCCCTTGCCGAATTGTTGAATAAAGTGCGCTCTGGGGAACTCGCGCAATCGGCCACGAGCGGACGCCGCTCGGCCATGGTGGGCTTCTCGCTGGGCGGCCTCAGCACGCTGATGGCCGCCTCACAGGCGAAGGCCGACGCGTGGGTGGGACTCGATCCCGTGGACATGGGCGGACTGGGGCGCCGGGCGGCCACCGGGAATCGCATCCCCTCCGCCGTCCTGCTCGCCGAACCCGCCCCGTGGAACCACTACGGCACCGCCCAGCGGATCATCAGATCGCTCCCCAACCCGCCGTTCTCGCTCCGCGTCCGGGGCGCCACGCACTGCGACGTCGAATGGCCAAGCGACTGGCTCGGGCGCATCGCCTGCGGCCCAACCGAGACGACACGTCGCGACGCCTTCGCGCGGTACACCCTCGCGTTCCTCCGCGCCACGTTGATGGAGGATGCAACCGCGGCGGCGATCCTGCGCGCCGCCGCCGCCGATCCCGCGATTGCCGACGACAAGAGACCTTGAATGCCCGAGCCCATGCGCCCGCGCTCATCGTCATAAGTTCTCGGCCGCCAGGCCCCGGCCCCGGCGACACATTTTTTTGAAGACCTCTTGAATCTGGCCCAGAGGACAGCATGATATTGATCATGCTCCGCCGAAGAACCTCCTTGGCCGCGACGGCGCTATTGGCCGCCGCCTCGGTCGCCCGCGCCGACACCATCGGCTGGTGGCGAATGGACGACGCGGGCGCGTCGGCCGGCGCCACGATCGGCACCACCGCCAGCGAGGTCAACTCGCCCACGCTGGACGCCACCGGCAGCAGCAATGCCCGATATGGCTCCGATGTCCCCAACGCCTTCATTTTCGATCCCCTGACGGGCACCTACCACGCGAACAACTTCTCCCTGGACGCGAGCACCAACAACGCCCGTGTTCAGATATCAAACAATGCGCTTCTGGATCCAGTGACCCCCGACGCCTCTTTCACCATCGAGATGTTCATCAAACTCGGAGGGGAACCGGGGAGCTATGACACCTTCCTCAACCGCGTGCAAAACGGGCCGATCGATCCCGACACATCTTCCAGCAGCGACCGCCGCGGCTGGCAGATCGATTTCGATCACGGCACGGGGACAAACTCCTACGGGCGAGTCCGCAGCCGCTGGGACACGCCGGGGACTCCTCCGCTGGATTTCAATCGCGTGGTCAGCGGACGGCAGCTCTTCGTTGATACTGACGCCGGCACCGGAAACCCCGCGGATTACGTCAACGCCGATCCGTTTCTCGAGGGTGATGGAACCAACGACCTGTCGAGCCTGCTATGGCACCACGTCGCACTGACATTTAACGCATCCAATCAGGTGCTCACGATCTGGACCGACTACAACCAAGGAAGTTCCCAAACGCTCGTGGACACCTACCAGCATCCGGCCGCGAGCCTAGTCTTCGGAAAATTCGCAAACGCCGGCTACGGTCTTTTCATCGACGAGGTCCGCTACTCCTCCGGCGTGCTCTCCTCCGACCAGTTTCTCGTGGCCACCGCGATCCCGGAACCGACGAGCCTTGGCCTCATCGTCGTCGGCCTCGCCGCCCTCGGTCTCCTGCGGTTTCGGCGGGGCTCCTGACGGTCGCCCTCAGACCCTCGGCATATCGAGGGCCACGGCGATCCCGTGGATGACGGCCGCGATGCGGACGGCGTCGTGAACGTTATCATGGGTCATGCCGGCCGCGAGCACCGCCTTCTCATGCGCCTTGAGGCAGAGCTGGCATCCGGCAAGGGCCGCGCATGCCAGCGAGAATAGCTCGAAATTCGCGGCGCTGGTGGCGGGCTGCTTCATGCGCATCATGCGGAGGTTCGCCGGACGCCCGTTGTACTGCTCGCTCTCCATGAGGTGGCGGAAGCGGTAATACATCGTATTCATTCCCATCAGGGCGGCGGCCGCCCGCGCGTCCGCCAAGATCCCTTCCCCGGCCCGCGCCGAAGCGTCGCCGGCGATGGCCGCGGCCAACTCGCGCTGCCGCGTGAAGAGCGCGGCGGCCAGGGCCGTCCCCCAGGTCAGATCTTCCGGCAACGATTCCCCGCCGAGGATCTTCTGCGCGTTGAGTCGCAGGTCCTTTGCCTCGTCGGGGAGCCCGTCCAACAGCCCCGCCAGCTTTTCCATCGGAGGCCCCTCAGACCTTGATGGTGGCGTCGCCCTTCTGCCAGTTGCAGGGGCAGAGTTCGTCGGACTGCACCGCGTCGAGGACCCTCAGGACCTCCTTGACGCTGCGGCCGACGTTGAGGTTGTTCGCGCAGGCCCACTGCACCACGTCATGCGGGTCCACGATGAACGTCGCCCGCAGGCACACGCCCTCCGAGGGGTCAAGGATGCCCAGGTCGCGGGCCAGTTTCTGCGCCGCGATCAGCGGGATCTGGATTTTCTTGAGGTCCGCGTGGTCCCTGCGCCACGCCAGGTGGCAGAATTCGTTATCCGCGCTCCCGCCGATGACCACCGCGTCGCGGTCCCCGAACTCCTTGCCCGCCTTGTCGAACTCCACGATCTCCGTCGGGCACACGAAGGTGAAATCCTTCGGGTAGAAGAAGAAGACCTTCCACTTTCCCGAGAATGAGTCGTTCGTGAACTCCTTGATATCGTCATTGGTAGCGCCGCACGCGGCCTTCACCTTGAACTGCGGAAACTTCTCTCCAACCGTGATCATGAAATAGCTCCTGTTTTTGGTTCCTGTTCGAGCCTAGGAGCATCCCAGAAAACGCGACGTCGTCAATTGGGGTGAACACCCCACCGCCGCAGCCTGACCTGAAACTTCGTGTTGGTTGGGGTTGCACCTACTCTGAAGGGCAGCGCAGGAGGCGACCCACTTTTGGGCCGCTACTCCCCCGCGCCATTGCGCTTTCCCTTGCTCTTGCCCTTGCCCTTGCCTTTTCCTCCCCCGCCCTCGAAATTCGGTGCCTCGGGCACCTCTTCCTTCGGCATCCAGGTTGCCAGCTGCGCCTTCAGATCGGCATGCGCGGGATCCCCCGCGAGATTCTTCCATTCCATCGGGTCGGCGTCGTGGTCGTAGAGTTCCTCGGTGCCATCATGGTAACGGATGTAGCGCCAGCGGTCGGAGCGGACGCCATGCTCGCCGCGCCCGTGGGTGGTCAGCGCCATCCGGTCCCACGGGGCCTCCGGATTCTCCAGCAGCGGCCGAAGGCTCGCGCCCTGCAGGTGCCCCGGCGATTCGATGCCCGCGAGATCGCAGAGCGTGGGATAGATGCCAAGGAAATCCACCGGCCGCGGGGAAAGGCCCCCGGCCTTGGTCACGCCCGGTGCCACGAAGATCAGGGGCGCCCGGGTCGCCTCTTCCCAGAGGGAGAACTTCCTCCAGTGATGCTTCTCGCCGAGGTGCCAGCCGTGGTCGGACCAGAAGACCACAATGGTCTGTTTGCCGCGCGGCGCCTTGTCCAGCGCATCGAGGAGCCGCCCGATCTGGTCATCCACGAACGTTATGGTGGCGAGATATGCCTGGACCGCCTCCCGCCACTGCCCCGAATCGATGACCGCCTTGTGGTCGCTGCCGGGATTGGCCATCTTGAGCCCGATGGGCGGGATGTCGTCGAGGTCGTCATCCGGCACCTTGGGGAGCGCGATCTTGTCCTTCGGGTACATGTCGAAGTATTTCTTCGGCGCGTACCACGGGAGGTGGGGCTTCACGATCCCGACGCACAGGAAAAGCGGCTTGTCCGTCGGCGGATTGGCCAAGTGCCCATTGGCCCAGGTCACCAGTTTATGATCCGGCATGTCCTCCTCGGCCACACCCTCCAGACAGGCCCAGTCGAAGTGGTCCCGGCCCAGGCCGTTGAATCCCTTCTCCGGTCGCCCGACCTCGGCGTTGCCCAGTTCCGGCCTCGGTTCGTAGGCGTCCCAATATCGCTGCCCCGCCTTGGTGTGGTGGTAGATCTTGCCGCCCGCAAGGATGCGATAACCGTTGTTCCGGAAGTGCTCGGTCAGGGTCAGCGTGTCCTTGAGCGCGACCTCGAAGTCGTGATTGTTGGTATAGACGCCCTCCTTGGATGGCCGGAGTCCCGACATCAGCGCCGCGCGCGAGGGGTTGCAGGCGGGCGCGGCGCAATGCGCGTTGGCGAAACTCACGCCGCGACTGGCCAGCCGGTCGATGTGCGGCGTCCTCACGTCCGGATGCCCACCGAGGTGCCCGACCCAATCGTTCAGGTCGTCGATCGCAATGAACAGGATGTCGGGCTTGGATGGTTGCGCGAATCCGGCAAACGGGACGAGGGAAAGAATCGCGAGGGAGGCGAGAAGTCTCATGGCGGGATGAAACACCCCGCGCCGCCACCGCGCAATCTCGAATCGCCCGCGGCCGCATCCTTCCCTTCCCGCCCGTCACTCCGCCTTCAGGTGCTTCGCCAA
Organism: uncultured Verrucomicrobiales bacterium; assembly: GCA_964651705.1. Classification (GTDB taxonomy): domain Bacteria; phylum Verrucomicrobiota; class Verrucomicrobiia; order JADLBR01; family JADLBR01; genus JADLBR01. Next base: position 65,743 of record CAZYWZ010000010.1, read on the forward strand.
GAAGGCGGCTATCGCCGCGTCGGTGGCCAGACCGGGTTCGTCGTAGAACTCGCAGGGCACCCCCAGCGCATCCAGCTTCTGCTTCAACACCTCGCCGAAGTGCGCGTGATGGATAACCAGTCCCTGCGAAGCATCCTTGGGCAGGGGCAATTCCCCGGGCGCCTTGCGGTAGACCAGGCACGTGGGCGGGTCATCGGCGGAGGCATGGTTGATGACGCTCGCGTCTTCGACCAGCGCCCGCTTTTCTGGGGCGTCTAGTTCGCCCATGTCTTTGATCCCATAGAAGAGCGGCAGGCTGCTGTGCACCTCGGGGCCCCCGCCGATGTGCTCGACGATCCATCTCGGGTCGAGGTTCGTCGGCCCGACGATCGGCACCAGGCAGGTGACGCGCGTCGATTCCCGCAGCACGGGATCCTCGTTGCCGGGATCCGCCATGTCCGGCTTGTATCCGATCCACATCGTGATCACCCCACCGGCGGATCCGCCGCTCACCGCGATCCGGTCCGGGCGGATGCCAAATTCTTTGGCCTTGTGGCGGATAAATTGGATCGCCCTCGCCGCGTCCCGCATCGGCACCGGCGTCAGGACGTCCTTCCCGTCGACGAAACGGTAATTCCCCGACACGACCGCATAGCCCTGCTTCAGGTACGCCCCGGGATCAAAACTCGCCTTGTCCCCCGCCACGAAACCGCCGCCATGGAAATGCACGAAGACCGGGACAGGCTTCTCCGACGACGCACCCTCGGGAAGCCAGAGGTCGAACACATTTCGCTCATGTGGGCCATAGCGGACATCGGCGCGCGCCGGTTCTGGGCGACCGGCCCCCTGGCGGCCCTCCTTGGCCTCGGCCCGCTTCTTGATGAACGCCTCCGCCTCCTCGCGCGTCAGGATCCCGTCGCGGTTCGCGTCGGCCTGCGGAAATCGCTCGAGCGCCTTCTTTAGGCCCTCGTGATTCTCCGATGTCCGCGCGGGCGCCTGCCCACAAACGGATCCGATGGCGCCCATCAGGGCCGCGATCACCCACAGCAACTTTCTCATGGCGTCACTCCCGTCCTTCCGCTTACCCGCGTCTCTCACCGCGCGGGACATCAGGGGGTTGGAGCCCCGGCAGCCCGCCGCTTGTCGATCATGACCACGAAGGGCTCCACCCGATATTCCAGGCCGATCATCTCGAGCGAATACCGCAGCGCGATGCCAAGCGGCACCTCGTCCAGCGTCAGGGTGATCCGGCCTTCCGCCGCGGTCGCCTGCGCCCCCGGGGACAACACGAAATTCAGCCCCTTTCCTTCCGGGTCGACCTTCTTGGCCTCGGCCTTGAAAAATGCCAGCGCCTCGTCGACCGTCGCCTCGTCGAAGGCCACCTTCTTGACCCTCCAGTCCTCCAATTTGCGCTCGACGATCCGCGCGCGCACCTGCTCATCGGGGCGGAGCGGTTTGGCGGGGGGCGCTTCCGCGGCTGATGCCGATAGCGCCATGAGGGCGACGGGCCAGATGCAACCCGGCATGAGACATTTCATCCCGGGAATTCTAAAGGGCAGCGCCACATCGTGCAACCCCGCTGGAACCCCCAAAATCCTCGCGTAAGGGTTGGCCTATTGTCGCCCGGAGAAGGAGGCGGCGATTGCATGCCACGGTGCGCGCGGCAATCCCGAGCGGCGCTCCAGCGCCGCGAGGCGCTGCGTGCGCCGCGTTCCATGGCCATCGTGGGCGGCCGCGTGAACGCGGCACTAGGAATCTGTCGGACTTTGTCCGACAGATTCCTCTGGCCCGCATCACGGGATGACGACGACCCTCACGCCGAACGGCTCCAGCTCTAACACGACTTGGCGGGTTCCTTTGGAAGCCGCCACGCGCGACAGTTCCTTCCGTTCGGGAGAGAAGACCACGGCCTCGGCGCCGCCCGGCAACGCGACGGTCGCCTTGCGCGCCTCGGGTGTCCCATTGACCACGACGTGGGCCTCGGAGCCATTGGGCGCCTCGAAGGCCCCCGCGGTCACCGCAGGCATCCTCAGCTTCGTCTTGGCCTCCTCGCGTTTCCCGGGATCGCGCGCCTCATCGGGCGCGAGCTTCCGGTGGTAATACCACGTCTCCACGTCATCGCACTCGACCGGCACCGGAGGGATGCACCGCCCGAGCAACAGGTACTCGGGAAAACGGGAATAGGGTCGGCAGAATGAGAGGAAGGCATCGCGGCTCGCCTGTTTGTACGGGTCTTTCCCCGGGTCGAGGGGCACCAGGTGCATGAACGGCCCTGGGATGAGCCCGCGGGTCAGGTTATTGGCCAACACGCGGCAGCGCAGCAGCACGTCCGGATTCGTGCCCTGCGGTCCCTGGCCCTGCACGCAGGCGGCGCCGATCGCGGTCACGTAGTCGTGATAGATGTAGGAGAAAAGACCCACGCCCCGCGCGCCCGGCACGCCGCCGATATCCACCTCGCCGAACTGCCGGCTCCAATACGTCGCCATCAGCGGCACCGCCAGGTCGCTCTCGTTCTCCATGAACAGCCCTATCTCCGGCTCAAAACCCCGCGCCTCTTGCCGGATGCGGGCACACAGGTCCCGGAATCCGGTCCACATCCAATCGCCGTATCCCGGCGGATGGCCGTGGTGCGCCGCGTAGCAGGGCGCGTGCTGCGAGCCCCCGATCTCCTGGTCGAAGCTGACCAGCGGAAACCCGATGCGGGCCGTCCCCACGAACTGCGCCAGCAGCGCGTCGGCGGCCTCCGCGCTCCCGTGGCACAGACCCACGGACAGCCCCCGCCAGTCCCCGAAGATCCCCACCTTGTCGTAGTTGTCCACCTGCCAGATCGAGCCGTCCGCGTTGGCGACGCACATCCCCTTCTGGCGCTCGAACTGCGCGGTGTCGTCAAACGCGGGGCCGCCGCCGGTCTCCTTGCGCTTCACCACCCACCAGTACCCCGATAGCAGCGCCGCGCTGCGGTGCCCGTGCGCCTCCAGCAGCCCATTGACCTTCTGCCAGTACTCGTTCGAGGGCTGGGCCGGCAGATAATGGATCCCCGCCCATGTCCCGCGCCCCTCCCAGCCGTATGGCACGAAGATCAGGCCCTTGAGGCCCGTGCGCTCGCGATAGGCGTCCAGCGTCGCGAGCAATTTCCTCCCATCCTCACCAAATTTCTGATAGGCGGCGTCCGCGCCGCGGAAGGAATCGATCAGCAGGCCATAGCCCTCCTTGAGGAACGCCGGCACGTCGTCGCGCAGGTTGAGGGTGGGGCACTGCCAGAGCCGCTGGATGGACCACGCGCGGTAGCGGTCGGCCGCCTTCCGCCAGTCGCCCTGGAACGTCGCCATGACGACCTCGTACGGGAGCCGCGCCTCGCGCGACGCCTCCTCGGGGAAGCGGTGCACGATGTCCATGTCCACCGAGCGCTTCGTGCAGGCGAGCTGGAAGAGCTTGCATCGGCCGCCAGGATCGTGCGGCGAGACGTAGAGGCCCGCGGCACCGTCGTAATAGGAGAACAACGGCACGGGACAACCGCCGGGATAGGCGGATCCCCTGACGAGCCGCCTCTGCCCCGGGGCATCGATGAGGCCCCCGCCCTGGAACGGCACGAGGAGGCGATCGTCCGAGGCGTCGCCGCCGAGCGCCTGCGCCAAGGGCAACTGCGGATACGTGACGGCCGCGACGCGCCAATCGGAACGATTCTCCCACTCGATCTCCCAACCCAGCTGACACGCGTCTGGCGCCCGAACGATGGCCCGGACCACGAACCCCGACGCGGGTCCCGAGTCGCCGCGAAATTCCAGCACCAGCCGACCCCCGTACTCCTCGCGGACCGTCGGCCTGCCGAAATCCGCCGCGGTGACTGTCTCGCGGACGCCCTCGCGCGGCCTCGCGAGGCCCAGCGTGAATAGGGGCCGCCTCGCCCGGGCCTCGACGAATTCCCTCCCGCTGGCCCGATCCAACAGGTTCGCCACCTCGCCGGTGCCCTCGTCAAAGGCGATCGCCATCGAGGCGGTCGCGACACCCACGCGACCCGGCGCACGAAAGATGCCCCGGCCCTCCGGAAGGTCCCCCTTCGCCAGCGGCGGCCTCGGCTCATGTGGCTTCAACCAGGCCGCCAACTCCCCCTCCGGCACCGGGCCCAGGCGCACATCATCCAGCAGCAAGGTCGCCGAAGAGGCGCCTTGGGGCGACAGCCAGGCGCCGATCGACACCCTCCCGGCACCATCCCAGTCGCCCTCGGCCACGACCTGCCACGCCGGCTCCGGCCCCCCATCGGCCCAGGCCTTCGCGAAAACGTGCGGCCCCGCGCAGGCGAGCGCGACACGGGCCCACCCCCCAGCCGTCAGCCCGGACACCGAGAGTTCGCCAAAATTCTCCGAACGGTTCCCCTTGCCGCGATAGTCCATGACGGATCCCCGCCCGTCGGGCCCGAGGCTCACGCCCCGAAAACCCCCGCCCCCATCCCGGCCATAAAGATAGAGCCGGGGCGGCGCGCCCTTCGCCTCCGCAAATCGATAGCGCAGCGACAGATGAAAATCCGCCATCCCCTCCGATCCGGGGACCGCCACCTTAGTGTGGTGCGCCTGCGAGGCCATGATCCGAAACACCCGATTTGTGGCCGCGCCCGGTTCCTCGGCCACCGACATGGCGGCCGCCTTCGGCGCCCAGCCGGACGCACCCGCCTCGAAATCCCAGGCGCCCGCCCCGGCGGCGGCGATCGGGGGCGCCAAGAGCCAAACGTTGAGAAGCCAGGGGACTCGGGACACGATCACGGCGGCATTTCCTCCGGGCGATCCTGCGCATGCCCCGGACCCACTGCAAGCGCCAGAAACCCATCGGACATCATGCCTCCCGCGGATGGCACCACCGGGGTTGAAAATGTAGCCCCTCCGGTTACGGAGGGGCCGCGGCGGGGGTCCACGGCCTGGCGGCCGTGGCTACGCCTGGAATTTTCGAGTCAGCCCCACCCGCGGGGCGGGGACGCGCCGCGTCATTCATGTGGAAACTTCGCGTCCATCGTAGCCGCCGACGTGAGGAGGCGGTGGTACCAAGCGGCTCGAATTCGCCTCCTCACGTCGGCGGCTACCAAAGCGGTCGCAAGTGTCTTATTTTCAGCTTATTAACTGAACCATGCCCGTTATCCGCGGTTTGAAGTTTCTGGCTAGATCAGGGATGATCTCCTACCCGCTCAAGGCTGCGACGTGTCCTGGCGCGTCGCCTCCTCGTCGTCCTCTGCTTCCTTCTCCCAAGGCACGAGCCACTTGTATATCGTGTGGTGGTTGTCCTCGTAATCCTCGAAGACCTCCTCGCCCTCGACCGTCATGCTCTCGGTCTGGACCGGCTTGGCGCCCTTCATGTCGAAATCGTGCGATAGGATGCGCGAGCCCGGCTTCAGCTTGGCCAATTGCGGCATCAGCTTCACGTTGAGCGAGGGCAACAGGTACAGGGTCACCACGTTGGCCGGGGTCAGGTCCACCGTGAACACATCGGCCTGCCGGATGGTGACGAGGTGCTCGACCCCGTTGGATTTCACGCTGGCCAGCGACTCTTCCACGCGCTTCGGGTCCAGGTCGAAGCCCATCGCCTTGATCCCGTAGCGCCTCGCCGCGGTCACCACGATCCTGCCATCGCCACAGCCCAGATCATATAGGACATCGCCGGGCCGGATGTCCGCCATCGATAGCATCTTGTCCACCACGGCCTGCGGCGTCGGCACGAATTGCACGTCGAGTCTCGGCTTCTCCTCCTCGACCCCGGCCGCCGCCCCATCGGTCTCCGCCCACAGCGACGCACCCGCGCCCACGACCAACAGCCACCCGATGTATAGCCAAACGCACCTACGAACGCCCATGGCCAGAAGATAGCAGGAGTTGCCGCCTCGTTCATTGGAAAACTTGCGCGGTGCACCCGCGTGGCTGATTCAAGGCTCTGGCCATCGCCGCCGCCCGAGGGCGACGCGTCATCTAAATAAAAACGTCCCGTCGTGGCGCATCCATGCTTGCCTGCGGCGGCGGCCCTGAGCGAAAGGGGGCAGACGACGCGATTTTCCTCGCGGGCACGCGGGGCGGGGCTACCAATACCCCCATGGACCGCTCCCTCGTCATGACGCTGATCGGCCCGGACAAGCCGGGCCTCGTGGGCTCGATCGCGGCCGCGGTCGCCGACCACGGCGGCAACTGGGAAGAGAGCCGCATGTCGCACCTCGGCGGGCAGTTCGCCGGCATCCTGCGGGCGCGCGTCTCCGCCCAAAAGGAGGCCGCCCTGCTCGGCGCCCTGCGCGCCCTGGAGTCCCAAGGCCTGCATCTGGTCCTGCATCCCGAGGTGGCATCCCCCAAGATCCCCGGCGAGGAACTCGTCAGCATGGAGATCGTCGGCCTCGATCGGCCCGGCATCGTCAGCCAGATCTCGGCCGCCCTGGCGCGCCGCGGCGTCAACGTGGAGGAACTCGACACCGAGTGCGCCGCCGCCCCGATGTCGGGCGAGGTCATGTTCCACGCCAGCGCCAAACTGCGCCTCCCCAAGGGCTGCGGCCTCTCCGATGTCCGGGACGACCTCGCCGCGATCGCCGCCGACCTCATGGTCGAGGTGAAGATCGAGCCACCTCAAGCGCGCAAGGCCTGATCCAGTTCGTCGATCACGGTCTTGAGCATCGCGAGCATGATCACCGTGGCCTGGCCCGACGGCGGCGGGCGGTTGGCCTCGCCCTGGATCGCGCTCGTGATCTGCCCCATGAGCAGGGCCAAGACCTCCGGCTGGCGGCTATCCCGGAGAAACTCCCGGCCCATCGCGTCCGGGCCACGGGAGAAGCACGCCTTGAATCGCCTCGCGTTCTCCACGAAGTCCGACGCCATGCCATCGTAATCTAGGGAAGGCGGACGACAGCCGGGCGGCACGAAAATGAACCACGCGCTCACCAGCGTGACCATGAATAGCCCGCGCTCGTCCTCGGACATCTCTTCGATGACCCCAGTGTCCTCGACGAAGCCGATGATCTCATCTCCGGCGATCTCGAATGCTTCCAGGCCCGCGTCGCCCCGCGTCAATTCCAAGGCTCGCTGGATGCGCTCGTCGGCCTCCTCGAAGCTGATGTGGCCCTCGGGAAGCTCCGGCGGCAGGCGGAGGCCGGAATAGTCGGGGGGCTCCCAGTCTTCCCCACCCTGCTCGGCGAACTCGTCGTAAATCGGAAACTCGCCTTCATGCCCGTCATCCCCGGCCTCTGGCGGATGACGGCGGGGCGGCGGCTCAAAATCGATCTCGTGGAGGCCGAGTTCGCGGACGAGCCAGTTGATGTCGTCGGCCCGACCCGAGCGAAGGTTCTCCTCGTCCTGGGACTTGACGCGGTCTTTGACGAGTTGGATGAGCCTTGGCCGCAGCAGCATGTCGCCGACGGCCTCGCGCGGCGTCTTGCCCCCTAGCGCCGGGATTGCCTGGTCGGGGAAGGCGCGGTTGCTCGCCTCGAACATCGCGGCGCGCATCGCCCCCGGCGACAGCGGTGGATCGCTTTGCTCGACTCGAGAAGTCTGCAGGGCGACGCGCGCGGAATCCTGCAACAATCGCGGCGGCACCAGCGAGGGATCGCCCTTGGGGCTCCCGCCTCCCAGCCTCGCGCCAAGGTCATCGATCCGCTCGGCCACGAACCGGACGCGGGAGCCCATCCGTTTTTCAAACAACGCGCGGAACTTGGCCATCCTTTCCCGCCCCATGGCCTCGATCCGCCAGCCATGGGGTCCCATGAGGATGCGCCCCAGCACGGGATGGCCCCCCTCCGGCGTGGCGCCAGCCGTCGCCTCGTCGTCATCGAACCAGACCCGCGCCTCTTCGAAGCCATCGGCCCTTTCGTCTCGATCGAGGTCGTCGGGCTCCACGCGCGCGCCCCGATCCAGCGCGGCCCGGCACCGCCCGGGCGTCTCGGCCAGCTCGTACACAGCCTTGCCAAAGTGACAGTCGGACTCCTCGATCATCTTCCGGCGGCGCGCGTCCAGCGTCGAGGTGTAGCTCTCATCGAAGCGCTTGAAATTCGCCGCCAGCCACCCGCGCAAGCCCGCGGTGTCGGGCGGCGCCCCGAGGTGCCGCGCCTGCTCGACCACCACCTCGCCGGGGTCCAGATCCCCCATCCCTGCGATCATGATCCCCATGCCGCTCAGCCTCCAGTGGTCGGGCATGGGATAGATCCACGTCAGCATCGACGTGAACCGCGACGCCCGCGACGCGAAGGACCGGTCCCGGACGCGCAGGGGCACCGCATCCCGGCCGTCCAGCATGTCGATGGCCTCGACAAATTCGCCATCCAGCACGCGGTGCACCTCGATGGCCGCGACCCGCATGCGCATCATGCCACGCACCACCACGCGCGAGTCATTCTTAAGGCCCGGAAAACCCGCGCGCTCCCAACGCTCCGCGCTCGTGAGCCCCTCCCCATCCCGCCGAAACAACAGCGCCGCCACGACCTCCGCGTGCAGTCCGAGCCCCCTGTCTCCGGAAGCCATCGGCCAAGCGACCGCCGGCGCACCCCCGCGCACCGGATCGCCATGGACCAGCCACGCCACGGTCGCACGCTCGACCTCGGCCTCGACCTCGAGCTGATGGTCATAATTCTGCGAGCCAAACGGGTTGTGAGAGCAATCCGCCGGACACGCGTAGGCCGCGTTGCGCTTCTCCCCACACTCGCCAGAGCTGATCTCCCGGCCCGCCGCCGGACACTGCCGCCTCTTCCCGTGCTTGCCCATCGTTCTCCGCCACACGTTGCGCGAACCGGGGCCCCAAACAACCCCAAAGCGAACCGTTAGCCCGCATTGCTAACAAGCTCGTTGCCAGCAAGGAGGGCGCGCTTCCGGTGTAGCCGCGAGCCGCCTGCCCGCCTTTGGCGGGTGAGCGAGCGGGGACCCATCCGCGCAGAATCCGCCGCGGCAGAACCTACCCCATCCACTCGCGGGGCCGGCCGGCCTTCTGAACGGCCGCGAACGCGTCGAGCGCGACGTCGCAGTTCTCCTGCAACTGGAAGTCGAACATCCCGACGCAGATGAAGTCGGCACCGTTCTCGAAGGCCCACTTGAAGGCGCGCTTCGGGTGGATCGCCCCGGCGGCCAGGGTCTTGAACGCAATCCACGGCGCCTTGAGGCCCTTCATGAACTCGATCGTGCCCGGCGCGTCGGTGCACCACATGTTGTCGTGGTGCTTGCCATGCTCGGCCTTGTTGCCGCTGACCTCGTCGAACTCGGCGCGATTTTCCTGCGGGGTCGCGGACCAGTAATCGTCGCGGTGCAGGGTCTTCATCCAAAAATCCGGCTCCAGGCCCGCCGCCACGCACTCCTTGATGGTGTCCAGGCTGTGCGCCCCGATGCCCGCCGGCTTCTTCGCCGCCCGGATCACGTTCAACGCCTTGTCGATCTCGTCGATCCGCCCGTCGCGCACCATGATGTCCGCCAGCCCGCCCTGCACGTAGAGCATCGCAGCCCCGCCCTCCAGCGACTTGTTCACCCCGGCGATCACGTCACCGCGCAACGCGCAGTCCGAGATCCACTGGATCTTGCCTCCGGCCTTCTTCCAATACTCGTTGATCACGCGGTCCGCCGAGGGATTGCCCAGCAGCATGTTGATCCCGCGCGCCTCCGCCATCCGCAACGTCTCGAACACCTTCTCGTCGGTGTGGTACGCCTTCACCAGCGGCGACACGTAGATCAGATCCCGGCTGTGCGCCCAGCCGCCGATCAGATTGCCACCGCAGATCACCCGGCTCACCTCCATCCCCGCGATCTTCCCCTTCGGGATCTGCGCCCCTCCCGCCGCCGCCGGCCCCTCCGCCCGCGCCAGCAAATGCCGCTCCTCGAAACTCGCCACCCCGATCGCCGCCCCAGATGCCATCAGCCCCTTGCTCAAAAATTGCCGCCTGCCAATCCCGTCCATCGCAACACCTCCTGCTTCAGATCCCTTTATCGTAAAATCTGACCAATTAATACTGGCGCCCACCGCCAACCGCGCAAGGGATTTTTGGACCGCAGAAATCGCGCTTGCAGTCCGCCCCGATTTCATGGACACTTTGTATTGTTACTGAACGAATGTCGTTCGGGGCGCAAACAGGAGACGCGGTCATGGCTGGATTGAAGGTGAGGGCGGACGGGGAATTCGATTTGGTGTCGCTGGGGGGGTTGGTGCACCGGCTGGATCCGGGGCTGATCCCGTTTCGGAAGGCGACGGGGTGCCAGATTCACGTGAGCGGCGGGGAATTCAATGTGGCGGCGAACCTGTCGGACTGTTTTCGGATGCGGACGGGGATCGCGTCGGCGATGGTGGATTACCCGATCGGGGATCTGATTGCGGAGCGGGTGCGGGCGATGGGGGTCCGCCCGTTCTACAAGCATTTCAAGCACAACGGGGTGAACGGCCCGAACATGGCGACGGTGTACAGCGACCGGGGCCAGGGGGTGCGGGCGCCGGTGGTGTTCTACAACCGATCGAACGAGGCGGCGGCGCAATTGAAGCCGGGCGATTTTGACTGGGCGGCGATCTTCGGGGCCGGCGTGCGCTGGTTCCACAGTGGCGGGATCTTCGCGGCGCTGTCGGAGACGACGGGCGAGTTGATCATCGAGGCGATGCAGGCGGCCAAGAAGGCCGGGGCGATCGTGAGCTTCGACCTGAATTTCCGGGAGAAACTGTGGAACATCTGGGGCGGGCAGAAGAAGGCCGTCGAGGTGGTGGACCGGATCGTGAAGAACTGCGACGTGTTGGTGGGCAACGAGGAAGACCTGCAGAAGGGCCTCGGGATCGAGGGCCAGGATGTGGAATCCAAGTCGAAATTGGACCCGAGCGCCTTCTTCGCGATGATCGACAAGGTGGTCGCGAAGCACCCGCAGGTGAAGGTGGTGGCCACGACGCTGCGGGAGGTGCACTCCACCAACCGGCACACCTGGGGCGCGGTGGCGTGGGTGGACGGCAAGACCCACGCGTCGCCGACCTGCGAGTTGGACGTGCTCGACCGGGTGGGCGGCGGCGATGGCTTCGCCTCCGGCCTGTTCTACGGCTTCCTGTCCGGCATGGAACCCGCCGAGGCGGTCAAGCTCGGCTGGGCGCACGGCGCGCTGCTGACGACGTTCCCGGGCGACACGACGATGGCCACCCTCGAGCAGGTGCAGGCCTTCGCGAAGGGCGGCTCGGCCCGCATCCAGCGATGATCGTGGCAGGTTTAACGCAAGAGAGAAAGGCACAAGACATGGACAAGGCGGATATCGGATTGGTCGGGTTGGCGGTGATGGGCGAGAACCTCGTGCTCAACATGGAGAGCAAGGGCTTCTGCGCCGCGGTGTATAACCGCACCGTCGAGAAGGTGGACAACTTCATCAAGGGCCGCGGCGCGGGCAAGCGCTTCATCGGCTGCCACTCGATCGAGGAGCTGGTCAAGTCGCTGAAATCGCCGCGCAAGATCATGCTGATGGTCAAGGCCGGCAAGCCCGTGGACGAGTTCATCGACCTGCTGGTGCCGCACCTCGACAAGGGCGACATCATCATCGATGGCGGCAACTCGCACTTCCCCGACAGCATCCGCCGGACCAAGCACCTCGAGTCCAAGGGGCTGCTCTTCATAGGCACCGGCGTCTCCGGAGGCGAGGAGGGCGCGCTGCTCGGCCCATCGATCATGCCCGGCGGCTCGGCCGCCGCGTGGCCACACGTCAAGCCGATCTTCCAGGCGATCGCCGCGAAAGTCGCCGATGGCACCCCCTGCTGCGACTGGGTCGGCAACGACGGCGCGGGCCACTTCGTCAAGATGGTCCACAACGGCATCGAGTACGGCGACATGCAGCTCATCTGCGAGGCCTATCAGATCATGCGCGACCTCCTCGGCATGAGCGCCCCCGAGATGCACGAGGTCTTCAAGGGCTGGAACGCGCGCGAGCTGGATAGCTACCTCATCGAGATCACCCGCGACATCCTCGCCTACAGGGACGCCGACGGCGCCCCGCTGGTGGATAAGATATTGGACACCGCGGGCCAGAAAGGCACCGGCAAGTGGACCAGCGTCTCGGCGCTGGACCTCGGCATCCCGCTGACCCTGATCAGCGAGGCGGTCTACGCCCGATGCCTCTCCGCGGTCAAGGACGAGCGCGTCGCCGCCTCCGAGGTGCTCCGCGGGCCGAAACCCGCGTTCTCAGGAGACCGCGCCGCGTTCCTCAAGGACCTCGAGCGCGCGCTCTACGCCTCCAAGATCGTCTCGTACGCGCAGGGCTTCGCCCTGATGCGCGCCGCCGCGGAGGAGCACAAGTGGGACCTCAAGTACGGCGGCATCGCCCTGCTCTGGCGCGGCGGCTGCATCATCCGCTCGGTCTTCCTCGGCAAGATCAAGGAGGCCTTCGACACGAACCCGGCCCTCCCCAACCTCCTGCTGGACCCGTTCTTCAAGGAGAAGATCGAGGCCTCGCAGGAGGCGTGGCGCCGCGTCATCGCGACCGCCATCACCAACGGCATCTGGGTCCCCGCCTTCGCCACCGCGCTGAATTACTTCGACGGCTACCGCGCCGCGCGCCTGCCCGCCAACCTGCTCCAGGCCCAGCGGGACTACTTCGGCGCCCACCAGTACGAGCGCACGGACAAGCCCCGCGGCCAGTTCTTCCACACGAACTGGACCGGCCGCGGCGGCGACACCGCATCCACCGCGTACGTGGTCTGAGCCCAGGGAACAGAAACTCCCGCGGGGGCGCGGGGACGCCGAGGGACACTCTGCGCCTTGGCGCGGCTCGCGATGATAGCCAAGGTCGTCAGACCTTGGATGCGAGGCCCGACCCAATCGAGAACGCGCCTCATCATTCCCGAGGAAACTCGACACCCGCTGCCGCCTGACACGGGCGGCCTACAGATCTTGTGGGGCGTCTCTGCGAGACGCCAGCGGGGGAGAAGTTTCAGGCCAGCGCCTGATGGGCCACGCCCCGCCGCCGCCGCCACCGCAGGCTTGTCATCGCCCCTCCCACGTCCCTAGCCTAAAACCTGTTCATGAATCGCCGCCAATTCCTCCGACGCTCCGCCGGCGCCGCCGCCGCCATCGCCTTCCCCACCATCATCCCCGCCTCGGCGCTGGGCCGCGACGGCAGGATCGCGCCCTCGAACCGCGTGGCCATGGGCTTCATCGGCCTCGGCGGCCAGGGGACCCGCAACCTCCAGCAGTTCGTCCAGATCCCCGAGGTCCAGATCGTCGCGCTCTGCGACGTGGACCACGGCATCGGCCGATACGATAACCTCTACCAGTTCCGCGGGAGCACCGACGCCGGACGCGCCGCCGCCAAGACCCGCGCCGCCGAATGGCTCGCCGAGGCCGGTCGCCCCGTCGGCCCGAACGACATCGCCAGCTATGCCGATTTCCGGGAACTCCTCGCCCGCCCCGACATCGATGCCGTCACCGTCTGCACCCCAGACCACTGGCACGGGCTGATCTCCATCCTCGCCGCCAAATCCGGCAAAGATATCTATTGCGAGAAACCCCTGGTGAATTCGATCCCCGAGGGCCGCGCGGTCTGCGAGGCCGTCCGCCGCTACGGGCGCGTGCTCCAGACCGGCAGCCACGAGCGCTCCAACGACACCGTCCGCTACACCTGGGAATTGGTCCGCAACGGGCGCATCGGAAAATTGCACACCATGCGGGTCAACATGCCCAACACCGACCCGCACCACCTCAAGCTGCTGGAGAATCGCGGGCCAAAACCCACGATGCCCGTCCCCGAGGGATTCGATTACGAGATGTGGCTCGGCCCCGCAGAATACGCCCCCTACACCCACGAGCGCACCCATTTCTGGTGGCGCTACATCCTCGCAACCGGCGGCGGCGAGATCACCGACCGCGGCGCCCACATCATCGACCTCGGCCAGTTCGTCAACGGCTGCGACGATTCCGGCCCCGTCGAGCTGGCCGCCAAGGGCAAGACCCTCGGCGACGGCCTGTTCGACTCCTTCATCACCTACGACTTCGAGGCCACCTACGCCAACGGCGTCAAGATGTTCGGCGGCAGCGAGGGCGACCGCGGCATCCGGTTCGAGGGCGACAAGGGCTGGATCTTCGTCCACATCCACGGCGGCCGCCTCGAGGCATCCTCCCCCGACCTGCTCCGCGAGAAGATCGGCCCCTCGGAACTCCACACGCCGCGCAGCCCGGGCCACCACCGCGACTTCATCGAGTGCGTCCAGTCCCGCCGCCGCCCCATCGCGCATGAGGAGATCGGCCACCGCACCGCCGCCTTCTGCCACCTGATCAACATCGCGCTGCTCACCGGCCGCAAGATCCAGTGGGACCCCAAGGCCGAGCGCATCACCAACGACGAGAACCTCAACCGCCTCGTCGCCAAACCCATGCGCAGCCCGTGGAAACTTTAGGCTGAAATCGATCACCCAACAGAAAGGCAAACCCCATGAAGCCCGCCATGCTCCAACGACACCTCGCCGCACTGGCCATTGCCGCGCTCGCCCTCCCCGCGCTCGCCGCCGACGCCCCGAAACCCTCGCCCAATGACATCGACGCGGGCCTCGCCTCGATCAAGGAATATGACCACGGGCAGACCCGCGAGAACCTCGTCAAGATCACCGACATCATCGCCTCCGCCCGCGACGACAAGGCCGGCCTCGCCAAGATCGAGAAGGCCATGGCCGCATTCCTCGAGTCCGATGCCACGCTGGCCGCCAAGCAGTTCGTCTGCACCCAGCTCGGCTACATCGGCACCGACGCCTCCGTCCCCGCCCTCGCCAAGCTGCTCGGCCACAACGATACCGCCGATTTCGCCCGCATGGCCCTGGAGCGCATCCCGGGCGAGAAGGCCGACGACGCGCTGATCGAGGCCGCGAAGGGCGCCGACGGCCTCGTCCTGGTCGGCCTGCTCAACACCCTCGGCGAGCGCCGCTGCGCCAAGGCGGCACCCGAATTGAAGCGATCCCTCAAGAGCGAGGACGCCGGCGTCGTCGTGGCCGCCGCAGCCGCCCTCGGCAAACTCGGCACCAAGGATGCCATCGAGGCCCTCGATGCCGCGCGCGCCAAGGCCCCCGCGGGCACCAAGCCCACGATCGAGGATTCCATCCTCGTCGCGGCCGACCGCATGTTGAAGGCTGGCGACAAGGCCGAGGCCAAGGCCATCTACGGCCGCACGGTCAAAGACAAGGAGTTCTCCGCGTTGAGCCGCACCGCCGCCCTCGAGGGCCTGGCCCGCTCTGGCGAGGACGTCACCGAACTGATCCAGGCCGCCCTGTCATCGACGGGCGAGACCTTCCTCCAGCAGCAGGCCTTCGCCCTGATCCGCGAGATCCCCACCTCGATCCCCACCGCCAAGGCCGCCGAGCTGCTGCCCACCCTACCGCCCGACCTCCAGGTGCGCATGATCGCCGCCCTCGAGGACCGCGGCAACAAGGAGGCCCGCAAGCCCATCGCCGAATTGGCCAAATCCTCCAAAGAGAACCTCGTCAAGGCCGCCGCCCTCGCCGCGCTCGCCAAACTCGGCGAGCCCTCCGACATCGACGCCATGGTCGCGGCCGCCGCCGGCGCCGACAAGGAACCCAAGGAGTCCGCCGAGTTCAGCCTCTCCCGGCTCGCCGCCAAAGGCACCGACGAGGCGCTGCTGAAGAAACTCGCCGAGGCGCCCGAGGCCGAGAAGATCGTCATCCTCAAGGCGGTCGCCGCCCGCAACATGGCTTCCGGCGTGCCCGCCCTCTTCGCCGAGGCCAAGGGCCAGAACCAGAAGGTCCGCGTCGAGGCGATCCGCGCCCTCGGTGAGGTCGCCCCGCCCAAGAGCCTGCCCGAATTGGTCGCGCTCCAGCTCGCCATCGAGAACGCGGCGGAACAGGCCGAGGTCGAGAAGGCCGTCGTCGCCACCGCCCGCCGCACCCCGGAGGGCCAACCCAAGGCCAAGGCCGTGCTCGCCGCACTGGAGAAGGCCGACAAGGACTCGGCCAAGGCCTCGATCTTCCGCGCCCTCGGCATGCTCGGCGACCCGGCCGGCCTCGCCCCCCTCAAGGCCGCCCTCACCGGCGGTTCCGACGAACTCCGCGCCGCCGCCATCAAGGCCCTCAACGAGTGGCCCGACGCCGCCCCGCTCAATGATCTCATGGAGGCCGCCAAATCCGCCCCCGTCGCCGCCCACAAGCTCCTCGCCTGGCGCGCCGTCATCAAACTCGCCAGCCTCAACGAAAAGGACGACGCCGCAGGGGCGTTGGCTAAATACAAGACGGTGATCGAGAGCACCGATGACGATGGCGTCAAGCGCCTCGCCCTCTCGAGGGTCGCCGGTCTCTCCGGCGGCGGCGCGATGAAACTCGCCGCGACCCAGTTGGATAAAGAATCCCTCCGGGGCGAGGCCGAGGCCGCCATCCTTAAGATCGCCGGCAAGATGAAGCCCGACGCACTCGCCAAAGTGAAGGACACCCTCCAGAAACTCGCCGACTCCGGCTCCACCGACGACGTCAAGAAACAGGCCAGGAATCTGCTGAAGAAGGCGGGCGGCTGACGCGTGAGGCGATCCACCCCCCGGACATGTCATCTCGACGGCGGCTTGCCCATCGCAGCCGCCGGCACCTCTTCCTCGCCCGCATGCGCCCCTTAAAGATCCTCGCGGATCTCTCGGAAACCGAGGGACTCCGGTTCCTGGTCGTGGGTGGTCACGCCATGATCGCTCATGGATCCACGCGCATCACGGGCGACATCGATGTCTCCATCATCGAGACAGATCTGGCGCGATGGTGCCACGCCCTGGCGAAGGCCGGATACACGATCGTCCATCAGACGGATGCCTTCGTTCAATTCCGCCCACCGTCACGCGGCCAATACCCGATCGACCTCATGATCGTCGATGCCCAGACCTTCGAGAAAATGTGGAGAGAGTCCGTGGGCGGACAATCCTCCGGCACGCCCATCCAGATCCCCCATCCCGAACACCTCATCGGCATGAAAATCCATGCCCTAAAATATGGCGCCCGCCATCGCCACGCCAAGGATCTCGGTGACGTGATCCACCTCATGCGCCGCTTTCGCATCGACCCAAATCATGCTACTTTTAAAGAGCTGTCCGATAGGTATGGCACACCGCAGATCGAAGCCGAAATACGAACCGCCCTACAAGAGTGACCGCACGGGCGCCTCAAATCGCCTGGATCTCAATCTGCCCATCCCGCCGCCCGGATTCGATCCCCCGGCGACGCCCATCCACCCGGACGACGTCCTCGCCCTCTGCGAGGCCTATCTCCCCCAGATCACCTCCCAGCCCAACTACTGGGAGGAACGCATCATCCCCCCGGACGTCCCGCGGTTTCGGCTATGACCCAAAACTTCCCCGCGCTGGCATCTCACAGAGACTCCCTAAAAATTTTGTCGGCCGCCTGTGCCAGGCGGCATCGGGAATGAAGTTTCCCCCCCGAATGACGCGGCGCGTCCCCGCGCCGTCGGCGGGGCTAGCCAGAATCTTCAAACTGCGGATGACGACGAAGCCAAATATTATTACGAATAATTGAGGCACTTGTGAATTCGGGGTAGCCGCCACGAACCGGCCGACCCTATTTTGGACTGCGGCGTTGCAGCGCCGCTTTGGATGGGCGCGTCAGGCCCTGTTGGAGAGTCTGGCGGCTGGCGCACACCGGGCCGTTCGGGGCAAGCCAAAGCGGCGTTGCAACGCCGCAGTCCACATCGGCCCTCCGATTGATCCGGAGTTTCGTCATGAATGATACGGCTCGCTGTCCCCCCATTCAGCCCCGCCTGCGCGAATCGCCACAGGGACAGCGCGCCGTCGGCGGGGCTAGCCCGGATCCCCGCCCACGACATCCGCCGACCTCGAAGGGTTCGCATGCCCGGGACGGAGCACCGGCTCGGTCAGCCGATGCGCCTCGAACTCCTCAGGGACCACCAGGAAAGCCCTCACGTCGCCGAAAACGACCTCGTCGCCGCGGTTGACGCGCGCACTCGTAACCCTCTTCCCATTGACGAATGTGCCGTTGCGGGACCCCAGGTCGTGCAACTCCAGGATCGGCCCGGCGAGCCGAATCTCAGCGTGAAAGCGAGACACCGAGAGCGCCGGCAGGGAAATGTCGCAACCCTCGTCCCGCCCGATCCGCGTCACCGGACGCCCGATGGTCTCCATGCGTCGCCTCCCCTCGAATTCGAACATCAGGCATCTTCCATGGCCGCGCGTCGGCGCCGCACCCGCCCCGGGGGTCGTCGCTCCCACGCGTGCCCTTTCGGTGTCGGGATCTGGCGTGCACAGCCTCCGCCCTTCGTCCGAGCGGCGAGCGGCCTCCAGCAAAATGCCCATCGTGGCCATCCCCCCCTCCGGGTTCCTATCCACGTTGATTGGCCGAAACCGCGTCGCCGCACCGTTCATGCACAGCAGGCATACCGCGCCCTCGTATCCGGTGTTGCCGGTCTTCTCGCATACCGCGCGCTGGATCTGCCCCTCCCGGAACCACAGCTTCCCAGAACAGTGCCCGTTGCTCACCGCAAGCTCCCCCGTCTTGCCACCCTGCCCGATCATCTGCACCAGTTCCGGCATCGACAGAAAGCTCGCCGCCGCCAGCCAGCCGCCGTCGTTGACTTCAGTCCTGGGGTCCGGCCTCGGGCTCGTTGCCATAGACAAAATTGGGTATATGCTATTTAGATTCTTCCGGCGGGCAAGCGATACGTCACCCGAATCCATCGATACCCGTCCCGCATTTTGCGCGCATTATGGGACCAGCACCGTCATCGCGAACGTCGAGGCGGGCCATGCCTGAGACGGCCATGAGACGCTCGGGCACGTCGATACATTCCTGAATGACCCGTCGATCGAGGGCGCGGGGCGGCAATACGATTTCCACGCCACCGCGGTGGGCTTCGCGATCAATGGCCTCGGCCCACAGGCCCCCGGCGGCGGCTACTACTGGTACCAGTTCGGCATGGCACCGGCCGCATACATGGCATCCACGGCGATCGCCACGGAATTCGGCTCGGACGGCAGTTTCTCGGTCAGCGGCCAGTCGTTTCTCTACGGGTATCAGACCACGATGCAGGACGGAGTGCCCATCGAGATCTTCCCCGGCATCTACACATCGATCCCCGCGGACGTGGTCAATAGCAGTTGGGGATTCTCCGACCCGGACGGCTCGCACCCGTTCACCCTCGCGCTGGATGCGTTGGCCTTCGCGAACGAGACCACCGTCACCCTTCCATCCGGGAACCGGGACGACGGGGACCCCGCCGGCCCCGTCGTGGGCATGGGATCGGGTTACAATAGCATCACAGTCGCCTCCGTCGGCTCGGACCTCTCCAACCCGCCCTATGCCACCGTCTCCGAATTCTCGATGGTGGGGCCGAACGATTTTTACAACCCCGTTACCGGCATGACCGTGGCGGGCGCCCGCGCGGCGGTGGACATCGCGGCGCCCGGGGAGGCGCTGGTGCTCGCGGCCTACACGGGAACGACCGGCGCCAATACCGGCGGCACCGATCCCTGGGAGCCCGAACCTGGTGAACCCGACGAGCGCCCGGGGCTCTACTACAACGGGATCGATGGCACCAGCTTCTCGAGCGCGATCGTCGCCGGCGGCGCCGCGCTCGTGGTCGACGCGGGCTACGATGCCTTCGGCGGTGGCGAGGCCGTGGACGGTCGCGTCGTCAAGGCCGTCCTCATGAACGCCGCCGGCAAACCCGCCGGGTGGGACAACGCGACCTCCCTCACCAATGGCGTCCTCACCACCACCCAGGCGCTCGATTACCAGACCGGCGCCGGACTCCTGAACCTCGACAAAGCCTTCGACCAGTTCCTCGCTGGCACCGGCGGGCTCGCGGGCACCGAGGGCGGCGACGTGGGCATGGTCGGCTGGGACCTCGGTCTCGCCTCCGACGCCGACACCCGCAACGAATACCGCATCACCGACCCCCTGCTCGCCGGCGGCACGTTCGTCGCGACCCTCGACTGGTTCGTCAACCGCTCCCTCGATGGCGGCGTCGATCCGATCGATGACGTGCCCAATGCCAGCGATGTCCAATTCGACAACCTCGACCTCGAACTCTGGCACCTCGCCTACAGCGGACCCGACACCCTCGTCGCCAGCTCCGCAACCCTCTTCGGCAACGTCGAGCACATCTTTGTGCAACTACCCTTCGACGGCGACTACGCCCTGCGCGTCGTCTGGAACGGCGAGATCTACGACGTCCCCGGCGATACCGCCAACAGCGACTACTACGGCCTCGCCTGGTTCATACCGGAACCGCGCCTCGGCGCAGCCGCGCTCGCCATCGTGCTCGCCGGCCTGTCCCTGATCCAAAGGCCTCGGCACGGCCACGCAAAGACGTAGCCCGTCTGGTCCCGCCTTGCAGGCGGGAGGGCCCCGCGCGCGCAAGGTCTGACCAGAAACTTCGCCCCCGGTGGCGTCTCGCAGAGACGCCCTACAATTTTTGTAGGCCGCCTGTGTCAGGCGGCAGCGGGAATGTTCGCAGTGGTGCCTTTAGGCACTCCGCGGCCGCTAGCTTGAAAATTCCAGGTGTAGCCACGGTCGTCAGACCGTGGACGCGCCGGCTGAGCGCCCCGGCCCATCTGCGACCAGATGGGCTACATCTTCCGCCCCAATGGTACCGCCCCCGAGCGGCACGCACAGTTCACACGCACCGCCTGACCCGGATTCTTCACGCGCAGAGTGAACAATCCGCACGGAGCGCCGACACGAAGTGTCGGGGTCAACCCCGTCGCACGCCAACGGCGGGCCAAGGCGGGCCAACGACCTCGGCCACGCAGGACATACCCCCTCACGCCCGCCGCCGACAAACGAACAGCAGCACCCCCGCGCAAAGCAGTGCGATCGTCGAAGGTTCCGGGATCATGGCCAGATAGTCCAATTGGGTCTGGCTCAGGTTGTTCTCCGGGCTGAGCAATATGTAATCCAGCGAGAAACCCGCCTCGCGCGTCCGGAGATTCAGCGTCAGGGGATTACCCAGATCGGTTTCCGTGACCGGCAGGATCATCGTCTCCACGCGCCCGACGGTCGACAGCCCCGTCCGGAGCATGACCTGGCCCCAGCGGTACAGCCCCTCCCAACCGCCGCTCGCCACGCTATTGGATCCGTAGGTCGACACGTCAAATGTCTCCCAGTTGGCCCCCGCGATCACGTTCCAGTTGCTGCCCACGAAGACGGAATCCTCGTTGCCGTAATTCGTGATGTTGCCGTTGTTCTCGAATAGGCTGTACCGCAGATAGACGTAGTAATTCGTCGCCGTGGTGAAGGTGAAATCGAACCCGACGGTCGCCGTCGTGCCCGTGAAATCAAGCATGGCACGACCTCCGGATGCATCGCTGTACGATGGCAAGACCGCCGTCCCGTAAGCGGACGTTAGCGTGGAGGGCGACTTCTCAACCGGCGTCCAACGGGTCCCGCTCAACGAATCAAAATTCTCCGCCTCCACCCCGACGTAGTTCGTCCCCACGCCCTGGACCACACCGGCGCGGCCCGGAGACACTGCCGCGATGGCGAATGCAACCGCCCACAACCAGACAGCCAGACCCCCGCCGCCCCACGATTTCGATGAGCGCAACATGACGGGTCGATTCTTCACCCATGGGGTGGTGCGCGCAAGGGTATTCTCCCCCATTTTGCTTCTCGCCATGTGATGCCGAAGAACCAAAATTGTCTTTCGTATGAATCACCTTCGACAGATGACCCGGCGAGGTTTCTTGGCGGCTGGGGCGGCGGCGGTCGCGTCCCCGGCCATCCTGCGCGGCGCGGATCTTGTGAAAGAGCCCGTGCGACTTGGCCACATCGGCACCGGCACGCGCGGGTGGGACCTGATCAAATACACCGGCGCCGTCCCGGAGGCGAAGGTCCTCGCGGTCTGCGACGTATACGGCCCGCACCTCAAACGGGGCATGGAGGCCTCGGGCAACGCCGAGGTCAGGGGTTACAACGATTATCGCGAACTGTTGGCCGACCCCAAGATCGAGGCCGTCGTGATCGCCGCCCCAGACCACTGGCACGAGCAAATGGTGCTCGACGCCGTCGCCGCGGGAAAGGCCATCTACTGCGAGAAGGGGCTGACCACCTCCATCGCCTCCGCCAAGCGGATGCGCGCCGCGGTGAAGAAGGCCGGCACGGTCTTCCAACTCGGCCACCAGGGGCGGCAGCTCCCCGCCACCGCCGAGGCCGGTCGCCGCATCCGCGACGGCCAGATCGGGCCCGTCACGCTCATCCACATCGGCCGGTACTTCAACGGCACCAAGGAGCGCGCCCCGTGGCGATGGTACGGCTATTACAGCTGGTACGATCGGCCCGACCCCGGCCAGGTCGTGAAGGATCTCGACTGGGAGAAATGGCTCGGGCCGGCCCCCAAGATCGACTTCAACGAGAAACACTTCTGGCACTGGCGATGCTACTGGCAGTACGGCACCGGCCAGGCCGGCGACCTCCTCACCCACGAGACCGACCACGTGCAATGCGTCCTGGGCTGGGGCATACCCGACACCTGTGCCTGCACGGGACTCAATGCCTTCTACGACGACGGCCGCGAGGTCCCCGACACGTGGCTCGCCGCCTACCGATTCGAGAAATACGGCTGCTCGATGACCTTCGAGGGATGCATGAATTCCTCACGCCAGCAGCCCCCCGAGTACATCGGCAAGGAGGGCAGATTGATCTTCAATGCCATCGGCCAAAGCGCCAGCCGCTTCTGGATCTACCCCGACGGCCCCGCGTTCCCCCACATGGGCAAGATGCCCGAGCCCACCTACGCCCACGACCCCACCCAGGGCGAAAAATGGCCCAACCACATGGACAATTTTCTGGAGTGCGCCCGGACCGGCGACCGGCCCAAGTGCCACATCGACGAGGCCTTCATCGAGATCGCCACGGCGCTCATGAGCGTCGAATCCTACAAGCTCCGTCGCGAGGTCCGATGGGATCGCGACAAGGAAGAGATCACCTGAGCGCCGCTGGCGGGCCTCAGAACGTGATCACCTTCCAATCGCCCTTCAGGCGATCGCTCAGGGGCTGTCCCATCTTTCTCACGTCGAGGCCGAGCGCCTGGAGGTCATCATCGACGCCGTAGCGCTGCGCGCAGACGATGCACGCCTCCGCCACCACCCCGAGCTCCCGCATGCCCTTGACCTCGGCCTGCAAAGCCTGATCTTCCGCCAGCAGCTTTGCCGAAGGACCCCAGACGAGGAGGTGGACCACGTCGAACCATTTCATCTTCTTCGCGTTGAGCGTGTACATGAGGCAGACGTTCTTCGCGACTTCCGGGTCCGCGCTCGACCACACCACGCACAATCGCGACGGTTCCGCCGATGGCTCGCCCAGCGCCACGCCACACCACAGCAATACCCCCGCCAGCAGTATGCAAATCCCGCGCGCACTCATGATCCCAGTTGTTACCCCAAAACCACCGCCACTTCCACACCCGTTCTCACCCCATTTTTGGACTTCAGATAGGCGGCTCGAGGCAAATAGGTTGCAGGCTGGCCCCAAAGCCGGCGCGGGGACCCGCCGCATCATTCATGTGGAAACTTCCCCTCGTGGCGCAGGCATTCTCGCCTGCGGCGATGGCCCTGAGCGATCGGCGGCAGACGACCCGCCCGCCTCGGGCGGGGGAATGTCTGCCTCACGGCCACCGGCACAACCGACTCTACGGCAAAGCGTTACCTGCGCGGTTGGTGTATCCGGTGGTTTAAAGTTTCAAGTCAGCCCCACCTTCGGCGCGCGGGGGCACCGCATCATTCAGGGGAAACTTCGGATGCGCCCGAGGGGCCGTTTGGACTGCGGTGGCAGAACCCCG
>CAZYWZ010000011.1:0-7304 GCA_964651705.1 uncultured Verrucomicrobiales bacterium
GAGCCCCCGCGGCATGATCGCCGCACCCATGACGGAGCCCTTGTCCAAACCGTACCCGGGCATGAACCCCTCGGCAGCGAGCACGGCGAACGTGTTCGTGTCATCTACACCCTCCGCGCCGCGCCGATTGTCGTGGTTCTCTCCCTTGTATCTCGCGATCAACCGATCGCACCGCAGTCGGATCGCCTTCTCCTCCTCGTTCAGAGTCCCGCGCTCCGCCTCCACCCGGGCGAGCCGCGCCTTCAGACGAAGCGCCCAACGGAGCCGTTGCCACAGGCGCCCCACAACCTCAGCGAGAGCCGCCGGCATCGCATCGATGATCCTCCCGAGCGCATCGTCCGTGACCACCTCGGCATCCGCCTCAGGCCAGGTGGCCTGCAGACTCCCGCGAAGTCCTTCCAACAAGGCCGCCCGCCTCGGTTCTAAAACCCCTCCCAGCCGAAGGACATCCTGCGGCGTCGGCCTGATGTTGCCGCCCTCATCGAACAGAAATGATCGGATCTGCGACGGGAAGCAGCAGGCCAAGGTCTCCGCGACAGCGGCTCTCTCAGCCTCGGCCAACGGTCCGCCCTCCTTGGCCAAACGCTGGAGCGCGCCCAGCAACACCGCGTGCGCGTGCTTGCGCACCATCTCGGGATTTCGGAGGTTGAGGCGAGGGGGGGCGATCGCGCCCCCGAGCAACCGGAGAGGCTCGCTGAAGTAGGCGCGGTCGTGCGATGCCGTCCGGGCGTACGTCAGGCTCACCGCCAAGCGGTGCCGCCGGCCGGCGCGTCCCGCGCGCTGCCAATAATTCGATGGCAGGGGGGGCACATTCCTCATCAGGATCGAGTCGAGGCTGCCGATGTCGACGCCCATCTCGAGCGTCGGCGTGCACACCAGCGTATTGACCCGGGAGTTCTCGGGATCCTTAAACATCCGCTCGAGGGTTTCCCTCTCTTGGACCGGAACCTGCGCCGAGTGCTCGCGGGGCTTCAGCATGCGGAGGTCCGTCCCGATCTGCCGCGTGACGATCGACAGGTCGTAGTTGTCCGGGTCCTCCTGCTTCGGCACCAGCGTCCCCCGGCACCGGTAACCCATGCAACCCATCCGGGGGGTTGGGCGCGCGTGGAGCCGGCGGCACGTGTCGCACTCCCAAAGCGCCTGCTGGGGAACGAGCACGAATCGCTCGGCATCCAGCTGACAGCTCCCGTGCGTGTTCGGAAAGATCGACCCGTTTCTGCCCCCGCGCCTCAGTTCGACCTCCACGAGAAGGTGCATCTCGTCCCTCAACAGCGCCCACAATTCCTCGAGAAAGGCGAAGACCCGTTCCGGCGGAATGCCCCATTGCTGGGCAACTTTGCGGGCGACGGTCGTGCCACGCTGCGACCACCACTGCGCGATCCTATTCTCGTCATCGCTGGGCTCGCGGAAGAGCTTTAGCCCCTTGGGCACCCCGGGAAGCTGGGGCAAGTACCCGCGCACCACCTCTGCCTCGCCGTCGTTCCAAAATTTCGAAAACAGGCGGGCCCGGCTATCCCAGACGACCATCTTGCGCCGCTCGGTATCCAGCAGATTGGCCACCCCGTTGAGGAGTTCCGCCGGCGCCACACCCGCCTCGGCGGCCCAGCGCCCGAAGAACGGCGACGCATCCGTCAGGCCCGCATAATCGACGCGCATCCGCCCCCACGGCTCCAGGCCGATGCGTTGCCGGACGCCCGAGGTCACCTCTCTCAGCACCAAGATCCGAACAAGCACCCTCCTCTCGTCCGCGTGCCGGACCGGCTCGGATTCCGGCCGATAGAGGCGCCAGACCTCGGGCAGCACCGACTCGCTGAGCGACCGGTCGTTATCCAATCGCTCCTCGAGCCACGCCGCAAGATCGCCCACGGTCACCGCGCCCTGATTGATCCGCTCGAGCATCAGGCTCCGGATGCGAAACCGTCGCGCGTGATCCCGCATCCACCCCGCCTGAAACGCGGCGTCCTGCCGATTGTCGGCGAAAACCAGCAACCGCTCCCTGTCGCTGTGGAGCAACATGTTCTGGGCCAACACGTGGACATCCGACACGGTGATGGCCCGCACAGGGCGGGCGGGTTCCCGGTACGTGCCGGGCCTGTCGCCGCCGCGCGCCCCGCAGGCAAGGCACGACGTGAGGTTGTGCGGGGTTCTGGGTTTCTGGCGGACGACCTGCAATCGCACCAGCGCGGATCCCCTGCCACAGTTGCCACACATCTCCTCGGGAGATGCGTGCGCCGTGCCACAATGCCGACAGAGATGGACATGGGCGGCCCGATCATGCGGCCCTTCGTCCTCTTCTGACACGAGTCGGTCGAACAGGGTGACCTGGACGCCGCCGTCCTTTCGGCGCAGCGGCCGCCAGATCGTATTCGTGCCTACCCGCTCGCCGCCGCCGGGGGCGTCGCCGTCGAAATCGAATCCCGCAAGGGCGTGGGTGAAATAATGCTGCCCGCACGTGGTGCACGTCTTCACCGGCAGCGGATAATGCGCCACGCCGCCCTCGTCGATGGCGCGACTGTCCTCGGCCGATAGCCAGAGCCGGGGCGCCCCGTCGGTCCCGGGAAAAGTGACCACGGCCCCGCCGACCCCGCGGATGAATCCGTGCAACACGGGCCTCACCAGGGGCCGACCGGATTGTCGCGCGGCGGTCCCGAGCGCAAGCCACAGGAGAATCTCTTCCTCGGCCACGTCCCTCCCAAGCTCGCCCGCCAGTTCCTCGCGCAGCGCGTCAAGCGCGCGAGGCTGACGCAACCCGGCAACGATCCGATACAATAGATCGTTCCCGGCGAGCGCGGCATGGAGCGCCGATTCCCATCCATCCTGCGGCAGTTGGATCTGGGTGACCTCCGCGATGGTCGCCACCGGGGCCCCGGCATCCTCATCCGCCAGCGCCTGTAGTATCCGGTTCAGAGCGGTGGCCGGTTCGCACGTGAGGGACCCCGGCAGGTTGCGCGCGGTCGCCCAATCCTCGTCGACGTACTGTTCGGTTACCACGTCGACATTGCCTTCGGGCACGCCAAAAAAGCGGCTGGCGAACTCCCGCCCCGACGCCTCGCCCCCGTCGCCCGTCACGATCGTCGCCGAAGAACCCACGCAGGTGACTTCTTCCGGCGCGCGCCCGCAGAATGACCTCAGCCTCCGGATCAGGCATGCCGTCTCGGACCCCTGCGCGCCCTTGAAGGTGTGGGCCTCGTCAAAAACGATGAACTGGAGCCTCGCGCCGTCGAACAGCTCGACATCCCGCTGCCGCGTCAGCAGTAGTTCAAGCTGCTTGATATTCGTGAGCAGGATGCGCGGCTGACCGCCATGCGCCCTCATCTCCTCCCGGGCACACCGTTCCTCCGGCGGATGGATGGCGTAATTGCCTTGGTTGCGGCTGCGCTCGCGGTCCCTGTCCCGCTGCCGGAGCGCGGCCTCATAAGCGGCCCGAGAGTCTCCGGCCCCGAGACGTTTGCCGGTGACGTCCGCGCTGCGCTCCGGCGTCTTTCCGATGTACATCCCGAACGTCACGCCCGTCCCAACCAGCAAGGCCCGGAGGCGTTCCAGCTGATCCTCGGCCAGCGCGTTCATCGGGTAGACAACCACCGCGACGATCCCGGCGGGCGCTCCCTCGTCGCGCATCCGGAGGCAGCGGCTGATGATCGGATAGAGGAAACACTCGGTCTTGCCCGAACCCGTCCCCGTGCTGATGAGCGTCGTCCGCCCTTGCGCAATCGACCGGATGGCGACCTCCTGATGCCCGTAGAGGTCCGGATGCGGGGCGATGTTGGGGATGAGCGGGTGCAGGACCCCTTCCTCGGCCAACCGTGCCACGGGCGGGCCCTGCCGGAAGGGGCGATTCAGACTCACGTAGGGACCCTTGAGCAGCGGCGAGCGGCGGCTGTGGTCCAGATTGAGGAGATTGCGCAATTGCGCGTGTAGGCCGGCGTCCGCAAACGGATACGTCGTGATCTGATACCGCAGGAAATCCCTGACGACGCGCTCGGTGAAGACGATGGGGTTGAGCATAGGCTAGCCTAGTTCAGGGCTTCTCTCGATGGATCCACCACTCCGATGGGATGCGCATCTCTACCAGACTATTCCAGAGAAATCAGCCCAATAGTCCCGCTCGAACGCCTCGCACCGCGAAAGACCCCGGGCCGGAACTCACACGCTGTCGTCCTTCGCCCACAGGAGTCCCTCGTCGAACAGGCCGTTGCCGTGTTCTCGTGGTCCACAGCGCCTTTGGGGGCCTACGGACCGTGATGAACATGCTTGCCCAACTGGTGTCTCAGGATCTCTTCCATCAGCAGGTAAACACGGCTTCCTGCCTGCTCAGGCCAATAGGCCTTTGGCTTATCGGGGTCAGTTTCAAGTGACCGCGCTCGACGAATCGCGTCCCGCACATGATCGAGAGTGTACCATTCGCGAACCAGGTTACGTTTGTTAAATGAACCCATGGTCTCACGGATGCGTCTGCCGACCGCACCACAATCAGCGAAGACCGTGCCTCTTGGGATGTCCGCCACGTGAAGGAGCAGCCAGACGTCAAAACATGGGTTGCTCGTCGCTACGGAGAAACCGACGTTCGTCGCATCGCGAATGGCCTCGATGAATGTGGTCCGGTGACTGCCCTCGATCCAGTGGTCGGTATCGAGCAGCACCCAGCACTGATCGTCGGTCTCCATCTCAATACCGTCCCGATACGCGCGCAAACGTCCGACCACATCGCGGGGAGCCGACATGCCTGAGCCCGCCGGCGTCTCCAGCACAATCACTTTGACACGCGGGTTCTTCAGGAAATCCAGATACTGCTTGGCAGCATACGTGTCCTCGGTCGCGACGAGGAAAAGGCGGTCATCGCGGAATGCCCGTTCCTCGCGGGCCAGTGGACGCGGCTTCCGACGGGCCATGCTACCTCACGAGGTCGCCGCCGGCTCAAGAAGGCGCTCCACGTTCCCCAGAAACGGGATGGCCCCGAAACGGCCCTGCAGGTAGTGCTTTTGAACCTTCAGATCCTGGCGGACTTGGAAGTCCGAGAGGGAGTACAGTTCCGTCGAGCCGTCGGGTTTCTTCTCGGTGAACCACACCTCGTCCCGCCGAATGACATCGAGATCGAGCAGGTTCACCTCGTGCGTGGTCAGGATCAACTGGCTGCCGCGGCTCTGGCAGTTCTTTAGAAAGAACTCCACGAACTTCTTGGCGAGCAACGGATGCAGACTGCGGTCGATCTCATCAATGACATAAACACTCGGGAAGCCGGCGCTCGAGAACAGGGCGGGCAACAGATGGAGAAGGCGCACCGTTCCATCGGACTCCTCGTTCAATGGCATGATCACGGATTCGTCGCCCGCGCCGGGATGTTCGGCCTCGATCACCTTCTCGACCCACTGGCCATCTTCACCCTTGCCGACAGACAGCCCTGGCCCCAAAGGCACCAACGAGCCGCCCGACAAGCGCTCGAATACTTTCTCTTCCAGCGGGAGTTGCTCGGGCTTCAGATTCCGAGTCTTCACTCGCAGCCCCGTGATGCCTGTCGAAACCTCGGCTAGGAATCTGCCCGCGAATTCAGTGAACGGGTTGTCCCTGGTCAAAAAATCCGCCAGTCGGCCAAATGGCGTGTCGGGAAAGATGGGCTGGACGCGGTTGCCAAACCATTTCAGAACCGCATCCAAAAGCGGGCCCGCCTTGCCCGGATCGAACGCCTGCCGGATGGTTGAAAGAACGAGTTGGTTCCTTCGCGTGCCTACCTCGATCAGGTCTGCTGCCTTCGAATGATCGCCTAATTTCGGATCCCGCAATGCGGGGCCAAGCGTAATGTTGACGCCGTTTGCGCCCGTTTCTCTTTCGAACAGACTCTGTTCGCTCTCGCCTTTGAGCACATCCAGCCACTCCGATATGATCTCTGTGTCAGTGCATGCGAAACCATAGGAATAGCCTCTGCCGTCGGCGACGAATCGCACCTCGAACTCGCTCGGCTGTTCCAAGCCATCCGGTGCCAATCGGAAAGCATCCCGCGGGATTCGGCTCTCCGGCCCAGTCCCCAACAACACCAACGTCTTCACGAAATCCAATGCCTTCACCCAGTTGGACTTGCCCGAGGCGTTTGCCCCGTACAGGATCGCCAATGGCAGAAGCTTATGCTCCGTGCCTTCAAGCGAAACACCGTGGTTCGGGTGGTGCGTCCCCAACCGATTGCTGGCGACCATCGACAAGGTCTGCTCTGATCGGAACGAACGATAGTTCGAGACTGAAAATGAAATCAGCATGGCATCTGTGAAAAAATCACGATTGCTTTCGATCTAAGGGCACTATTTGCGAGAAGATCGGCATCAAGTGTGAAATTATCACAGAAACCCCGGATTTCAAGCAAAATTGCTCCGCCGCCCTATGGCGCGGCGGACAACGAGATGACCGGGTCACTACTCATCACGCGCCACCTCGATGAATAGCGGCCTCATCCATGCCGGCACATAGCGCAGGTCTTTAAGGAGTTGCCTGCGGTCAGCCGCGCTCAGTTTTGCCCGCAAGCCACGCAAGTCCTCCGGACGAACTTGTCCGCGCCCCAGGTTCCGCAGGGCCTCGGCAAGCCACCCGCTTATCCGCCCCCCCAAAGCGACCATCTTTGGCGAACGCTTCCGCAATCGCACGCTACCGCGCCCTATGGTGACAGTGCGCGACGTGCCGACCGTTCCATATGAGAGCACCGCCGGGACCTGCGTGCTCAATCCGAGGCTGTTGGCCGCCATCGCCCCAGACGGCAGCAGCTTCAGGGCGTCGCGTCGGGCCACGGCCTTCACAAGGCCATCTACGCTTGCCCCAACCACCCCCGCGATCGGGTGCCGGTGCGGCACTTCATAAAGCCCCCGCTGCACGCGCCGGAACTTCCCCTCCTTCACCAGACGCGTCAGCACCATTCCCACAGACCGCGGATCCCCGAGATCGGCGAAGTCGCCCGGCGTAAACGCCCAGTCAGGACCCTTCCCGCGGATGCGCCGCATCATGGATGCCCGCAGTTCGCCGTATCCGGGTCGCCCCTTGATCATGTTGAAAATTAAGCCTGGTTTTTTCAACATGTCAAGAAGTCAAAAAATAACACAAAATTCTTTATTTCAGGATGTTATACCTAAGCTCATGAAGTCACAGCCCATTGGCGCGCCAAACACCTCTACCTCGGCGTCACAACGTCAACCCCCGCGATCAAAAATCCCCTCACGAGACTCGGCCCTTGCGTCCAAGTCCCCAACGGGAGGGGGGGGGGGGGGGGGGGGGCGGGGGGCCCGGGGGGCCCCCCGGGGGTTTTTATCCACCAAAAAAAATGGAATTTT
>CAZYWZ010000011.1:7314-88048 GCA_964651705.1 uncultured Verrucomicrobiales bacterium
GGAGGGCGCCGAGGCTGAAGGTCCGTCAGCCTCGGCGCCCTCCCGTTGATTTGTCAAGCAAAAAAAATCGTGCATATTGTGTTGACGAATGGGCCAAATCCTAAGACGCTTCGCGCCAACGCAGCGAGGAGGAGTGTTGTGAAGCAAGACTTCAACAGCGGGGTGCATCTGGATGATGGCGAGAGGCGCGCGCGCTTCAAGCTGTTTTCCGCCGTCCCCAATCCGCCCTCAGAAATTCGGGACTTCGATGTCCGCGATATCCAGAGGGGCCATCGCGAGCACCTCAAGTCGAATGCGACCCGAAATCGGCGGATATTGGGCGATGCCGCTTACGAGCGGTTGATCCAAAAACCAGCCAAAGCCAAGTCCTGACACTGGACTAAATAGCGGCTTGCGGGTACCCTCCCGGCCGAATCAGCTTCGGCGGCAGAAGGATATGGGTCTATTCACAGACAAAGCGGCGGACCAAGAGATCGAGCATCTTAAGCCACTCTTGAAGCCAATCACGGGAAAATGGAATGCCGGACCGGGTTCCCTGTGGGATGTGCCGTCCGAGTTCAACGCAGAAAATTACGCAAACTGCTGCCTATTGGCCGACAAAGTCTGGAGCAGCCTTCCAGGGCTCCCCGGTCCGTTCAAGCGCCTTGGCGCATTCGCGGTATTGGCCCAAGACTTTCCCCCTTTTTCTCTGGCGGACGGCACTGAAGAACCCGATCCCCAGGCGCTCTGGCGCCCACGGCTTGCCGTCTGGGCCTTGCCCTATTTCGCGCTCGCGATCAGCATCAATCAAGAGCCGGCGGGCCGAGTCCGCTTTCATCTGCCAACCCCGCATTTCCAACTCGAGTTCCTCGCCTTGCTGAGAGGAATGGCCTATGGGGCCGCCCTTGCACCATCCGGTCCTCAGACCTTCGACACGACCCAACTCTTGGAACGGAGCCTGTCCGTCGGCTTGATAATCGAAGGGGCGTGCTACGCCGGAGATCAAGCGCGCGAAAACGGTCTGATTGGCAACAGCCTTCGCTGTCTAGAGGGTCTCGACCAACTCCACAGAGACGATCTCAACTTCAACAATGACGAGTTTTTGGATCGGGCGGCATCTTGGGGAATTGAGGATTAAGCGATCCTGCGACCACTCGCCTTGACGGGCTTCTGCTCAACGCGACCTCCGTCCGCAGAACATACGGCCATCACCTCCGCTTCTTCCTGCGCGCCGGCAGAGGCACGCCGAACAAATCCGTCGGCTCGGGCTCTCCAAACAAATTGACGGGGCCTCCGCCGCCTCCGCCATCGCCGCCTTCGCCGCCGTCAGCGGTGGCGTCGGGGGCGCCAACGGCGCGGATGAGCCGGATGTTCTCGGCATGGCGGCGGCACTCCTCCCAGCTCTCCTCCACGGTCCCCTCAAGCTGCCACGGCAAGAACCGAGGCCCCAGGCGCGAGGCGACGGGTTGGGGCTCCTTCGCCCGGTCATCGTGCCCCAGCCCATAATCGGCCAGCCTCAGCGCCTCGGGCAGCATCCACCCCTCGCCATCATTCTGGGCAAGGAAGGCATCCAGCCCCTTCTCCTGGAGGTCGTGGAAGGCCACCAGTGACAATACCGTGTGGCGCAATTCCGGGTCCTTTTCCTTGTCCACACGCCAGAAGCCTTTGGGATTCAAAGTCCGCATCAAATCATCCGAGCGCAGCTGACGGACCGCCAGATCGCATTCGTGAAAAACGGTCGCGAGGTCGGGAACCTCCAATCCAAAGACGGCGGCGACAACGGCGTTCGCGATGCACTGGAGCCGAAGCCGTTCGTGCTGGCTGATGGCCCACATCGCACGCCACCTCCGGGTTGGGTGAGGCACCCAGAGATCAGCGAACAGAGGCGATGATTGCAGAAGCCGCCGCGCCAAAGGCTCGAATCCCGATAGCAACGACCCGGGCACAGGCAACACGCTTTCCTCAATGACGAAATAGTTCAGATGCAGCCCACCACAACGGAAGCGCGCGATCCAATCGTAAATCAGAGTCGAGGTCGACAACGCCACGGGAAGTGCGACGGCCGGATTCCGCAGTATGGGGCACGAGTTTCCGCATGGGGCGTTATCGAGAAACGTCGCCACCATCGTCCTGGCGTTGGTGGCCGAAGTCACATCCATGAAGGCCACTCTCCGTCGCTGTTCTGACCGCCAATCCACCCACTCCTGCGGATCCGTCAGGCGAAGGGCCTCAGCCTCACTTGCTTCTTTCCCTGCGGCCTCTTGCACGGCGCGAAGGTGCCGCGCGAGCAGTTGCTCATTGTATACTGTTGCAGCGATCAGGTACTGCGGCTCGATGACCTTGTGTTCCCAAGGGATGTCTCGCCATACGGCGCTTCGCCCCTTGCCATTGACCCAACCTTTGGCGCTGAAATCGCAATGGTCGATCATCCGACCTTCGTACAGAGGAAGCGCCACGTCCTCGATGTCTTCGGCCCGAATAGCCTGGGTCCCATCGCGGGACAGGATGAGCCCTGCAGGCCGTTGGACCACGGAGCGCGCGCGGGTCCAGTGTTCGGCGTGCCACCTCTCTGGGTCGGTAATCGGCAATCTACAATCCGTAATTGGCCGCCAACCGCCCTTGAGCCAGTGGCCGTACTCGTCAGGCACATACCCCTCCTCTTCCCACCGAGGACGGGGCGGGAAGAGCTTGGAATCGTTGGTCATGTGAAACTCGGTCGCATACCTCAGTCCCCAGCCCGCGGGGCCGTCGTCTCCGAGGAGCACCCCATTGCGATACATCTTCTCGAGGATTTCGGCATCGCGGACGGAGCGGATCTCAAGGATGGCTCGGGACCGGGGGCTAAAGCGAGCGACCTGGTCCTTGGCATACGCCAGCGCGTGCCGCTCCGCCTCCTCCCAGTCGGCCAGTCTGCGGCGCATGAAGGCCGTGCGGATCGCCTTGGTCTTGCCGCCTTTCTGGACGACGACCGGCCCAAATTTGAAAGAGCGATGGATGTCAAAAATGCCCTCTCGATTCTCGAAACCGAAGAGCCATTCCCAGCGACAGTGTTCGAGGAACAGGTGACGGAGGCCGGTCGAGCCCTTGTCGGTGTAGACGTTGGAGGGGACGATGATGCCGAGGCGCCCGCCGTCGCGGAGTAGGGCGTGGTTCTGTTCGATGAAGAGCTTGTAGCTATTGAGGTCAGCGGAGCCCTGGCGACGGAAGGGGTGATTGGGGTCGGCGTATCCGACGCGCTTTACGCGGAATGTCCGCCATCGGTCGTGAAGCTTCTCCCCGGCCTTGCCACCGGCCAGCGACCACTTTTTGGCCCCATCCGCGGAATCCCCCCAAGGGAAACCTGCATTGGCGCACCAGTTCGAAAGGGCCTTGAAATGGGCGCAGTACGACACCCAGTGGCGCTCGACCCCCTCGTCGATCTCGAACAGCGCGCTCTGTCGGCGGAGCGCCTCTTGCTTGCCATACGTCCGATAGAGCGGGTCGTGGTTGGAGAAGAATTCTTTGGAATTGGGCTTCTGGATCTCCCACGGTGGGTTCCCCAGCAGGGCGTCAAACCCAGCGCCCGGGGTGGCGAACACGTCGGGGAACTCGAGTTCCCAATGGAAGAACCGGAGCCGGTCGCGGAGTTGCGCCACGATCTTCCGCGTCGCCTCGGGAGGATCGGCGAACTGTTCCGGCAGCGGGAAGTGTTCCAGCGCCTCGACGGGCCAGAACCATAGGGCACACCAGACGTCAAAGGCTTCGCGAAGAGAGGTCAGCCCGAAGTGACCTCCAACGCGCGTGCGGTAGAAAGCGGCGCGCTGCTCCGTTTCGTGGAGCGGCAGGGCGTGCATCTCGCCGAAAAGTTGGAGAGCGTCCTCGTGCAGCGCCTCGGGCGATTGCCCCTCGCGAAGGAACTTGAAAACGCCCGGATCTCGCGCCTCGATCCAGTGTGCCAGCGCGGGCTTCAGCGTCTCGTCACGGAATTCCTTGAGAGCGGTCGAGAGCCGCCCACGCTCGAAGTGCACGGCGGTCGCGTGCCCCTTGTCGCCCGCGTCGTCCCCGGGTCTATGCAGGCACAGCGCCGGGAATTCCTGAAATCGATCGAACCAGCAGCCGATGAGGGCGTTGCCGCACTTGAGCTTGTGGTCGAGGAAGCCGAACGGCAGGTCGCGATCCATCGTCTCGATCCAGAGCGAGAGCCTGCCCAATTCGACCGCGAGAGGATCGAGATCGACCCCATAGATGCACAGCTCCACCACCAGCCGCTTGAGCCGGGCACGGACGGTCCCCTCGGCGGCATCCAGATCGACCGGCAGATCTCGGACGCACTCGCGGAACCAGGGCGGCTCTCCCGCGGGCAGGCCGGGGCCGGGTTGGAGAGGTGAACGGTGAGCGGTGAACGGTGAATGGTAGAGTTCGGCCCGCTGTTCGCCACCCGTTCGCTGTTCACCGACCACCGTTTGCCCTTCACCGACTACCGTTCCCTCTTCACCTCCCTGATGCGACGCTCCAGCGTGAGGATCTGTTTCCCCAGAACTCCGCACTCCGCCAGAATCGGCGAGATGGTCTCCTCCTTCAGGTATCCCACGTCCATCGCCAAGAGGAGCTGGGTCTCCACTTCCGCCAGACTCCCGTTCGCCTTCCGAAGAAACTGCACGAACTCCGCGGGGTACCGGCGCGCCCAACCCTCGGCGATGTTCGACGGGACCGATACCGCCGCCCTGCGCAGTTGCGAGATCAGCCCGTAGCGCTCCTCCTCCGGGAACTGGCGAGTCATCTGATACACCTGTGACGCCAGACGACGCCCCTTCTGCCATACCTCCAGATCCCGATAGCTCTCGATTCTCATATTCGTCATCCCCGCCCCGTTCACCGCTCACCGTTCGCCGCTCACCATTCGCCTCCACCAACCATCCGTGGTGGAGGAGACTTCTCCAGAGCGCATCCGAAAGAAACCGGAGAGCCGATACAAGGAAGGAGGCCGAACCCATGCTGATGTCGGCGACCTTGAGTGACAGGATAGCGGCGGGAGGCTTGGGGTTGGCCAACGTCCGCAGATCTTCCAGCGTGGGTTCCTCGGGCAGTTCGTAGCAGAGAGGCGCGAGAGTCCGCCGTACCGTCGGCTCGACGAGCCCCGGTCGGGTATAGAAGCTTCCCTGACCCTTGCGCGTGCCACCCCATCGGACGAGGAAGTAATCGCCAGGCAGCACGGGCGGTCGGGCGAGCAGCTGGTTCGCCGCGCGGCTCAGGCGCTCTTCGTACTCGGCGCGACGGCCAGGATCGTTGCCGGTATACGCCTTGACCAACTTCGCTTCCACCACCGCCCGCCGAGCCCACGCGAGGGCGCGCTGCCGTGCCGCATCGGCCCCGCCTTCGGCTTCGGCAACATCGCCGTCATCTGCACCGACATCACCATCATCATCGCCGACATCGCCGACATCATCGGCGCCGTCGGCTTCGTCCCCGCCCTCGCCCTCATCTTCTCCCTCCCCCTGCTCGTCGCCCTCTCCCTCGCCGCCAGACGCCAGCGTCTTCTTCTTCTGAAACTCCTTAAAGAAGGCGCGCAGCGCGGTTCCCTCAAGGGCCTCGAGCCGAGAGAGCGGCAGCGCGGGCTGGTCGCCGAGGTTGAGGAACAGGACCGGGTCGGATGAATCCGGAGGCACCTGCAGCAGTTCGTAGTCCAGCAGGCCCTCGTACAGGATGCCGATGAATTCCGTGGAGAGGTCGCCGAAATCCACCGGCATGGTGACCATCTGCGTGGATCGGCCCTGCCGCACCGGCATGCGGCAGCGGGTCAACAGCTCCAGCAGCGTCAGGACGTCCGCATCCGACATCACGGGCGGGTCGCCCGACAGGCTGGCGGTCTCGAAAAGATGCATGGCCCGGCGCACGCCCTGGGGCGCGTTCGCCTCGCCCGGGCGGAACAGCTCCCCGCCGAACTCGCGCAACGGGATCTCAGGATGGTGCGATCCATGGAAGACCAACCGGAAGAGGGAGAGGATCTGCGGCCAGGAACCGTGCCGGCCCTTGAGGCGGGAAATCCCGCCGCCCGACGCGCGCCGGAGCTTCTCCCAGAGACCCTGGATGCCGTACGACGCCTCGTAGATGGCGTTGGACCGGGGGAACAGGTCGCGCGCCTCGGCGAAGAGCGCGATGACGATCCGCATGACGACGAGGGTGCTGGCCCGGTACACGTCGGACAGGTCGAGATCGTTCCCCCGCCTCAGGTAGGGCGCGTGGGCGTGGATGAGCAATTCGACCGCCTGCCGCACGCGCTCCCCGAGCATGCTCGTGAGCTGGGACTGGCCCTGCCGGGAGCGCCGGATCGCTTCGATCAACGGGGCCGATTCGCCCGGCCGAGGCGACAAGAGCAATCGCGGGGCCAGCAGGTGGCGCAGCGCCTCGACCTGGGCGGCGGGCTGCCCCGCCTCGAACCAGATCGACGTGTCCCACTGCGCCCAAGCGTCGTGCTCGGGCGCGGCGTAGATGAGGCGGAACTGGCGGGCGTTGGTGAGCAGCGCGAGGGGATGCCCCATCCCCCGGCACCATTCCAAGACCCGGGAGTACGCCCGACGGCCCCGCCCAACACCCAGTCGCGGTTCGTCGTCGATGAACACCGGCAACGCGGTCTCGTGCGGTCCCACCCAAATGCGTCTGGGCTTCACCGTGTCGCCCGCGATGGAACGGAGACCGAGCCGGGTCTCGATCTCGTTGCCACGTTTCCACCTGGCCTCTCCCTCATCCCGCAGGCCGGCCACGTCGTGCAGCACGGTATCCAAAAGCGCGTTCGCGGCGGCCCCGTTCTCTCCTCCCTCCGCAACCCGCAGGACATCCCCCCTCAGCCGATTGGCGACCACCGGATCGAGCGCCGGGGCGGACTCCGGAAACAACTCGGCCAGCCGCGCGGGCGACAGCAGCAGCCCCTGATGCCGCAGCGCGGACCACCAGACCGGTTCGCTCATGCGGCCTCCCCCTTCAGCCGGATCTCGACCGCCACGGGGAGGCACTGCACCTCGCCGCGCATGGCAAAGCGACCGGGAATCAGGCGGTGGAGCACGCGGTCCCGTTCGCGCTGCAGTTGGCCGCGCAGGTCGTCGATATGGTGGCGCAACCGTGTCAATTCCGCCTGCTTCGCCTCGGCGGATTCCCGCAGGCGCGCGACGTAGTTGTCGGGATCGATCAGATGGAGCTGCAGTTGCTCCTCGTGGATGAGGTCCAGCTCGCGCTCGATGCTCTCGATGCGCGTCTCGGTGATGAGCTTGGAGAGTTCACCCTGACGACTCTGGAAGCGTTCTTCCTCCCGTTCCATGGCGAGTGCCCGGTCGGTCGCCAACTGGGCCGTGAGCACTTCGGTGAGGTGCCCCGCATGTTGCGCGACCCGATCGCGGACATCCATCTCGACATCGGCCCAGAGGTCGCGCGCGCGTTCGACCAGCGCCTCCGTCACGGGCCGTACGGATGCGGGACGATGCGCGGCGGCGGGCCGGTGGGCCAACGGCGGTCCCAAATGCCCCTTGTGAACCGGGATCTCCAGCGTCCGGATCCAATGGTGGAAGGTCTCGCGCAGCTGGTTGACGCCCAGCTCCTCGATCGTCACCAAGATCACCGCATCTCGATCCGCATCGACCTCGTCGCCCAAGGTCACGGTCCACCGGGAGGCCGACATGGCCGTGCCTGGGAATCGCCGCCTGGCGAAGTGTTGCAGGGTTCGCTGGATGACGGGGTGCCACAGGTGCAGCAGGGCCACGTCGGTGCCTTGCCGAAAAATGGGTCGCGGCCCCGACGAATCCACGCAGGCCGCCGGATCAAATGCGATGGCGGGAAGCGCCCCCTGGGCCGATCGGCCGTTGGCCGACACCCGCAACCAGTCGTCGACAACATCGCCCCACGCCGGCGGGATCGGCTGCACGAGGCGCCAGAACCCCGCCCTCGGATCCTGCGTCAGGCGGGGCGGCGGGGCGCTGTGCCGGAGCGCGGCGTCCAGGGTCGCCCGCAATGCATCCCCATCCAGATCCAGCTCGCTACAGAGCACGTCGATTTGTTTCCCCATCTCCTCCCCGCTGATCTCCGAGGATCGGGTCGTGGCATCGTGAGGCACAGCGGCCCGCTTCGCGGCCGCGGCGAGGCCCCTCTCGATGTCTCGGCGGACATCCTCGTCGGGGATGTTCTCGATCAGGCGACGTTGCACGGCCATGTCCAGCACTTCGCCGGTCGCCCCCAAGTCCTCGCGAATCTGGTGGACCTTGGTGACGATGAACGCGAGGAACGAAAGGTCCGCGCTGTCGTCGGTCGTGAAATGGAAGACGGTGACGTCGCGGGACTGTCCGTATCGGTCGATCCGGCCGTTGCGCTGCTCGAGGCGGGCGGGATTCCACGGCACGTCGAAATGGAGCAGGTACCGGGCCGTGGCCTGCAGGTTGAGCCCCTCCGACGCCGTGTCGGTCGCAACGAGGACACGGGCGGGTGCCAGGGGATCGTTGAACGCGTCTTTGACCGCGTTGCGCTCCCGCTCGTCCATCTCGCCCGAGCCGAACAATTGGAGGATGGCGCCATCGTCGGGGAAATCCTCCCGAAGGCGACGCACCAGATAATCGAGCGTCGTCTTGAACTCCGTGAATACGATCAGCCGCTCGCCCGGAAGCCAGGCGTCGCCTTCGGACGCGCGCAGACGCGAGCGGATCAGCGCCCGAAGTGCGTCGTATCGGCTGTCATGATTTGGGGAGGTCAAACCGGGTGCTTCGAGACCAAGCCGCCCGATCGCGTCGGTCACCGCATCGATCTCGCCGCGCAGGGCCTTCGAGAACGGCTTCAGCCATGCGCCGATGACGTGCGCCGCCAGCGCCGTCCGGCTCTCCTGCTCGGCGTCATCGCCCGTATCCTCCCGGAACCCGCGCTCGGTCACGCGAACCTCGGAGGCCGGGGCGGCGTCGCCCGAGTCCAATCCCAGCAATAGCCGGTGCCAAGAATCCGCGAAGGCAAAGGTCGACGAGAGCAATCGCTTGCCCAGGATCTCGACCGCGAAGGCACCGGCCGTCCGCTCGGAGCGAGGCGCCCTCGCGATCTGGCTGTACACCGCCCCGCGAAATGCCGCCACCGCCGCAGCCAGCCCAGCCTCCTCGGGGGCGAGCTTCAATTCGATGGGCTCGATGGATCGATTCGAGAACCTCGGGGGATCGGTGACCTGGTTGATCTCGCTCTTGAGCCGGCGCACGACGACCTCGTGCACGCGGGCCCGCTCCGCCGGCTTGAACTCGGATGTCTGCGAGAATCGGGCCGGATCCAAGATCTCCAGCAGCCCGGAAAAACAACGGGTTCGCCCATTGTGCGGGGTCGCGGTCGCGAAAAGCTTGTGCTCGAAGTATGGGGCGATGGCCCGCAGCATCCGCGTCAGCTCACTGACATCCCCGAAGGCCGACGGCGCCAGATTGTGCGCCTCGTCGACGATCAACAGGTCCCACGGGAGGTGTGGCGACCCCTCGGCACCCCGGCACGAGGTCAGGAAATCCTCGAGGACATCGGGCTGCTTCAGGTAGTGGTAGGACGCGATCAGATGGGGGGAAGACCGCCAAGGATTCACGTCCAGGCCTCGCTGTCGCCTCAATTCCATGGTCCGCGCCCGGTCGATCACGTCGAACTCCAGGCAGAACTTGTCCCGCATCTCTTGCCGCCACTGGACCCGCAGCGATGCCGGAGTCAGGATGAGAGTCCGCTGGATGCGCCGCTGGAGCACCAATTCGGTCAAAATCAGCCCCGCCTCGACGGTCTTCCCAAGTCCCACGTCATCGGCCAGCAACAGGCTGACCCGCGGCATCTGCATGGCTTTCAGCAGCGGCACCATCTGGAAGTCCTCGACTTCGATCGCCCCGTGGAACGGTGACGCGAAGGGCAGCCGCGGGAGGGGACCGCCCTCCCCATCCGGATCGACGTAGGGGTGGATCGCCGTCCACCGACTCGCACGCACCAGCGCCTGAAACTCCTCCGCCGGCATCGCCCCCCGTGAAGCCACCTGCGGCAGCCCCCCACTATCTAGGATCCGTGCCCCAGGTTCCCGCTCCCAGATCACCGTCTCTTCCCGCGCCCCATCCGCATCCGTGAAATCCACCGTCACCAGGTGCACCACCCCATTCGGCCCCGTCGGGCTCGGCTCCACCTTCGCGATCACCCCCGTCCGATTCCGCACCACCGCCAGCATCCCCGGCGAAGGCAGCCGCCCCTCGGCGTTCGCCTCCACATCCGTCTCGCCCTCGCCAACCTGTTGCGCAGCCATCCCGACTCCGCCAAAGCGTACCGACCGCCACTGCCGACGGGAATACAGAAGATCATCGAGTCATTCGAGTTCACACCCCCCCCTTTCAGACCTTCATGATCGCGGCCCAATTCCCGTTCCTATTGGGCGGGCGCACTGGGCGTATTCCCTGTTTTGCGATGATGAGCAGATAAGCGTCCCACGAACCGGTTCAACGCGCCTGTTGACTGTTGCTGTGTGCTATCGTAAGCTTACACAGATGGAAGCAAAGAGTCTTGGAGAACGCATCAAGGAACTACGAACCAACGAAGGTCTTTCGCTTCGGCAATTGGCTCACAAGATTAGAAAATCCGCCCCGTTCATTTCCGACGTGGAACTAGGGCGCCGTTTCCCTTCCGATGACGTCTTGAGCGACATCGCGAAACTACTGAAAGTCCCGTACGATGAACTGAAAAACTACGACACTCGGGATTCTCTTTCGGCTCTGAAGAAGATGGTCGCTTCGGATCCTCGTTGGGGTTTTGCGCTCCGCACCGCTGTCGAAAAGAGCCAATCAGGTCAGCTGGACCCAGAGGATCTGCTCCGGAAGCTGAATCAAAAGAAGGACTGATACCAACGTGGAGGTGCGACGCAATCCCAGCGGACCGTTCGGTCAAACTGTTTACTACTCGAAGGAGGAGATTGACGAGATCTGTCTGGAGGCATTGACGAAAACCAACTCTCTGCCCTCGGAACCAGGTCCCATCGAGATAGAGAACGTCATCGAAAGGTATTTCAGATGCCACGTGGTGTACGAGGATATCGCTCCCGATGTGCTCGGATTCACCGTATTCGGGCATGACGGGAAAGTCCAAATAATAGGCACATCCGAATCATTGTTCGAGTCGGGTCCCGCGGGTGAGCGACGGGCGCGTGCAACGCTCGCCCATGAGATGGGTCACGGGCTGCTTCATGCGGTGCTCTTTATTGAGCCACTCGTATCCCATACCCTGTTGAATGGTCAGGTGGACTCGGTCAAGGGGGGCGCCAGACGAATCCTATGCCGGAAGAGAGATTTTGAAGCAGGACAGCGCAGTCGAGGATACGACGGAAAATGGTGGGAATATCAG
Source organism: uncultured Verrucomicrobiales bacterium (assembly GCA_964651705.1). GTDB lineage: Bacteria > Verrucomicrobiota > Verrucomicrobiia > JADLBR01 > JADLBR01 > JADLBR01. The sequence continues at coordinate 18,631 of CAZYWZ010000011.1, forward strand.
GCGAACCGGGCAATAGGCGCCCTTCTGCTACCGAAGCGGCTCATGCTGCAAGCAGTTGAGTCTTTCCTCGTGCCCGAAGGCCTTTTGTGCCAACCAACACTGCCGCCTGCAGCCCTTGAGACAGCGGCGAGGCATTGTGCCGAAGTTTTCGAGGTGAATCCTGCCGCCACGAGGATACGCCTGACGGAAATGTTTCTGGCGAATCAGGAGCAGAGACCCCTCTAGATTTTTTGTCTTGACCGTAAGCGGATATTAGCTATCGTTGACGTATGAATGAAACTAGCCGACATTCGCCCGAGAAAATGCGAATAATCCCCAACGGGGGTGTCCGAAAGCCAGAAAAGGAGAACCCATGAAAATCGCCTATCATCCCATCGGAGATCTGATTGCCAGCCGAAAAAGGAAATTCGCTGCCTTCTCGTCGGAACGCTCAGCGTCCAACCAGATAGACGACGTCCAAGTGTCCGACGCGACGGGTTTCCACATTTATGGCGACTTGCACCTCACACTCGAGCTTTCAGCCGCCACAGATCAGGCCAGCGCGAATCGATACCTTGAGCTGTTGGACGACTACTCGGGACTTGCCGCAGCATTTGCCGACGGAGACCGCGACCTCTTCATTTTCGAGATCCAAGGAGAGCGGATGCACCTGTTTCTCAACGCACCCAGGCTGGATGCGACTGCCGTCGAGAAGCTGATCAGGGTCACCTCAAACTTCATCAATGCAGTGTATCGAGTGATCGGCCCGAAGGCCGAACCGCACTGGCGCGGATTCTGCATGGCGGCCGATCACGGTCGTGCCGCGGTTTTGGCAACCGGTCGAGACGGGGACGACTCTCTGCTCTCGCTGGGGGATGCAGCCAACAAACCTGCCAAACGCCTCGCGAAATCCCCACAGATCAAAGCCGGCCACATCGCCATTCCTCGCCGAATGCTCGCGGAATCTGGTTTGCCAAGCGCTGCGGGTGCTCCCGCCGCGGCCCGCGGCTGGATCGAAATCAACGCCCGAGACAGAATGCGAGACTCATCTCAATCTCGGGAAATCGATGCGAGCGTGACAATCTTTGAAAATGAGAAGCGCGCCGCCATCGCGACGGTCGGGAATCGGTTCGTCGCTCTTGCCGCGGACCCCATCAACACTGGAGGCGCCACCGTGGACGCCCCCCGACTCGTCCAAGGCCTCCATTTTCGAGCCGACCTTTGTGGGTTCACCAGTCGTGTCGCGCAAGCCTTTGCGCAAGGAACAAATGCGGTCTCCGAATTGGTTTCTGAATTCATCGCCATCATGCGCATTCCCGATGCCTTCGAGGAAGCCCTAGCGCGCCCCTTCATCCGGCTGCCGTGGGCAGGCGATTGCTATAATGGCATTTTCTTGCCCAGACCTGACGAAGATTACGCAGGTATCCGCCTGTATCTACCGGCCGTGCTCGCCCTGCGTTGGTTCGATCCCCGCAACGAACTCAATGGATCCCGCGACGCCAGACTTGCGCGCATCGCCAAGCGCCAGCAGTGGTCAGTGGGGGTGGCGGGCGGAGAATCTTCCCAAGGGCGCCTCCTCGTCGCCAACGTCCAATCGATGCAGCGCCCATTCCTGATCGCGGCAGGCTGGGGCTGCAGAAGGTCACTGGATGCACACAATGCGGAGGGACTGAACCCAGATGAGGCTGCACTCCACTCCGAAGATCACAGTGCCCTTGATGACACGTTTGCGACGGCATTCCGACCCTGGGATGGCCCGACTGACTACCGAAAGGCAACAAAGGAGCGCCTTGAGAACGCCGAACAAAATCGATTACAGAGGAGCGCCGCTCCCGCTTTCAGCGTGAGCGTCCCTGCGCCGCGCCCCTATTTTGATGGACACAGGAATTCCACACGACTTGTTTGAGCTCCTAACCTTCACGGGCCTCTTGACAGCCAACTTGCAGTCCGTGTCGCCGTGGAGGGGACACCCCGTACCCACCGGCAAGGACAGGCTCTCATTCAACCTGAACCGCTCGTTCCTGCTCGACGGCGTTCTTCCGGTCGCCGACCGAGAAGCCGCCGTCACGCTCCAGGTCTTCTCGGACTGGCTCAGGCATCCCCCGGCGGCTTGGACGACCGCTTCATGGATTAGGCGACAGCGCGACTGGCACGCTTACGCGGATGGGGGCCTTTGCTGGGTCTTCCCTGCCTACTGGTCCAACGTTCTTGAGCGACTCGCGCCCCGAGTTTCCCTAGACTCACTGCGGATGATCGCGGCGGAATGGTGCATCGAATCCGTTCGCGATCTGATCGCCAAACACCTCGAGGCCCAGCGCTTGGCAATCAATATCTGGCCACCAGCCTGGCCTGCATGGAAGCATGACCATGCGGCATGGGACGAGCTTGAAGGCCTCGCGCGCGACGGGAAAATCGACGCTGAGGTTGATCGAATTCTCGATCAGCGCAGGCTGCCCACTCTGGGTTAATTGCCAATTTTGACGAAAGGGGATGCATATGATAGCTCGATTTCAAGGTTCTGATGGTACCAGGCGACTCGTCGACGCCCTGGCTGAACAACGCCTCGTGAACGGAGACAGGGAGTTGGCCTCCCTGATTGCCGAAAAGGCTGGTCTTCGGCATGTTCAAAAAGACGAGGTCTTTATTCGCCAAAACGAAGCCGACAACGACATCTATTTCATTTTGACAGGACGTGTCTCGATCCAGATCAACGGGCGTGAGGTCGCCAAGAGGACAGCCCGCACACACGTTGGGGAGATGGCGGCGATTGACCCAAGCGCCAGACGCAGCGCGGATGTCGTCGCCCTAGAAGAAACGGTTCTGGCCGCATTGCCAGAACCAGAATTGACCCGAATTGCAGCCATGAAGCCCGACGTCTGGAGGTTGATTGCCAACGAGTTGGCCGATCGCCTCCGGCAGCGGTCGATCTTCCTCAGGCCGCCGAACCCAACTCCCGTTCTTTTCATCGGCTCATCTCGCGAAGCCCTCCCGATCGCAGAAGCCCTTAAATCAGAGTTCCCACCTCAAATTGCCACTGCTAGAATCTGGAAAGACGGAGTTTTTGGAGCATCGACTTTTCCGATTGAGGCCCTCGAAACACAGCTTCAATACGCTGATTTCGCGGCGCTAGTCGCGGCCAGCGACGACCGAGTCATCAGCCGCGGCAAAGAAACGCAGGCTCCGCGCGACAATATCGTGTTCGAGCTGGGCCTCTTTATGGGCGCCTTGGGTCGCCACCGCACCTTCTTATGCACTCCCGAGGGAGTTGACGTGAAAATCCCATCCGATCTACTTGGGTTGACGCCTATTACGTACGATGGCAACAGCCTCGCCGCCCCAGTAAGAATGGCCGCCGAAGAAATCAAGCGAGCCATCGCCAAAAACGGTCCCCGCTAACGCCGCGCTCAGACGCCACATCTCACCGTGCTTTTCCTAAATCAGAACGAACAAGAGTCACGCAGACACCAAGCCGCCCAAATGCCTTTCGAAATTCGACAGCCCAGCCGCCGCGTCAAACCGATTGACATCCGCCTCAATCCGCAAGAGAAATTCGCGAGCCGTCGTAAAGAATGACCTCCAAACGACCTCGAACGGCAGGCGCCAGTCTGCAGGCCCGATGAACTCACCGAGTTCCTTCCCACACCCTAAGTTCTTTCGATAAAGTGAACCTGCCTCAAAATTTGAATGCGTGTAGGCGGAAAGCAAAACGTAGAAAACGTAGAGCGATGGTTGACCGATGTCTTTCACCATGTCCCAAGCACTTGGGATCCGGGCAGGTGTCGGGTAACCATCCTCGCTGAGCAGCCGCTCCACTTCAGCCTTGAAGTCTTCGTACGACGTTCCCCGTGCTCCATACTCTTGCTGCAGATTAGAGGGCACATGAGGATTCTGTTCCAGTTTTCGGCAATGATCCCGTGCCGTTCGCAGGTGGAGCAGCCATCGAACCTCCCGTTCAAACGGGTCCTCAGGGCGCAGCATCCATCGGGTTCGAACACTCGCCTCGAAGCATGCCCGTGCCAGCACCATCGCCGCAGGGATAAGAACGAGGTCGTTCCGCGCGATCTCAACAAGCGCCTCCGCATGGCGTGTCATCAATTTCAGCAGAGTATAAGCCTCGACGTTTGATTCGAACCGTCCTATCGGTTGAGGAAATGGCGCGTCAAGATACGCGCGGATCAGCCTTTTCGTGTCGTCGCACAACAGCTTGATCTCGTCAGTCGGCTCCATAATCGCACTCATGGTCGAGCTCCCGGGAATTGGATCATCCCATGGGGAAGTCCCCCCGAACCCTATTTCTTCTTCTGCGAGCACAACTTCCAAGCGTCCAAGAGGAGTTTCTCAAGGAATTCGGCAACGTCTGTCAGCGCACCGCCCAACAAATCGAGCCGGATAGGTTGGATCCACTCCAGGTCGCACCACGCCCCTGTCGACCCTGGCTTTTCTTGCTTCCGTTCGTAGAAGTCGATGTGGCCCTCCTCGGACTCGCCTTTCTGGATCTTTTCGACATGAAACCAGTCCGGCAACTGAAGCCACTTCCTTTCCGCCAGAGCCGCGCAAAACCGGTGCCGCCGCTCCAGACCATTTTCCAACGCTTTCTGCTTCCCAGGCTTCTTGGGATTCCGCGCCTTCGCGTATTCGGCATAATTCGGGATCGGCAGGCGCTTGGCACTTTCGTCAGATCCGGAAATCGCGATTCGTCCGATCACGAGAGCCTCTGAGCCGTGCGCCAGAGCATTCCGAAGCTCGGTCAGGAATGAGACGAGAATGCTCTCCGGCATCGCTTTCCATTTGATACCCCAAATCTTGCCACAGACCTTGTTCAAGTTGGCATGCTTCTTTCCGGATATATGCAGGAGCATGCTCTCCGCGAAAGCCACGTATCTCAAGAGAATGGCTTGGCGAAATCCGTTTCGGGTCTTGGACAGATCGAGAAGTTCCTCTCCGCGCAACTCCTCCCTCCACTCTTCTTCATCGGTCTTCTGCGTACCGGTTTCTTCAGATCCCGGCCTGCTCGCCGCACCAAGGAGGTCCTTCTCGTCGCATTCGAGCCTCGCTTCGACGACTTCGGAGAGATTCCTGTGCCGCTCGAAGAAATCTCCAATCAAGAACGGGATCATGCCGGCGCTTCCCCCAACAAGTCGAAATGGCGGGCGCCGTTCTGGATCTGCTGCCATATGACTTTAGAATATTTGCCGTGGCTCCGTCGTCAAACGGAACTGAAGGCACAGCTGGCACGCAGGTGACAATACGCCGCTTCCGGGAGCGCGAGCGGTCGTCGCAACTGCGTCAATCAACCTGCACTTGAGCTCACTTCGTCGGGCCGCAGGGATCACGATCGCCTAATAGTCTCGATCAGCGATTCGATCTTCCTGCAATCGATGCCGCCCTTCGGGTCGTCTTCGGAAACGATGAGAGTGCCCCTCTGCCCGCATCCCTCCGACAGGGGCAGGATTCCGTGCTCGCGGTACCACGCTTGCTTCGCCTCCCATCGGCGGCGGTACGCGGGATCGGCGAGCATGCCGCAATGCTCCCAGAAATACGTGATCCCGGAATCATCATCATCGATCGTGAAGTCGGGGTACTTGGTGACGCCCCCGATCTCCAGTGGCTGCTCGTAGCGATAGTCTATGTGTTGCGCGTAAAGGAGGTTCGCGATGATGACCTCCGATTTCGAGCTGACCGCCTCGCCTCGGAGGGTGACGTGGATCAGGCGTTCCTCAAGGAACGAACCGGCGATCTCGACTGGCTTGGGCGGTTCGAAGAGATTGGTCAGGCGTCTGGCGGCGGCAGAAAATCGTTCCGAGCTGAGTCTCTGGAGATCCGTGGCAGAGCCCTGGTGCAAGACCACCACTTTGGCCTTCTGCCGAGTCAGGGCCGTATAGAGGAGTTCGCGCGAGAGCATCAGGGGGGACCGCGGCAAAATGAGAAACACGACCTCGAACTCGCTCCCCTGGGCCTTGTGGACGGTTAGCGCGTACGCGAGCTCCAGGCTAGCCTCTCCCTCCTCGCCGAAATCGGAGTCGTAGAATTTGAAGACTTTGCCCGTCTGGGTGGAGAACTCGATCTCGAGATAATCCGGGAACCAGTTCTTCTTTTTCGTGCGACGATGCCCCACGACCATGCCAATCTCTCCGTTGGCAAGGTAGCCACGCTGTTGCGGCTGCGGGTACAGCCGTGATTTCGGGACCGACCAGTTGCGGTTATTGATGACCTTGTCGCCGTAGATGATCTGGGCATCACCCATGGGTTTCGGGATGCTGCGAAAGCTGCCCGGATTCCGGGCCTTCGCGATCTGCTGCCCCTTATAACGGACGTGGATCAGTCGGTTGAGCGGATCGACACCCCAGGGCTTCTGCCGCACCGGGCTGAGGATCTGCCACGCCTCCGCCCGCTTCCCGGCGCCCGGGCGCTCGCCGTAGGCCACGTTGAACCAGGCAGACCCGTTGTCGTCGAGGCGAGCCCCAAGGCTCAGGGCGAAGGATTGCCACTCTTCTCTGTCCGACGGGAAGGCCAGCGTCTCCGAAATAATCTCGGGCAGGGACTGCTCCAGCTCGTCCGGCGTTTCCCATTGGATGAAGCGAATGTGGTCACTCTTGCGGCGACCGGCGAGGATCTCAAAGACCTGATCTTCGCCGGGACCGGTGGCCCCGCCGCCAAACCACGCAGCCAGTTGCAGGTCGTCGCGTTCGCCAGCGCCCTGGCGGCGCGGCACGGTGAGCTCCGCAAAAGCAGGACCGACGCGCGGGAACCGATCCTCGATATCGGGCGGGGCAAGGTGGGCGATGATGTCCACGAATGGGCGGCCGGCCCCGATTGGAGGTAATTGTCGGGAGTCACCCACAAAAATGAGTCGCTTGACCCCGCTGATGGCCTCCAGCAGCGAAGCCATCATCTCCTCCGTCAACATGGAACACTCATCCACAATGACGGTGCCAGCGACCTTTTCCCCGGGTTTGCCGGTGAGGAGGTAACGTTGCGTCTCGCCATCATAACGCCTAGAGCGACTCAGGAATTGCGCCAGGGTGCATGCCTCGAATTTCGGACTGTCGGCCTCGCGCGCCACAGCCTCCATCCGCACGCGGGCCTTTCCTGTTGGGGCGAGCAGGAGAATGCCGTCGCCATGAATCTCAGGGTGCTGGCAGAGCACGGACAGCAGCGTGGTCTTTCCGGTACCCGCGGATCCGAGCAACACACTGAAACGGGAAACCGCGACCTCGGCTAGCGCGGCGGCCTTCTCCATGCGGGCGCGCTGTTCCTTCTCCCGCTCCTCCCCTTCGGGGGGCAAGGGACCGAGGCGGGCGTCGAGCGCCGCAGCCCAATCCACAGACAGGCTGTGACGGGCCGCCTTGGCGCGCTTGGTCACGACCTCGCGGATCTGCTCACCGACCGCCGCCAGCCGCTCCAACTGGTAGGCGGGGCGCCCGTCAGCCATCTTCATTAGGCGGATCTCCCCTCCGAAATGCTCGTCCTCTGCGACCGCCATGAGATCAGCGGTCACGTCGGTGCGCTCTTCCTTCTGGTCCGCCGCACGACGCCGCAAAGTCGTAATGATGTCGTCGCGGGCGCGAAGCGTATCGCCACTCGAGGCGGCCGCCTCGAGCTCCCGAATCGTGAGCGCCCGCAACCGTCGGGCATCGACCGCGGTCCGTATCCGGGTCGGCTCGGGAATGGGGAAATGCTCTCGGACGAAGTTTGTCGGAAACAACCCGCGGTCCACGGTCCCGATGGCAACGGGACAAATGGTGAGGCGGGTGGCCTCGTAGATACGATACGGATTCTCGAGGAACGCGGCGTCTTTCAGGTCCAGGCCGTTCTCGGCGCGCAATTCGGGGAGCGCCAGGAAGACCGCCTGTGGGACGGTCAGGTCGATGCGGCTCAGCAATCCCAGAAACGCGCGCCGCTCCGCACCCATGCGTTTCCATGACTTGGCGATCGTGGCATCGACGTGAAGGGCGAGGTCCTCGGGCAAATGCTTGGACGGGTCCTCGAGGGTCGCATCCCACGCCGGCCACGGATCGCCGCTTTCTCCCGCCATGTCGGCGAGGGCCTGCGCGATGAAGTTCCCCATGGGCACGCCCGTCGCTGAGAGGACGGAGCCCAGCCCCGGGAAGGGGCCGCGCTTCTTCCAGAGGCGACCGAGTTCCCCGTCGATCCACTGCTCCTGCTTTCGGGTGGCAACGCTGAATAGTTCGGCGGAGCGGAGCAGCGCGGCACGACACGCCAGGAGTGCGCTGATGGCAGCGTCGTGGCCGACGTGCTCGGTGGCGTACGAAAACTCGTCGAAACGGTCTTCCGGGGCGAAGGCCACCGCTTCTGCAGGATCGAAAGCGCGCCCATCGTCCGATTTCTCCAGCGCCTCGTGATAGGGCATGAGGAAACCATCCGCAAAATCGGGCCGGATGGAGTGGACCACCATTCGTTCCCACAGCAGGCTGCGAATCCTGTCGCCGGGAGGGCCGCTGTACTCGTACTCCGTCAGCTCTCCGATGCCCTTGACCCGGCCCACGCCAACGATCACCCGCCGCCCCGTGTCCTCGACCAGCGGCACCTGCTTGGCATAGAAGAACACCAGCGACTCTTCAGCCCTAACGTGATTCCAAAAGCAATCCAGCAGCGCGCGATGGTTCCGGTGGTCCTGCAGCCACCGGGTCTCAAATCCAAGGACTTCTTTTGTCGGTTCGATGGCCTCATCGACTTCGTCCAGCGGGAACTGGTCGACAAGGCCAACGCCCTCCCCATCGCGGTTGCCGAACACAAACTTCTTCATCATCCACCGAAACGGCAGCGCGGCCGCGCCGTACGCGGGATAGCGAAGCGGCGTCGGTTTGAAATGGGCGTGGGAGTCTTTCCCCAATCTCACGTAGGGGTGCTCGTGCATGCGGGTGAAGGGGAAATCGGCCATGAACGTGGCGCGCTCCTTCACGCAGGGCGGAAAGAGCGAGTCCTCCAGCTCCCTGATAGACCTGCCTGCGACGGTGGTCTCGGCGCTCTCGTCTTTGCTCTCGAAGATGTTCTTGAGCTTGAGGCAGGCGGTGTTGCGCGCCGGGCACCCGCAGATGGACCCGTTCCATCCGGCGTCATGCCAGGGCACGCGGACGGAAATGTGGCGCAAGGGGAATGACTTCATCCGGCTATCTCCTCGAACAACCCAACCTCATCCTCGACCCAACTTCTTGGCGGAAGGCCCAAGCCGGGAAGGGCGGCAACCCTCCCTGGAAAAGCAACCATGACTGCTGACGAGGGTAGTGGGCTCACTCAGAGTTTTCAAAGATTTTGGGAAGCGAAAGCGGTTTTGCAGCTCGCCACCGGCTCCAACGCCAACACCAAAGTCTGCTGGCGCGTTTGGGCAGTACCACCTCTCGTGCCGCAGATCTCGGGTCACGCCCGCGCCAAACTCTTGCACTGGCCCAGGAAACCGGACAGAGGACCGAAGATCGGGACCAAGCGCGGAATGAAGGTCACTCGGGTTGGACCTCCATGGCCACGGGGAATCGCCGATTCCGTGGCTTGAACCGCCAATGTCGCGATCAGGCCGCCAAGAGGCCCTCTCCGTACAGCCTAGCACAGGAGCAGATCTGCCGTCGGCGGGCGGGCTAATCTGCAAGCATGTTCCCGAGGATTCTTGCGGTTTCGGATCTCCACGCGAATTGGCTGTGGTATGGGTGGGTGGCCCGCCATGCGGCACGATTCGACCTGATCTGTTTCGGGGGAGATCTGTGCGACATATTCACGACGCGCCTGGGGCTGGCCGAGCAGCGGCGATTGATCCTCCGACGCCTGGTGGCCCTCGCTGGCGAGGGCAGGCTCGTGGCGGTGGCCGAGGGCAACCACGATGCCGTGCAGCCGGGGTGGCTACGTCCCGATCGCGCGATGGCGTCTGTCATGTGGCCTGGGTATTCGGGCGAGGTCAAGGCTGGGGCTCGATCACTACTCGTCACGGTGTGCCCGGATACCGCTTTCGACGAACGGGGCGGCGCCAAGCGGGAGGTGGTCGCGCTCATGGAATCCGGCGCCGAGCTGCGGGACAGAATGGGACTCCCATGGCTGGTATTGCATCACGAGCCAACCACCCAAACCCCGATCTGCTGGGGTGCCGAGGGGAGCACCGAACTGGCCGCCTTGGTACGGCGCCATCAGCCCGATCTGGTGATCTGCGGGCACATCCATGAGGCCCCGTTTGCGCGGGAGTTTGGTGGCCGTTGGCATCACAGGATCGGCAAAAGCCTCCTCGTCAATGCCGGCCAATGCCGCGGCAAGCCGTGGCCGTGTCACCTGATCATTGCCGGGGAAAGCGTCCTCTGGCGCGCGCCCGGTTATCCCAAGGAATCCGTCCAGATCGGCTGAGCGTCGCACATCGGTCGCGTTTGTCGCTTGGCCTGCCGCCAAATCCGCCTGCCGGTCGGAATGGGCCGGGGGCTCCGATACCGGGTGGGCAGGAGGTGGGGTCCGCCAATTATTGGGACCAAGTGCGCGATCCCGGCATCCACGGGCGAGCCTAGGTGGCCACGGCGTGGCCATGGGTCCTATCCCTATGGAGAGGACGAAAAATGGCCACAGGAACCCGCCGATTTCGGGGGTCCAATCGCCAATGTCGCGATCGGGTGATTGGCGGGGCTGCACCGGGTCTCTCGCCGGGCTGAGTCCGCCCACCGCGCCAACTGGCGCGGCGGTTGATCGCCACCGGTCGCACCGGAACACCACCCGGCGGTCAGCCGACCGTCGCGCGCCGCTGGGCGCCCTTTTTAAGCGGCGCGTCCCCCGAGTCCCCGAAGGGGTTGAATTCCCCGCTCTCGAGCCTGCCGAGCCCCGCGCGGATCGCCATGCGCAGCACGTCGGATTGCGCCAGCCCCGTGGACTTGGCCAGCGCCTCGATGCGCCCGGCCAGGTCCTCGGGCAGCCGGAGCTGGCGATTGCGGCCCTTGGCCATGCCCCGACCGTACCGCCCGACACCGCCCCCAACAAGCCGGAAAAGGCCCCCGGCGGCGGCGGCCTAATCTCCGGCGCCAGGCAGCCCGCACGCGCGGGCGCCGCCCGACGCGGCGCCCGCCGGACCGGGACCTGGCAACAGGAGGTTGACATGCGTTACTATACTAGTTACATCCAGTCACACGCCGTGAAGCTCCCGATACCGCCAGAGCAGCTGAGGGTCGTCCGGCGGATCGCCCGCCGGACCGGCGCGGGGGTGGAACGGGTGCTGATCGAGGCGCTGGAGGCGGGCCTCCGGGGGGCGGAGGCGGCCCTGCAGGAGCGCGGATCCCGCGCCGCGCGCCGGTTCCTCGAAGGGGACATGGGCGACGGGGAAGGCAAAGGGGGGAGGCGATGACCGGCGCCAGAGGAGCGAACCGCGCCAGGGCGTACGCGTATGGCGGGGCGGCCGCCGTGGCCCTCCTGGGCGCCCTGGGGCCGCCTATGCTCGCCGGGGGGTTCCTGCTGGACCGGGGCGACGCCATCGCGGGGGCGATGATCGCCGACACGCTGCTGTCAAACCTCTGGGTCGTCGGCCTGGCGGCCCTCTCGGTGGCGGCCTCGGCCCGGATGGGCCGATGGGCCGGGGCCGCGGTCCGGTTGCCCGCGGCGGCGGCGGTGGCGCTGTACGCCGCCGACGCGGCGGTCGGGCTCCTGTTCGGGGTCCGGTTGTTCCTCCGCGACGCGATCGCGTTCGCCGGCGACCCGGCGGACTGGATCCGGTTCCTGTCGGTGGGCGCGGCAACCGACGCGCCGCGGATGGTCGTCGCGGGGTCCGTGGCCACCGCGGGGCTCCTGGGCGCCGCGGGCCTGGTCCTCTGCCGCCCGCCGCGACCGCCGCGGTCCATCGTGGTGGCCGCGGCATGTGCCATCGCCATCGGCTTGTGCAGCCTGGCCCTCGACCCGCCCGGCCGCGCGGGCGTGGCCCCCGCCATCGAACTCGCCCTGACCGACACCGCCGCCAGCCCGTACTCCGCCGCCCTCGGGGCGGCGCTGGAATCGGCGGTGGCCTCGGCGCGGCCCCGGGTGATCGCGCCGCGGGCCAATCCCGCCCCCCGCACCCCCGACATCGTCCTTCTGATCATCGAGAGCTGGTCGTCCTACCACTCTTCATTCTTCGGCGGGGACAACGACTGGACCCCCGGCCTCGACACGCTCGCGGCCGGTGGCCTGGCGTTCACCAATTTCTGCGCCAACGGGCTCACGACCGAGGACGGCATCATCGCGCTGGTCGCGGGGGAGGAGCCCATCGTCCCGGCGACCGGACCCCGCCGGGGGTGGCTGGAGTGCTTCTCCGGGTTCATGGGCCCGGAACGGGCGCTGCCCCGGCTCCTGGCCCCGTCCGGCTACCTGTGCTGCTGGCTCACCACCGGCCCGATCCGGTTCTCCTGCAAGCACCAGTTCCTCGACACCGCGGGGTTCGACCTGCTCTCCGATGGCTCCGACCCGTTCTACCGCGACGGCGAGGGCGGGCGCCCCTGGCCGCAGGCGATGTTCGGCCCACCGGACCGGGCGCTCTATCGCCGCGCGCTCTCGATGGTCGCCGGCCCCGGCCCGGGGCCGGGCTCCGCCCGGCGCCCGCTCCTGCTGGTCCTGGAGACGACCTCCTCCCACCTGCCCCTGTGCAACCCCGACGGCCCGCCCCACGACGAGGCCTCCGTGATGCGATACGTCGACCGGGAGGCCTCCGCCTTCGCCGGGGCCCTGCGGCGGGCGGGCTTCTTCCGCGGCGGTGGCCTGCTGGTCGTCACATCCGACCACCGTGCCATGACCGCCCCACGCCCCGGGGAGGGGAGGCTCTTCGGGGAATGGGCGCCATGGAGGGTGCCGCTCTTCTTTCTGGCCGACTGGCTGCCGCGCGGGGTGATCGATCCCCGCCCGGCCGCGCAGACCGATATCGGCCCCACCCTCGAGTGGCTCGTGTCTGGCCGATGCCCCGTCGCGGGGCGCCGGTCGATCCTGCTGGATCCCGGCTGTCCCCCGGCGCGATTCTTCGCCGCGCGGGAGCGCGACGCCCGCCACATCATCCGCGTGGCCGACCGGGCCACCGGCGCCTCCTCCCGCGTCGCGTTGGCCGGGGACCGCACCCGGCGCCCAGCGGGATTGGACGAGGCGCTGGACTGGGTGGAATGGGAGCGGCTGGCGAGGGAGCCCAGGACCGCCCTGCGGCCCGACATCCGATACCAGCCGCGCCACGCCGCGATCATCTCTCAGGCGGTGCCGCCATTCCCGCTGGCGGTGGCCGCCCCGGCGCAGGTCCCATGAGGACCCCACCCCATGGCGGCGGATCGCCAAAGCGCGCAAGCGATCTGATGGCGCGCGTCACCGAGGCGCTGTTGCTGCTTGCACTTCTCTGCTGGACCGGACTCCTCGCGGCGCGCCTCCTCCACGGTGGGCTGCCGGGGACCGTGCGCTCCACCGGCCCCTCCGGGGCCACCGGCGGCATGATGTTCTCCGATCGCGCGGAGGCCGCCGTCGAGATCCGGGGCCGGGGACTCGTCCTCTGGTGGAAGGAGAGCCCCGTACCCCTGAGCCAAGAACAGGCGCGTGAGATCGCCGGGTTCATCCTCGCCCCCGGCGCCGCCGCGACCCTCGTCGCCGGCGAGTGGTCCTTCCACGCCGCGGACTCCCCCGTCGGGACGGGGGCCTTCCGCCTCGCCAGGCGCATCGGCGACGCCGTAAAGATCGAGTACACGATATCGGGGGCCGATGCCGCCGAGATCGCCCGGCTGCTGTCGGCCGCGGGGGGCGGGGGGTGATCGACCCCGCGCCATCCCAGGGAATCGGTCCGAATCAGAGAGTGATACCTGCCGTGGAGGCCGAAGGTCACCTGGGGCTCGCAGAACCGGACACCTGTTGCGTCGCCGTTCCGCTGGAAGCGCGCGCCCACCACCCCGACTCAGAGGTCGGCGGGGGCGGCGAATCGTCCAATCCCTCGAGGATGTCGTAGGCGCCGTCCCTGATCTGCGTCGGCTACGTGACCTTGGAGCAGTCCTTGTGGGCGATCTTCATCCGCTTGAACACCGGCTTGTAGCGGCGCGCCGGCATCAGGGGCAAGCTCGCAAAGAACTCCCCCCCAACCCGCGGGCCTTCTTGTGGCCAATATTACAGAGGTGGTCGGCGATCCTGGGCATGAGCCGCGCCAGCGGGGGGCACTCGGTGGCCAGGGTCGGGTAGAGCGGACCCAGGTCGATGTCCCAGCCCTGCCGGGCCCCCTGCGGCACCTCCTTGGCACTGGCCAGCCGGGCCTGCCACACCTTCGTGAGCTCGCGCAGCATCAGCCTGCGCTCGCGATCGGGGGGCACGACGACCACGTGGCAGGCCTTCGCCTTCTCGTTAGCCGCCGGGGGCGGCGAGTCCCCCGGCATCGGGCGGCGGGGCCGGCCGGCGATCCGCAGCGCGGTGCGCGCCACCGCGAGCCGCTCGCCCTGGGGCAGCCGGTGGACCATGTCCGCGAGCCGCGGCATGACCCTGTGCTCGATCAGGCCCAACTCGGCCAACGGGTCGAACCGCAGCGCGATGCCCAAGCCCGCCGCCATCGTGGTGTCGAGCAGCAGGCCGGGGCGGTAGACGGGGGCATCGGGCCGGGAGGACTCCCGGATTGCCTCGGCGATCTCCAGGGCTCCCAGGAGCCTCTCGGCTTCGCGGGCCTGCCTGGCGCTGGCGCGCTGGCGGCGCTTGCGCACGGCCTCCTGCTCGGCCCTCTCCCTCGCCTTCCCCATCTCTGCCAAATAGCCATCCCGATCCAGCCCCGCTGCGATCGCCGCGATCTGGTGCATTCCGAGCGCCGATTCCTGGGCCTCGTCCCCCGGCTCGGTCTGGGGGGCGAAGTCATCCTGCTGGTTCTCGCTTTTCGTGCTCATTGCCAGCATTAGCGAATCCGGAGAGGGGGGAAATCGCATCTTTCTAGGATTATAAAATGTGACGAATCATGCACCTCCATGCCGACATCTGGCCGACAGGGTCTGGCGGGACAAAAAGGGGAAACTTGCTAGGTAGTCGGCCTTGGTCGCCAGAAGCCGGCGCGTTATGATGGTCGAAGACGAGAAATTTGGATTCTGCGCCCACGTGCTCAAGTGGTTCCACGCCTCGCTCAAGCAACGGGCAGGGATCACCAGTCCAAACCCGAAGCCGCCCCAGCATGGACGGACCGCACCATCAGGGGATCTGCGGTCTCCCACGTTGCCGGGCCTGTGATGCCGCACCGGGGTCACCCCCCCTACCGACACTGAACGCTCACGGTCGGTCCAATCGCGTGATCTCGCAGCGGCGCAAGCGTAGCCCCACACCCCGATCCAGTGCGGAAACCCGGACCAACTGCGGGATTATGGCCCAATGGCACCGCCCGCTGTGGCCACGGCGTGGCCATGCGGCTTCTCCCTATGAAATGGGATCGCCATGGCCACCGGGAAGGGCCGAGGTCCGTATCCCCAAACCTCAATGTCGCGATCAGGTTATCCCAAGGAATCCGTCCAGATCGGCTGAGCGTCGCACATCGGTCGCGTTTGTCGCTTGGCCTGCCGCCAAATCCGCCTGCCGGTCGGAATGGGCCGGGGGCTCCGATACCGGGTGGGCAGGAGGTGGGGTCCGCCAATTATTGGGACCAAGTGCGCGATCCCGGCATCCACGGGCGAGCCTACATGGCCACGGCGTGGCCATGCGTCTTGTCCCTATGGCGAGGACGAAAAATGGCCACAGGAACCCGCCGAATCCGGGGTCAAATCGCCAATGTCGCGATCAGAGACGATCTTGCAAAAGTGCGCCGCCCGAGTCCGGTCTTTGGGTTGGGCCGGAAGGCTAATGGTCGCGATGCGATGTGAATGGTGCCTGATGGCTTGGCGTATGGCGGCGGCCGTGATGTTGGGTGGGACGCCTATCCGCGTGGGGGCGCCGTGGCACCCGGCATCGCCTGCTGGCGGAAGCGCATGGTCTCCGGACCCAGGACGACTCGATGGTCAACGCAGCCATCCGGTTCCGCAAGTCACCGAGGCGGCACCCCGCCGAGGGGGTCCGCCTGCCTCATCGGCCCAAGAATCGTTTTCGACGCGCGGGAGGGTCGCACCCGCAGACCGAGAGAGTCACCCCCGCCGGGCGGCAAGAGCCTCCTCAACCGAGAGTGTTTTGCGCATCCAGAGTGCCGCGTCGGCTTCGAAATTGGCTTCGGCGACAGGGGGTGTGACCGATGCCGACCGCTCGGGTCACCCCGGCCACGGGGCGATGAGGCGGTCAACCGAGAGCGTTTTGCGCATATCACCGCCCGAATGGGGGCGTCGGCCATGAATGCAGGTCCGTTGGTGCTCGATGGGCAAAGGACTCGGCGGGAACTGGGCGGATGGATGCGGCTCATCCGGCGGGAGAAATGCCCCCGCAAGCCTCTGTGCGAGATCGCCCAACAGGTTCGCGACATGATCAGGGACCGGGAAGGGTCACCACCAGAGGTCGGTCGCAAGGAGGATTTCGGTGGGCAGGGTCATGCCGCTGACCATGCCATCCGGCAGATTTTCAACGGGGAGGCGATATCCTCGCGCCTCGCGGAAGCGGTCGCGGACGCCCTGGGCATGGAGGGATATGATCGAATCGAGATGTTCGTGCGGCTCACAGAGAGGCGGTACGGGAAGCAGGTCGCGCCCAAAGACGGCCTGAGCCGAGAGGTCGAAGCCGGGGCCGATTTACTGGCCATACCGCCGCTTGGGGATCTCGTGGAGGGCCTGATCCATCGCGCGAATGCTCGACAGAGGCGAAGGAGCGGAAACACCTGGTGCGCCATGCGGCAGGGGACCCCCGTCGTCACCCGGACGGTGAGAAAATTCTGCAACGCCGTGCGCGCCACCCCGAGGGAGCGCTGCCTCCTCATTCTGGCGCACATCCGCTGTACCTTCCCCGACCTGAACCACCATGTGGAAGGCATCCATGGCCCATGGCGGCACCAGCGACTGCATGCCCTGCTTGCGACGGCACGCCCTCGGGGCGTCCCGACGATCGAGTGTCGAGAAGTCGTACACCCAGACATGGGATGATCACAAAAAGAGCCGGCGCCAGCGAAACGCTGGCACCGGCTCCTACCGGATTGGTTCTGGCGGTGCGCGGCTACGCCGGCACCTCGTCCGGCGCCGGCTCGGATATGGGGAGGCCCGGGAAGATGTCGCACAGCCGCTGGAAGCCCTCGTCGCCGAGGGTCATCCCGGACAGCCACATGGGCCCCTTCTCGCGCATCGCGCGCTGGATCAGAACCGCCAACTGCTCGACCGTCGTGCAGGCGGGACCCCCTTCCAACTCCGTCGCCCACCGTTCGCAGTACGGCGGGCACTCGATCGTTGCGTTCAAGCGGACCACCACGTGGTCGGACCGATAGTGATCCGAGGACACGGCGAGGATCTTCCTCGTTTGCTCCTCATGCTGGTAGTCGTCGATCAAGTTGCCCTTCGGACCGTCCCACGCGCTGCCGTGATTATCCACGCTGCGTACGGGACCCTTTCGGAGTCTCAGCCCTCGGACGTATTCATCTAGCGTCTTGCTCATTCCTGTTTCCTTTCGTTCTTTCTGTTTTCGCGGGTGCATCTTCATCTGGGGCTCGGATCGCGCACCCATTCGATCCAAACCCGCTACCCGCTAGGGTAGTCCTTTCCCATTAGCCCGATTTCCGAGTCGCCCCGTCGGCCTTCGCCTTCGGTTGTGCCCGGCAGATCTGGCGCCAGGTAAAGAGCTTCGGGCAGTCGTTTCGGTCGAGGTCGACATTGCGCCCGAGCGCATCCCGCAGGGTTGGGAAGTGGTAGACCCCGAAGGCCACCAGCAGCTCCGCCGCCGCCAGTGCCTTGTCGGAGTTGGCGATCGCCCTGAGGATTGCCCCCATCTTGTCGGGCCTGGGCGCATGAGAGCCGTTGAGGATCGTGGCTGCCTCGGACTTTCCAATCGGGATGCGAAGGTTGTGGCACAGCGCCGCCAGGCCCCGGGCGGTTGCTCGACCGACGGTCTCCAAGTACCCCATGAGGGTGTCGTGAAGTGCCGGGATAGCCACATGGCCCGGCTGGTCCTTTTCGCTGATGGGCGGCGGTGATGCCACGAAGCCGCAGGCGTGCTCGATGTAGGAAATCCTCGCCTCCTGGATCTGGGGTCCGGAGATCCCCCCATTGGCGATGATGGCGTCGAGTTGCCGCGGGCTGAACGTCGATCCAGCCAGTGTCCGGAAATAGGTCGACAGGCTGATCCCCGCCGCCTTCGCCAAGCCCTGGGCGCGCCGACCCGAACTGGGGCGAAGGATTCTGAGGTTCGTGTGAGGCCCCGACCGTTGACGGCGGCGTGCCCCGCGATTAGGGCGGATTAGCCCCCGGGGTTCGGGATCCGGCGGGTTGGGAACCGCCACAGGTCCGGGTTCGGCAACCACAGACCCGAACGAAAGCAGACACTGGGATGCCGTTCTGGGGTTCGGGCCGATGGCGGCCGGGTCGACCTTTTCGGGCCCCGACGCCCCCGCCAGATCGAAAGTCTGGGCAGACACGACGCCATTTGGGGGTGCCGGCTTCTTCGATCTCGGACCGGCGACAAGTCGGTTTGGGGGTGGAGAAAAGGCAGCCAAATCGAACAGTTCGCCCTGCAGCGGGTGGGTTTGTCCGGTTTTCTGACATTCCCGACGCGGTTGTGGGGCGTTTTGCGGCTTTTTCATTTTTTCCTCCGGTTTTTTCATATCTGGCTTTTCGAAAGGTGATTACGTAAGGATTTTCGCGTTTTCGAGGAGCGGGTAGTACCAGGACAGCGGGGAAATTAGGCCTGTGGCGCAGCGGTCCCTGAAATGACGGGATGGGGCCGGGTACCGGTGATCGAGATCCCTTCTTGGATCCCATCCGACCACGGCGGTGGGCCGCGGCAGCTTCCTGCCTTTAAACCGGTTGGCGGCAGGCAGGACTGGGAAGCCGAACGCTAGCATCTTGGTCCAAGTGTAGCCCGCCGGTTTTCCTTCCCGTTCTCGCCCGATCCGCCGGAGAATGGGCGTCAGGATTCCGCCAATTGGCGGGACCGCAGGGCCTGATCGATGGCGTCCATCGGTTGGCTGCAGCCAACCAACCGGACTCTGGACAAGTTCGGTCCTCCCGACGAAGGGCACAGAATCGCCAAAACTCGGCCTTTTCGGCCATTTTTCGGCTTTCTGGGACCCGGCAACGCCCGTCCCGTCGTGGGCCGAGCGGGCGCTCCCGCCGATGAAGGGGGCGAGTCCGAACCCCGGAGGCGCCCGCCACGCCCGTCCGCGTCCACCATCTTTATATACCAGCTGGGCGCCCGATCCGAGTGGGGGTTGGAACCGGGCGGGTGACGGGATCCCGAAAATGGGTCTGCGGGGCGCGGCGTATCCTCCGCACATGGAAGACCCGAAACGCCGCAGAACCAACCAAACCCCGAGCCCGACCCCCCAACCCCAGACCCTCCTTCCTGAAATCCGGGGGGAGGCCCTGACGACGTTGCCCCCTCAGGTCGGGGCTCTCCCGCCGACCGCCAGCCCCGGTGAGAACCCGGCCATGCCCCCCAGGCTAATCTGCGGACGAATGAAACACCACCACAGCCAGCAAGCGCACCCACAGCCCCCCGCATCGCCCCGGCCGACCGTCCACACCCCGACTACCGCACCCACCTTGGGAAGCACGGATGGGATGCCGACCCCCGGCGCGGTTTTGGGGCCGAACGCGAAAATTTTTGAAAATCTCTCGAAAAGCGCCCCGGCGGGGTGGCGGCTCGGGATAACGGTAGGAATGCACTACGCACATGGCCGGGAGTCGAACAACAGGCTGGTCTTGGATCTCGATCCCTTCGGGGACTCGTTCCCGCTCGAGATAGATGCCCGTGGCGGATGGTATCGAAACCGCGACAGGGACATGCCTCGGCGGCTGATCGCCGAGCCCGATGAGATCCTCCTGTTGCTCGGGCCAGAGCCCGACGGGAAAGCAACCCCGATCAGCACCGCCATCCAGGACGCGCTCCTCACCGCCATCGACGTCGCCGACAAGAGCGGCGGGGCTTGGGGCCACGTCATGGGTTCCGCCACCTCGGCGACGCTGGAGACGCTTGCGAAGCCGAACATCCGCACGGCGCTTTCCGGCCTCCGCATCGGGGTGACGGCTGTCTTGAACGCCAACCGGGCCGCGTGGCTCGCGGCTGAGGCGGGCGACCTCCTCGGCGAGATCGATCTCGTCCTGACCACCCCCGACGCCGCGGCGCTGGACCGCAACGCCGCGGCGCTCTGGCTGGCGGGGCGCTCCCGATCCACCCACCCGCTGATCGTGCCCCAGCCTCTTGGCACGGCGCGTCGACCCCCCGTGATCCCGATCGGTGTCGGCGACGGCATGGAGCGCTCCCTGCCCGAGGGCCTACTGCGGGCAGTCCGCTCGGACCTCTGGTGGCAGTACGAGAGGTTGGCCGACGTCCTCCTGCCGCGCGACCGGGCGGTCGGCAGGGATCGATGAATTCGAGATGGGATAATGGGCGCGACATGAACACACGCAGAAATCGAAAAACGAGCGGGCGGCGGGCAGCCAGTCCCCCCGGCCTGTCGGTCATCGAGGCGGGTCGGCGCTGCCGACCGTACGCCTCGGCCACATGGACGGCGGGGCGGCGCATCTACTGGGTCGAGGCCCGGGACCTGTCCCAGTTGCTCGGACGGCTGTCGCGGCTCGCGGCAATGAAATCGAGCCGCCCGTGCGGCCCGAAACGAAAGAACGCAACATCATGAGCTACTGGCATTCCGTATTCGCCGGGTACCCGCGCGTGAGATCGGTCCTCTGCTACCGGTCTCTGCTGCCCGCGCTGAAGGACTCCAGCAAGATCTGCTTCTTGCTGGCGCGCACTGATGCGGGCGAGATCCGCGAGATTGTCGTGCCGGCTCGGATGGGCGCGGACGAGGCCGCCAAGGTTCTGGGGCGCACCGAAGACCAAACAGGCATTCTGATTCGGCGCGGGCTGCTGCGGGTCTTGGGCGAGCCGGCGAGGAACGAGAAGAAGTGGCTCTTCCGCTCCGAACTGTACGCACACAAGGACGATCCCTACTTGCTCAAGGCCGCCGGCTTGATCATCCAGCAGGCTGTGCGGGAGAAGAACTCCAAGGGCGACGTGACGGATTTAACAGAGGACAGGTGACACCATGAAACCGATCAACGACGGTTCTCCCCAGTTTCCGCCGCATGCCGTTGGCGTGAGCGGCCCCCTGGTTGGCAGCATTCGGTGGCCCGGCCCAGGCGCGTGCCTCCTGGTTTACGACCCGGACGGCACCGGGCAGTTCGCGACCTTGCCGGATCGTATTCCGGTCGAGGAGGCCGCCCTCTTGGCCTCCATGACTCGGAACGATGGCCTCGTCCTCATCCGCGAGGGCGTGCTGCCCGTTGCCGGGGAGTCCGGCGGAAACGTGCAAAAAGAGTGCCCCGTGCTGGCCCTCGCCGACGTGCTCGGGAGGCGGCACTGGCTCGATTTGGCAACGAGGGTCCTTGCGGCGAAGCGGCGCGGGGGCGGCGGCGCCTCACCCCGTCATGGGCTGCCGCACCCCAAGTGACCTGACGGACAGGACTTTCCGAAAAAAGATCGGGCTCCAGAAAAAGGCTAATGGGGCCAAATGAAACCGATATCGGTATCCAAAAAGAAGGCACCCCTGATCCTGGGATGGCTAACGCGGCTGCTTGAGGTCGCTTTGGGGCTTAAGCCGGGTGGCATACCCGAGGCCCGGCGTCAGGTGCGGATGTTCGAGGCGAAACGCGCACATGATCGGGAGGCGCGTCGGCGCACTCGCGAACTGGAACCCGCCGCTGCGGGATTGATCGAGCGGATCAAGGCCGACCACCACGAAGCCCACGGTTTGAGGCCCGCCACCCCGGCGGAGCTCTCCGGGCACACCGAACTGCTCAAGATGCTCGACACGAAACCGACCGAATCGGGCGAAGCCCCATTACAGAAGGACGAGCAGAGGTACCTCGACACGTATGTGAGACCCCGACTCCGGGAAATGCACAAAGGGCTTTCGGAGAAGATCGAGGGCTCACCCATGGAGGACACGAGAGACCTGCGACGGGCTCTCGCTGTTGTTGAGCGCGCTTTGAACCTCACGCGGGCGCGCCCGGCGAGGAAATCGAAGCCCTCGCCCCCAAGCGCGACCCCTACCGCCAAGGTGTCCTGCCCGATTCCAGAGGATCCCACTGTCCGAAGCGAGATGTCCCGCACCCTGAAGCGACGACTCGCAGAACGGACACGCAAGGGGAAGGTCAATCCCAAGCATCTGCCCCCGTCCCCCACCGACCCGATCCCCGAGCTCGTGGGATGGATCCTCGAGTTTGACCCAACGCTCGCCATGTACATGGCCGCAACCGCAGTGTGGCTCGAGCCGCGAGCGGGCACCCCCAAGGCCCGAAGGTACGCGCTCGCTGCTTGGGCGAACCTGCCATTGGAGCCGCCGCTGGAGTACCAACAGTTTCTGCGTGAACTCATGCGGTGGCCCAAAATCCCGGCCAGGCAGATCGGCAAACCCAAGGGCGACGGGGCGACCGAGCCGCCGCCTGAAAACATCACCGTCACGACCGAATGATCGCGAGACCGGACAGTTGGCGTAGCGGAGCGGCGCCAGGGAAGCCGGAGAAATTTCTCCGGGCGGTGGCGTTGCTCGAGGCTCGTGCCCCGCTGAGGGGAGACACGTTAATTGACGATGCGGTGCGCGAATGGCTTCGCGGCCAGCCCAAGACTCGGCGGCGGGTGCTTGAGGTGGGGCCCGACCCGCTGGCCGGACTGCTCGATCGCCTGTCCCGCCCCAAGTGGCTGGTCCGACTGGAAGCAGATCCGAGATTCGCACGTCGCGCGGCCATCGTGACGTTCGCGCTCCGGGACGCTTGCCGGGACCATCCTTGGTGCGAGGCGGTGGCGGGCCGCGTGGCCCGACGCTTGGTATATCTGGCTGCGTACGGCTATTCCTCGAAGGACCTCGTGGCAATCGCGTCGATCGTCCGGTCCGAAGATGGCCAATATCGGCTCTGGAGCGTCTGGGGAGACCCGCCCGACGATCCTAGGCCGGAGGCCATTCCAACGCGTACCGCCTCGAAAGACAACGTCGAGCAGTTCCTCGCGGACATCCGCCATCTCTTGGAACGTTCATGGCCGCGGCCGGAGTCGGCGGCGGTCAGGCGGGAGAGGATGCGGCGGCGGCGCGAGCTGCCCTTGGTCCGCAAGGAGGTTACCCGTGCGCTGCGGTTGGAGGCCTCCGATGGGGTCCCGGTTGCATTACCCCACGGTCGCGCATGGCAATTCCGCGATGTCGCGATCGCCCAGTCGGCGCTCGCACCCTCGCCGATGGCGCGGCTGGTCGGTCGTCGTGTTTTGCGGGAACTCGACGAATTGGTCCCGGAGGCACTGACCGACGACGTGCTCGGATGCGCGGTCGCGGCGTGGGTCGTGGCCATATTCGGGTGGTCGAGCAAGGCGGCCCTCGATATCACGCCATGGGACCCATCGGGTCCCGCTTCGTTCGCGCCACGCACGCTCCGGTTCTTAACCGCTGAGACGGCGCTCTCCAGCCGAGTGCCAGAGCAGGTGATCGAATTGCCGTTACCCGACGCGGCATGCCGATGCGTTGACGAACTCGTGGGGCGGACCGGTGGGACGCCTGCGTCTGCCACGCTCGGGTCGTTCATCGGGGCGCGAGCACTCGAGCTATTCTGGAGGTTCGTGGATCGTTTGGCCGGGGTTCCGCGTGCCGCGAGTCACCTCGAGCACCACGCCCCAAACGAGTGCCTGCGCCACGATCTCCTGAGCCCCGCTGAGGTTTCGCTCGTCGCGGGGCGACTCATCGGCCCCTGGAGGTCGGCTTGCAGCTACCACTTCGGGACGGCTGCGCGGTTCGTGGCTCGCATCTGGCGGGGGCACTGCCACATGCACCGCGCGGCGGGGATTCCCGAGCCCGCGCCCTATCGGGCGGATGGCGACCGGTTCGTTGGGCAGATATTTGAGGGTCAGGAAGATCCGCTCGCGCCGTACCGCAGGACTATCCGGGAGGGAACGGGCCCGATCGGCGCGGAGATCGACTACTCCTACCAAGCGATGGGACGACGCCCGACCGCCGAGATCCCAGAGGCCGGGGCAGTTCTCATCCAGACAGAATGGTCCGATGCGCTCATTTTCGCCGACAAGGCCGACTGCGGGGGACGTGCGCCGAGAATCCTGCCGTGCCCCCCGGCCGCGCGCGAGGTCATCGAGATCGCGAGGGGCCAACCCGGGGTGGGCGCTCGAACCACCGGGGACGCGCGGCGGCGCTGGCCGGGCCCGATGAGGAACGTGTTGCGCAAGGTCTCCTACGCCGCGACGACGGAGATCTTGGGAACCAGTGGCCGGGCGATGGTCTATGGGCATGATTGCGACGAGTTCTCTCCATTCGGCGCGCTCGGGCCGTTCCCGCTGTCCAGGCTCCTCGGCGACACCGCGCAATGCATCGATCCGGTCCTCCGGGAGTCCGGCGTCAATGACCTCATGGCCGAGCTGGCCTCCGCGATGCGGGAACGTGGTCTCGATCCAGGGCTCGGGGGGTCTCTTTCGGCACGTCAGCCACCGGAGCCCGAGATGATCGGGACACGATTCCGCCAGTCGTTTCGAATCCCAGACCCGACGCACTACCTGTGGTTGCGGGGCGTGATCCAGGAGATCCGGCGCCGCACCCTAGGGGAGGAATCCCAGATGCCAAGCCGCTGGCTCGAGATGGCGATCGTCGCGTTGCTGGCGTGGCGTGGCGTGACGCCTTCGAACATCCACAGGTACCGCGCGTACTACCGGCCTGATAGCCTGATCGAGGGCGGCACGCAGGGCGACGCCCACTTCGCCGCGCTTATCCCGCAGGCAGACGTGGGCCTGGGCCTGATCCCGATCGGGCTCGGCGATCTGTCGGGTGCGTGCCGCCGCATCGCGCTACAACTCCACAGAAGCCGCGGGGGTCGATGCATCCTCTCGCACTGCCCCGGTTCGTTGAAGTGGCTGAGGCGCCGCCTCGGCTCGTTCCTTATTGAGATGGGTGCCGGGCCGCGGCCCACAGGTCCCCGCGACCCCAATGTGGCGTGGTCGGCGCTTGCCGCGGCTTCGGAGTTCAACGGCGCCATGCTCTGGAGCCCCGCGGTGGCCGCGATGTTCTCGGGTTCCTATCTCGTCCCGCTGAACTACGTCTCGGTCCGCGATCTGCTCTCGCCCCCCGGCGGAGCACGCCATCCGCTGCTCACCGCTTGGGGAACACCGTGGCGCGATCCCCATCTGCCCTCGTCAAGGCGGATCGATCGTGGCGCCCACATGCCGGATTTGCCGAAAGGCATCTTTGGGTGGGAAGTCGAGGATGGCGCATGTCCTCCGAACGATGGCCCGCCGGACAAGTCAGACAGGCCGTGCTGCACCAAAAAGGTCGCCGCAGGGCTGGCGGACTTCTTTGCCGCGCACATGGACACGCCGTCCCGCAGCAGGATGCGGGGCATTCTGGAGGCCGCCGGCTGCAAAGAACCGCCCATCGTCCTAGCGCAAGTCATGCGGCGGCTGCGCGAAATGGGCGCGCTCACTTCCGGGGTGGCGATCCCGTTCCTACCGCCCGACCACCAGGTGGATTTCCTGTTGGGCACTTGGCCTCACTGCGAGATGATCGGGGGCGACGGTATGGTCCGATCGTTCCGCTCGTTCCGCACCATCGCCTCCGTGCTGCTGCTGGGCACTCGGCCGATGGAGGCGCTGCGCCTCCGCCGGGACGACTGGATGCGATGCGCCGGGGAGGCCCTGCTGGTCCAGATCCGAGGGACGAAGAATCGTCGGGCCTGGCGGCAGGCGGACCTCGAGATATTCGCGACCGACCCCGCCGGCGCTGAGATTGCCGCCATACTCGATGCCTCGGAGGCCACCTTCCGCGAGGCCCGCCGCACAGCGAGGGGCCGACAAGGCGGAGAGGAATTTGTCTGCGGCAACGGCCGGGAGGGCCGGGGCCGCATCACGGGACTCTGCAACCGAGCGCTCGCTTCGGCGTGGGCCAAGTTCCGTGCGATCCCGGCCGAGGAGATCGCCAACGAGCGGGACACCAAGATGGAACTCTACGACCTGCGGCACGCCGCGGCGATCCGGGTGCTTGACCACCTGCTCCGGACCGCCAGCCCGGCCCGCCTCAATGGGGATGTCCTGGTCGCCGACGCGGCCAATCAGTTCGGCCACCACGCCGCCGTATTCCTCGCGTCCTACATTGGCACGGCGATCCTTCGGATCAATGGTGCGATGCCCTAGCCGGCGTCGGATTCCGTTTCCGGAGGAAATGGTGCACTTTGGGATCACCCCTCGGCGGGGATGATCTTTTGAACGAGGCGCTCGATGCCATCGCGAGCGTATTCGGAGGGGGGGTAGAGGCTCTGGGCCTTGAGGTACCATGCGAGGCTGGAGCCGGTCTGGTCCCTTTTCTCCAGGTCCTGCGCGGTGCGAAGGCTCCGGACGAAGTCGGCGGCCTGGGTGGTGAAGTCGGCGCGGAGCTGGTTGAGCTTGTTATCGTCGGGGAAGTCCTTGAAGACCTTCTCGATGCTCTCCCAGGCGCCGGCGTGGTCGTTGCGGCGTGCGATCTCCTGGGCGCGGATGACGGCGCCCTCGATGATCTGCATGTCATCGAGGACCTTCCGCAGCGTCTCCTGTTTGTCGGGGTACAGGGCGGTGGCCGCGATGAAGCGGACCTTGTCGTCGAAGATGTGACGGAAGTTCTTTTGCTGGATGAGCCGATCCAGGTCGACGAGGGCCTGCTGCTGGACATCGGTCTGGCTGAAGATCGTGGCTGAGACCTTGGCCAGTTCCGGGTTGCGTGGCCAGATCTCGGTGGCGAGGCGGAGCTGTTCCTCGAGGGTCGCGCGGTCGCCGGAGACCGCGGCGGTGCGGGCCTTGGCGAGGTGCATCGAGCTGATAGTGCGTGCGGTCTCGATGGCGGCCATGGGCTTCGATGCGTCAAAGTCGGTGGCGATGGACTGCAGTTCCTTGCAGAGCTGCTCCGAGCGCTCGTAATCCTTGACCTCGAGCGCCGAGAGGAGCTGATTGCTGAGCTGGGCGAATCGCAGGGCCTGCCGCTTCTCCTCGCGCTTCAGCGAACGCACTTCGGGCATGTATTCCCCCAAGACGAAGGTTTCGGACAGGCGCTCGGTGGCGCTGGTGAGCTCATTCTTCCCCAAGAGGAATCGGAAGGCCTCAACGCCCTCGGCAACGTCGCGCATGGCCTCGCTGGCCAAGGAGTCGAGGACACCGAGCGTGGGTGGCAGACCGGAAGCATCGGTGAGGAGCTTTTCGGTCTCTTTGCCGACGGCGAGCTTGGTGTCCCCATCGGCGAAAACGGATCGGTAGAAGCGGCTGGCGATGACGACGTGCTGGAAGCGCCGCTGGAGGAAGAACTGCATGACCAGCGCCTGGAACTCGATCTTCGCCTGAAACTCGGAGGCCTGGGTCTTGAGCTGGTTGGCCTTCATCATGCCGTTGACCTCGGCCAGCCGGGTGATGAAGGGCTGCAGGCCGATGTCACGTTTCAGCTCTTGCTCTTTGGACCACTGCGCGGCAAGGGCGGGATTGTTGGGGGGCGTTTCGCCGAGCCGATTGTTTTCGGCCCTCATTCGGGCATTCCACTCCAGCGAGCGCTTCTCGTCGGTGAGGACCTTCTGGGCCAGTTGGATGCGGCCCACCTCGCGTTTCGAAAGCCACACCGTGTAAACCGCGTTCGCCAGGGCGTCGCAGAGATTGGCATCGATGCGATACTGGGATGCCTTGGGCAGAAGACTCCAGGCGACGTTGACCTTGGAGGCGTCAGTGTTATCCGGGCCAAGCAACGACGCGATGCGCCCGAGGACCTCCTGATATCCCTCTTCCTCCTCGGCAGTCTGCCCGGCCGCGTTTAGAAACTTCTCGAACCGGGAGCGGAAGATACGGTTGTCGGTGATCTTCCAGAGTTTCCCATCCCAGCTGATCACCTCATTGCCTATGTCGATGGCGGGCAAGTCCTTGCCGAGGAATTTCGACGTGCCCTGCGTGGGATCCTCGGGCGGCTTCTGCTGGGAAGGGGCGGGGACCGCTTGTGCCACCGGTTCCACCGCGGTGACGGGAAGGATGCTCGGGGCCTGGGCCCGCGCCAACCCTCCAAACACGGCCAGTGCAAACGCGATCAAAACGTGGCGTCCCATACTCAAGTCTTCTTCATGTCCTGGACGACGACGACACCGCCGCCGCCGATCTCCACGCGCAAGTTGAACCTCTGCCCCCGTTGCACGTTGATGTGATTCAGTTCCTCGGGCATCAGGACCGGAAGCGGTCCAGAGCCGTCCTCCTGCTCGACGAGGATGGAAAACATCCGCCCCTTCGCCGGGTTCCATCCGAGCGATATATCCACGGTGCCCTGAACCTTATACACATTGCCCCTGAGGCTGTTGGCGTTCTCCATGTAGGCCCTCATGTCCAGGGGCTGAAGCGTACGATACGGGTCGCCGAAATAGGCGCAAAGAACCCAACCGCCCGCGGTGGCCGCCCCGCAAAGGAACAGGACCGCCGCCCACCATCCAGGGCCGACCCCGGAACTCCCACGCCGCGCCATCACGCTCTCCAGTTCGCACCCAAATCCAGCAGCGGCCACGGGATTAGCGGTTCCCCAATTGGGGACTCACGAACGCAGGAAGCCAGGACCACGCAGGAATGGCATTCTGGACGAAGGTTCAATTCCTGACTGCCTGAGTTCCTGATCGGGAAAATCGTCATGGCCCATTCAGCGCCACTGGTGGCTCGCGTCATGAGCGCCGAGAGCCCGACTGACCCCTTGGCGTCCATCGCGGCCTTCTGGCGAAACCCCCGCAATCCACCCGCTTCCTTCTCTTGGCGCATCAGTCTTCCCCTACTTCCCCTGCCGGCAGATCGCCTTCTCCGCAAAGTCGAAATCGTCCACCGGCGCCCGCGGATCGATCCGCACTTCGGCGAAATCCGCGTTCCCAATCACAAGCAGAACCCTTGCGATCGCCTTCAAATCGACGCCCTTGGGAGGCGTGAAATGCAGCTCCAACTCCTCATTCTTGGCGAGCGTCGCGGGCTTCTGAAATCCCGTCACCCGGTCGGAACCCTTCTTATAACTGAAATAGCTGCTTGGCTCATCGCTGGCACCCAGGGCCTTCCGCTCCTTGTCGAAGTAGTAGGCCTTGGCAAACGCCAACCGCAAGCCATCCTCCCGGCACTTGACCGAGGCGATCACGCTCGGAAGATCCGCCCTCCACTCCCGTACCGTATCGTCCCAGCGGTAGCCTTTCATGCGAAAAGCGAGCGACTCGATATCCATCGGCGATCCTTGCACGACGGCGCACGCCAGCCCACAAGCCACCACAACCAAAAAGAGAACGCATCCCAGCCTGCGCTGCGCCCCATGCCCAGAGATTCCTATTCCCACTTTCCGCCTATCCATTGTTCTCTCTGTGTTTCATCGCAATTGCTAGAGCCTCCCACGCCCGCCGGCCAGGAAGACTTATCGATCTGTCCTCAGCCCATCCGCCTACGCAAAACGATGCGCCATTCGCGAAAGCCCAAAGACGTGACCCCGATGGCGTCCTCAACATGATCCGTTGCCGAACGATGCAGCCGAGCACCCTGCTTCAAGACGAAGCCTCTGTCATAAATGCCCGGACTGACCGTTCGCGCGAACGTAACTAGTTCCATCCTTGCTCTGAAATCCGAGGCTTCCGATCATTTTAAGTTACAGTCGTCAAACTGACCTCGACTCTTAGGATCACGGTGTATCAGCCAAATCAAGTCCCCGATTACCGCAACTAAAAGCATTACGGCACAGATGACGGCCATCAGCGCGTCACTTGCGTCGCCGCACAGGAACAAGATGGTGGCGCAGATGACGGCAATAGATGCCAAGCAAAATCCGACCCAATGCTGGAGGCGTCTTGCATTATCACTTGGCCATGGTCTGCTCCGTGTGATTACCGCAAAAACGGTGTATGCAACAGCAAATCCCACGCCCGAAGCTAGCCCTCCAGCCAATCCCATATGGCGTCTGAAAAGCCATCCGACAAAGCCTCCAAAAGCCGCAACGACGAGCAGAAGCAACCAGCGCGATTGTGTTTTCATTTCATTGTGGCGTGTCGCTACACATTCCAAGAGTCTTTAAAAAGGAACCGGGATATTCCCTGCGTGCTGAAGGCCAGCGTCCACCGCTCCGCCTATAGCGCCCATTCCCACAGCCTCGCCTACCGCGAGGCCCCAACCGCACATGCCGCCTGTCATTCCAATCACGCCCCCAACAAGGGTAGCCTTCCCGACGTTGCCCCAGCAGATCCCCGGATCGGGGTCAAGCAGTTCCTCAGTGAGTCCCCAGACGAACCCACCAAGAGCTCCGACTCCAGCGCCCGCAAGCGGGGCAAATTCTCCAGTGGGATCGCCGTCGGTATCAACGCGATTGAACACATAACGATCAAGGTTAAGATCACCGCCCCTAAACCTGATGTTGTCATACTGAGAAAACCTCCCCAGATCTCCACAATACGCACGTGCCCTGTAGTGGTAGAGCCCGGTCTCGGCATCCCATTCCCGGCCGGTGAACAGGAAGCGGTTGCCGAAGGCGGAGTCGGCAATGGGTGCGCGTGACGCGTCGAGGATTGTGGCAGACCCGAAGACCTCGTAGCGGTATTCCTCGACGAGGTTGCCGGAGGCGTCGCTCAGGGCGACGGTGCTTCCGAGCCAGTCGGCGTGATAGAACACAACGGTGCCAGATGTGTGGTCGACCCTCGCCACCGGCCTATCAATGCCGGGTTCGAAGATGTACGAGACGGGGTGTTGGGTCGCCGTGTCGTACTCCTCGATGAGATCGTCTTCAAAATTCAGGTACCACACGGGGGCACCGGCGCCGAGGGTTTTTCCAGCACGCTGCCCGAAGGCGTCGTAGTGGTAGCGGATCGTTTCACCCGTCGAAGTTTTGGAAGCCTCGATGATGTGTCCCCACGCGTTGTGGGCGTAGGACCAGGCGTTCCACCCGAGGAGGTCGCCGCGAGCGTTGTAGCTCAACGTGGCGCTCATGCCGCCGGAGAGTGCGATGTAGCGGTTCAGGTCATCGACGGTGTAGGCGGTGGCCTGGCCGTTGAAGGTGCTTTGGATGCGGTTCCCGGCGTTGTCATAGGTGAAGGTTTCCCCTTGGGCGGCCTGGGCCGCGTCGTAGCCTGCGGTAGCGTTGGCGGCGTCGTACTTGACGCCGGTGATCTGGCCCATGGCATCGTGGCGGTATGCGTCGCCGATGGCGTTGGTCATCGCGCCGTAGACGGTCCACGATCGGTTGCCCGCGGCGTCGAAGCCGTAGTGCCATTCGCGGAGCGTGCCCCCGCTGGCCGCCAGCGCCTGATCCGTAAGCCGGCTCATGGTGTCATAAGCGTAGGAGGTGGAGAGGCCGTTCGCAAGCGTGCGGAGGGTGCGGCGGCCATGGGTGTCGTAATCGTACGTGGCCAGGGTGGCGCCGTCCTTCTTGATCTCCGCGATGTTGCCATCCCCATCGTACAGGTACGTGACCTGCATGCCGGAGGGATAGACGATCTCCTTGAGCAAGCCGTCCGCCCAATATGTCAGCTGGGCCGATCGGCCATTCTGCGTCAGCGAGGCCAGGCGTCCTTCGGCATCATACGTAAACGCTTGTGCCACCGTGACCCCGGCGGACTGTGCGTTCGCCGACGTCAACTGGGCATTCGTGTAGCCGAAAGTCAGCGTGCCGCTGCGACCGAGGTGGTTCCAGTCGATCTGGGCGATGCGCCCGGCGGCGTCGCGCTGGTAGGTGGCAGTGGCCTGGCCGCCGCGGGCCTGCCACTGGGCGATGTCGCGGTTGGGGTCGAAGGCGCGGGTGTCCTTCGCGCCATCGGGGAACGCGAATTCCAGTTCCAGTCCGTCCTGCTCGCGCATGTAGGAACCCGAGCGGACGGCTGGTTCGGTGACGCGGGCGTTCGGGTTGGCGGCCTCCCCGATCCACGCCGCGGCGTGGTCGTGTTTCGCGGTGTAGCGCTTGTTGCGGAAGTCATCGACGGTCTTCCATGAGCGGTCGGCATTCCAGGCCAAATGCGCCTCCGCGCCGAGTGCGTCGCGAAGAAGATTGGGCATGTCCAGGTCATCGTACCCGACATCGACGGCGTGGTTCAGGGGGTCGGTGATGCCGCTCAGGTTGCCCCGGGCGTCGTATTCCAGCGCGGTCTGAGCGTTGAGCGGATCGGTGATCGTCTCGATGCGCTGCGTGTCCGCGTTGCGCGCGAGGGTCCACTCTCCGCCGCCGCGGCGGAAGGCGACAAAGTTGCCTCTGGCGCTGTAGTCGTATTCCGTGACGGCGCCCTCGGGCGAGGAGATGCGCGTGAGGAGACTGTCACCGAGGTGTTCCGCGTAGGTGTAGGTCCAAATGCGCGAGACCCCGCTCTCGATGCGCGTGTCGGTGAGGACTCGGTCGAAATTGTTGTACGTCAACTCACGGACCAAGACATCGGCGTCGTTGTAGATTCGGATGGGTCGCCCGCGGGTGTCGCGCTCGATCCGGCGCACAACCCCCGCGGCGTTGGTCACTCGGATTCGCCGCCCCTCGGTGTCGAATTCCGTCTCGGAGATCTCTCCCGCCGGATTCGTGACGGTGATCTTCTTGGTCGGCGCGAACATGTGGGCGCCGGGGTGGATCTCGTAGGCGTACAGGGTCGCGCGTCCGAGCGCGTCGAACGTCCGGAGGACGCGTCCGTTGGCGGCGTCGTAATCGGCGCGGTAAAGGATGGAGTTCGTGCCGCCCTGATTCTGGACGATCTTGTAGAGCTTCCCGTTCACCGGGCCGTGGCCCTCGTATGAATAGCGGATGACCTTGGTGCCATCGATCGCGGTGAAGGTTTGGGTGGTGTTGCCCTCCTGGGTCTGGAGCTTGATGTTCTCGCCCGTGGCGGAGCGCGTCATCTCCATGACCGGCAGGCTGTAGATCTGGCCCTGTTCCCCGGCCCATTCGGGCTGTTCCCCATGGGTGATCACGTAATTCCACGGGCCGTCCGACTTGATGGCGTACCGATTGGCGGGGTCCCAGGTCAGGGTGGTCCCGACGGCGAAGTGGTTCGTATGACTCATGCCGGGGAATGGTGTGGACGGGTAGGCGAACGCGTCCGCGTCGCCGTCGGGATGCGCGATGCGGACCAGTCGGCTGGTGGTACCGCTGCCGTCAAACGTCAGCGCGTAGGCATCGCCGTTGACCTGAATGGCGGCGACGCGGCCATCGCCCCCATACGTGACATCGAGGATCGTCGTGCTGGTGGCGGGCTCGTAGATGCGCGAAGTCTTGTTCTCGGGACCGAGGCGCTCCCAGTGGAAAGTTCGGCCCTTGTCGGTGCGCATGGATTCGATGCGGCCCTGGCGGAACACGACCCGCCAGCCGTCCCAGCGCGTCATGGTGATCTGGTCGCCATCGATCTCTCCCTCCCACCGCATGTGCTGCGAATAGAAGCGAGATTCCCCTTCCGGCAGGGGGTTGCCTTCTTCATCGACGGCGCTCTGCTGCATGTAGCCGATGCGACCGTTTGGATACAGGACCTTATACTGGTCCTCTCGCACCTGGGCAATGCAGGCCTCGAGGATCGAGCAGCTCCAGCCAACCCAGCCATGGGAGCGTCCGCTCAGATGGCGCATCTGGCGGAAGGCGTCGCCATCGGGGAGACCGCTGGACAGCGTGCGGTTCGGCTCTGTGGCTCCGCTCTCGAAGACGAAGCGGAGAGGGATGCGAAGCCCGTCGCCAAAGTCGATGTCGCGGACATCGAGGTTGTAGAATGCCGTACCCTCAGCGGACGCGAAGCCCAGCATGGGACTTTGCGGTTCCCATGTGACGTCAATGGCTCGGCCGATGCATTGGAGGGTGGTGAATGTCGCGACCAGCAACACCGTCCGCCAAGCGCGAGAACGCAGAATGCAAAATGGGTTTAGCATGTGACTCCGTAAGGATATCTTTAGTTTTTGGGATGTGGTTAGGGTTTCTTCGCTGGTGCCGCGGCGAGGGCCGCGGCCTTCGCGGTCGTCGGAAGGGTCACCGCAACGCCTTGACTTGCGCGACCCGTGGCTTTGATGCCGGCGATGGTTTGACCGTACGCCGTCATCGTGGGGAGGAACTGCTCGGCGAGTTTTGACTCGCGCGTGCCCAACTCCTTCTTGCTAGGCGGGGGCGTCGGTCCGTTCGGGTCGGAGCAGTCTTGGCCGGCAAATCCGTTTGCCGCACATGCTAGGACGAGCGCGGCCGCGATGCCTGCGGCATGACGAGTGGTGGTGTGTTTAACGTTGGAGTTCATATGGCTTCCCTATTCCTGGTTTTGTCTTGTGTGTCGTTTTGATGAAAGGAGTGAGGATGATCCCCATGGGCTGGCTGCAGCGCTGAGTTCGATTGTCCGCTGGGGGAAATCGGCGATGATCTGGCCACGGCCGGGACAAACGGCGAGGCATCCGGGGTCGGCCTCGCCCAAGACCGTTCGCCACGCCCCGAAGTATTCGGGGCCGAGCAACTCGCCCGCGAGGATCGAAAGGCGCCCTTGGGTCGCGGCATCTTGGAGCGCGTCGGCAAGGTCCGGGGCGATGGTGCTGGGGAGCGGTGGGTTGATCCAGGCGATGCGGTTTGCGGCGCGCAGCCATTCGGCGGTCATGCCCTGGGCGCGGCCGCTGAGGACGAGCGCCGGGATCGAGGCCGGAGGGGCGTTGGGATGGGGCGGGAGAACCCGGACCAACTCCCAACAACCAACATCCGACTTCGAATGTCCAAGTTCTCTGTCGCGCCATACCGATTTGGCCAAAGCCTCACGGCTTCGGCTACGGCCCCCGATCGTCAATGCGGCTCGGACTTCTCTTCCGGGGGTGGATCCCGTGACGCGGGGATCGGGGTGGGCGATGTAAATCGCTGGTGCCGCCGGGATGCCAATGGAGACAGTGCCATCGGGCGCGCGGCGAATCGCGGGGTCGTGGGTCGGACTGAGGCCGAAGGCGATGACCAGCGCGGGGACGGCGGCACCGAGGGCTGCGGGGAGGGCCCATCTGTGGCCAGATGGGCTACGGTCGCGTGGCCATCGAATCCCATCTCTGGCGAGATAGTCTATGAGTTGCACAGCGGATGGTAGGATGCCGAGGGCGCAGACCATGGGTTCAAGGGCAACGTGGTTAAACAGGCCCGCGACGAGGAAGGCGACGAGCATGGCGCCCGCGACGTGTGACCAATCGGGGAGGGCTGCATGATTTCCCCAGAAACAGGCACCCAGGGCCATGCCACAGAGGGCGGCGGCGGGCACCGCCGGGACCCAGCCGACTTCGACAAGCAATGTTGCGTGGGTGCCGAGAAGGTGTTTGAACGTGTGGCGCTGGTGGGTCGGCTGGAACCAATCGGAGTAGGCCTGTCCGCCTTGGCCAAGGCCCCAACCCAAGGGCGCCGCGGCGGCCATGCGTGGGACGGCGGAGTAGACCTCGACGCGAGAGAGGATCGAGCGGTCGTTTCCGGTGGCGGCGGAGGCGATCCGGGGACCTCCTGGGCCAATTAGGAATGCCGCGCTGGCGAACAGAAGCAGCGAGATGGGCAACCATCGGAGGCCGGGGGCCTTTCGCCAACCGAACGCGAGGGATACGGCGCCTGCGCCGAGCGCGGCGAGGGCGCCGCGCGATTGCGTGGCGGCCAGGGGTAGGGTCAGGGCGAGCGCGGCCCCAAGGGAAAGGAACGTGACCAACGAGCCGATGGGATTGGAACCACGAATGGACACGAATGCACACCAATTGGGGACGAGCGCCTTGCCGTTTCTGCCCCTCGCTTGCAGGACAAATCGCCACCAGACGCACGGGGCCGCCAGCAACCCCAGCGTGAGGAGGGCGAGGAATGCCCCGGTCTCATTGGGGTTGTCCATCCAGAATCGGAGGCGCGCTGTATCGGCGGGCATCATCGGGGCGTCATCGTTTCGGGGTCAGGAGTTTCTGCCAGCGGGTGGCGAGCCGAGCGTCGGGCAGGGGTACCCGCTGCGCAGGCGGAATCGTTGCGACGAGCGGACCGGAGAGGATGCTCTCGTTGAATGCGTCCCCGAAGTACTGGGCGTTCTCGATGCCGGATCGCATGATCTCATAAGGGGTTGTGCCGCCGACCGCCGTGCCGGCGGCGCAGGCGTCCCGCAACCCGAGGGCGTAGTCGAAGAAGGCCGTGCGAAATCCGCCCATGTCGGCGCGATCGGCGTGGCCCAGTCCGGGACCCATCTTGAACACGATGGGATATTTCGCCGCCAGCGCCTCCCGATAGAACCGACGTGATGCGGCCAGGCCGCCGTCGAATTCGCCGGAGGAGATCAGCCAGAGGACGCGCGAGGCCTCCGGCGTGGGCGCGTCGTAGCTGTTGGCGACGTGGATGCTGGCGGCGAGGAACCGGTGGGGTTTGCGCAGGGCCAGGCGCTGCGCCCAATGCGCGCCGCCGCTGATGCCATGCAGGAGGATGCCGTCCTCCGGAACGCCCTGCTTTCGGGCGAATCGTTCGAGCCCCTTCTCCCATGCCCGCGCGATGTCCTCGAAACGCTCGTCGAAGGCGCGCGTCTGCGCCTTGGTGAGGTCGTTGTGGCTGGTGCCGCCACGCCAGACGCGCGCGGTGTCCCATGTCATCACCGCGAGGTTTCGATCCATCGCGAAGCGGACCAGCGGGTCGTCGTTGCCCCCCAATTTCTTTCTGAGCGCATCGGGATCCTTCTGCCAGGAGCAGAACGCCACCAGTCCCGTCGGCGGGTGGCGCTTGTCGCACCCGGGCGGCAGGCGAAGGAACATGGTGATGGCGGGCTGGGCGGCGATGCCCGTCTCGATCACCTCCTTGAACACCTGCGGAGGCGGAGGTGCGGTCAGGGCGAGTGCAGCGCACACCAGGCTGAGTGCAGTCGTTTGCATGGCATTTGTGTGATGAGGCTCGGGTCGGAGACGCGGTGGTCTGCGGTCAGCAACTGACGCGTCGAAATGTCGGCGAGCGCCGGATCGTCCGACGGGGCGTCCAAGGCCGCCTCCAAGAAGTCGCGAGCGAAGGTTTCGATGCGCCCGGAGAGCTGGTGACCGGCGCCCGCCACGCGCAGCCACAGGACCGGGTGACCCAAACGCCGGAGCGCCTGATAGTGGGAAAGGCTCGCTTGGATGCGGTCCTCGTCGCGCTCGCCGCAGGCGACGATCCCCGGCGGCAGAGGTCTTGCCCCTGAATCGCTCCCGCGTGCCCCTCGAACCGCCATCTCTGGCCCCAGCCACCAGCGCGCCGAGTACGCGCACCACGCGGCGACTCGGTCGGGATAGCGCAGCGCGAAGCTGTCCACAAAATGGGCGCCGCCGGAGAATCCAAACAGAGCGAGCCGCGCCATGCCAAGCCCGGCGCGATCCAGCGCCCCGACCAAGAGGCCACCAGAACCCCGCCCGGCATCGAAATAGCCGCCACCGGCCCGCAGGATCGAGTCCGGGGAGACGAAACGGACGGCGACCACTGCCGCCCCGCGACGACGGGCCACATCCCACCAGCCAGAATCCGCGCGCAGGTACTCTCTGGCATCCTGATTCTGGCCCGACAGGAGGACAAATGCGACAGCCGGAGCCACAGCGTCCCCCGCCGATCGCCGCGGTCCGGAACCCGCACCATCGTCCTGCCTCGCCTGCCGCGGCCGGTATATCCAGAATTCTGACGAGTCGATTCCCGAGATCCCTGCGCCGGAAAGGACGACGTGGTCGCCAACGAAATCGTCCGGACAGATCCGATCGCTTGCGTCGCCCGGTGATCGGCTGGCGACAAACAGAACGAGGACCATCGCGGCGGCGCGGGGATTACGCGCCACCCGGCCGGCGATTCGCCGCACCACCCTCCCCGCACGCAAAGCGCGCGGCGCTGCTGCACTATTTGACATACTTTCCCCTTGGGTCGGATCGTCGCCGATGTGGCGGAGTGCGGCCCAAGCAACCACGGCAACTTGCTCATGGCTTGCCTAACTGTCAAAGGAATTCTTCCGAAGCGAGATAAATTATAAGTGCTGGTTTTCTATTGGATAATCTGCAACGACCTATGGAATGTTACATTATACTGGTTGCCCTATCGGACGCCGCGTGATGCGCGCATGATTATCGCATCAAGGTATCTCCATGCCGAATCGCGGCTCATCGGCGTAATCCGACAAGATTGCATAGCGAGAATTCCATGGGAAATGGGCGGAATTCCCAGGTGGATTGCAGGCCAATGGATCATTACATACAGAACGCGCAATTGAATTATAAGGCTCCAATATTTGCGCTCTTGCGCGACAATCTGTTGCATTGGCACCTCCAAAGTGTCTTTGTTAGTCTCTTTCTTGGTCTTTCGGTTGACACTGATGTACTGCGTGGGTACTTTCCTCACGGTTTCGCACGATCGGGTTTTGGGGCAATCCTCGATGGAGAGACGCCATTCAGAATGCGGCATCATTCTGCACTAAGTGGGGCACTCGATGGCGAAGTGGCCACGATTCGTTCGGGCGCGAGCCGAGGTTGTTATCAGTTGAGCGAAAGGAATGATAGAATGGATAGTATTCTGCTGGGTGGTGTTTTTCGGGATGTGATTCGGGGGAGAAATCATCTGCGGCTTATGGGGTTTTGGTGCGCCCTTTTCGCATCGGCGGCGTTGTCCCGCGCGTCGGATCGAGAATGGGTGGTGCTTTCCACCCCGAGTGGCGTCAAGCTGATCGAGGCGGCTGAGATCGAGGCGGCAGGACCGGCCGTCCTGATCACCGATGTCGCCGGCAAGAAAGGGGGATTCAACGTGTCGGCCATACGGGCGAGGCTGCCGGCCCCACCGGCAGATCTTGGAACGGTGGGGCGGGATGATGCCACGTCGGCAATTCGAAGAATCGATGAGGCTTCGGCGAGGTTCCCGACCATCAATGCCGCGCTTGGTGAGGCGAGGGCGGACTGGGAGAGGTGTGTCGCGGCAAAGGAGACCGAGGAGGCGAGCCGCCTTGAGGATGAGCGGCGAGTCGATGCCTATCTGGCGCAGCGAGCCGATCCGCGGGCAAAGCCGTTGCCAAGCGCCGTTGAGCGACATATCCGACTTGGGGAGGAACTGATTGCCAAGCTGCCGGCGCGGGCCGCGGAGATCCAAATCCATATCGGGGAGTGGAGGGCGTTGCTCGCGCCGCCAGAGCCTGAGGCACGGGCAATGCCGGAACGGAGGCCGATTCCCGAGGCGGCG
Source organism: uncultured Verrucomicrobiales bacterium (assembly GCA_964651705.1). GTDB lineage: Bacteria > Verrucomicrobiota > Verrucomicrobiia > JADLBR01 > JADLBR01 > JADLBR01. The sequence goes on from CAZYWZ010000011.1 coordinate 57,770, forward strand.
TTGCGCTTGGCCAAGGACGCAAGGTTTAGGGTGAATGGCGCCGCCGCCCCTGGCGGCATGGTTATCTGGATTCTTGGGGCGATCGGGGTTTCCATGATTTGTTTCATGTTTTGCGCGATGCGCGGACTGGAGAGGTTGCTCCGAGCTCCCGTTTCCGCACTGACATATCTCGGGTGCGCGGCGGGTGGTCTCGGGTTCTTTCTGCTCCTTGGAACACGCCTGCTCGAGGCGCCTGCGGATTATCTGGCGCTGAAGGCCGCTGAACAGGCCGAGCCCATTTTCGTCGAAAAGGTCGTGGCGCTATCGCGACATCGGGCCGATATCGACGGGGATGCGGGCGGACTCGAAAGCGTGTCCCTGCACGATGGCAGCGTGAATCGCTTTCTTGCGGATCGCGTCGAGTATGTCGCCGGGCCCGCCCCTTCGCCGCTGGAGCCACTGCGCCGATCCCTGTCGGTCGACGTCCGAGACGACGCGGTCCTGTTCTATGAGGAAGTCGATCTTCTCGGCGTGCCTCTGGTGGTGACGCTGGTTGCTCCCATCGAGGGCCAGATGAACGCGTTGCGATTTGGCGATCCGGCGGGCCGCGTCGGGACGTGGACGGTCCTCCCTCGCTCGCTGGTCACGGGGCTCTGGGACAGCCTCCGGGGCGCCATGTCGGCCGCCCTGGACGATGCTGGCGTTCCCGCCACTTTCAGCGTCGAGCGGGTGTCGGAGGGGTCCATTCACCTCGTGCTCCGTCCGAACGGCGCGGTGGGAGACCACCAAGGCAGTGCGCTGGCCAAACGTGGAAAGGACAAAATAGCGCGGTGAATGCTGGGCACCGATCAGATAATGGGGCTGGGCTTTGGCATTGTCACTGATCTACCGAGGTTCACCGGAGTGACCTGGCGGTCGTAGACTGGCGTGCCGAACTAAGGGTTCGAGTACTTCCCGCGGGACAGTGATGGGTTCACCGCGGCGCAGGTTCTCGCGGTTGGCCGGAGTGTCCAGAAGGCGGTGCCAAGCGGCCTGACCGGCGGCGCAATCTTCCGGTCTGGGACCGAAGTTGCTCCATCCAGATATCTCGCGCCGGGCGCTTCCGTTGCTGACGGGCAGCAGGCGAGCGAGGGGCGATACGGCAAGAGCCCCGACTCTAGGCTCGATGAGGCGACCGAACAATGTCTCGAGTTCGATCCCGATGTGTGCGAGTCATGGATTTTCGACCATCGTGCCGCCCTCGGGTCCATGGTCAAGACATGGTCCGCCAGCGACGACGCGGTGAACCAAGAGCGAGGATGTTCCGGAACAGGTAGGGTCACGCCGCGGCCGACGCCCGCCCCGGAACCGCCTCCTCCGTCGCGGGGCCATCGCGGCGCGGAGGGGCGGCTTTCTCGAAGTCGATGACCGCCGCGTCGCGGATCGCCTCGTAGTGCTCGAGGGGCAGGACCTTGGCGCGCGCGAGCCTGGCGTAGGCCCGGTGCACGGCTTTGGAGCCGTGCCCGAGGTGGGACATGGCGTCGCGCTCGGGCATGCCGGCCTGGCTCGCTCGCTCGGCCCAGCTATAGCGGTAGGAGTGCAAGGCCTTGCCCTTGATTCCGGCGATGCGGCAGCGGCGGGCAAACTCTGTGGCGCGGTGATTGGCCGTCCATCGGGCCAGCGTGGGGAAGAGGTGCCCCGCCCTCGGGAGCTGGTCGAGGATGGCCCGGATGCGCGGTCCGATGCTGAGGACCGAGAGGCCCTGCTCGTCCCCGAAGCCCTCGAGCTTCTTGCGGTAGAAGGCGATGGTTCGGTGCTCGCGGTCGACGCGATCCCATGTGAGCGCGGCGATGTCGCTCTGCGAGCCGCCGGTCTCCCAGAGCATCTGGTAGTAGAGGCGGTGCTCGGTGTTTTTCTCGGAGGCGACGATGTGGTCCTGTTCCTCGGCGGTGATGGCCACGTAGTGGCGGTGCCGCACGACGGGCCAGAGTTTCGGGGCGATCACGGGCTGCAGGAGCCATCCGGTGCCGAGCGCGAAGTTGTGCAGTCGGCGCAGGTAGTGGTTGGTCGAGTTGCCGGCGACGCGATGCTCGAGCACGGCGAAGAAATGCGCCGCGTCAGTGTCGATGAGCCGGAGGCCGAGCAGGTGTCGGAATGGCGCGCTGCGGAACGCCCGCTCGGTGCGGGCGCGGGAGGCGGGCGCGCCGCGGGCCGCGTAGGCCGCGGCGACGTCGGCCCAGGTCCGCTCGATCATCTCGGGGCTGGAGGCGCGCAGGTAGGCCTTGGCGATCTCGCGATTCAGCATGGGCACGCGCGCGGCCTCGTTGCGCGCGGCCAGGATGGCCCGCGCCGCCCCCTCGTCGCGGGTGCGCAGGCTCTCCTGCTTGCCCGTCACCGTGTCCTCCGCGTAGTACGTCGTCCCGCCGCGGCGGAACAGCCTGTATCGTTGCGTCATGGCCTCGGCCTCCTTTGCAAGGTGGCATGGCCGGGCGCGCTACCTAACGGATACCCCGTGGCAAGTGCCGGATTCGCGGGCGGAAGTGACCCCCCGAAAAATGGGGGTGTCAGCGCATTTCACTGACAGCGGGCCCGAAACGAGGGTTTTCGGACGCGCATCCGACTCGGGTTCAATGACTTCCACGACTGGCTCCGGAGGTAGGGCTCGAACCTACGACCAATCGGTTAACAGCCGACCGCTCTACCACTGAGCTACTCCGGACCGGGAACCGCATCGGGATGCGGGGTGAAGAATTAAATCAGAAGATGGCGGGGATGCAAGCCGGTTTTTTGGGGGTTGGCGGGCCTTCGGGCGGATGGATCACAAAGTTTGTGATCGATCCGGGATAGCGTCGCCCCCGGCGCGCGGCGGGGCTAGATGTTTTCCAGAACGCGCCGGGTCATTCATGTGGAAACTTCCGATTTGGCCGAGGGGCCTTTTGGACTTGCGGAGGCAGAATCACGCGAGGGGTGGCGGCACCGCATTGGAAGCGCGCGGAGCGCGGGCGTTGGCCCTGGCGCGGGTTCCGGCTCCGCCGGACGCCAAAGCGGTGTCGCCGTTACGCTCTGCCACCGCGGTCCAAAAAATGGGCCGCCGCCTCAGTTTGGAGGCGACTACCGGGTTCACGACTAACGGAATCACAACAGATTATCCCAGTCATCCCCGTTATCCGCGATTTTGAAGTTTCAGGTCATCCCGTGCCCCGCCTGCGGGGCACCACCGGGGAGGAAGAAGGTAGGCTGCGCCTTGGCGCACGCCGCCGAATCGACGGTCCGCGTGCGCCAAGGCGCAGCCTACATCGCGACCCAATTTTCGAGTCAGCCGATCATCCCGTCGAGTCCGCGGCGGCCCCTGCCGGACTTGAAGAACCGCTCGCGGCTCAGGGCCTCGGCATGGCTCGGGAAGGCCTCCTTGTGTGCAGGTCCCAGGGCGCGCCGCCGCGGGTCGCTTTTGTCTGGCCGCGGTTGTGCTCCTCGAGGCGGCGCGCGAGATCGGCGGCGTAACCGACGTGGCGCCGCCCGTTGCGGCGGCCCTTCAAGACGTAGACCCAAGACATCCTTCGATCCCGGAAAACATCGGGCCGCCGGGATTTGAACCCGGGACCTCTTCCACCCCAAGGAAGCGCGCTAGCCAAGCTGCGCTACGGCCCGAATGAAGCCATCACTATGCCCCAATGCGGTCCCAAGGGAAACAAAATCGCGCGCTCCAAAAACCTCCGGGTGCGGGCGGGGCGCCCCACGATCCTTTAGCATCGACGGGGCCTGAAAGGTGCGCATTCTGGTCCCGGCAGGCGAGGGGAAGGATGGCATGGCGGTGACGCCGATGGCAGATGGTTCGGACCGTGTGCGTCTGGAATCCGTGACTCGGGGCTCGGCACCCGGGGCCAAGGTCGCCCTGTTTCGCTCGCTTTTCCGGGGCAGGGAAGACGTCTATCCGCGGCGGTTCGAGAGTCGGCGGAGCGGGAAGAGCGGATACCAGCCCGCGTGCGCCAACGAGCAATTCATGAGAGAAACCCCGACACTTCGTGGCGGCACTCCGTGCGGATTGTTCGCTCTGGGCGTGAACAATCCGGGTTGGAGAGCCTGGCGGCGGGAGCACACCGGGCCGTTCTGGGCAATCCAAAGCGGCGCTGCCACGCCGCAGTCCAAACTAGCCCGCCTCCGCGCCCGACACGTGGGCGGGCGCGGATGGGGTGAGATTCGAACTCACGGTCCCTTTCGGGACTCCGGTTTTCAAGACCGGCGCATTAGACCGCTCTGCCACCCATCCTTCCGGGGCCGAGTCCTGAAAGGGAATGATAGGGGCGTGCGGGTGGCGGGCAAGCCCCGACCTTCGGAATTGAGGCGCGTTGGATTTGGATCTATGCAGGGGCGGTGACGAAGCGGGTGACGCAGGAGCGGGTGCGGTCGGCGGCGGCGGCGCTGCGGGCCGGGGGATTGGTCGTGATGCCGACCGAGACCGTGTATGGCCTCGCCGCCGATGCCTTCAACCGGTCGGCGGTGCGCGAGATCTTCCGACTGAAAGGGCGTCCGGCGTTCGATCCGCTGATCGTGCACGTCTTGGACATGGCGCAGCTGGCCCGCGTGGTGCGGGCGGTGCCGGCGGCGGCCCGCGGGCTGATCGACGCCTTCTGGCCGGGGCCATTGACGCTGGTGTTGCCCAAGCGGGGCGCGTTGCCCGCCGAAGTGACGTCGGGGCTGCCGACGGTGGCGGTGCGGATGCCGGGGCACCCCGTGGCGAGGCGGCTGTTGCGGGCATTCGGGGGGCCGCTGGCGGCGCCGAGCGCCAACCGATTCGGTCGCATCAGCCCGACGTCGTCGGCGGCGGTGCGGCAGGAATTCGGCGGCAAGACACCGCCGTTGCTGGACGCCGGCCCCTGTCGCCATGGCCTGGAATCCACCATCGTCCGGCCCCGCGGCGCGGGATTCGAGATCCTGCGGCCCGGGGCGATCACCGCGGAACAGATCGAGGCGGCCACCGGGCGGCGGGTCCGGCTCCTCCGCGCGGGGCGCGCGTCGACGCACCCCGAGGCCCCCGGCCTCCTCGAACAGCATTACGCCCCCGCCCGACCCGTCCAGCTCCTCCCCATGGGCTGGCGCGTCGAGGGCCGCCGGTTCGGGAAACGGGATGCCCTGCTGGCCTTCGGCAGGGGATTGCCCGCCTTTCCCGGCCCCGTGCGCCTGCTGAGCCAAAGAGGCTCGCTGCGGGATGCCGCGCGGAATCTATATCGCCTGTTGCGCGAATTGGACGCGTCCGGCGCGAGGCGGATTTTCGCCGAGGTCGTGCCCGACCGGGGTCTGGGGCGCGCGATCAACGACCGGCTCCGCCGCGCGGCGGGAGGAGGATGGCGGACAAAGTCCGACAGCCTAGCCCGAGACTAGAGGGCTATCCCTCGCCGCCTTGCTGGAGGCCGCCGAGGAGGGTATCCGGCCGCCGCATGAACATGGCGAGCCATTCGCGCATCGCCATCGAGCGGCGCTCTTGGATCATGTTGGCGCGGACCATGGGGAGGCGGTTCTCGAGGTCCGCGGGCGGCGTCCGGGAGGCGAGGCACGCGAAGACCACGGTGTCGCCCTGTGTCCGGAGCTGCGCCAGTTCGCCGGTATCGAGGCGAGAGACCCAGGCGCGCATCTGCTCCTCGTCGGGGCCCGCCGCCTCCGTCTCCGTGGCCGGGACCACCTTCTCCACCTTGCGGGCCCTGGCGCCGAGTTCGCCGAAGGCCGCATCCGCGGGCTTGCCCGCCTTGACGGCGGCCTCGACCTGTTTCCGGGCCTCGCCCGCGGCCTTGAACGCGGCCTCGATCGCCTTGCGCTGCTGCAGCTCCTTGACGATCTCGTCGCGCACGGCCTCGATCGCCTTGGGCTTGGGCTGCTCGACCGACTCGAGCGTCAGCACGTAGACCTCATTGGTGCCCGCGACCGCATCGCTGTTGGGCTGGTCGGGATTCAGGAGGAACGCCGCCTTGGCGAACTCGTCCCCATTCTCGATGGCGCCCGGCCCCTCGCCCGTGAACCAGTCCGATCGCTCCACCGAGAGGCCCGACTTGAGCGCCAGCCCGTCGAAATCCTTGATCGCGTTGCCGTCCGCGTCATAGAGCGACACCGCGAAATTCACCGCCTTTTCCCCGACGGCCTGGAACTTCTTCTGCCGCTCCTCCTCGGGCAGCTTCCGGTCCTGCGGGCTCAGCGCGAAGCGCACGAACCGCACCTTGCGGCGCTCCGGGGTCTGGTACCGCTCCTTCTGCGATTCGAAGGCCGCCCGCACCTCTTCCTCGGTCGGCGTGGCGCCCGCGGCGAAATCGGCCGCCTTGAACTCCGCGACCCAGACCGTCGCCTCCCCAAAAAGTCGCTCGGCCTGGCGGCGGACCTCCGAGGCGGGGATGTGGGCGCCGCTGGTCAGCAGCGCCGCGGTGCGCCGGCTCAGGATCTCCTCGCCGAGCAATTCGTCAAAGCGTTGCTCCCCAACCCGATAGCGCGGCAGGGTGTCCTTCACGAACCGATCGAACCGCGCCGCATCAAATCCCCCCTCACCGTTTTGAAACAGGGGATGGGACGCCAGCAGTTGGCCCTTCTCCCTCGCGTCCACCCGCATCCCCATCGCGCGCGCCTCGTGCAGCAGCATCAGCCGGTGCCACGTCTGCTCGATCACGAAATCCCGGCCGAGGTCCATGTCCATCGGGACCCCGCTGAAAAGCCCCATCACCAGCCGCGTCTCGTCCAGCCGCCCGCGGAATTGCTCCCACGGCACCGGCTGGCCCGCCAGTCGCCCGATCTTCCGCACCCCGGCGATGTCGTCCGGCCCCAGCGTGCCCCAGAACGAGAAGAAGATCACCACGATCACCACGATGATCCAGAGGAGGAATTTTGAACGGTTGCGGATGAACTGGATCATGGGATCAACGGGAGGCTGAGGTTCGGGGGTGAATTTTTAAGTTGGGCATTGACGCGATCCGCGAATTGGTCTACGAGACTCCGACACTACCGGCTATGCGAAATATCGGGACCGCGCTGCTGCTCATGGGGCTGATACATGCCGCCGGGCCCTGCCCCGCGCAAGATAAAATTGTCACCTCCCGCGGCGAGACCATCGAGGGCAAGATCGTCAAACTGACCCCGTCGGGCGCCCCCGTCGTCCGGATGGCCAACGGCATCGAGACCGCCGTCCCGAAGGAATCCATCCGCTACCCGATCCTCATGCAACCGCCCCCCGGCCTGGACGAGGCCCGCAAGGCCCTCGCCGCCGAGCAGTACCCCCAGGTGATCGCCGCCATCGAGAAGGATGTCCAGGCCTTCGCCGGCCTCCAGGTCGACTGGGTCATCGAGGCCCTCGGGCTCGTCGCCGACGCCTACCTCGCCACGGGCAAGAAGTCCGAGGCCGGCGCCATCTACCGCAAGATGGAGACCGACTACGCGGATTCCCCCTACGCCGTGAAGGCCAAGATCGGCCTCGCCAAGATCAGCGTCAGCGTCAACCGCCTCCCCGAGGCCGAGGCCGCGCTCAAGCCCATCCTCGAGAACGCCGCCAAGCAGCTCGCCCCCCCGCCGGCAGAGCAGCGGGTCTACGCCGACGCGGCGTTCGTCATGGGCCAGCTCGAGGAGGCGCGCGGCAACAAGCAGGAGGCCCTGGAGAATTACATGCGGGTCGTCACCCTGTACCCGCTGAGCCCCTCGCTCACCGCCCAGGCCGAGGCCCGCGTCAAGGCGCTCCGCGAGGATAAGACCGTTTTTGTCAGGTAGAGTAGGAACAAGCAAAGGACTGGAACGAAGCATATGAATCGACACCTCCTCATGTTGGGTCTCGCGCTGGCGCTGCTCGGGGCCTCGGATGCCAAGATACACGCGCAGGAGGCCGCCGCCCCGGCCGCCGCGGCCGAAGACGAGGGCGGGCACGGCGGGAAGAAGGGCGGAAAGACCCTCAAGGAGGTCTGGGTCGAGGGCGGCTGGGTCATGTACCCGCTGGCCGCCTGCTCGATCGCCATGGTCGCGCTCACCGCCGAGGGCTTCTTCAAACTCCGCATCGCCAAGCTGGCGCCCCCGGCCCTCGTGGCCCGCGCCCGCGAGATGATCGCCCAGGGCGATTACCAGGGTCTCTGGGAGGTCTGCCGCGCCAACCCCTGCTTCTTCAGCACGGTGCTGGGCGGCGCGATGGAGCGGCTCGGCCGCGGCAAGGACGCCGTCGAGGGCATCATCCAGGAGATCTCCGTCAAGGAGGGCACGCTCCTCAAGACGCGCAACACCTACCTCTCGGTCCTCGGTGTCGTCACCCCGATGATCGGGCTATCGGGCACCGTCACCGGCATGATCGGGGCGTTCGCCGTCCTCGGCCAATCCGGCATCACCGACCCCGCCGCGCTCTCGGCCCGAATCTCCGAGGTGCTCATCGCCACGGCGGGCGGCCTGCTCGTGGCCATCCCGGCGTTCATCTTTTACTACATCTTGCGCAACCGGGCGCAGGCCGTGGTCATCGTCGCCGACAGCGAGGTCAACCGCCTGATCCAGGAGGTCCCCTTCGAGGAACTGCACGGCGTGAAGGTCGGCGAGGGCGTGGTCCCGGCCGCCCCCGCGGCCGCCCAGTGGCAGCAGCAGGCCCCCCAGGGCTACCCGCAGCAGCCCGGCCTGCCGCCGCCCCCGCAGGGATTCCCCGCGCCGCCGCAGGGCTACCCCCAGCAGCCCGGTTACCCGCCCCAGGGCGGCTACCCCCACCAGCACCAGTGACCGGCCAGCGCCGCTGACCCCGACCCGCGGGAAGAGACATGGCGAAGAAACGAAAAGTCAGCATGGTCGCCTACATGGGCGACGACGAGGACCCCGAGTTCCAGATCGCGCCCATGATCGACATCCTCCTGGTGCTGCTGATCTTCTTCATGTCCATCACCAGTAAAGAGGTCATGCTGCGCGACCGCGAGATCCAGCTCGCCACCGCCGACAAGGCCGAGCAGAAGAAGAAGGAGACCGAGAGCGGCGAGTGCGTCGTCAACGTGAAGTGGACCGGGTTCAACTCGACCTTCTCGGTTGGCGAGCAGGAGGTCTCGGTCTACGAGCTGGGGCTCCTGCTGGAGCAGAAGAAGAAATTGCACGAGACCGCCTCGCGCGGCAAGAAGACGCCCTTCCGGGTCATCGTCCGGGCGGACCGCGAGGTCCAGTGGCGATTCCTGCAGGACGTCCTCAAGGCCTGCGCGAGCGCGCAGATCAACAACATCACGTACGCCGTCCTCCAGGAGGGCGCGTACGCCAAGGGAGGCACCTGAGCCATGGCGGGCGGAGGCGGAGGCGGAGAGAGCGGCGAGTTCGGGTTGCAGATCGCGCCCATGCTCGATGTCATGTTCGTGCTGCTCCTGTTCTACATGGTCATGGCCGGCTCCCAGACCAAGGAGGCCGAGCTGTCGGTGGACCTGCCCGCCGAGGGGCAACCCGCGGCCCCGCAGGGGACGCCGCCGACGCCGGTGTACCTGAAGATCGGGCGCAACAAGCAGGTCTATTTCAACGACTCGCCGGTGGACACCCCGGCCTCCGAGACGCTGCCGGCCCTGGAGGCCCGCCTCAAGGCCGCCGTGAAACAGCTCGGGCCGAAGAACCCCTTCATTGTCGTGCCCGACGAGCTCTCGCCCCACCAGCGGATCGTGGACGTGCTCAACGCCTGCGTCGAGGCGGGGGTCGAGAACCTGAGTTTCGGGAGCTCGTGACGCGGGTGGCGGAGAGTCTTCGGGAGTGTTAGATTAATTTCTGGAGCGGCGGGATGGACGAAGAGAAAAAGAAAGAGATAGGCAAGAAGCTGCGCGAGCGGATCCTCGGGATGCGGTTCTTCGTCGGGGCGCTGTTCGTGCACGCGGTGCTGTTCCTGCTCTTCGCGGGCGTGGTGGTCTTCGAGGCCTTCAGCCCGAGGCGCCAGCTGGAGTCCTACGTGCTGATCGCGGGCGACGGGCTCGGCGAGGCGCCGCCCACCCCGCCTCCGGCCCCGACGAAGAAGCAGGATTTCCAGGTCAACATCAACAAGGTGGCCCAGCAGCAGGAGCTGAAGGTCAAGGAGATCATCACGGCGGTGACCCCGAACCTCACGCCGAACCAGAGCTTCGTGCCCACCGTGCCGATCCCGACCGCGGCGAACATCGCGGGCGGGGCGTCGGCGGCGGCCCTTTCGGGCAACATCGGCTCCCTGGGCAAGCAGGCGCTGGTCGGCATCAAGAACTTCCAGCGGGGCTGGATCAAGAACCGCGGTTCCGGCAGCGGCACCGGCCCCCGCGGCATCGTGGCGGAGTTCACCGTCCACATCGGGCAGCTCTCCTCCGGCGGCGACTCGCTGGCGTTCGTGCGTTTCGGCGAGGACAAGAAGACGATCATCGGCGGCAGCGTCCCGAACCTCGCGGAGATGATCAACCGGTTCAGCAAGGGCAAGATCAAGTGCAAGGTCGAGGGCACCGTGCTGCGCCTCGATAGCGCCGAGATCTACGAGACCAAGCCGCCCTTCATCTACATCACCGGCCGAGCCGATTTCAAACTGACGGACGCCGAGGTCCTGAACCTGCGGAAGTACCTGCTCTTGGGCGGCTGCATCTGGGGAGACAACGCGCTCCCCGGGAAGCGCTCGCGGTTCGACATCGCCTTCCGCCGCGAGATGAAGCGGGTCATCCCCGATGCCGACAAGCCCTTCGAGCCATTGCCCGACACCCACCCGGTCTACAACAGCCTCGGCTACTTCAAGCTCGATGGCGCGCCCGCGGGGCTGAATTTCTCGCACTGGCCGGTGGAGGCCATCAAGATCGATGGCATCGAGGCCGTCGTGTATACCGTCAACGGCTACGGCTCCATGTGGCAGGTCACCTTCGACGAGACCCTCCAGAAGGTGGATAACACCATCATGCAGCGCACCGAGAAGGACTTCTGGGAGTACAGAAAAATTTTCTACCGCAACCTCAACGAGGAGACGCTGAACGAGTCCTACAAGCTGGGGATCAACATGGTCGCCTACCTCCTGCTGCGGTACGAGACCAAGCTGCGGACCGTGCCCGATGCCTGAGCCGGGCCCCGCCCGATTCCCCATGCGACCACACCCGCGATCGTCGTTCGCCCCGGCCGCCGCGACCCTCGCCGGCGCCGCGGTCTCCCTGTGTGCTGCCCTGGCCTCCCCGCTCGCCGCGCAGTCCACGAACCTGATCAACAACGGGGACATGGCCCGGGCCATCGAGACCGAGAACCTCTGGGAGGGCGTGAGCAGCAAGGGGCAACTCCGGGTGCCGACCGCGACGCGGATGGCCGCGACGAGCAGCGGCAAGGTGACCGATATCCCGATGCCCGCCTCGGTGCAGGCGGGCGATGTCACCGGCGATGACTTGCCCGACCTCGTGGTGGCCGACGGGATCGGCTTCATCTGGGTGTTCAAGAACGGCGGGACCAAGGAGGCCCCGAAGTTCAGCAATGGGGAGATCTTGCCGATCTGGCTGTTCACCGAGGAGCGTTGGGGCGGCTACAACATGGAGCATCCCTGGGAGCACCACAACCCGAAGTACGTGCCGCGGCTGCATCTGGCTGACTGGGACGGGAATCGCGAGCCCGAGCTGGTGGTGGGCACCTTCTATGGCGAGGTCTTCCGCGTGCCGCTCAACATCAGCGGCGGCCGCATCTCGGTCTCCGGCACGAAGCCGGGGGATTTCGAGATCAACCTGCGCCAGCAGGGCGAGTTCTGGGGCAATTTCTTCACGCCGTACGTCGCGGATTGGAATGGCGACGGCATCCGCGACCTGATGGTTGGCGAGGGGACCTATGCCTGCAACGCGGTCTACATGCTGCAGAACACCGGCAGCAACTCCGGCCCCCGCTTCAAGCCGGAGGAAAAGAAGATCCTTGTTTGGGGCGATGGCCGGGAGCAACTCAAGCCCGTCGTGGTCGACTGGGATGGGGACGGCAACCTGGATCTCCTCGTCACCGATTACAAGGGCGAGTGCACGGTGCATCTGAACAAGTCCGGCAACCGGGACCTCAAGGAACCGCTCTCCGCGGAAGGCGCGCTCGTCCAAGTGGGTTCCCAGAAATCGTTCGGGCAATTGTCCTGCGTGGGCGTCGGCGACCTGAATGCCGACGGGCTTTTCGATCTGCTGATCGGGAAGTCCGACGGGGTCATCCAGGCCGCGTACAACAAGGGCAAGGCCGGTGCGCCGAAGTTCGAGAAGATCGAGACCCTTACGGGGGCGGACATCTATCCCGCGTACAAGCGGCCGGTCTACTGGCGCGCCCGGTTCAACCCGGGGATCCCGTATTACGTCGCCGAACAGGTCAACGATCCCGCGAATACCGCCGGGCCGAACCGGAGCGGCGGGGATTGCCTGAAGGTCTGGTTCGTCGAGCCGAAGCAGACGGTCGCCAACGGCAAGTTTCCCGAGGTCGGCGGGTCGCTGAAGAATTTTCGCAACATCGTGGATTACGAGTCGCGGGTGGACCTGGTCCTGGGGGCGAAGTACGAGGTGAGCTTCTGGTATCGGCGGACGGGCTTCAAGAGCATGGAGTTCGAGATCGAGGGATGGGAGTGGGAGGAGACCACGACCCGGCGGGGCGAGCAGGCCCAGTGGTACGGCAAGAAACTCCTCACCCACATCCGGCATCTGGACGAACTGCCGCCGGGCAACTGGCGATTTTTCAAGAAGACCTACGAGATCCCCGGGAAGGAAAAGGGCCGGGTGATCAAGCACTGGTTCCAGTTTTTGACGGAGGGAACCGGGGAGTTCTATCTCGACGACGTGTCGATGAGGAAACTCTGATCGGGCGGGCCGCCGTTTGGCGGCCGGCGTGATCCCCGGGGCCGGTTTCCGCGAGAGGAGACGAGGAGTGACCATGCGAGGGACGTGGGAAAAATTCGCCGTGGTGGTGGGCCTGCTCTTTGCGCTGGCCGGCGTGATCCTGATCTGGGTGGCGGGCGCCACCTACCAGCGCCAGCTGCGCGACCTGCGGGAGATCCAGGAGGAACTCGCCACGATACAGAAACGACGGGCGACCTATCAGCGGCTCGTCGATAACCTGATCTCTTATAGCCGGGTGCAGCCGAACGTGGACGCCCTGCTGGTGCCGTTTGGCTTCAAGCAGGCGCCCCAGCAGGCCGCGCAGCAGCGGGTGGCGCCGCCACAATCCTCTCCGCCACCAACCGTCAGTCCGCCACCGGCCCCGAGGGCGGCCGCACCCGAGCCTGGAGCCGCGGCGGCGCCCGCCGCCGCACCGAAAACCGGGGGGAAGAAATGAGCGAGTCCAATCGACCATCATCCAGCCGGTTGTTTCAGGCCGTCGGGCAGGCGATCATGGGGATCCTGGTTTTTCTGGCCTGCTGGAGGGTCACGCATTACATCGGGATCCAGCAGCGGAATCTTTCCAACGCGCTCCAGACGACCCGGGAGCAGATCGCGGCGGGGCGTCCGGTGGCCGAGAACTACGAGAAGTTTCTGAGCGCGGTGGTCGAGTATCTGAAGACGACGCGTGACCAGAACATCGTGCTGTTGATGCAGCAGAGCGGCGTTCCGGTCCGGATTCAGGACGCGCCGCCCTCGGGGGGCGGCGACGGCGCGTCCGGGGCAAAAGAGGGCGCGCCAACGCCGCCCGCCGCCCCCAAGGCCGGGAAATAGGCGGGGCACCACCGGGGAGGAAAATGGTGGCGAAGCCGCTTCCGGCTTCGGCCTATCCCCCGCCGAAGGGCGAAGGCCCTTCGCTACTAGAGGGTTACGGTGAATTCTCGAGCTAGCCAAAAACCGCCCGGATCTGCGCCTGCATCTCGAGGGCGGCGGCGCGGGGGTCTGCGGCATCGCGGATGGGGCGGCCCACGACGACGTGGTCGGCCCCGGCCCTAAATGCCTCGTCCAGGGCCATGGTCCGCTTCTGGTCGTCGGCGGGGCGCGAATCGTTGTCCACGGGTCGGATTCCCGGCGTGACGACGAGGAGCCGCGGGCCCAGCGCCTCGCGGAGCTTTCGGGCCTCGCGGCCCGAGGAGATGACGCCATCGCAGCCGTGTTGCAGCGCGCGCCGGGCGCGGGAGAGCACCAGGGCCTCCACGTCGCACGTGAAGCCGAGGTCCTCGAGGTCACCCCGGTCGAGGCTTGTGAGCGCCGTCACCGCCAAGATCTTCATCTCGCCCTTTTCGGCCGCGGCCGCCTTCAGGATGCCGTCATTCCCGTGCACCGTGCAGAAGTCCGCGCCCCCCCGCTCGCGCAGCGCGCGCACCGCGAGCCTCACGGTCTCGGGCACGTCGAAGAATTTCAGGTCGACGAAGACCTTCTTTCCCCGGGCCTTGAGGTCATCGATCAGCTCGAAGTAGGCGCCGGACATGAAGAGCTGCAGGCCGATCTTGTAGAAGGAGACCGCGTCGCCGAGGCGCGCCACCATGTCGCGGGCGGCATCGGTCCCGGGGACATCGAGGGCGAAGATGAGGCGATCCTGGGGGGAGATCGGCTTGTCGGAGAGCAGGGGGGCCTCGGCCATGGGGCGGAAGGGTATCGGGGCGCCTCAAGGGTCACAAGGGGAAAGGACTTGAAACTTGGCTCATACGCGCCACCTTGCCCGCCCTATGAGCGAGGGAATTCTCTCGGGCCGCGTCGGGGTGGTTTTCGGGGTCGCGAACAAGCGCAGCATCGCGTGGGCGATCGCCCAGGCGTGGGTCGCCGCCGGAGCCCGGCTGATCTTCAACTATCAGGGCGAGCGGGTGCGGGGCAATGTCGAGGAGCTGGCGGCGGAGTGTGGGCCGGACACGCCGGTGGCGCAGTGCGACGTGAGCCGGGACGACGAGATCGCGGGCTTCTTCGATTTCGTGAGGTCCAGGGCGGGGCGCGTCGATCTCCTGTTGCACAGCGTGGCGTTCGCCCCCCGCGAGGCGCTCGAGGGGCGCTTTATCGACACGACGCGGCAGGCGTTCGCGGTGGCCCATGACATCAGCGCCTATTCTCTCTTGGCGGTGTCCCGCGCCGCGGCCCCGCTGATGACCGACGGCGGCAGCATCGTCACCCTGAGCTATTATGGCGCGGAGAAGGTGGTGCCCCATTACAACGTCATGGGCGTGGCCAAGGCCTCGCTCGAGGCATCGGTCCGGTACCTGGCGCACGACCTCGGGCCCCAGCGCATCCGCGTCAACGCGATCAGCGCCGGGCCGGTCAATACCCTCGCGGCCCGCGGCATCTCTGGCTTCATGGAGATGTACAAGCACTACGAGGCCCACGCGCCCCTCCGCCGGAATGTCACCCTCGAGGAGGTCGGCCAGACGGGGCTCTTCCTGGCCTCCGACGGCGGCGCCGGCATCACCGGCCAGACGATCTATGTCGATAGCGGGTACTCCGTGATGGGGATGTGATTGCCAAAGGCAAAGGTCAAAGGGCAAAGGTCAAAAGCACGGAGGTTTGGGCCCGGGGATGAGATATTTTTTTGCGCGGGTTGCGGGTTGGGGTCGGGTGGGCCAGATTCTTTCGGATGGTTGAAGCCTTTTGGCGCATCGCGCGTCATAAGGGTCTGACAGGAGAGAGTCGGCTATGAAGAGGATATGGGTTTCTGCTTTGGTTCCGGTGTTGCTGGCGGGGTGCGCGGCGACGGAGGAGGGGACCGGCGGCCCGACGGCGGCCGGGGTGGGCGGGGTGACCGGCGCGGCCTTGGGCGCGGCGATCGGCAGCGCCGCGGGTGGCCGGGACGGTTGGTGGATCGGGGCGCTCTCGGGGGCGGCCCTAGGGACCGCGGCGGGAGCCGCCTATGCGGAGAACGAAAAGGGCAAGGTGCCATTCGCCCAGCGCGGGGGGCCGAAGGGGTCCCGGCTGTATTCGCCCCACTCCAACGCGATCATCAACGACCCCGGCTATCGGCCGGGCACCATCATCTACGACCCGAATACCGGCGAGCCGTTCCGGGTGCCCTGACTCGAGAATTGGGTCGCGACGTAGGCTGCGCCTTGGCGCACGCGGACGGTCGGTTCGGCAGCGTGCGCCAAGGCGCAGGCTACATGATTCCGCTCCGGCGGCGCCCGCCGGGACGGTTCCCCGGCCCTTGGCCGGTGTCGGTCCCGGGATTTTTGATATTCACAACCGGGCGGGCCGAACGCAACGTGCGGCATGGTGCGTTCCCGTCTGGTTCGAGGGTTTCTGTCGGTGCTCGTCCTTGCCCGTGCGCCGATGGGCGCGGCGGAACCTCCCGGGGGGTGGTTTCCGTTTGTCATGTCCCCGCTGGATAACCCGGTGGCCAGCCCGGTGGACGTGTCGTTCCTGAACGGCGGGCCGGCAACGCGGCGGATCTTGGCCAAGGATGGCCGATTCGTGGACGAGGCGGGAAAGCGCGTGCGCTTTCTCGGCGTGAACATCACCTTCGCGGGGTGTTTTCCCGAGAAGGAGGCGGCGACGAAGATCGCGCGGCGGCTGGCGCAACTGGGGTTCAACGTGGTGCGTTTCCACCACATGGACGCGAGGGACATCTGGCTGCCGGACCAGTCGGCGCTGGATCCCGAGAAGCTGGATCGCCTGGACTGGTTCCTGCACCAGTTGAAGGAGAATGGGGTCTACGCGAACCTGAACCTGCACGTCTCGCGCACCTACCCGGGGCTAAAGGAGGCGAATCTGCCATATGGCTACCGCTACGGGAAGATGGTGGATCGGTTCTATGAGCCATTCATTGTCCTGCAGGAGGAATTTGCCAGCGCCCTGCTGGACCGCGTCAATCCCCACACGAAACTGCGCGTGGCGGACGATCCCGCGGTGGCGTTCGTCGAGATGAATAACGAGAACACGCTGCTCGCCATGCGCGGGGAGGCGATCGCGGGATTGTCGGGGCCCTATCGCGCGGCATTGGAGGCGAAATGGCGGGGGTGGCTGAAGGGGCGCTATCCCGATGCCGCCTCGCTTCGGGAGGCCTGGGTTTCCGGCGCGGAGGCGCCGGGGGCCGAGATGCTAAAGAATGGCGGGTTCGCGTCGGGCCTGGAGGGCTGGAGCCCGCAGGGGCCGAAGAAAGATGTCTGCACGCTGGCGGTGGGCGAGGGCCCGGATGGCGGCCGGGCGGCGGTGTTCGGGGTGCTCAAGACCCCGGCCCAGTCCTACGGCAACCAGCTGCATCAGGTCGGCCTGAACCTCGAGGAGGGCCGCACCTATACCCTGCGGTTCCAGGGGCGCGCCGACCCGCCCCGCGAGATCTCCGCCTACCTCTCCTTCGCCGATGGCCCGTGGACCGCGGTGGCCGAGCGGCACTCCGTGAGACTGGATAAGCGCTGGGCGGAGAAAGTCGCCATATTCAAAGTCCGGGGCGTGGATCCGGCGCACCGCACGCGGCTGAGCCTCGGGCTCGGGGCGGCGACGGGCGAGGTGGCCTTTGCCGCCGTCTCGTTGCGTCCCGGCCGTCCCGAGTTTCGCCTGCCGGATGGCGGCATCGATGCCCTGGGCCTGGTCGAGGCGCATTGGCCGCCGCGGGCCGTCGCCGACTTCCGCGAGGCGCTGGTGGATATCGAGCGGGAGACCGTCGGCCGCGTCGCGCGCCACATCCGCGAGAAGATCGGCCTCAAGTCCCTCCTGTGCGACACGCAGGCCAGCTACGGCGGCTGCTGGGGGTTGCGGCGCGAGCTGGCGGTCAGCGATTACATCGACATGCACGCCTATTGGCAGCACCCGCGATTCCCCGGCAAACCCTGGGACTCCAATAATTGGAACATCCCGAACACCTCGATGGTCGCCGACCCGCAAGGGGGGACCTTCGGGCGGCTGGCGCTCTATCGGGGAGCTGGCCGGGCCTACTCCGTGAGCGAATACAACCACCCCGCGCCAAACGATCAGGCCGCCGAGCTGTTCCCCATGCTCGGCGCCTTTGCCGCGGCACAGGACTGGGACGCCGTCTATCAGTTCAGCTATTTGAATTCCGGCAACGCCGGCAACGGCAAGATCAACGGCTACTTTGAATTGGCGCACCACGCGGCCCAGTTGGTCTTTGCGCCGATCGCCGCGGTCATGTTCCGCGAGGGAGGCGTGGCCCCGCTGCCCGAGACCCTCGCGGTGGCCTTCCCCCTCGAGGGCATGCGGGACCACTTGGAGAGCGACTGGATCACCGCGGACAAGTGGGTCGCCGCCTCTGGCGCGATCCCCGGCGCCATCCTTTCCCGCCGCACCGCCTCCAGGATCGTGGAGTCCGGCCCCGGTCCCATGCTCGAGCCTCCCGCCAGCGCCCCCGCCGATGGCCACCTCATCCACTCGCCCCAGCTGCGCTGGAATCCGTCCGGCGAGCACCCCGACTTTGTCGTCAATGCCCCCTCCGTCCGCGCCGCCGTCGGCGTTATCGGGGGCCGCCGTCTCGAGCTCGGCGATGTGGCATTCGATATCCAATTGCCCCCGAAATCCTGGGCCTGCGCCGCCATCGCCGCGCTCGATGGAAAGCCCATCGCCGAATCGTCCCGCATGCTGCTGGCCCTCGCCACCCGGGCGGAGAATTCGGGCATGGTCTGGGATGCCGGGCGCACCACCCTCGGCAGAAACTGGGGCGACGCCCCCGTCATCGCCCAGGGCGTCCCCGCCGCCATCCGACTGCCCGGCGCCGGCCAACCGACCGTCACCGCCCTCGACCCCAGGGGCGAGCGCGCCGCAAGCGTCCCGATAAAACGTGCCACCGGGGGCTGGGGCCTCGCCGTCGGACCCGACCACCGGACCCTCTGGTACGCCATCGAACGGCCCGCGCCAAAAAAATGAGGTTTTCTAACTTGCTCTTCAAAGCATCATTAGCCACCCTTTTCCCCCACGAACGGAGATGACCATGCCCAAGACCGCAACGCAACCCGCAACGAAGACATCTGGCAACGGGGCCCCGGCCCGGCACCGGAATACGGTGACCGTGGATGGCAACGAGGCCGCCGCCTCGATCGCCTATCGGCTCAGCGAACTCTGTGCCATCTACCCGATCACCCCCTCGAGCCCGATGGGTGAATTCGCCGACGAGTGGGCCGCGCAGGGCAAGCCCAACCTCTGGGGCACCGTCCCGCAGATCACCCAGATGCAATCTGAGGCCGGCGTCGCCGGCGCCATCCACGGCATGGTCCAGGCCGGTTCGCTGGCCACCACCTTCACCGCCTCCCAGGGCCTCCTGCTCATGATCCCCGACATGTACAAGATCGCCGGGGAACTCACGCCCTTCGTGCTGCACGTCACCGCCCGGACGCTCGCCGCGCACGCCCTGTCGATCTTTGGCGACCACTCCGATGTCATGTCGGTCCGGCAGACGGGCTTCGCCCTCCTCGCCTCCGGCAGCGTCCAGGAGGCCCACGACCTCGCGCTCGTGTCCCACGCCGCCACCCTCAAATCCCGCGTCCCGTTCCTGCACTTCTTCGACGGGTTCCGCACCTCGCACGAGGTCCAGCGCATCGAGTTCATCGAGAACGACGTGCTGGAGCAGATGGTGGATGCCGAGGCGATCGTCGCCCATTACGGGCGCGCGCTGAGCCCCGACCACCCCGTGCTCCGCGGCACGGCCCAGAACCCCGACGCCTTCTTCCAGGCGCGCGAGGCCATCAACGGCTACTACGACCGCCTCCCCGCGATCGTCCAGGAGGAGATGGATCGCCTCGGCAAACTGATCGGGAGAAATTATCGGCTCTTCGATTACGTCGGCCACCCCGAGGCCGAGAACGTGATCGTGATCATGGGTTCCGGCGCGGAGACCGTCGCCGAGACGGTCGAGTGGCTCACCGCCCGCGGGGACAAGGTCGGCGCCGTGATCGTGAGGCTCTATCGCCCCTTCAGCGCGGAGGCCTTCGTCGAGGCGTTGCCGCAGACGACCCGCCGCATCGCGGTCCTCGACCGCACGAAAGAGCCGGGCGCCGTCGGCGAGCCCCTGTACCAGGATGTCATCACCGCCCTCGCCGAGCGCGGGGCGGGGTGCTGGCGCGACGAGAAGCTCCCGGACGTCGTCGGCGGCCGCTACGGCCTCTCCTCGAAGGAGTTCACGCCCGCGATGGTGAAGGCCATCTATGGCGAGCTGGCCACCGGCCAGGCGAAGCGGCATTTCACCGTCGGCATCACCGATGACGTCACGCACCTCTCGATCCCCTGGGACCCGGAGTTCGACATCGAGTCCGGAGATGTCTCCCGCTCGCTGTTCTACGGGCTCGGGGCCGACGGCACCGTCGGCGCGAACAAGAATTCCATCAAGATCATCGGCACCGACACCGACCTCTACGCGCAGGGCTATTTCGTCTACGACTCGAAGAAGTCCGGCGCGGTGACCGTGTCGCACCTGCGCTTCAGCCCGAAGCCGATCCGCGCGCCCTACCTGGTCCGCACCGCGAACTTCGTGGCCTGCCACCAGTGGCATCTCATGGAGCAGCTCGACGTGCTCGAGTGCGCCGCGCCCGGCGCCGTCTTCCTGCTCAATAGCCCGCACGGCCCCGCGGACGTCTGGGACAAGCTGTCCGCGGAAGTCCAGGGCCAGATCGTCGAGAAAAGACTCAAATTTTTTGTGATCGACGCGTACGCCGTGGCCCGGGACACCGGCATGGGCGGGCGCATCAACACGATCATGCAGACCTGCTTCTTCGCCATCTCCGGCGTCCTGCCGCGCGAGCAGGCGATCGAGAGGATCAAATACACCATCGAGAAGACCTACGCGCGCAAGGGCCAGCACGTCGTCGAGCAGAACTTCAAGGCCGTCGACTCGACGCTGGCGAATCTCCACGAGGTGAAGGTCCCGGCCAAGATCTCGTCCGGCCACCACCGCCCGCCGCCGGTCTCGTCGGCCGCGCCGGATTTTGTCCAGCGCGTGACCGCCGTGATGATGCAGGGCAAGGGCGACCTGCTGCCCGTGAGCGCGTTCCCCGTGGACGGCACCTGGCCGACCGCCACCACCCGCTGGGAGAAGCGCAACCTCGCGCTCGAGATCCCGGTCTGGGATCCGGCCATCTGCATCCAGTGCAACAAGTGCGTGATGGTCTGCCCCCACGCCGCCATCCGCGCCAAGTTCTACCCCGAGGACCTGCTCAAGGGCGCGCCGGAGACGTTCAAGTCCGCGGCCTTCCGCTCCAAGGACCACCCCGGCAACCGCTTCACCATCCAGGTGGCCCCGGAGGATTGCACCGGCTGCGAGCTGTGCATCGTGGTCTGCCCCGCCAAGGACAAGACCAACCCGAAGCACAAGGCCCTCGACGCCCACCCCCAGCCGCCCATCGTCGACCAGGAGCGCGAGAACTACGCCTTCTTCCTGGACAAACTCCCGAACCCGGACCGCGCCGGCCTGGCGCCGACCGAGGTCAAATCCTCGCAATTCATGGAGCCGCTATTCGAGTACTCGGGCGCCTGCGCGGGCTGCGGCGAGACCCCCTACGTGAAACTCGTCAGCCAGCTCTTCGGCGACCGGGCGATCATCGCCAACGCCACGGGATGCTCCTCGATCTACGGCGGCAACCTTCCGACCACCCCCTACACCGTCAATGCCGACGGGCGCGGGCCGGCCTGGTCCAACTCGCTCTTCGAGGATAACGCCGAGTTCGGCGTGGGCATGCGGTTCGCGATCGACCAGAAGCGCGAGCAGGCCGCCGACCTCATCCGGCGCCACGCGGGCGTCCTCGGCGACAAGCTGGTCGAGGAATTGCTCTCCAACCCGCAGAAGACCGAGGCGGAGATCGCGGCGCAGCGCGAGCGCGTCAAGGCGCTCCGCGGGCTGGCCAAGAAATTGCCTGCCAAGGAGGCGCTGCGGCTGGGGTCGCTGGCCGACTACCTCGTGCGCAAGAGCGTGTGGGTCTTCGGCGGCGATGGCTGGGCCTACGACATCGGCTTCGGCGGGCTGGACCACGTGCTCTCGCAGGGCAAGGACGTCAACATCCTCGTCCTCGACACCGAGGTCTATTCGAACACCGGCGGGCAGGCCTCGAAGGCCACCGCCATGGGCGCGGTGGCGAAGTTCGCCGCGGCGGGCAAGGAGCGCCAGAAGAAGGACCTCGGCTTCCTGGCGATGACCTACGGCGACGTGTACGTCGCGACCGTCGCCTTCGGCGCGAAGGATTTGCAGACGACGCGGGCCTTCGCCGAGGCCGAGGCCTATCCCGGCACCTCGCTGATCATCGCCTACAGCCACTGCATCGCGCACGGCTACTCGCTCAGGCAGGGCCTCGAGCAGCAGAAGCTCGCGGTCGAGACCGGCTACTGGCCGCTGTATCGCTTCGATCCCAACCGGCGCGGCACCTCCGAATCGCCGCTCGTCATCGATTCGGCGCCGCCGCGCATCCCGCTGAACAAGTTCATCGACAACGAGGCGCGGTACCGCGCGCTGCACCAGACCCACCCGCAGCGCGCCGCGGCGCTGGCCGAGCGCGCCCAGAAGGGCGTCCGGGATCACTTCAAACTGCTCCAGCAACTCGCCGAGACCTATCGAGGCGATGGGGCGGCCCAAACCAACGGAGGATCGCACGCATGAACCCGCGCCTAGAAACCGAATTCCTCGGACTCAAGCTCCGAAACCCGCTGCTCGTCGGCGCCAGCCCGCTGGCCGATAGCGCGGAGGTCGCCGTCGAACTGCAGGAGCGTGGCGCCGCCGCGATCGTCATGCGCTCGCTGTTCGAGGAGCAGATCGATATCGAGAGCCGCGCCGGCGAGGCCTTCATCGAGTCGCACGGGGAGTCCTTCGCCGAGGCGACCAGCTACTTCCCCTCGGTGGCAGAGTACGTGCTGGGGCCAGAGGAGTACCTGCGCCAGCTGGAGGAATTGAAGAGGAAGCTCGAGATCCCCGTGGTCGCGTCGCTCAACGGCGTGACGGTCGGCGGCTGGACCGAGTACGCCAAGCGGATGGAGGGCTCCGGCGCCGACGCGCTGGAGCTGAACTTCTATTTCCTGCCGACCGATCCCGCCGAGTCCGGGCAGCAGGTGGAGGACAGGCTCGCGGAGGTCGTCGCCGCAGTCCGCGCGCAAATCAAGATCCCTCTCGCGGTGAAGCTGTCGCCGTTCTATAGCTCGCTGCCCAACCTCATCCGCCGCATGTCTAGCCTCGGCGCGGAAGGGGTGGTGATCTTCAACCGATTCTACCAGCCCGACATCGACATCGAGATGCTGGAGGCCAGCCCGCGGATCAACCTCTCGCACTCCAGCGAGCTGCTGCTGCGGCTCCGGTGGCTGGCGATCCTCCATGGGCAGGGCCCTGTCGGCCTGTGCTCCACCGGCGGCGTCCACACGCCCGAGGACCTGATCAAGACCCTCATGGCGGGAGCCGACACGGTGCAGATCGTCTCGCTGCTGCTCCGCCACGGCGCCAAGCAGGTCCAGGTCCTGCTCGAGGGCCTTTCCCGGTGGATGCAGGAGCACGAGTACACCGACATCAAGCAGCTCCGGGGCTGCATGAGCCTCCAGAAATGCCCCGACCCCTCGGTCTTCGAGCGCGCCAATTACATGCGCGTCCTCCAGGGCTGGCAGGCGTAAGGGCCGACTCGAAAATTCCAGACGTAGCCACGGCCGTGAGGCCGTGGACCCCCACCGCGCGGCCCTTCCGTGACCGGAGGGGCTACATTTTTCTCCCCGGTGGTGCCCCGTGCGCGGGGCATGATGGCTGGATCGAAACTCCAAGTGTCGCCGCGGTCGTCAGACCGCGGGCGCGTTGGTCCAGCGCCCGGGCCCATCGGCGGCCCGATGGGCTCCTTTCGGTGCGCCAGTGGCGCCCCGCCGCGCTGGACGGGCCGCAGGCGGAATCCTGCCCGCGCCGACAGGCGAGCAGGATCGTCCGATCACTTCTTCCTTTTGGCCAGCGCGGCCTTGGCCTCGGCGCCGACGTCCGGGTCGCCGGACAATGCCTCCAGCAGTTTGTTGGCCTCGCCGGCCTTCATGCTGCCGAGGGCGGCGACGATGAGCTTCTTCTCGTCCGGGCGCTTGGCGGCGGCCAGGGCCTCTTTGGCCAGCGCGATGCGCTCTTTGCCGGAGGGGCCGTCGATGTTGAGGATCTTGGCGATGCCGCGCATGGCGAGGACGTAAGGTTTCGCGTCGGCCGGGGATTCCTGGGCGATCTTGAGCAAGGGCTGGCCCGCGGCAAAGTTCGGCCAAGCCGAGAGCGCGCGCAGGGCGGCGTCGCGGACGCCCTGGTCGGGGTCGGCGAAGGCCTTCACGGTCTCGTCGAGCGCAGCCTGGCTGGGAGAGGCGGGGAGCATGCCGACGAGCTCGGCGCGGTTGGCGGGGGAGGTGGCGCGGGACATGGCGGAGCGGATGGCATCCAGGGCGGCCGCCTGGTCTGGGGAGCGCGTGGCGATGGCGCCCGCCGCGGCCTGCGCCTTGGATCTCCCCGTCGCGTCGGCCGAGGTGGCGACGATCTCCAACAGCGGTTTCAGCTCGGCGGCGGTCCCGACGGCCTTGAGCCCGTCGAGCGCGGCATCGCGGAGACCCGCGTCGCTGGCCTTGGCGAGGGCGCCGAAGGTCGCCGCGGTCCCGGCGGGATTGCGCGCCGCCAGCGCCCGGATCGCTGCCAGGGCGATCGGATCGGAACCCCCTCTGGCGGCCTGGATCAATTTCGCATCCAGCGCGGCATCGCGCGCCGCCGCCAGCGCGCGCTCGGCCGCGGATTGCTCGTCCTTATCCCCATTGGCCAACCGGTCCAGCAGGGGCTCGAGGGCGTCGGCGCCTCCCGCCTTGCCGAGGGCCACGATCGCCGCCGTGCGCGCCCCGGCATCCGGGGATTTGAGCAATGCCTCCAGCGCGGGGGCCGCCACCTTCGCCCCCGCCTCGCCCGCTATCGTCGCGGCCATGGCCTGCAGGCCGGGCGCCAGGGCCGGGATGGCGTCGATCGCGGATTTCTGGAGCGCGGCATCGCTGGAGTCGATCGCGAGCCGGAGCGCGGCCGCGGCGACGTCGGCGTCCTTGTCCCGGATGGCGGCGGTGACCTTCGTCCTTCCGGCCGCCGGGTCGGCGCGCAGGAGGCGCGCCAGCGCACCGATGCGGATCCCCGGATCCCCCTGGTCGGTCATCGGACCGAGGACTTTGGCGTCCGCGGCGGGTGCGTCGAGGATCGCGGCATCGATCTGACGCTTGAGCGCCTCGGGGGCGCGGCCCTTTGCGGCGACGAGCGCGGCCACGGCCTTCGCGTCGCCGATCTTGCCGAGGGCGAGCACCGCCGCGGAGGCCAACTTCGCATCGGCATCGCCCACCTTCTTGGCGATGGCATCGACCGCCCCCACATCGCGACGATAGGCTAGGCCGTCAATCAGGCCCCGCACCGCCACCGGATCTTTCGCCGCGGCCAATGCCGAACGCAGGGCGTCGGCGGCCTTGGGGGATGGATTCGCCTGCAGGGCGCGTCGGGCCGCGTCCCGCAACTCGGCATCGGAATCCGCCAGCAGGCCCGCGAGGGCCGAGACCGACTCCTCGCCGCCGAAGAGCCCGAGCATGCGCGCCAGCCAGACGCGCGCCGGTTGCGGGTGCGAGGGGGAGAGGAAACCGAGGCACGCCTTGGCGTAGGCCGCGCGCTCCGCCTCGGCGCCGGGCCGCGACGCCAGCGCGCCCGCATTCTGGATGCCGTCGCGCGCGGCGAGGCGCTCCTCCAGGTTGGCCGAGGCCAGATCCCCTGCCATGGCCGCGACGGTTTCGGCGGGACTCTCGGCGCGTCCCGGGGCCAGCGCGGCGGTGAGGACGAGGACGAGGGATGCAATCTTATTCATCGGTGTGCTCCTGGTAGCGGACATGGGATCAGGCGGGCAGCGCGTAGGGGGCCCGCCGCGGCCGGTCCATCCATTTTGCCGCCTCGGGATCGCCGACTATCTCCTCTTTGAGCGGATCCCATTTCACTGGCCGATTGATCCTCTCGACGATGCCGGAGAGCAGGCAGATCTCGCAGGTGCGATGGCCGACCGAGACGTCCGCGATCGGTCGCCCGCGCGTCTGGATGCAGTCCAGCCAGTTGTTGTGATGGCTGTCCGACGCGTAGAGCCGGACATCGGAGGAGGAGAGGGGCCGCCTGGCGAGATCGCCGGGCACGGTGTCGAGCTTGTTGCCGCGGCTGACCAGGACCTCGCCTTTCTCGCCGATGAAACGGATCATGTGGCCCTTCATGTCGGCGTGGTTGCGGACGACCTTCGTCCCGTCCGCGTACCGGTGAAACTGGTACGGCTCGCCATTGTAGCCCTTCGGGACAAACTCGACCGGCCCGGTCTCGTCCATCCCGAGCGCCCACTGCACGATGTCGTAATGGTGGGCGCCCCAGTCCCCGTGCTTGCGCGAGCCATAATCCCACGATCGGCGCCAGCCGCCGCCGTAGCTGCCCGACACCCGCTCCGGATGGTACGGCTCGAACGGCGCGGCGCCGAGCCAGCGGTCGTAGTCGAAACCCTCGGGCACCGGCTGCGCCTCGAACAGCGCGGGCGGCGGGAAATCGCCGATGCTGGTGTAGGCCTCCCGGATCTTCCCGATCCACCCGTTGCGGACCATCTCGGCCGCCTTGCGGAACGCCGGGTCCGAGCGCTGCTGCGAGCCGACCTGCAGCACCCGGCCCGTGCGCCGCGCGACCTCGAGGACCTTCTTGCTCTCCGCGATCGTCAGGCACATCGGCTTTTCCACATAGACGTCCTTGCCCGCGAGCATCGCCGCGATGGCGATCGCGGCGTGCCAGTGGTCCGGGGTGCCGATCACCACCGCGTCGATGTCGGCCCGCGCCAGCACCGCCTCGAACTCGTGATACGCCTCGCAGCCGGAGTATTTCGCGTCCACCTGCGCCCTGGCCGACTCGCGCTTCTGCTTGTCGACGTCGCAGATCGCCAGGATCTGCACGCGCGGGTTGTTCAGGAACGCCCCGCGGTGGCTGCCCATGATGTTGCCCTGCCCGATCAGGCCCAGCGTGATCCGGGCCGAGGCGGCCTGCGCCCCATCCTTGCCGAGGGCGGAGGACGGCACGAAATATGGCGCGGCAAGCCACGATGCCGCGGCGGCGGCGCCGGTCCGTAAGGCGTCGCGACGCGTCAGGGCGCGGCCCGGGCTTGGATTGGGATGCGATGCCTCTGGTGTGTTCATGGTGGTTCCCCGATGGTCGGTTGATTCGCGGGCGGCGGCGGCGGCTCGAAAACCGCCCGGCGGGCCCTGGGCGCTGCGGGTGTGAGACGCCATGCGCGATGAGCACGCAAGATATGGGCGCGGCCCCGGGGCGTCAATAGCGCCATTCGCGCTCCCGCAACCCTCCAGACACCGCCCCACCCGCGGCATCGGCCAAAGCCACAGAGTGCAGGAGTCGAAACTCACCGCCACATTTACCGGGTTTCATACGGGAATATCCGTCGGCATCCCGAGTCATACGCCGTTGTTCATCGCGCGACACGGATGGCGCTTGTGAGGCGCTTGCCCTGCCGTGTGCATTGGACAGCCGAGGCCGATGGCGGGGCGATTTTTGATGCGGATTTGAAAACAGATTTGAAGCGGGACGGGAGGTGGAGCATCATAGGCGGATGCATCTGGCGAGTCTGGGATGGCTGATGGCGGGGGCGTGGGTCGCCGCGACGGCGACGGGGGCGGAGCCGACCGCGGCGGAGATGGTCAGGGAGGTCGCCGGGAAGCTGAGCCTGGCGGCGGGGACGATGCCGCTGGCGCTGCGGGTGACCGAATCCGAGGGCGTGCAGAAGTGGGAGTTCGTGTTCGAGGATGGCAATTTCAAGGGCAACCGGCGGCTGGTGGAGTTTCAGGCGGGGAAGGTGGTGGATGACCGGGCCGGGGTGATCGATTCGGCGCAGCCCGGCCCCCTGGTGCCGCTGGTGGCGGCGGATCTCGGGGGCCGCATCTCGGAGGTGAGGGCCCGCGCGGAGAAATTGGCCGAGATGGCGGAGGCGGAGTGCCACCGGGTGCGGTTGCTATTGTTGCGCCCGCAGGCGGATGCCTCGGCGCACTGGGAGGTCGAGGTCGTTGACGGCTCGGGGCAGGTGGTCGGGCGCGCGGTGTTCGGGTGCCCGAAGCCGCGGCTGATCGCGAGCTCGTGGGGCGCGGACCCGAAGATCGTCGGTCCCGCGCGCGGCGGCATCGAGGAGTTGGGGGTGGAGGGTCTCAAGGCCCTTCAGGATCTGGAGGATGGCCTGCGGCGGCTGCTGCAGGGAGAAGGAGGCAAGAGGCCATGAGCGTGGTGCATTCGTCGGAGTTTGAGGACCTGGTGGACTCGATGCGTCCGCGCGTGACGGAGATCACGCTGGAGGAGGCGAGGCGGCGGCTGGCGGAGAACCCGGAGGCGATGCTGGTGGATGTCCGCGAGGATCACGAGTGGGACAAGGGCCGGGCCAAGGGGTCGGTGCACATGGGGCGCGGGATCATCGAGCGGGATATCGTGGCCCGCGTGCCGGACAAGCATACCGAGTTGATCCTGTATTGTGGCGGCGGGTACCGGTCGGTGATGTCGGCGGTGAACTTGCAGTCGATGGGATACTCGCGGGTGCGGTCCCTGATCGGCGGTTTTCGCAACATGCAGGCCGCGGGGTATCCGATGGAGGGCGGGGGTGGCCGCCCCTGAGGTGGGCGAATTGGAGTTTCCCCAAGAGGCCGAGGCTTTTCTGGACCACCTCGAGGTGGAGGAGGGCCTGTCTCACAACTATCGGGAGATCAATCGCCGGGCGCTGGGGCGATTCTTCCGCTGGTGCCGGGCGCGCGATCTGGCGGGGGTATCCGGCGACGAGCTGAGGGATTTTCTTGCGGCGGAACGCCGGGGGGGGCGGCGACCGGCGGGGCTCAAGATCCATGCGGTCGCCCTGCGGCGGTTCTTTGGCTGGTGGGCCGCCCGGGCGGCCGGCCGAAAGAACCCGGCCGAGTTTTTGGAGTTGCCGAAGTTGGAGCGGACATTGCCCGAGACACTGACGCAGCCCGACATGGAGAGGATGATGGAAGGCCCCGTTGGGCCGGGGGCGCTGGGCCTGCGGGACCGGGCGATGCTGGAGGTCCTGTACGGTTGCGGGCTCCGCGTCTCGGAGCTTACGGGGCTGCGGCTTGAGAACGTGATGCTAGAGGAGAAGTGCCTGCGGGTCATCGGCAAGGGCAACAAGGAGCGCGTGGTGCCCATCGCCGGCGCGGCGGCATCGGCCCTGCGCGAGTATCTGGCCCTCGGCCGCCCGGAACTGGTGCGCCCGAGGACCGGGGGCGAAGTCTTCTTGAACCGCCACGGAAAGCGACTCACCGCCGCCCGGGTCTGGGGCATCGTCAAGGCAGTCGCCAAGGCCGCCGGAATCCGGAAACGCGCCTACCCTCACGCGCTGCGGCACTCGTTCGCGACACACCTCCTCCAGAATGGTGCCGACCTCCGCGCCATCCAAGAGATGCTTGGCCACGCCGACATCTCCACCACCCAGATCTACACCCACACCGACGAGCAGCGCATCAAGGCCGCGCACTGGAAATTTCACCCGAGGTCGGGGAGGGCCAAAGGCTGACTCGAAAATTCCAGACGTAGCCACGGTCGTCAGACCGTGGGAGCGCCGGCCGAGCGCCCGGGCCCATCTGTGACCAGATGGGCTACCTATTCGCGCCCATGGTGTTCGCCCTACGCAGAGGGACTCTTGCCTATCGCTTCTTCAGGCTGACGCCGATGCCTGAGGCCCCGGCGCTGACGAATAGGGTCTCCAACTCGGGGTTGGTGGTGATGGCGTCGACGTACTTGGGGTCGGCCTGGCGCTGGGTCATGTTGTGCGCGATGACGAGTCCGCCGGGGCGCAGCTTGGGAAGGAGCTTGTTCAGATAATCGATGTAGCCCTCTTTGTCCGCGTCGAGGAACACGACATCGATGGGCCCCTGGACCTCTTGCGCCTTCTCGTGCGCGTCGCCGAAGACGAGCGTCACGCGATCCTCGACGCCGGCGCGCTTGAAGTTGGCCCGGGCCGTTGCCGCGCGCCCCTCGTCGATCTCGAAGGTCGTCAGTTTTCCGCCGGTGGCCTCCAGCGCGAGGCAGAACCAGATGCCAGAATAGCCGATCGAGGTCCCCAGCTCCACCACGTGCTTTGCGTCGGCCGCCTCGGCCAAGATGCGGAGCAGGCGCCCGTCGTTCGCGGGCACGCTCATGCTGCCTCCGCGCTGGGTCTTGTCCATGTCCTCGAGTATCGCGAGGACGGCTTTCTCGCGGTCGTTCCTTGGGACTGTCGCCGAGGGGAAAAGCGGTTCCGTGGCCCCCATCCTCGGCCCCTTTCCGGGTCCCGGGGGACCGCCGGGTGGGCGGCCCTGTCCCTGGGCCATGGCGAAGGAAGTGACAAACGGGAGGCTCGCCGAGACTGCCAGCGCGAGCGCGATCCAGCCGATGGGGCGAAGGGATGTCATTTTCATGGTTGGTAGAAACCGATGGCTAGCAGCCGGTGCAGACTTTGCCAAGCCACATGAATCATGCGGCGCGTCCCCGCGCCGGCGGCGTTGCTGACTCGAAAATTGGGTCGCGATGTGGGCTGCGCCT